>NZ_AP024154.1:2052500-2674500 GCF_015533855.1 Echinicola sp. 20G | reverse complement strand
CTTTGGATCAAATGTGACAAACACCATTTTCCCACTTCTCTCGAAGACCATAAGTTTTACATCATCATAAAACTGCAATGCCCTGATACCCCACTCATCATTAATACCATCTCCATTAGGGCTAAAAACATTAGGGATATTCAAATCATTCAATTCTGGTTTGGTCCTAGTAATCACAAATACTTTGGTGATCACATTTCCAACCCTATCAGTACTAGAAATAGTTATGGTATACTCGTGTTGATCATCCGGCATTTGTGCAGGGTCAAAAAACAACCGGTCGCCCAAAATGTAAAAATACTGTTCATCAGCATGGTCCCCAGTCAATGCATAAGTATGTTCATCATCATCAGGGTCTACCGTAGTCAAAATACCAAGTGGTGCATTTGGGTCATCTTCTACCGAAAATTCATCTTCACTAAGTAGAATATCTGTAGGAAGCTCCTTCTCTAAAACAATAATGGTTACACTTGGCTGCAGTTCTGATGGATTGGTATATTCACTGCCCGTGAGGTTTAAATCACCAAAGTTCTGATAGACATTAGGCTCTAAGCTATTGTAATCCTGAATATCCCAGTTAACATTTACCATGACTTTTTCTCCGGAAATTGTAACCACTTCAACCTGATTCGGTAATGACACATCTTCTATCGAAGTCCCCCATTTCACTGAAATCACCTCAGGTTCAGTTACTGATTCTATGACATTACTTTTTAAAGTAATGGTAAACTTAAACTCAGTAACATTCCCACTTCTATCCATAGCCATGATGGTTATTTCAAAAGGCTCATTGTACCCGCTAAATACTGTCCCTTTTGCAGGGGACTGATTAATCATCGCCAGACCGCAGTTATCAGAAATCTCAAGGATAGCTAAATAGTCCTCAAGGACGTACTCTCCACTTTCCCCAACATATATATCAATATTCTCTTCTACTCCATTCACAGTCGGAGCCAGTTTATCTGACACATTAATCGTCACATCGTGCTTCACCACTTCTCCATCAGGGTAGGAAATTGACAATGTGATTAGATTATCCCCAATGTTGCTACAGCCAAATGAACTCTCGCTTAATGCAAAGCTAAATTGATCCATTGTTACACAGCTTGCACTAAACCCTGTAACAATATCTTCATAACTCAATTCTGCAGTCCCGTCATCTCCCAGCTCCAAATTCACATCTTGAATCACAAATTCAGGAGCTTCATCACTTTCAACCGTTACTTTTACTGTTGTAGTAGTTTCATTCCCAGCTAAATCGGTTGAAGTTATGATCACTTCGTTTTCGCCCAAATGATCACAAGTAAAAGTATCATTATTCAAAGAAAGCCCTATCTCTGATGAAGCTGAAAAATTATCTGAAACGGATTCTACTATCATATCTGGTGTAATGGTTACTGTGCCATCTTCTCCCAACTTAACTACCTTATCCATGCCTTTTAATACAGGACCTGTCATATCGATAATTAATCCAAAAGGCTCACTTCCATCACTCTCATTACATGCCCCATCTACCGATTTTGCAGTTATCTCAAAACTACCTTCCTTAAGATCAAGACCTGTAGCATCAAAACTCCAATTACCTTCAGTATCTGTTGTCACTTCGCCCACTTCATCGTCATTAACAAGAACCTTTACTGACACACCGGCTTCTGCTGTGCCTGAAATCTGAAGAGCCGCAGTGTTCGTTATACCATCATCCTCCGAGCTTCCGGAATCAGGTGTAACTCCCGTTACTACTGGAACACCTGGTGCCGTTGCGTCAATGGTGATATTATTTTCTACCAGATCTTCTGTTTTAGTAAAAGTAAGGTCAGTCAGAGCATTTCCTGCCTCATCTAAAATAGTAGTTCCATTTAATGTTAGTGATTTGATATCAATTCCATCCGCTTCAGAATCTCCCGCTTTAATTTCATAACTAAAAACCAAATCAGTTTCAGTGCTCGCTTCTAAATCAAATACTGCAGACACATCCCCTGAATCCAAATTAATAACCAAAACAAAATCACCTCCAGATACATTAACAGCTTCACTCAGCTCTAAATGAAAAACTAGTTTATTCTCTCCGCAAATGGCATACACACCATCTTCAGGTAATACTATCTTAGTCACATAAGGTCTTATACCATCTACTAAAATCCCAGAAGTATCTGGAAAAGTACTTATGGATAAGTCAGCTGCTTCCTCCACATTATCGGCAATTGAAGCTCCCTCAAGTAATATCTCAGGTGTAATCACCACCCCATCACTATCTATATCCCCCTCTTCAACCTTGTAGGTAAACACTAGTCTATTAGTCCCTGACCCAGAATTGTAATACAATTTATCCTCCTTACCTCCTACATTGATAGGCAAAGAAGGTGTACCGTCTTTTACAAAAATCGGTTTATTAAAAATAAAAGTGACTTGAATGGTCTTGTCTATTCCATATAGGTCGTTCTCCGAAACAATAACATTCGTAATAACTGCTTGAATATTTTTTATCCTAATAATTCGATTTTGGCTTTCACTAACATTTCCATCAATGTCAGTTATCGTAAAAATCACAATTCTATCCTCGGAATTAGGCACCACAGAAACGTTATTATACGTTAGTTTTTGCAGGATCATTTGATAGACTTCAAAATCAGCCTCTCCTGTGATGCTTAGCTCCCCATTTGTAAAATCATAATTAACGGTCAACCCATAGTCCCTGGCCAAATCAACCACGTCAGGATCAATAGTGATAAATTCATTTCCCCCGTCAGGGTGATTGCTCAACTTCACTATCGCCTTAGAAGCTTTATCGGAGTCTGCGTCTGAAACTGTAACCCCTCCGTCTATGGTCACAGCCCCTTTACCTGCTTCAAATTCAGTGAAGCCAGGTGTCGTAGTAATTACTGGAGATACCCCTGCCATATAGTTGGTGGATAGCGAGAAGGTACAGGTGATAAACATTACTCCAATAATTGTTAAGAGTAGAGTTTTTCTCATTTGAAATTAGTAAGTAGTCTCAATTAACGTCTAGTAGAGTTTTGTGAAATTCAAAAATTTTAGTCCGAAATACACAAAACTTTATTTATTATCAATCAATTAATACAAAATAAAATTTTTACTATGTGTGTGATTAGCAAATATAGTAATGTATTTCAATTTGCAAAAAAAAACACCAATTTATTAAAAATAACACCTAATACCTGGTTTTATCTAACAGACATCTACTTTCATGTATTTCATATATTTCTGTTACACCAGTACTCTTTAAAATCGAAAAGAATTAATTTTTTAATTACAATTCCATTCATTAATGTTTAATTTTAGCCAACTAAAAAACCTATATAAACCAATGAAGAAAATCGCTGTATTAACCTCTGGAGGTGACGCTCCTGGAATGAATGCATGTATTAGATCAGTGGTAAGAACCGGCATTTACCATGGCTTGGAGGTCTATGGAATCATGTATGGCTACGACGGAATGATCAAAGGTGAAATTTCAAAAATGGAATCCCATGCTGTGAGTAACATCGTCCAAAGAGGTGGCACCATTTTAAAATCAGCCAGAAGTTTAGAATTCAGAACAAAAGAAGGAAGGCAAAAAGCCTACGAACAACTTAAAAAGCATGACATCGAAGGGCTTGTAGCAATCGGAGGAGACGGAACTTTTACTGGTGCAAAAATATTCTTCGAGGAATTTGGTATTCCCACTATTGGCTGTCCTGGAACCATAGACAATGATATTTATGGAACTGACTTTACCATTGGTTTCGATACAGCTATTAATACCGCGCTGGAAGCTATTGATAAAATCAGGGACACCGCGGCTGCCCATGACCGTATCTTTTTTATAGAAGTAATGGGCCGTGATAGTGGATATATCGCGGTGGAATGCGGCTTGGGCGGGGGCGCTGAATTGGTAATGGTACCTGAAACAAAAACAACGCTAAACGAGGTAGTAGAAAAACTAAAAGGTTCTCGAAAAAGCAAAACTTCCAGCGTTATAGTGGTCGCTGAAGGTGACGAGGAAGGCAATGCTGCTGAAATCATGCAAAAAGTCAAAGACACCATCAACGATGACACCAAAGACTTTAAAGTAACCACGCTAGGCCATATTCAAAGAGGTGGAAGCCCAACAGGAAAAGACAGGATGCTCGCTAGCCGATGCGGTATGGCAGCTGTAGAAGGACTAATCAATGGCAAAGTAAACTGCATGGCTGGAATTATTCATGACCAAGTGGTCTACACAAGTTTTGAGGACTGTATTACCAAAGACAAACCTCTGAACAAAGACACATTAAAACTAATCGAAATCCTAAGTATTTAATCAATGGGATTTGTACCAATATTTTTAACTCTAGGTGGCTTTATATTTCTCTTTGTCTTAGTGGTAAACCACAGTATAAAAAGCAAAAAGGAGCAATATAAAGCTGCCTTAGCTCACCTTTCTTCCCTACTGCCAAACAACAAGGCCTCTGAAGACACTCCGTCTCTAGAAAAACTCGCTTCGCTTATAGATAAGGACAAAGATAAATCAAGTGAGATATTAAGTTCCTTTGGCAAAGCCAAACTCTTAAGGCATCAATACAATGAACTCATAAAAAAGAGTCCCTATAGCTTTGTAGCAAAGGTTTCTGGTCACAATCCTATCTGATTTTCTATATATCCAAGCACTTGATTGAACTGATCAGGGTGGAACCAAACCATATCCTCATCTTTCCTAAACCAAGTCATTTGACGCTTAGCATACCTCCTAGAATTACGCTTGAGCAACCTAAGCGCTTCCTCTTTATCATATTCACCAGCCAGATAGTCAAATATTTCCGTATACCCTACCGTTTGAAGCGCATTCAGGTTTTTGTAGGCGTAAAGAGATTCAGCTTCTTCAAAAAGTCCTGCCTCAACCATTAGATCCATTCTCAAATTGATGCGATCATACAGCTCTTCACGATCTCTTTCCAGACCTATCTTGATGATTTGAAATGGACGTTCTGTTTTCTTTTTATTCCTATAGCTGCTAAAAGGCCTACCTGTACCTATAGAAACTTCACAGCCCCTTATCAGCCTTTGGGGATTATGAATATCTACTTGTTCATAATAAACGGGATCTACTTCCTTCAGTTTATTACGGATAGCTTCTATCCCATCACTTTTATATAATTCATTCAAATAAGTCCTAATTTCCGGATCAATATCAGGAATATCATCAAACCCATTGCAAACTGCATCAATATACATTCCTGAACCTCCAGTCATAATGACCACATTACTTTTTTGAAAAACATCTTCCAAAAGAATCAAGGCATCTTTTTCAAACTTCCTAACATCATAATCATCGTGAATCGACAAGCTATCTACAAAAAAATGCTGAACCTCCTGTCTTTCAGACATACTTGGTTTTGCCGTGCCCAATTCCGTCTCCTTATAAAACTGACGACTATCAGAAGATATAATTACAGTATTAAATTTTTTAGCTAGATTTATGCATAGTTCAGTTTTCCCTACAGCTGTAGGACCTGCTACTACCACCAAATATTTATTTTTCCCTTTCAAAGCAAGCTAATTATTATCAGTGTATTGCTATATCAAAATTAGTAAATAATAGGTCATGGAAAATAAAAAGATTCTGATCGTTGATGACAATAACCTAAACAGAAAGGTGCTCGAAAACATCATTTGTCATAACTATCAATTTGAATCTGCAGAAAATGGTCTCGAAGCAATCGAAAAAATAAAAAAAGATGTCTTTAATGTTATCTTAATGGATATACAAATGCCTGTGATGGATGGAATTACAGCGCTCAAAATCATCAAAGAAGAAGTGCTTACGGATGCACCAATTATTGCAATATCTGCTTATTCTGACCAAACTGATTATGAATACTTCCTTTCTGCCGGTTTTGATGAATTTATTGCCAAACCTGTTAAGCCTAAAAAGTTACTAGAAAGTATCCAACAACATTTGAGTAACTACCATAATGCTCCTTTCTCAGACAACCAGCAGCTCACTTCAGACATTTTAGATGAAAGTGTCCTAATTCAACTGATGAAATACAATACTATAGACAATATCAAAACGGTCTATGAAGACTTTGATGAGGAAGCTGAATGCCTGATAGGTGAGATCAAACACCTTATTGATGTTAAGAAATATTCAGAAATTGGCGAAAAACTTCATATATTAAAAGGTAACTCCGGAACATTGGGCGCCAAACGACTATTTAAGCATGTTGGAATTTTTGAACAAAAAATTAAAGACACAAATTTTGAAGATATTATTGAAGATTATTTAACATTGCAAAATCAACTAAACATCTTTAAAAGCCATTTAAAAGATAAAATAACCCACCACAAGAATGAGTGATAGTAAAAAAATATTGGTAGCCGAGGACAGTTCTGTCATTATCAACCTGACTAAAAACGTGTTAATGTTTGAGAATTATCAAATCACATCAGTAAAAAACGGTAAACAGGTTTTAGAAAAATTGAACAAAGAAGACTTTGACCTGATTTTAATGGATATCAATATGCCTACCATGGATGGGATCGAATGTACAAAAGCCATCAGAAATTTGGAAGACCCCGAAAAAGCTGAAATTCCCGTAATAGCAATTACCGGAAATTATAAGAACTATACATTGGATGATTTCAAACAAGCGGGCTTAAATGATTACCTACAAAAACCGCTAGATTATGACTTACTTCTATCTACCGTAAAAAAGCATTTGAACAAATAATCCTTCAATATCAAGCATAGATGGCTGTAAAGTACACCAAAACCTTCTTGGATAAAATCGAGAGCCTTTTTGCGGAATCAGATTATATGCTGCGGTACGAAAAAGGCAACTTCAAATCCGGTTATTGCTTATTGAAAGACACCAAGGTAGTGATAGTCAATAAGTATTATACCTTGGAAGGCAAAGTAAACACTCTTATTGATATCCTGAAGGAACTTAATTTCAACCCAAAAGAGTTTAAAAATAAGAAAAACCAGGATTTCTATATCGAACTTCAACAAACAGAACTTAAGCTTTGACAATTACTTTTTTAGGAACAGGAACCTCTCAGGGAGTTCCGGTTATTGGTTGCAACTGCGGAACATGCACATCTCTTGATTTCCGAGATAAGAGGCTGAGAAGTTCTATCCACATCCAAATCAAAGACAAAAGTTATGTCATTGACACTGGACCAGACTTTAGAGCGCAAATGCTCAGAGAAGGCATCAAACAATTGGATGCCATAATTTATACCCACGAGCATAAAGACCATACCGCAGGACTTGATGACATACGTCCTTTCAATTTCATGCAAATGAAGGACATGCCAATCTACGGAACCAAACCTGTCTTGGAACAAATAAGAAAAGAATTCTCCTATGTTTTTTCTCCAAAAAAATACCCAGGCGTTCCCCAGATAATCACACACGAAATTTCAAACGAGCCATTTGAAGTACTCGGAACTACTTTTTGCCCCATTGAAGTGCTCCATTATAAACTTCCAGTTTTTGGTTATCGCGTTCATGACTTTACTTATATCACTGATGCCAAATACATCTCCGAAACTGAATTAAAAAAAATCAAAGGAACAAAAGTACTAGTGCTTAATGCTCTTCAAATAAAAGAACATCTGTCGCACCTCACCCTTGCTGAGGCTTTAGAAATAATTGAGATCATTAAACCAGAAAAGGCCTATCTGACCCATATCAGCCACAGACTTGGAATTCATGCTGATATTGAGAAAGATTTACCTGAAAATGTTTTCCTTGCCCATGATGGACTTAAGATTACCCTTGACCAATGCATTTAAATTATCATTTTCTGAAATTCCTATGTCCTGAACTAGATACATTATTAGCCAACAAAGATCTGGTTGTTTGCTTTTCCCAAAACAAAGACGAATTGGTAATGGGTTTTACCGATGATATTTCTGAAGTTTATATTAGAGCTAATCTAAACCCTTCCAACACTTGCCTAAGCTTCCCCGACGAATATAAAAGAAGCAAGAAAAACAGTGCTGATATATTTCAGGAAATTATTGGTAACACTGTAAAGTCTGTAAAGGTACTGTCAAATGAAAGAGCTTTTACCCTAACCTTTAATTCCGGGAAATTACTACTCTTTAAATTACATGGAAATAGAAGCAACGTCCTTCTTTACCCATCCATTGAAGCATTACCCAATACAATCTTTCGAAATGAATTAAAGGAAGATAAGAATCAACTAATTGCTCCACTTGAAAGAGAGTTGGAGATCTCATATGAACGCTTTGTTTTATTAGATGGAAATGCGGCTAGCTTCATGCCCACTTTGGGAAAAATCCCTAGAAGCTGGTTAAAATCAAAGGGATATATTACAGCTTCCATAGCAGAAAAATGGCAGCTTATGGAAGAAATGCTAGACATGCTCAGCACTCCATTATTTAGCATTATCCATGAAAACGACCAGTATGAACTTACCTTACTTCCTGCACAGAAGGCACTATTTTCTACCCATAACCCGGTCGAAGCATGCAATGAGTATTTCCGATATGCGGTAATCTATCAAGCCTTTGAAAAAGAAAAAAACACTATTTCAAAAGCCTTAGAAGAGCAAAAAAAGAAAACCGAAGCCTATATTAAAAAAACATCTGTCAAACTCAAGGAACTTCAACATAGTTCACCTCCCAGTCAAACGGCTGATATAATTATGGCCAACCTCCATCAAATCCCACCGGGAACTCAGGAAGTAACCTTGTTTGATTTCTATCAAAACAAAGAAATCACCGTACAACTTAAGAAAGGCACTTCTCCCCAGAAGCACGCTGAAAACCTATATAGGAAATCAAAAAACCGGAAAATCGAAATACAACAATTAGAAAAAAACCTGGACGAGAAAGAGTCCCATTTTCTTGAGTTGAGTGAGCTTTTGGATGAACTGCTCACAATAGATGGGTTCAAAGACTTAAGGGAATTCACAAAATCAAACCAGCTTTTCAACAAACCAAAGGATAAGCAAGAGACTTTACCTTTCAAAAGATTTGAAATAGATGGATTTGAAGTATTGGTAGGGAAATCTGCAAAGGCCAATGACCAATTATTAAGGCAGTTCGCATGGAAAGAAGACTTATGGCTGCATGCCAAAGATGTGTCAGGTTCCCATGTCCTTATCAAACACAAAGCTGGTCAGAGCATTTCAAAAACAACATTGGAAAGATCCGCCGAACTTGCCGCTTATTATTCAAAAAGCAAAAGTGAATCATTGGCAGCTGTTATGTATACCCCCTGCAAATATGTGAGAAAAGTAAAGGGATCAGCCCCTGGAGCTGTGATGGTAGATAAAGAAAAAGTAATCATGGTTAAACCGATAGGACCAAACTAAAAAGGCTTCCCTCGGGGAAGCCTTTTTAGTTTGGATAATTCAATGAAATTTACTCCACGACATGAAGCTTTAGCATATTAGTTCTTCCTTTTTCCTTCAGTGGCATACTTGCCGTATTGATAATGATATCTCCAGCTTCAACTTGTCCTTGATCTTTCAACACATCCTGAATGTAGGTAAATGTTTCATCAGTAGAAATCTGCTCACCAGTAAAGTAATGAGCAGTTACTCCCCACACAAGGCTCAATTGGGTAATCAAGGTCTTATTTCTGGTAAATACAAAGTTATTAGCAAAAGGCCTGTGAGAAGCTATTCTAAAGGCAGTAAAGCCAGATGCAGTAATACCTACTATAGCTTTTGCTTTCACATTTCTTGACAACCTTGAAGCCATAAGGATAAGGTTATTACTCAAGAAAGTATTTTCATCTTCACTGATCTTATACAGATTATGGTAAATATCAGAATTATCCTCAACGTATCTGATCACACTCGTCATCGCTTTTACTGCATGTACCGGATAAGCCCCGGATGCTGTTTCCGCAGAAAGCATAACTGCATCAGCTCCATCCAATACCGCATTGGCCACATCATTTGTTTCAGCTCTGGTTGGGCGAGGATTCTGAATCATACTTTCCAACATTTGAGTGGCAATAATTACAGGTTTGCAAGCTAGCTTACACTTCTCCACCAATTTCTTCTGCCAAAGTGGTACCATCTCCATTGGCACTTCTACACCCAAATCGCCACGAGCAACCATTAAACCATCTGTCACCTCTATAATCTCATCGATATTATCTAATGCTTCAGGCTTCTCGATTTTAGCAACAATTTTACAATCCTTACCAGCTTCTTCAATCCTGTTCTTCAGATCTACAATATCTTCAGCTGACCTTACGAAAGAAAGAGCGATCCAGTCCACTTCATTCTCTAAACCAAAAATCAAGTCTTCTTTATCTTTCTCAGTTAAAGAAGGAGCACTTACGTTAGTATTAGGAAGGTTGATACCTTTTCTTGATTTCAGAATACCACCATGAACAACCGTGCAGTTCACATTTTTACCATCAGTATTGTTGACCGACAATTCCAAATTACCATCATCGATCAAAATCCTGTCACCTGGGTTCACATCTTGAGGAAGGTTCTGGTATACAGTACTTACTAGACTGGAAGTTCCCACTACAGGATCATTGGTAATGGTAATCGCTTCGCCTTCTTTGATTTCAACACCATTGTTCTCTACCTCTCCAACACGGATTTTTGGACCTTGCAAATCCTGCAAAATCCCCACATTCAAATTATAATCCTTATTGATTTTTCTGATTAACCTGATTACTTCTGCGTGTCCTTCATGATTGCCATGAGAAAAATTTAACCTGAACACATTTACACCAGCTTTCACCAAGTCGATAAGCGTCTTTTCGTTGTTAGAAGCCGGCCCAACTGTAGCCAAAATCTTAGTCTTTTTATTCAAAACGGGTAATTTCATTTTTGTTTTATATTATTTAATAGGTTAATAGGTTCTCTTTAGATTTAATTTTTGAAACATCTAATTTTACCACATTATGGATGTAATTACTCTGGGACAATTTATCCATAAACACATTCAGGTTGATTTCTTGGGTGAAGTCCTGAAAGAGTAGGAAATAATCCATAATTTTCAATTCCGGCACAAGATACAGTGTTTGTCCCGAATCTGAAAAGGAACGGTTCTTTAATAACTGAATAAACCCATGTTCTTTTTCAAGGATAAACTGTGAAATGACCAAATCAGGCTGATTAAGAAATTCCAGCTCATAGTCCCTTCCTTTGGTCATCCTAATCCCCAAGGAACTATTGATCACCCAGGCCATCTTATAGTCCTTCAAAGGAGCTACTAGACCCAAAAGATCAAATTCGTAATGATGTTCTACCTGGAGTTTTGTTTTCCTCATGAAGGAAGGATTTTAAAAAAACAAAATTAAAAATATTCTCCCAACTTCAATGTTTCAGGGGAATATCTTAAATTTAGTTAACGGTTTTTTTTGACATTAATGTTTTAAATATATTTCTTTGCGGAGTGTTTTAACTAAACTAATCACAAAATGTCTGAAATTGCACAAAAAGTAAAAGCCATTATCGTGGATAAATTAGGCGTAGAAGAATCTGAGGTTACTCCTGAAGCAAGCTTCACTAATGATCTTGGCGCTGACTCTCTTGACACGGTAGAGCTTATCATGGAATTCGAAAAAGAATTCAACATTTCTATTCCAGACGACCAAGCAGAGCAAATCGGTACTGTAGGTCAGGCTGTAAGCTACCTGGAAGCTAACGTAAAATAATCTAACCACTCAAAATTCATTTATGAATTTAAAAAGAGTTGTAGTAACAGGTTTAGGTGCCCTTACACCACTAGGTAACACCGTCCCAGAATATTGGGAGGGTCTATCTAATGGTGTAAGCGGTGCTGCTCCTATTACTAAATTCGACGCATCCTCATTTAAGACGCAATTTGCTTGTGAGGTTAAAAACCTCGATATCGAGCAGTTTATTGATAGAAAAGAGGCCCGTAAGATGGATCCTTTCACGCAATATGCGATGATCGCTTCAGAAGAAGCGATGAAGGATTCTGGACTTGACCTAGAGAAAATCGACCTGTCAAGGGCCGGTGTAATTTGGGGTTCAGGAATTGGAGGCCTCAAAACTTTTCAGGATGAAGTGGCCTCCTTCGCTACTGGAGATGGAACACCACGTTTCAATCCTTTCTTTATACCTAAAATGATTGCTGACATCAGTGCTGGCTTTATCTCCATGAAATATGGTCTTCAGGGACCTAATTTCGTGACAGTTTCAGCTTGTGCATCTGGCACCAATGCCCTGATCGATGCTTTTAACTACATCCGTTTAGGTAAAGCCAACTTGTTTGTTACTGGAGGCTCTGAAGCTGCAGTTACTGAAGCAGGTGTTGGTGGTTTCAATGCCCTTAAAGCATTGTCCCAAAGAAACGACTCCCCTGAAACTGCATCCAGACCTTTTGACAAGGACAGGGACGGTTTTGTACTAGGAGAAGGAGCTGGAGCTATTATCCTTGAAGAATACGAGCATGCAAAGGCCCGTGGCGCTAAAATCTACGCAGAAATGGTAGGTGGTGGCATGTCAGCTGATGCTCACCACATCACTGCTCCGCACCCAGAAGGTGTGGGTGCTAGTAATGTAATGAAATTTGCTCTGGAAGATGCTGGAATGAAGCCTGAAGACATTGATTACATCAATGTCCATGGAACATCCACTCCATTAGGAGATGTAAGTGAAACCAAGGCCATCGAAAGAATTTTCGGTGAGCATGCTTACAAACTTAATATAAGCAGTACAAAGTCTATGACTGGTCACCTATTGGGCGCAGCTGGTGCTATTGAAGCCATTGCATCCATCATGGCCATCAAGCATGACTTAGTACCTCCTACCATCAACCACTTCACTGATGATGAGGCTTTTGATGCCAAGTTAAACTTAACCTTTAACAAAGCTCAAAAAAGAGAAGTAAATGTAGCTTTGAGTAATACTTTTGGATTTGGTGGACATAATGCTTCCATTATTTTCAAAAAACTAACTGAGTAATTCTACCTTGAAGATATTTCGAAAACTCAGATTACACGAACTACTTTATAATAAGAAAGATAGAAGGCTTGCTGCTGCCATTAAAATAATGGTGGGCAGCAAGCCTTTAAATTTATCCCTTTACAAACTTGCCACTAAGCATTCTTCTGCTGCGGAAGAAATCAAACACGGCATCAAAGCATCAAACGAACGTTTGGAATTTTTGGGAGATGCCGTTTTGGGAGCTGTGGTTGCTGAACATCTTTTTATAAAATTCCCCTACAGGGACGAGGGGTTCCTTACCGAGACACGTTCCAGAATAGTCAACAGAGAATCCCTCAATCAAGTGGGACAAAAGATCGGACTCTCAAACATCGTAGAATCTGACCTCTCAGGAAAGGGCTTTTATTCTCACAAATCCATCTATGGAGACACTTTGGAGGCCCTTGTAGGCGCGGTCTATTTGGACCGAGGATATGATTTTTGCAAAAAATTTGTATTGACCAAAATCATCATCCCACATTTTGATATAGAAAACATCATCTCTACCACGACCAATTTTAAGAGTAAAATCATAGAATGGTCTCAAAAGGAAAACAAGGAGGTGGAATTTTCGCTAAAATCAGTCACAGGAAGTCAACGCTTCAAGGAATTTACGATCGAACTCAAAATAGAACAAGAAGTCTACACGGAAGGCAAAGGTCCAACCAAGAAAAAAGCTGAGCAGGAAGCAGCAAAAAATGCCTGCGAAAAACTTAATTTGGCCCTTTAGAACCCTATATTTGCCAATTGTGTTAATTGGTTTCATAAACCTTTCGCTGATTACCATCATCAATATCCGGATAATAGGTGATGTAATTAGAGAGGTCATTGACCCAAATCATTCTATTTATGTCAATTTTGAAAATTGGAGGAGCTACTGTAAATCAAACCCCACTCGACTGGAAAGGCAACTTATCAAACATTGTAAATGCCATTGATGAAGCCAAATCCATGGGTATAGAATTGCTCTGCTTTCCTGAACTAGCTATTATCGGCTATGGGAGTGAGGATCTTTTTTTAAGCAGGTGGTATCCTGAAAAAGCGCTAAGTCAATTAAAATCACTTCTTCCCTATGCTAAAGATATTTCCATTTGTATCGGCTTGCCCGTCAGGATAGGAGAATTACTCTACAATTGCACTGCTGTATTAGAAGACCAAAAGGTCAAAGGATTCGTTGCCAAGCAATTTCTTGCCATTGACGGCGTCCATTATGAGTTCAGATGGTTCACTCCTTGGGAAGCCGGTAAAATCACTAGTTTTGATTTCTTCGGAGAAGCTGTACCTTTTGGAGACATGGTCTTTAGCAAAAATGGGTTTACCTATGGTTTTGAGATTTGTGAAGACGCATGGAGAGGAGAGCTAAGACCTGGCTATAGACTAAAATCAAGAGCTGTTGACCTCATATTCAATCCAAGTGCCAGCCACTTTGCCATGGGCAAAAGTCAATTAAGAGAAGAATTGGTCACTGAAAGTAGCATCAAGCTGAATGCGACTTACTTTTATGTCAACTTACTTGGGAATGAGGCAGGAAGGATGATTTTCGATGGAGAAACTTTATTGGCTCACCAAGGTAAATTATTACTCAAAAACAAGCTCTTATCCTTCAAACCCTATCAAGTAAATGCATTCGAACTCAGCAGCCAAATCGGAGAACTTCCCGAGATCAAGAGTGATCATGATAAAAATTTAGAGTTTACTAGTGCTATCACGTTGGCTCTTTTTGATTACATGAGAAAGAGCAGAAGCAGAGGCTTTGTTCTTTCTCTAAGCGGAGGAGCCGATTCATCTTCTATTGCTGTTTTGGTGGCTGAAATGGTCCGAAGAGGAGTTGAAGAGCTTGGTATTGAAACATTTTTGAAGCAAGCTCATTTGGCTTTGGAAATAAAAACATCCAATCCAACAAAAGAAATCACTGGGCACCTGCTTACGACAGCCTATCAAGGATCGGATAATTCGTCGTGCGAAACCCTTAATAGTGCTAAAAGTCTCGCTGAAAGTTTAGGAGCCACTTTCTATGATTGGAAAATTTCAGAGGAGGTTAGCTCTTATACCCAAAAGATTGAGCATGCGATAGGCAGAGAGCTTACTTGGGCAAAAGATGACATTGCTTTACAAAATATCCAAGCGCGAGTTAGAGCTCCTATTATTTGGATGTTAGCTAATCTAAATAATGCCTTGTTACTGGCAACCTCCAACCGAAGCGAAGGAGATGTAGGTTATGCCACCATGGATGGAGACACCAGTGGTAGCATCTCTCCCATTGCAGCTGTGGACAAGCATTTCATCTTACAATGGCTTCAATGGGCAGAAAAACATCTGGGCTACTCAGGCCTAGAAAAAGTCAATTCACTTCAACCGACCGCCGAACTTAGGCCTCAAGACCAGCACCAAACTGATGAGGAGGACCTTATGCCCTATCCAGTTATAGTTGAAATTGAAAAACTGGCCATTAGAGAAAGACGGAATCCTAAAGACATCTATCTGATCCTACAACAAGAATTAGATATCCCCAACGTTCAGTTAAAAAAATATATTTCCAAGTTCTTCCGTTTATGGTCCAGAAATCAGTGGAAACGCGAAAGGCTCGCTCCTTCATTCCATCTGGATGATTTCAATGTGGATCCTAAAACTTGGTGCAGGTTTCCTATATTATCTGGAGGCTTCACAGAAGAATTACATGAATTAGACCAATTAGATCAATAATAAAATTATCTTAGCAGAAACTAACTAAACCAATGCTCAGCACAATTTTAGATTATGTTGTCTGGAGTCCAAATCCAGCAGTTTTTCCAGGTTTTGAAAGGATCAGATGGTATAGCCTCCTCTTTGCCCTTGGCTTTATCATTTCCCAACAAATAGTCATTTACATATTCAAACAGGAAGGTCACGATGAAAAACTCGTAGATAAATTAACCATTTATATGGTTTTGGCTACTATCATTGGGGCCAGATTAGGACATGTGCTATTTTATGAGCCCGAAAAATACCTTAGCAATCCAATAGAAATCCTGAAAGTTTGGGAAGGTGGTTTGGCCAGTCACGGTGCGGCCATTGCTATTTTGATAGCACTTTGGTTATATGTGAGAAACACTCCAAATCAAAGGTATTTGTGGGTAGTGGACAGGATTGTCATTGTTGTGGCCATGACCGGTGCGCTGATTAGGTTTGGAAACCTTATGAACTCTGAAATCGGAGGAAAGCCTACTGGTACTGATAATGGCTTTGTTTACGCTAGACAAACTGAGGAAATCCTGATGACTCTAAATGTCCCAGTAGAAAGCGTCTCGGCCTACAAACCAGACAGCCGAAGTGGTGAATTGCAAGGCAATGGAACTGTTCCTTTAAACTTTGACATTGAAATCAACAAAGGACAATTCAGTGAGGCTGATCTAAAAAGAACTTTGGAAAGTGATGTTAAATATGTTTTGACCAAGTTTGCCAGTTCTCACAAATATTTGGCGGAGCCAGAAAACACTCCTTTGGATTATGACTTGAAAGATCAAGGAGATCATTATTTGGTCACTGTCAGAACATTCGGCTTAGCCAAGCATCCTACTCAGATTTATGAATCATTGTCCTATTTCATCATATTCTTGATTCTATATGCGTTATGGAGAAAGTATAAAGAAAGATTGCCTGATGGACTTCTGTTAGGTATTTTCCTTATTGCTGTTTTTGGAATGCGCTTCGTTTGGGAGTTTTTCAAAGAAAACCAGGTGGACTTTGAGGACAACCTCACCTTAAACATGGGACAAACTTTAAGTATTCCTCTTGTTGTTGGCGGTATAATCCTGGTCATAAGGGCATTAAAAGTAGGTTCTCCTACTCCAAAAAATTAAGGTACAGGATCATGCCCATGTCCTCCCCATGGATGACAACGGGCTATCCGCTTAATGCCCAGCCATCCTCCTTTGAAAACACCATGTTTCATAATGGCCTCTTTCATATATTGACTGCATGTGGGAGTATACCTACATGCACTTGGAAAGAGTGGAGAGATTAAGTATTGATAAAACAACACTGGAAATATGGCTATTTTTCTTAAAATTGATTTCAACTTAAACCCGATTTGACACTAAAATACACAATCATAAAACAAAGTTCCCTTAAGTGAAACAAAATTACCTTTCGATACTGTCCTCTTTAAAATCAAAGAATGCTTATTGGCTATTTTTTGTATGGGCTGTACTGATAACCAATCAACTTGTTTGCGCACAGACAACTGATTCTATTACCCACATCCCTGCTCCAAATCAATTCCCTGAAAAGGTAACCATTAATAACATTTTTATTATTGGAAACGAAAAGACCCAGAAAAACATCATTATGCGGGAAATGGATGTGGCTCCTGGCGTGACTTATGATTGGGAAGATTTTGTAGGGCTTATTTCTGCTGACCAAAAAAAAATATACAATCTCCAACTATTTACTTCAGTGGAGATCACTCCTCTATTTGTGGAAGAAGAAGAAGTAGAGCTTTTGATTTCTGTTAAAGAAAGGTGGTACATTATGCCAAGTATTATCTTTGACCTTGCTGACCGAAACTTTTCAGAATGGTGGATCAATCAAAATAGGGACTTTTCGAGGGTTAACTACGGCTTAAAACTTAACCATAATAATGTGGGTGGCCGAAATGAAAAATTAAGGGTTTTGGGGCAGTTGGGCTTCACCCAAGCTTTTGACATCATCTACAGCATACCATATATTGACAGGGATCAAGTCCATGGGCTTGCTGCCAGGTTCAATTACAACACCAACAAAACAATCGCTGTCAAATCAGCCTATAATAAGCAGGTTTTTTACACTAATGACAACGAAGATATACTCAGAAAAAAAATAAGCGCCAGTCTCCAATACACTTACAGGGGTAGCTTTTATAATTTTCATTACTTGAACATCGGATATAGTAGCTCCAAAATCCATGAGGATGTTTTAGTGCAAAACCCAAACTATTTCTTGAATGACGGCACTAAACAAAAGTTTTTCTTTGCCTCCTATAATTTCAAACATGACAGGCGGGACAATGTAGCTTATGCCACAGATGGGGAGTTGCTAAATATTGGTCTTACGCGATACGGGCTTTTCACGAATGATGATGTCAACGAAACCGAACTATCCCTCATTGCAAATCGCTATTTCAAATTCAGTGAAACCACGCATTTTGTTACAGGGCTTTCCGCTTCTACTTACTTGGGGCCTACTCAGCCATACACTTTGGTAAGAGGAATAGGCTACGCGCCTGACTTTATAAGAGGGTATGAAATTAATGTAATCGAAGGACAACAGACATTAATCAACAAAAACAGCTTCAGGTACAAATTTTTGGATGTAGCCTATGACATTTCAAATCTTATTCCCATAGAAGAATTCTCCATTTTCCCTATTCGTGCCTATCTAAGCGCCAATTTTGATCATGGCTATGTTAATGACCGAAACCATATCCCTGAAAATGCGGCCTTAACCAATACCTACTTATACGGTTATGGCCTAGGGATAGACTTGGTTACTTTTTATGATCAGGTATTCAGGTTTGAATACTCTATCAATAGCCAAAACGTAGGCAGTTTCTTTATAAACTTCAAAGCTCCTCTATAACAAACCGAATACCGGACGAACTTTACTTTGTACATATTTTATTGTAAATTAATGCTTTACATTTTTTTACAATAATTTTTTAACGGTATGAATAAATTGTTTGGTCCATTTTTCTGGGCTGTGTTTTTACCAAGTCTAGCTGTTTTTGCTCAAAACGGTTCAGAAACATTTCCTGATGGTGCACGCAGTGTTGGCTTAGCCAATGCCCACACAACTCTGGATGATGCATGGAGTGTTTTTAATAATATCGGAGCTTTGGGTATGCTTCAGAAATCCTCTGTTTTTTGTTCTTATGACCACAGACTAGGTTTAAACGAACTGACTACACTTGCCGCAGGAGGCGTTGTACCCACTCCAATAGGAAATTTAGGCATCAGTCTATCACACTATGGTGGTCAATTATTTAACCAACAGGTTCTTGGCGCAGGCTTTTCCAATAAATTTGGAATTGGCAGTTTTGGGATAAAAGCATCCTATTTTCAAACCAATATTGAAGGTTACGGTCGTTCAGCCAGTCCGGTTTTTGAACTGGGAGGACTTGTAGAACTTGGGCCAAAAGTGTTTTGGGGAGCCCATATATACAATTTTACCAGGGCAAAAATCAGTAACAACACTGAGGACTACCTTCCCACCATCGTCAAATCAGGAATATCCTATCGACCCAATGAAAAGCTATTGGTCAACGTCGAAGCAGAAAAAGACATCCTACTTGACCCGCTGATGAAAATTGGATTGGAATACAATTTCACCAACCGCTTTTGGGCCAGGTGTGGAATTCGTACAAACCCTTCCAATCTTCATTTCGGAATTGGTTTCCATCCCAAAAACATAAGCCTTGATTATGCTGTAGCCCAAAACAGTCAACTTGGTCTTACGCATCATTTTTCCATGAATTATAGCTTTGGTACACCATGAAAGCGCTATTCAGGTTCATTTTTTTGGTTATCTGGTCTTTGGTTATTCACGCTGAATCCAAAGCCCAAAACCAATCAAACTTTGATATAGAAGGTTTTGCTGAAGAACTCTTTGCCACCCAAGATGATGATTTGGATTATGAACAGCTCTATGAAAACTTGCTCCAACGTTTCCTCAATCCAATTGACCTTAATAAATGTACATTGGACGACTTACAATCCCTCTATATTCTTTCCCCTCTCCAGCTCAATAACTTTATGGGTTACAGGGAAAATTTTGGTAAATTCCTATCCATTTATGAATTACAGGCCATTCCAGAATTTGATTTGGCCACCGTCAAAAAGCTCCTTCCATTTGTATCCATCAGTGCTCAAAAACATACCTCATCAAAAAATCTTCCACAAAGAATCATTAAGGAAGAGACAGCTTATATTATTTATCGCTACAGAAGGTTTCTAGAAACTAGAAAAGGGTTTACGCCACCAGACACCTTAAATAACGGTCTCTTAACAAGTAGGTACATCGGCTCACCAGGAGCACACTATTTAAGATTAAGAAGTCAGCATGCTCAGGACTTTAGTATTGGAATAACCTTGGACAAGGATGACGGAGAGTCCTTCACATGGAATCCCAAATCAAGGACTTATGGCTTCAATTTTTTCAGTTATCACTTAACCCTTTACAATCAAGGTAATTTTCAAATTATAACTTTAGGAGATTATCAGGCACAATATGGACAAGGGCTAGTATTTGGAGCTGGCTTTTCGGTAGGTAAGGGAGCTGAAACCATCACTACTACAAGAAGGAGCTCCACAGGCATTCGCCCTTACACTTCTTCCATGGAGTTTGGATTTTTCAGAGGAATTGCCTCTACCTACCAAAAAGGAAAAATAGAGGCTTCCATCATGGTTTCTGATGTTTCCCGTGATGCCAATATTGCGCTTGATGAATCCATTGGATTTGAACACATTAGTTCCCTACCTGAGAGCGGTTATCATAGAACCGCTACAGAGATTGAAAGAAAAGCCAATACAGCCGAAAAAAACTTGGGGATAAATATTAATTACTCATCTTCCGACCGGAATTTTCAACTTGGCATCAATAGTTTGTTGACCAAATTACAATTTCCCTATATCAGAGAAGACCAAGCCTATAACCAGTTTGAGTTTAGAGGCCAAAACAACCATACACATAGTGTTTACTGGTCATATAACTTTCAAAACCATTTTCTATTTGGAGAAGGGGCCATATCCAAGAGCGGAGGAAAAGCGGTGGTAGCTGGTTTAATGAGTAGCCTGAGTCCTCATTGGGATTTTGTGTTGCATATCAGAAATTATGACAGAAATTTTCATAGCTTCTACGGTAATGCTTTTGGAGAGGGCTCGCGTCCCATCAATGAAAAGGGCATTTATCTTGGAACGAGTTTCCATCCTAATAAGCGATGGAAATGGAGCGCTTATTTTGATCAATTTAAGTTCCCTTGGCTCAGATATCGATCATATGCTCCATCTTCAGGTCATGAATGGCTCCAACGGTTAAGCTATTCTCCTAAAAAAACAACCAGCATTTACTTTCAAATTCGAGAAGAAGTAAAAGACAGAAATATTACTTCTGAAGATAATGACTATCCTATTTACCAGCTATCAACTGGAAAAAGAAGAAATTACTTGATTAACCTAGACCATCAAATAAGTAAAGCATTAGCGATCAGGTCAAGAGTTCAAATGAGCTCATTCGAATTTAATCATCAACTTACTAAAGGATATACTATTGTGCAAGATGTTAGCGCAAGCCTAAAAAAATGGAATTTCAGTGGAAGAGTGGCACTTTTTGATACAGATGACTATGAAAACAGACAGTATGTTTTTGAAAAAAATGTACTTTGGGCCTTTTCCATCCCTAGCTATTATGGTCAAGGTATGAGGTACTATCTCCTTGCCCAATATAAAATGAATCGGAAATTGACTTTTTGGACTCGATGGAGCAGAACCACATATACTGACAGGAATGCAATTGGATCGGGACTGCAAGAAATAGAAGGTCACAGGATCACCGAACTAACTTTTCAGCTTAGGTATCAATTCAATAAATAAAAGGCAGGGATTACCTGCCTTTTAACATTTTATTTAGCCTTTAAAATATCTCGAATCTCAGTTAGCAATACCTCTTCTTTACTAGGTGCTGGAGGTGGGGTTGGTTTTGCTTCTTCTTTCTTCTGCATGCTATTCATCGCTTTGATAGCCATAAAAATCACGAAAGCAATGATAACAAAATCTATTACTGTTTGGAGAAAGTTACCATACTTAATGGCCACTGCCGCCAACTCAACTCCGTCCGGACTGACAGAAGGCTCTTTAAGTACAACCATAAGGTCTTTGAAATTGACACCGCCCAAAGCCAAGCCTATTGGTGGCATGATGACATCATTCACCAGCGATGAAACAATTTTACCAAAAGCTCCTCCAATGATCACGGCAACTGCCAAGTCGACAACATTACCTTTGAGCGCAAACTTTTTAAATTCTTGTATAAATCCCATAAAATTAAATTTTAAAAACCTCTCTCAATATAACCTATATGTTTAAAAAAATCACAAAACCAGAAGTTTATTTCAGCTACAATGAGCACCCACTATTTCCTGCATGATTTAACATTTGATTGAACTTTAAATAGGCTTCCATCAAGGTCTATACTAAATTTGCAAGCAAAGTATTTAGCATAAAAAGTAGCACATATATGACTAGTAAACCTTCTCCTAAGGCAAGCATTAACAATAAAAAACTTATTTTTCACGGACATGAAAGAAATGATCCATACTATTGGATGAATGATCGAAATAATCCTGAGGTCATCCAATATTTAAACGATGAGAATGATTTCCTAAAAGCCTCTTTACAACACACTGAAGGTCTCCAAAATGAGCTTTACGAAGAAATGAAAGGCAGAATTAAGGAAGATGATCAGAGTGTCCCGTATTTTAAAGATGGATACTTTTATTTCTCTAAGTATATTCAAGGCGGAGAGTATCCTATTTTTTGCCGTAAAAAAGACTCTTTAGAAAACCCTGAGGAAGTCTTACTGGACGTAAATATTCTGGCAAAAGGACATGAGTATTTTAATGTCAGCTCCCTCGCTATTTCAACCAATCAAAACCTGTTGGCATTTGCTCAGGATAATGTTGGAAGGAGAGTTTATACTATTAGGTTAAAAGATTTGACAACCGGTGAAATCCTAAAAGACGAAATCCCTGAAATCACAGGCAATATTGCTTGGGCCAATGACAATAAAGCGCTGTTCTATTCTAAACAAGACCCTAATACACTAAGGTCATTCCAAATCTATAAGCACTCTTTAGGCCAACAGTCAATTGAAGATGAATTGATCTATGAGGAAAAAGATGAAACGTTTACTTGTCATATTTCAAAGTCAAAATCAAAAAAATATCTATTTATCAATAGTGAAAGTACAGTTTCATCAGAAGTAAGATTTATTGAAGCCGATTCCCCCAACAACACACCACACCTTGTCCAGTCCAGAGAAAGAGACCTAGAATATAGCGTTGAACATTTTGAGGACCACTTCCTTATCTGGACAAACCACAATAAGGCTTTAAATTATAAATTGGTCAAAACCCCAGTAAAAACTACTGGTAAAGAGAATTGGATAGATGTCATTCCTCACAGGAAGGATGTCTTGTTAGAAAGCTTTGAAGTTTTCAAAGACTTTCTTGTTCTTGAAGAACGCTTCAACGGACTAACCAGAATACAAATCAATCCATGGAACGGCAATAACAGTCATTATATAAACTTTGAAGAGCCCACTTATTCTGCCTGGATAAGCTTCAATCCCTCCTTCGAGTCTAACCTTCTAAGGTTCGGATATAATTCTCTCACCACTCCTTCCTCCACTTTTGACTATGACATGATCAGTAAGGAGCAAACCTTGCTCAAACAACAGGAAGTACTAGGTGGATATAATCCAAATGAATATCAAGCCGAACGAATTTGGGCAATAGCAGATGATGAAACCCGCATCCCTATATCACTGGTTTATAAAAAATCTCTTTTCAAAAAGGACGGAAGTAATCCTCTGCTTCAATATGCTTATGGTTCCTACGGATTCAGCACTGACG
This sequence comes from Echinicola sp. 20G, assembly GCF_015533855.1. Lineage (GTDB taxonomy): Bacteria > Bacteroidota > Bacteroidia > Cytophagales > Cyclobacteriaceae > Echinicola. The sequence continues at coordinate 2,650,914 of NZ_AP024154.1, read as the reverse complement.
CCTTGTTTAGTTCAAATAGGCTAAGCTTATTAGATAGAGGTTTTGTTTATGCGATTGCCCATATCAGGGGAGGACAGGAAATGGGGAGAAACTGGTATGAGAATGGGAAAATGCTCAAAAAGATGAACACTTTTACGGACTTTATAACATGTAGTGAACATTTGATCTCTAATCAATATACTTCTACAAAGAAACTTTTTGCGATGGGTGGAAGCGCAGGAGGATTATTAATGGGCGTAATCATCAACTTAAGACCAGACTTGTACAAAGGTGTAATTGCTGCCGTTCCTTTTGTAGATGTGGTCACCACCATGCTTGATGAAAGCATTCCCTTGACCACGGGTGAGTTTGATGAATGGGGCAACCCTAAAGAAAAAGCTTACTATGATTACATGCTGTCCTATTCGCCATATGACAACATAGAAAGAAAGTCCTACCCTAACCTATTAGTGACCTCTGGATTGCACGACAGTCAAGTACAATACTGGGAACCTACCAAATGGGTGGCCAAGCTAAGGGCTGAAAAAACCGATGATAACCTATTGTTGCTTTACACCAATATGGATGCAGGTCATGGAGGAGCTTCTGGAAGATTCTATTCCTTGAAAGAACTGGCCATGGAATATGCTTATATCTTAAATCTCGTCAAATAAATTTATTCCAATCTCAAAAGGGATATCTATATGTTTATGAGTTAAAATCAATAATTAATAATATACTTTACAGGTAAAGTAGCGAATACAAATAAAATAAATTTCAGTCCGATGACTTATAAAGTCATCGGACTTTTTTCTTTCTGAAAATTCACAACATACATTTAAAACAATTTAAAGGTCATTTTGTTGTAATTAAAAATAGCATCCATCTAATCCAAGTATTACTATCTCCTCGTAATTATCTACGTTCGATTTAGTAAATTTATCAAGTCAACAATAACCCATTATGAGCTATCTAGGTTCGCGAGAAGCATCCGCCAAAGATTATGGCGATATTTTTGAAGCATATTATGCCAAAAATTACTTTTCCATGGACATTCTTTACTCAAATGTTCTTGAGCTTTTCGCAAAAACAGTCCAAAGCCACCCATACAAAATCGCATTAATTTCTAATCTGGAGCACTTTACTTATTTAGAACTTGAAAACCAATCTAATTTATATGCAAAAAATCTGCGCTATAGAGGTGTAACCAAAGGGCAAAAAGTAGCAGTTTCCCTTGAAAGGTCTCATGAGTATCCAATTTGCTTCTTAGCCATCCTCAAAATTGGAGGGGTTTGTCTACCTATTGATTTACAAACACCTATTGAAAGAGTAAAAACAATACTTAATGATGCAGAAATTTCAGTAGTCATATCATCCAAAACACTCCTTTCAACTCAAAATATTAATGTTGAACACATACTAATCCATCAATTAAAACAATGCCCCCCAAATATTGACTTTCCAAGCACAAAAATTAATCAACTCGATGCGGCTTACATGATCTATACCTCTGGATCAACTGGCAAGCCAAAAGGTGTCATCATGACACATGGAAATCTTTTAAATTTACTTCTTTCATCTCAACAACGCCCTGGAATTACTTCTAAAGATAGACTCTTGGCTATTACTTCGTTTTCATTCGACGTTTCTATCATGGAAATCTTACTTCCATTATGTAATGGAAGCGAGCTCATCATTGCAAACCAAGAAACTATAAAGGATGGAAGACTACTTCTTTCTTTTCTTGAAGAAAAGAAAATCACCATGCTTCATTCCACGCCCGGAACATACAGAATGCTCATTAACATAGGCTGGAGGAAAAAACTACCAATTAAACTGATAACTGGAGGGGAGGTTTTATCCAATGATTTGGCCAATCGACTTCTGGATCTTTCTGACGAATTATGGAATGAATATGGCCCAACGGAGACTACGATTTTCTCTTCAATAAAAAGAATCACAAAAAACCTCCAAAAATTAACTATCGGTTCGCCCATACATAACACGTCCATCTACATTCTTGATAATAACTTGAACTTACTATCACCAGGACAAAAAGGTGAAATCGTAATTGGAGGGACAGGTGTCTCCAAAGGCTATTGGAAAAAAAATGAACTGAATAAAGAAAAATTCATACAAAGCCCTTTCTCTAATGGTAATGAAATTATTTATAAGACAGGTGACCTTGGTTCATTGACTGAAGATGGAGAAATTTTATTTGAGGGAAGAATGGACTCACAGGTAAAAATTAGAGGACATAGAATTGAATTAGAAGAAATAGAAAATCAAATCATTCGTTTGAACAATATTAAATCTGCTGTTATAACTGCACCTTCGAATTCTATTGGGATCAAAGTTCTAGTAGCTTACATTATTACAGATTTAGACAAAGAAATATCGGATCATCAACTTTCTATTTGGAAGTCAAAACTCGAAAAGCTCCTTCCTGATTACATGATCCCCCAACTTTGGATCAAAATCACAAAAATTCCTTTAACTCTAAATGGAAAAATTGACTTTAAGGCCTTACCGGCCCCATTTCAAAAGGAAGCTGATAACTCGGATAGGAGCTTCTTATTATCTGACAAAGAAAAAGCTGTTCGGGAAATTTGGTCTCAAGTTCTTGGAATCAAGCATATCAAACCCAACGATGATTTTTTTAAGCTTGGAGGAAACTCAATTTTAGCTGTTGAACTGATGGCAAAAATTGACCAAATGACAGAGCATTATTACCCCTTAACCACTATTTTCAGAAACCCAACATTAGAGAAATTCTGTGAGCTTCTAAATTCCCATGAAAAAAGCAAACAAGAATCCCAGTTTTGGAAATCCTTAACACCAATCAAACCATCTGGTTCGCTCCCTCCACTCTACCTTATTCACGGAATCAACGCCAATATCACTAATTACTTTAATTTGGTCGATCATGTAAGCCCCGAACAACCATTGTTTGGCCTTCAAGCAAAGGGTCTAGATGGGTCAGAAAAACCCATATTCGGAATTGAAAATATAGCAGCTCATTACATTAAAGAAATATTGGAACACAATCCAAAAGGCCCTTACCTATTAGGAGGATATTCTTTCGGAGGTTATGTAGCCTACGAAATGGCTAGACAACTTTTAAGTCTGGGCAAAAAAGTCTCGTACCTTATTCTCTTCGATACAGATGTTTTGCCTTTGAATGAAAAACAATCTACCACTTGGCAAAAAAACATAAAGTCATTTACTCATTCAGTAAATAAACGATTAGTAGATATTCAGCTACTTTTTCGGGCTCCGCAAACTTTTATAACCACAAAACGGCGTGCCCTTGAAAGAAAAATTAATACTCTTTATACCAAGAAATACAAACCATCTCATATAAGAAAATTAATATTCGAAAATATTAAGACTATTCATTTAAACTCCATAAAGGCTTACAAAATGAAACCGCTGAATATTGACATTTATCTATTTAGGGCTAAAATCAAAATCAGCTACATAAGAGATAAAAACACCTATGGCTGGAAACCCTTTGTCAATAATATAATTCCACTGGACATTGAAGGAGATCATTATACAATGTTTGATGCTCCCAATGTAAAAAATTTAGCGAATAACTTACAAAACGTAATTTCATCAAAAAACAAATACAAAACAACTGAATTATAACTACTTACCTAGCAATCAAGTTATTTTTTGTATTAATTTTCCATTTAAATACAATATTTTAATTTCGTTTTTTTATTTACAAAAAACATTTTTATATATTTAAAAAATAATTATTCTTACTTAAAGATATCCATTCGAATTCTTCAGTTTGAAGAATCAATTTTTCTAAATTTCTCCACTATGAATCCAGAAGAAATCAACCACTACTCAGATAAGTCCATCGTGGATCTATTTTTTGAGGCCTTTCTCAAATATCCTAATAACATTGCCTTAAATCTTGAGGGTCAAACCCTCACCTATCAGCAATTAGAGGACAAAAGTAACCAACTAGCCAATCTCCTAATAGATGAGGGCGTAAATCAACACGACCAAGTTCCAATAATCTTAAACAGATCCTTAGAAATGATCATTGGAATTTTAGGTATCATGAAGTGCGGGGCTTCTTATGTTCCTATTGCTCCTGAATTTCCGAATGAAAGAAAAAAAATTATTATTGAAAGCACAGCTTCTTCTATTTTAATTGCAAATGAAACTGATAATAGTCTAGAAGGGAGTGGAGTCAGGGTTTTAGGAATAAACGACATTAAAAAAAGACTTCTTAGTTATCCTATCTTAGGAACTACTCGTCAAATATCTCCTGAGCATATCGCATATACAATTTTTACTTCAGGTTCTACGGGAAAACCAAAAGGAGTCTGTGTACCTCATCGAGCATTAGTCAACCTATTAATTTGGCAACAGAAAAACTCTATGGCCAACAGTAAAGCGAACACTCTACAGTTCACAAAATTAACTTTTGATGTTTCCTTTCAAGAGATTTTTAGCACGCTGACCACAGGCGGAACCCTATTTCTTACAACCGAAGAATTAGTGAAAAATCCTTTGGGTCTTTTGAAGTTTATCGAACGTAACAAAATCAATCGCTTATTCCAGCCTTTTGTTAGCTTTCAGGCTTTGTGTAACGCCGCTGTACTAAACAATCTATACCCTCAATCTATCAAGGAAATCATAACTGCCGGGGAACAACTAAAAATCACACCCAATATTCGAAAGTTTTATTCCCAAATCGAGTCAGCAGACCTTTACAATCAGTATGGCCCTACTGAAACGGCTGTGATCGTAACTAATCTAAAACTATCAGGCAATGATGTGAACAAATGGCCAAACTTACCAAGTATAGGGTTTCCAATTGACAATGTTCAAGCCTTTATCTTAGATGATAAGGAATGTGTGCTAAATGAAGGATTAGAAAAAGAAGGGGAACTGGTTATTGCGGGTCCTTGCCTAGCAAGTGGTTATTTAAATCAACATGAACTAACCTCACAAAAATTCAAAACAATCTCTCACCCCGAAAAAGGAGACATTAAAGTTTATAAAACGGGGGACATTGCAAAAATTGAAACTGATAGAACAATTACTTTCTTAGGAAGAAGAGATCATCAGGTAAAAATAAGAGGGTATAGGATCGAACTTGGAGAAATTGAAGCTGTTCTTAACGAATATGCTTTAATAAATCAAGTAGTTGTAGTGGCTAGGGAAAATGAAGACGGTTATAAATTTTTAGTCGCCTACTATACTACAGATCAATCTGACAATATTTCTCAAAAAAGTATAATTCAACACCTAGCCACAACGCTGCCCGAGTACATGATCCCTTCCATCTTTGTGAAGCTAAGTGATTTCACAAAAACTACCAGCGGAAAAATAGATCGTAATAACCTTCCTTTGCCAATAAGTCGAAGAGAAGAATTTGATTCCATTATTGTAAACCCCAAAAGTGAAATAGAGAAAAGTTTATCTAGGATTTTCAAAAACATACTCAATTTTGACATTATTGGAACAGAAGATAATTTCTTTGAATTTGGAGGCAATTCACTGCTTGCTCAAAAACTATCTATCGAAATAAAAGAAGAGCTTGGACTAGTAATAACCGTTCCTAACATTTATCAGAGTCCTACAATTAAGGCACTTACTAAACACTTGGAGCCAGAGCAAAAAAATACATTTCCAAAAAACACTTCTAAAAAACTGCAAGCTTCAACGCAAAGTGATGTTGCAATTGTAGGACTTTCGGGTAGATTCCCTGGTGCAGATGATGTAGCTGGTTTTTGGAAAAATCTTCTAGAAGGTAAATCTTCAATTTCAAGGTTTTCAAAAGATGAATTGGACAGTACAATTCCTGATTATTTAAAAAATGATCCTAACTATGTCCCCGCCAGAGGAATCATCCAGGATGTCGAAAAGTTTGATCCTTTGTTTTTTGGTATTCCCCCGTCCCAAGCTGCTTTAATGGATCCCCAACAAAGGATTTTTCTTGAAATTGCTTGGGAATTATTAGAAAATGAGCACTTCTCTTCCAATGAGCAAAAGAGCAAAATAGGGGTTTTTGCTGGTACAAATAACAACACCTATTACCAAAACAATATACTTCCTAACAGGAAACTGGTCGAAAGGTTTGGTTCTATCCCTGTAATGACACTTAATGAAAAAGATTATGTTTCTTCCCGAACAGCCTATCACCTTAACTTAAGTGGACCAGCCATAAGTGTTTATTCAGCATGCTCTACTTCTCTACTTGCTGTGGCTCAAGCTGTACAGAGTATCAGGTCTGGACAATGTGAAATGGCAATAGCTGGAGGTAGTTCTGTTTCTTCTCCAGTAAAAACCGGCCATTTATATCAGGAGGGAGCAATTTTCAGCAAAGATGGCCATTGTAAGCCTTTTGACAAAACTTCTTCTGGCACTTTATTTAATGACGGGGCTGGAGCAGTTCTATTAAAAAATTTAGACAAGGCCATTGAAGATGGTAATACTATTTTAGCAGTCATTAAAGGCATAGGGGTCAATAACGATGGAGGTAATAAAGGCAGTTTTTCAGCACCAAGTGCAGAAGGACAGGCAGGAGCCATTCACGCCGCCTTGAAAGATGCTCAAACTTCACCGGAATCCATAAGTTATGTTGAAATGCATGGAACTGGAACGCCAGTTGGTGACCCTATTGAAGCCGAAGGACTTAAAATGGCTTTTGGCTTCACAAATAACCGACAACATAAATGTACCTTGGGATCGGTAAAAAGTAATATTGGACACCTTACTGCTGCTGCTGGTGTAGCGGGATTGATCAAAACAGTCCTAGCCTTAAGAAACAAAAAAATTCCTGCTACCGTCGGCTTTAATGAACTTAACAGTAATATTGACTTTGTCAATACGCCTTTTTTTATCAACAATAGCACTACAGATTGGATAGAAGATTTCCCAAGAAAAGCTGGAGTAAGCTCTTTTGGTATCGGAGGAACAAATGTCCACATTGTCGTAGAAGAATACCCAGAAAAAGCTCACACAGTTAAATCCTCAACTAAACCTTATAAGGTAATAAACATTGCAGCAAAATCCGAAAACAGTTTGCACCTCTATTGGAAGAAACTAAGGCAATTTATAGAAAGTGCTCCCCACATTAACCTTGACGATCTCTCCTACTCGATCAACCGTAAAAAAAGTGAATTTTCCTACAAAAGTTATTTAACTTTCAGTGATCGAGAGAACCTTATTAAAGAACTTGAAAAGACTGAATCTTCTCCCGCTCCAACCAATCGAGTAACAACCGAGGTACCCAATCCAATATTTTTATTTCCCGGTCAAGGAGCACAATATTTAAATATGGGAAAAGATTTATACCAAATTGCTCCAATATTTAGAGAAGCTTTGGATCATTGCATAAGTCTTTTTAATACACACATTGACTTTTCATTACGAGAAATCATTTTCCCTAATGAAAGTGACAGTATTGCAGAATCAATATTAAAAAACACCAAATATACACAACCAGCAATTTTTGCAATTGAATATGCGCTTGCTAAGCAATGGCAGTCATGGGGAGTAGTTCCTTCCTATTTATGCGGTCACAGTATTGGTGAATTTGTAGCCGCTCATCTTTCTGGAATATTCTGTCTTGAAGATGCCATAAGGTTGGTTGCTATTAGGGGAAAGTTGGTTGCCGATCTACCACATGGGGATATGCTTTCAGTAAGAGCGTCGGTGAATAAGATCAACACCCTCATCTCAGAAGACCTATCAATAGCCGCTATCAACTCTCCTGAGCTTTGTGTGGTTGCTGGACCTTCTTACCAAATTGAAAAATTCTCCTTGATTTTGGAGAAACATGAAATTCTACATAAAAAACTCTTCACAAGTCATGCCTTTCATTCAAGCATGATGGATCCCATTTTGGATGCTTTTCATGAGGAAGTTAGTAAAGTGAAGATGAAGCAACCTAAAATCCCCATTATTTCAACAGTTACAGGAAAACATTTAACTGAAGAAGAAGCAACTTCTACAAAATATTGGACAGATCACCTCAGAAAGTCTGTCTTGTTCTCTCCAACTATTGAACATATAACATCACTCAATGCAACAACCATTTTCTTAGAAATAGGCCCAGGAAATGGTTTATCTACCCTAATAAAGCAACATAAATCCGCTTCCAAATCTCAAACAGTTAACAGTTTAAACCGTTTAGATGAAAAAAATGAGTATCACTATATATTGACTCAATTTGGGAGACTAATTTCCCTTGGTATCAAACCTAAATGGGACAAATTTTATCATGGAGAAAACAATAACTTTATAGAAACTCCAACCTATGCATTTGACAAACAAAGATGCTGGATTGATCCTATCCAAACAGATAGAATATTAGAAACAAAAACTGAAGAAACTGTAATATTTCCCTCTCCCTTGCAGGCTGAAGCTGAACTAACCCCAAGGAAAAGGATTAGAGATAAGCTGATAAAAATTTTATTAGATATATCAGGCATCAATTACGAAAACACACCTGACCATCAAACATTTATGGAGATGGGCTTAGATTCCCTTCTACTAACCCAATTATCTTTTACTTTCCAGAAAGAGTTTAAAACACCATTATCATTTAAACTCTTAACAACCTCTTTTAATAGCTTAGACAAACTTGTGAATCATTTGCTTAAATTCTCTCAGGAAACCTCTGATTTGAAGAATTCAGTAAATGATAACAATCTCAAAATTGAATCTGATGAAGTGTCAAACAGAATTAACCAGATCCAAAGTAATCTAAGCAATGTCGATAAAGAGGCTTTGTTGCTTATTAGTAAGCAAATGACACAACTATCCCAACAAATCAATCTATTGTTAAATGTTAATATTAACACTACAGGAGAAAGAAAAAACGAGCCAAAAAGTACGCAAACTAACACAATTTCACGTGAACATTTACCCAATGAAGGTGAAAAAATTGAAGTTCTAAAAAGTAATTCTTTCTTTACAAATTATGATAAACCTCCAGTACCAGGAGCATTACTTGGTAAAACATTGGATGGAAAACCTGCATGGTTCATTAATGATCCAAATAGAGCAGGTAAGTACCTTTTATTGGAGTCACTAACTTTTAATTCTTAATATCATGAATTCTACTTTTAAGTACATACCAGTTGATTACAACCCCTTCAAACAAGGCCATATAGTTAAATCTATTTCCACTATCCCTCCTCAAAAGGAAATTTGGTTGGCTTGCAAACTGGGAGGACAAGAGGCAAACCTTTCCTTCAATCAATCACTCTCTTTGGATTTTAAAGGCGTTTTAAAACCTGAAATCCTCAATGATTCATTTAAGGAAGTTTTAGAAAGACATGAACTACTTAGGTCTACTTTTAGTAATGATGGTAATCATATATATATTCATCAATCACAGATTCATTTGACAGCACAATTTGATCTATCGATGCTGTCAAAAGATGATCAAAAGATACGTTTAAAAGATTTCCATGAGAAAGATGCTGAAACTGCATTCGAACTAGAAAAAGGTCCTCTGGTGCGTACCTTTTTACATCAATTGTCCCCTGAGCATTATCGCTTTACTTTAACCATACACCATATTATCGCTGACGGTTGGTCGCTTGGCATATTACTCGAGGAAATCAGTGAAATTTATACTTCGAAACTTGAAAACAATCCACATTCATTACCATCACCTGACCAATTTGAGAAATACTCTGAAGCTATTCACAAATTTGAACAAAGCGAAAGCTTCTTGGAGACTGAACAATTTTGGCTAAATCAATTTGAGAAAGATTCCTCATTCTGTTTACCATCAGATTATAAACGACCTTCGATCAAAACATATGGTAGTAAAAGAATTGATGGTAAAATAAATCATGAAAAAGCTGAACAAATAAAGTCATTAGCCAAATCATTAAACACTAGCTTGGTTAATACATTACTTGCCACCTTTGAGCTCCTTATTGCTAAATTTTCCTTGGCAGATAGTATCACCATTGGTTTACCTTCAGCAGGTCAGTCAACAAAAGGCTACTTTAATTTGATTGGTCACTGTGTCAATTTGCTACCAATGAAATCGAAAATTGACGATAAGAAAACAGTAACTGAATACATCAATGAAAGAAATGTTCAAATCCAGGAAAGCTATGACCATACACTTTTTACTTATAGCAAACTTCTGCCCAAATTAAAAATCAAACGTGACCCCTCCAATTCGCCACTGGTACCAATAGTCCTTAATATTGATAGTGGAATAGACAACATCAACTTTCATGGTCTCGAATATTCAATAGTCAACAACCCAAGAAAGTTTGATAACTTCGAATTGGCCTTAAACATAACAAGTTTTAACGATTCTATTCAATTTGAATGGCATTACAACACTTCCCTCCTCAAATCAGAGACAGTAGAAAAGCTCATGGTAGATTTTGAATATCTACTTGGAGTCGTAAGCAAAAATCCTAACATACCCATTTATAAAATTTTTAGCCAAAGCCAATCAATTATATTGGAGGAATACAATAAGTTCAATCTGGATACGACTTCAGCTTACAATTCAGATTTAACTGTCTTAAAGCTGATTGAAAACCAAGTCAAAATCAGACCGCAAAAGCTAGCATTAGAATTTAAACAACAACAGCTTAGTTACTTAAACCTTGAAGAGGAATCTAATAAGTTTGCAAATTTTTTAATAAAAAGTGGCATTAGAAAAGGAGAACATGTTGGTGTTTCTCTTCCAAGATCAGCCGATTTAATAATTGGCATTTTAGGGGTAATTAAAGCAGGGGGGGTATATATTCCAATAGACCCTGACCTTCCAAAGGACAGAATTGATTACATGTTGGAGGATTCTTGTGCAACAGCTCTTATTACAGCTAAGAAACGTGAATTCATTTCTAAAAAACCTATAGAAGTCATCAACTTCTCCATATTCAAAGACACTTCTGCCCACTACAGTCCTGTTAGACCATCTGTTAAAATAGAGCAACATGATCCGGTATATATATTATATACATCAGGTTCCACAGGTCAACCTAAGGGAGTAGAAGTGACTCATGGTAACTTAGTGAATTTTGTATTAGGAGTTAAAAATAATCCTGGAATGCATCACTCAGACAGGTTACTTGCCATTACTACGATATCATTTGACGTAGCAGGGGCGGAATTTTACAGTCCTCTTGCCCATGGAGCCACTTTGGTCATGGCAGACAGTAATACTTCTAAAGATGGTAGACTCTTGCTAAAAGCATTAAAAGAACAACGTATTTCACGCATGTTTTCCACCCCAGCTACTTATCAAATGCTTGTTCAGGTGGGATGGGACTATTATCTACCTCTAAAGATTGTTTCTGGAGGAGAACCTTTTCAAGAAAGTTTAATTACAAAACTACTTAAAATTACTGACGAAATTTGGAATGCCTATGGCCCAACAGAAACGACTATTTTTTCCACTATTAAACAAATTAAGCATGTAGAAGAGTGTAAGTCTATCGGGAGACCAGTCAATAATACAAGAATCTACATTCTTGATGAACATCAACAACTATTACCGTTAGGGGAGACAGGGGAAATCTACATAGCAGGTAATGGAGTAGCTAGTGGCTATTGGGATAGGCAGGAATTAAACAAAGAGCGTTTTCTCACAAATCTTGTAAATGATGAAGGCACTCTCTATAAAACAGGAGATTTGGGCAAATACCTTCCCAATGGAGAACTAGTTTGTTTGGGAAGAATTGACAAACAAATAAAGCTTAGAGGCCAAAGAATCGAAATTGGAGAGATAGAGCAGCAAATAAACAACCTAAGTGGAATAGAGGCCTCGCTCGTCACTGATTTCAATTCTACAAATGGTGACAAAATGCTTGTAGCATACATCATTGAGGAAAATGACCCTTTGCTGACTGGAGACCAAAGTACTACATTGGTCAATCAAAAAAGAAGTCTTCAAGAGCAAAAGCAAACCTTGAGGAAGTTTCTACCTGAATATATGATTCCCTCTGAGTGGATTATAATTACAGCTTTTCCACTTACACCAAACGGGAAAGTTGACCTAGACGCTTTACCTACTCCTAAACTTCTAGAAGCTAGCCCAATCAACATAGGCCTCTCACCCCAGTCAGATACCGAAAAACTCGTAAGTGAAATATGGAAAAGGAGTCTTAATGTAAACCATATAAGTCTTGATGATGATTTCTTCGAACTCGGAGGACATTCCATAATGGCTGTTGAAGTAATGGGCAAAATAGATAAAGAAACTAAACAAAACCTTCCACTTACTTCGCTATTTAAAAATCCCACTGTAAGACAATTTGCTCAGCTATTGGACAATAAAAATAAACTGATTGAGGAAACTCAAGATTGGACTTCACTAATTCCTATAAAAGAATCAGGCAACAAGCCTCCTATCTACCTCATTCACGGGATAGCTGCCAATATCACCAATTACTTTAAACTAATTGAATATGTTGACAAAGAACAACCTCTTTTCGGGCTGCAAGCTAAAGGCCTAAACGGTATTGACGAACCTAACCGAGGAATAGAAAATATGGCCAAGCACTATGTCAATGAAATCATTGCTCATAACCCTCAGGGCCCCTACCATATTGGTGGATACTCTTTCGGAGGTTATGTTGCATTCGAAATGGCCAAGCAACTACTTTCGATGGGAAAAGAACTAGGAAAACTAATAATCTTTGATACCAGTATTGAACCAGATGATTTTAGAGATATTAATTCAAAAACCTTTAAGCAAAGACTAGCTGATCAGTTAAATCAAAGAAAAGTGGAACTAGAGTTATTGTTTAAGGCACCAAAAACCTTTAGAACCACTAAAGCTAGAGTAATCAAAAGAAAAATGGACGGATGGCGTTCTAAAGTAGGAATGGCTAAAAAGGAAGAAATCAATAAAGACCGGTTCCAAATTATTAAAGAAATAAAACAAATTAATGCGGAGTCATTGCTAAATTATTCCTTATCTCCTATCAGTGCGGAACTTACACTTTTCAAAGCTGCCATAAAAATAGCTCCTGTAACAGATGAAAAATATTATGGATGGTCGTCATTTGTGCAGAAAGTAAATGTGATAGACATTGAAGGAGATCACAATAGTATGTTTGATGCGCCATTTGGAGCACCATTTGCAAACAAACTTCAAAATCTTTTAAACGAAAGATAATGGAAGGTGATTTTCGGATAAACTGAGTTTATCCGAAAATCAATTCTTTATCGACAATCAATATTTATTATCATTTTTAATATAAATAACACAATTTTAGATTATTAATTAGGACTTTTTAGCCATGATTGTTTCTATTTTTGAACCTTTCGAACACTAAAATACTTAATTCATTTTTTTTAGTATGAAATACATTTTTATTGATTCAAAATTTGATTAGCTTTACTATTATATGATAAATTGGAAGGTAAGAAAAACTTAGTCACGCACAGTTTGTCCTCTTTGATTGTCGGCTCATAAAACATCAAGATTACAATATTGGCTCTTCTGTTCATTTTAAAATGTACCAAGCAACTCACCTCAAAATTCATCAATAAATAGGAATTAATTTTTGAAAATATTTGATATCAAAAAAGAAACAGATAATACTCCTGGTAGTAAAAATCGTTTAAATAAAAAGAATTGAGAAAAGTCCCAAATAATTTGAATTCGATAAGTTTTTCTCGAATTCAAAATAAAATCAGTCAATTATCGACAAAATGTGTCAAATGATGGATAGTCAACTGTTTATAAGCAAAATTCATTGTAGCACCGTTTTGCTTCCTAATTGGACCGTGAAGTCAGACTTCAAAATCGGCGAAAATGTTGATTTGTGGAGAGTTCCTGTGCAGAAATTAAAAGATAAAATTGATAAAATTTTACAGCTTCTCACCCCACAAGAGTTTAATACGATGAACCGGTATCAGAAAGAAAGTGATCGGTTAAGGTATGCTATTGGAAAGGGCTTCCTCAAGACATTATTGTCCAAATATCTTAATTGCGAACCAGAAGAAGTAGAGTTCATAGAAGGTATGAATAAAAAACCTGCCATTAAAAATCATAGGAATTTTAATTTTAACATTTCTCACTCCAAAGACTGGGTAATTTTTGGATTTTGTAGTGATGAGCTGGGAGTAGATATTGAGTTCGTTGATAGTAAGTTTGATTTTTTATCCCTAATCAACAATTGTTTCACAAAACCAGAAGCTCACTTTATTGAAAATGCTTACTCACCAAGACATGAGTTTTTTAAACTTTGGACCAGAAAAGAATCTCTATTGAAGGCGACTTCTGTAGGTGTGGTAGACAACTTAAACTTTATAAACTGCTTAGATGGAGTCCAATATATTCCTTACGAAGTTGGTGGCGGTTTTTCTGATTGGAAAATCAAAAGTCTATTGATGGATGAAGTATACCCTATCAGTGTATCCTTTCCTGTAAGGTATAGAAAGCTAAGGTTTTTTGAAGCAAACCCATAAACTACCTTTAAGGCAAAGCTTTGCCCTTAGCATCAACAACTATTAAAATAGTCTTAACCCTTTCAGCTTTACTTTAACCTGATAATAAAAATTTTTTTCACCTTATCCGCGCAACAGTGAACTCATAAGCTTACCTTTTCAAAATTTATTCTTGCCTTTCGTAAAGCTTCATTACCATTATTTAAGGGGCCTAAATAGCTAGTATTATTTACTCCATGTATTTCATTAAAGCCTTGTTTATGAACTTCATACAGTCCAGTCTTATCAAAACAATTACTTAGATAAAAGAATGTCATTAAATCAGGTATTTAGAAAATTAACGTCCGTTAAAAATACACCTTCATACAAAGAAAAAAACACCTTATTTACGATATTTTCAGCAATAAAACATTAGAAGACCTACCACCTATTTATTTTTCTTTGGCTTTACTAAAAACAACAAGAAGCGCATCCTTAAGCCGATCTAAAGATGCGCTTTCTTTTCTAACTTATTGGTGATCCCGGTGCTGTAGCTTCATGTGGCATCATTAATCTCAATGCTCCATCTTTATCTTCAGCCATCAATATCATACCTTCAGACTCAACGCCCATCATTTTCCTGGGAGCCAAATTAATCAACATGGTTACTTGTTTACCTATTAATTCTTCAGGATTAAAATGCTCAGCTATTCCGCTCAGTACCGTCCTTTTTTCCAAGCCAGTGTCAACTGTCAGCTTTATCAACTTTTTTGACTTCTTCATTTTTTCAGCTTCCAAAACCGTCACAACTCGAAGATCTAGCTTGGTAAAATCATCAAAAGAAATATTTTCCTTCACTGCAGGAACGGTAGCATTTGCTGCTTCATTCTGCTTCTTTGCTTCCATTAATTTTTGAACTTGGGCATCAACGACTTCATCCTCTACTTTTTCAAATAACAACTCTGCCTTTCCAATCTCTTCTCCACCTTTCAATAAATTATCAGCTCCTGCATCAGTCCATTTCAAGCCTCTTGTATTTAGCATGCTTGATAATTTCTCCGCGGTAAGCGGTAAAAATGGCTCACAAACAACGCCTAAATTAGCAGCAATGTTGAGCGCTATATTTAAGATGGTTGCTGTTCTCTCCTTATCTTCTTTGATGGTCTTCCAAGGCTCGGTATCCGCTAAATATTTGTTACCAAGTCTGGCAAAGTCCATTACCAAACTCAAGGCTTCTCTGAACCTGTATTTTTCTATCGAAGCGGCAATTTTGTTGGGGTATGCTTTCAACTCATCAATCACTTCTTGGTCATAAGGTGACAGATCGCCTCTTTCCGGAATGGATCCTTGAAAGTATTTGTGGGTAAGTACTACAGCCCTATTTACAAAATTCCCGAAAATGGCCACCAATTCAGAGTTGTTTCTTCCTTGGAAGTCTTTCCAAGTAAAGTCATTGTCCTTGGTTTCAGGTGCATTTGCTGTTAGGACATATCTTAACACATCTTGCTTGCCAGGGAAGTCTTTCAAATACTCATGCAACCATACTGCCCAATTCCTTGAAGTTGAAATTTTGTCGCCTTCCAAATTCAAAAATTCATTGGCCGGTACATTGTCTGGAAGCACATATTCTCCATGTGTCTTTAATATTGCCGGGAAAATGATGCAATGAAAAACTATATTATCCTTTCCTATAAAATGTACCAATTTGGTATCTTGGTCTTTCCAATAGGGCTCCCAATCCAAGCCTTTTTCCGCTGCCCATTCCTTCGTAGAGGAAATGTAGCCAATAGGTGCATCGAACCACACATATAAAACCTTCCCTTCAGCCCCTTCTACCGGAACAGGAACTCCCCAGTCCATGTCCCTGGTCATAGAACGTGCCTGAAGGCCGTCTCCTGCCTCTAGCCACGAGCGGCATTGGCCCAACACGTTGTTTTTCCAATCCCCCTTATGGTCAACCAAAATCCACTTCTTCAGGAAATCTGTATACCTGGCCAAATCCAAAAACCAATGTTTGGTTTCTTTCAAAACAGGTGAGTTTCCACTCAACTTTGATTTAGGGTTAATTAGATCAGTAGGACTCAATGATGTCCCACACTTCTCGCACTGATCTCCATAAGCTTGCTCATAGCCACACTTAGGACAAGTTCCTTCTATATACCTATCTGCCAGAAACTGGCCCGCCTCCTCATCATAGTACTGCTCGGTGGATTGCTCCAAAAACTCACCCTTTTCATACAAGTCAGAAAAAAATGCAGAAGCTGTCTCATGGTGAACGGGTGCACTGGTTCTGGAATAATGGTCAAAACTGATTCCAAACTCCTCAAAACTGGACTTCATGATACCATGGTATCGATCCACTATTTCTTGTGGAGTCACCCCTTCTTTTTTGGCCTTGATGGTGATCGCCACTCCATGCTCATCAGAGCCACAGATGTAGGCCACATCCTTGCCTAATGAACGCAAATAGCGTACATAAATATCAGAAGGAATATAACATCCTGCTAAATGCCCAATATGTAAAGGTCCGTTTGCGTAAGGCAAAGCGGAAGTAACTGTATATCTTTTGAAATCTCTTTTGCTCATAGGCTGCAAAGATAGGGAAATTTGATTTTTTTAAGAGAATAAACCCACAACCGATTTTTGGCGAATTTACTTGCTTCGAAAAGTATTTCTCCCAAATCAAGAACTAGTGCTTACCTTTTTATTCGCTGGAGTTTTGTGGGCATCAAATATCTGTGTTTTTATACTTACCAATAAAGTGATGCAAGTCCCCATCAATGCTATCACCGTAAAAGAAACCTGAAGGTTAAAGATTTCGGCAATAAAGCCGATCAGAGGTGGTCCCAACAAAAAACCGAAAAAAGAAATGGTACTGACCAAGGCTAAAGCAATGCCAGGTGAATACATTTTTGAACGACCTGCTATACTGTATGACAAAGGAATCACTGATGCTGTACCAAAACCAACCAGTAAAAACCCGGTTACTGCTGCCCAAAAAGTAGGAACTGCCACTGCAAGGATTAAACCCAAGCCGATTAACCCACCAGAAATTCTAAGCATCACTATTTTACTCCACCTATTGGCCAATGTATCCGAAAAAAAACGTCCTGAAGCCATTGCTGCCATAAAAGTCACATACCCTAAAGGCACTAGATCAGCCCCTGCCATGACCACCTTTTTGAGATAAACCCCACTCCAATCAAACATACATCCCTCGCACATCATCCCAAAAAACCCTACCAAACCCACTCTTAACAGAATCGCATCAGGCTTTTTCAGCACCAGCCCTCCACCGCTGCCTTTCTTTTCTTCTTTGAAAAGTAATCGGTAAGCTGATAGAAGAATCAAGATCATGATCCCAGCCACTACCCAATAGTGCAACTTAGGTTCCCATTTCAATTTAATCATCAACGCACCAATACCTGCACCGGCAAAACCTGCCAAACTCCATAATCCATGAAAGGAAGCCAGAATACTTCTTTGATAACCATCCTCCACCAACAAAGCCTGGGTATTCAAGGAAATGTTCATGATGTTCCCCATCATTCCGAAAATAATTACTGCAGCTCCTAGCTGAAAAACACTCACCGTATACCCTAAGCTCAAAAGCGACAAAGCATAAAACAAACTCCCCACTATGATAACTGTACGGCTTCCGTATTTGTCCACGGCCCAACCTGCCAAAGGCAGTGCGATCAACGAGCCCAAGGGCATCCCTAGCAACAATGTTCCTAATTGCCCTTCGCTTAAATCAAATAATTGCTGAAAATCAGGGATTCTGGAAGCCCAAGATGCAAAGCTCAATCCCGCAAGAAAAAAAAGTCCGCTTAGTGCTATACGCCTCTTTCTTAATAAGTTCATAGGTCTGTAGTAATAGGTTTGTCCCACAAAGTAAAGGACTTTTTAAGCAATAAGACCAATGATTTTAAATTATAACTATAGCAAACGATTGCACCCAAGCTGTTTAATAAAGCACTTCATTACTTTGATTTTATTTTACTTACTTTGCTCTAATAAAAAAATACAGTATGGAATTTATCATTGCTGGAATTGTAATAATCAGTGCCATCTTACTTGTTCGAGCTGTTTACAAAAGAGTATTTAAATAAAACAGAAAAAGCGAGTGGATTAGTCCCACTCACTTTTTCTGTTAAGAATAATCTGATCAATTAGGCAGTTTATCAGCCAACTTTCCATATACCCAAGTCCCTACCAAAGCACTGATCAAAGTAACGGTAACTACGGTGAAGCCTGTTCCAATTTGGGCAAACAATGGTCCGGGACATGCTCCAGTGATTGCCCACCCTAAACCAAAGATAAAGCCTCCTATGATTTGGCCTTTTCTAAATTCCTTGTCTTGGATTACCACCTTCTCTCCTGAAAATGTCTTGATGTTAAACTTCTTGATCAGAAATATAGAGATCATTCCCACAAATACCGCAGAGCCTATTACTCCATACATATGAAAAGATTGCAAGCGAAACATTTCTTGGATTCTAAACCATGAGATCACTTCTGATTTGACCATAATTATACCAAAGAAAACTCCCACAACCATATACTTCAACAATCCAATACCAGTTTCTCTTTTCTTCTGAAGGTTTGGTGATTCACACTCGACCGGCTTTTCCAATATATCTTCTTTCATCATTGTCTTAAATTTTAGAATCCTGCAATTTTCATTAGCGTTGGCAGAAACAAATGCGTCATTGCAAATCCCCCCAACATAAAAAAGATGGTCGCTACCACTGATGGCCATTGTAAGTTACTGATCCCCATGATGGCGTGTCCTGATGTACAGCCTCCTGCATACCTTGTCCCAAAGCCCACCATAAAACCTCCAAACACAAAAAAAACGAGCCCTTTCAGGGTAAATACGTTTTGCCAATTAAAGATTTCAGAAGGAAGTAAGTTAGAGTATTGCGTGATTCCCAATACCGCTAAATCTTTCTGAGTACTTTCCGCAACCACAACAGCTTCGGGGTTTGAGAAAAAGAATCCTACGATCATCCCCCCTACCAATACTCCAAAAACAAAGTAAAGATTCCAGGCCTCCTTCTTCCAATCATATGAGAAGAATGGAATTTTGGCAGGTACACAGGCCGCACAGATATGCCTTAATGAGGATGAAATCCCAAAAGACTTGTTCCCTATCAATAGTAAAACAGGAACTGTCAGTCCCAATAATGGACCCGCCACATACCAAGGCCATGGCTGACTAATCCAATCAATTATTTTTTCCATACTGTTTATTAATTTAAAAAGGGGATAAAACCATCCCCTTTTCTATTCAAATTTTAATGAAAGATCAGATTAGAGTTTGGTCGTTGGACATACAAATTCTGTCAATTCAAACTTCCCAGATTCCTTGATGCTCTTAAAGCCTCCATTTACATCTATCATATTCTCAAATCCTCTCGCTCGCATGATAGAAGCAAAGATCATAGACCTATACCCTCCTGCACAATGAACATAATAGGTTTGGTTTTTGTCAAGTGTATCCATATTCTCATTGATGTAATCCAGAGGGTCGTTGATTGCTCCTAAAACATGTTCACTTTCAAATTCACTGCTTTTACGAACATCCAAAATTGAGACTTCAGAATCCTTTGCCTTAATATCTGCCAATTCATCAGCTGAAATGGATTCGATAGCATCTACTTCTTTTCCAGATTGCTCCCATCCCTCAAAACCGCCTTTTAAGTAACCTATAGCATGGTCATATCCCACTCTAGCCAATCGAGTAATTACTTCTTCCTCTCTTCCCTCCTCGGCAATCACCAAAATCTCTTGCTTTACATCAGGGATCATGGTCCCTACCCAAACTGCAAAACTGCCATCAATTCCGATATTAATTGAGTTGGGAACAAACCCTTTGGCAAATACTTGCGGGCTCCTAGTATCCAGCATAATGGCTCCAGTATCATTGACGGTAGCCTCAAATTCATCTGGACTCAATGCCTGTTCTCCTCTCTTTAGGACCTCATCGATACTGTCGTATCCCTGGATATTCATCATCACGTTTTGCGGGAAATATGCTGGAGGTGGTGTCAACCCATTGATCAATTTCTCCACAAACTCCTCTTTACTCATTTCCTGCAAAGCATAATTTGTCTTTTTTTGGTTGCCAAGGGTATCTGAGGTCTCTTTGCTCATGTTTTTACCACATGCACTTCCTGCTCCATGTGCAGGATAAACGATCAAGTCATCAGGCAAAGGCATGATCTTATTTCTCAAAGAATCATAAAGATGGCCAGCCTGCTTTTCTTGTGTAAGGTCTTCAGATACTTTCTGTGCCAAATCAGGTCTTCCTACGTCTCCTATAAACAAGGTATCACCAGTGAAAATGGCTTCCTGCTTACCTTCTTCATTGGTCAACAAATAGCAAGAACTTTCCATGGTATGCCCTGGAGTATGAATCACTTGAATCTTAACTCCGCCCACTTCAAACTCCTCTCCATCCTTTGCCACTACAGCTTCAAACCCCAGTTTGGCTTTGGTCGGGCCAAAGACAATTTTAGCACCAGTCTTTTCAGCCAAGTCTTTATGTCCTGAGACAAAATCAGCATGAAAATGCGTTTCAAAAACATACTTTATTTTTGCCCCGTTTCTTTCAGCCTTCTGAATATAAGGATCCACTTCGCGAAGAGGATCGATGATAGCCGCTTCTCCATTAGACTCTATATAATAAGCCCCTTGCGCTAAGCATCCTGTATAAATTTGTTCTATTTTCATCTTTCTAATTGATATTATATGCGGTTAATTAATTACTTTAATACTTTCTCTATAGGGCAAAAGTTCCCTTTAGAGGTTTAATTATGACACTAAATTAGAGAATACTTACCTAGATAAAAGTGACTTCTATCACATAAGAAAAGGTTCCTCTCATACTCCAGTTATTTCTTTGAATAAAATGTAAATCCCCATGATCAGTACAAACCAACCAAATGATTTCTTGAGGGCTGCATCGTTGATTTTTCGGGACAACATACTTCCAATAAATATCCCTGTAACACTAAGCCCTGTAAAGATCAATAAAAAGTGCCAGTCTATCTTTTGAGTAGTAAGATCACCGGTGAAGCCAAGCAATGACTTCGCAGCAATAATTAGTAATGATGTGCCCACTGCTTTTTTCATAGGAAGCTTTGCCAAAAGCACCAATGCCGGAATAATCAAAAAACCTCCACCAGCTCCTACTATACCGGTTACAGTCCCTTCCATCAAACCTTGAACAGCAATTAGCGGATAGTCCAAGTCATTCCCATTACTTTCAGGTTGAAGTTTCTTACCATTTTTGATCATAGAGAATGCTGCCGCTACCATAATTATGGCAAAAAACACCATAATCCCCACATCCCTTGTGACCTCAATTCCTTGAAAGGTGAACAACACTTCCGGTAAAGCATGTACCAAATATTTTCTGGTAAGAAACACCGCTGTAAAAGAAGGTATGGCAAATACCAAAGCTGTTTTATAGGAAACACTCCCTCTTTTCATATAGCTAACAGACCCTACAAGTGAAGTACTTCCTACAACAAACAGGGAATAAGCTGTTGCCAAAACCGGAGTAATCCCAAAAAGATAAACCAATATCGGAACCGTAAGAATAGATCCACCTCCTCCGATCAAACCCAAACTAACGCCAATGAGTATTGAAGCCAAAAAACCAATTATTACTATTAAATCCATGTGCGGTTGATTACTAATTCCTAATTTTCAACAAAACTAATAGTTTCATTTTCCAACGGTTGTGACATTTGTTACATTAGGCCTTATCCTTTTCTCCAAACTATTCGAAACAAAACACACCCGGATCTTAATCCATTTATAGCCAACAACTTATTGAGATTATCTCATTTAGTCCTTATATTCATATAAAACATTTTGTTGGACTACATGAAAATCCTTGTTGCTACAGACCTTTCAGACAATGCATTCAACGCCTTGGAATTTGCTAGTCACCTTGCAAACACTCCGCAAAGTAGCTTAACATTATTGTTTGCCTATACCCCAGTGTATGACTTTGCAGCACAAACTGCCGAATATGTGGTGAATTTGGAAAACCAAGCCACAAAGGTATTGAAGTCATATCAAAAAAACCTCATCAAAAAGGGCGTTAGCACTAATTTCATTATCAAGCAGGAAAATGTGATATCCGCCATTTGCAGTTATGCTGAAAAAGAATCTTTTAACCTCATCGTACTTGGCTCCCAAGGTGAAGGTGGCATTACTCAAAACTTATTTGGTGCTACCACAACGGAAGTAATTCGATTAAGTAACATTCCGGTACTCTCTATCCCTAAACACGCAACTTTTAAAAATGTATCTTCAATATCCTTGGCGATGGAGCTCAACAGGAGTGACATCATTTTTTTAGGGCAACTCATTACACTTACACGCGATTACAGACTTCCTTACAGGATCATTCATATCAAAAAAGACCGTGAAGAAATTCACAGTCTTACTTTTTCCGAGTTGTCAAATTATTTAGACGATCATTTTCCAAAACTTTCATTTAGTTTTCATGAAATCGAAGCTGAAGAAGTAAATCAGGGTCTACAAGAATTTACTGAAAATTACCCTAACACGCTGCTGAGCATGTTTTCTAAACACTTAAGTTTTTTTGACCGTCTTTTCAATAAAAGCCATTGTGCCCAAATGGCCATCCGTAGCACTGTCCCCCTTTTGGTTTTGAAATCAAAAAATCAATCTACTTGATAAGTTCTTCAAAGTCTTCTCTAACATAAATTTTATTACGCCCCAATTCTATCCATTTTTTCTTTTCTAATTGTTTTAAAAGTCGGGATATCACTTCTCTTGAGGTCCCTAGTTCATTGGCTATTTCCTGATGCGTGAGCTGTAGTTCAGTACTATTAAATTTGTTCATCTTAGCCAAAATATACCGAGCCAGTCTTTGATCCATTTTCAAAAAGGCCACAGCATCCAAAGCCTTTAACATCTCCTGAAACCTCCTTTGATAAGTTTGCGTCACAAAATCCTTCCACTGTGAATACTTTTCACTCCATTCTTCATGGACCCTGACCGGAACACCAAGTATTATGGTATCTTCCTCTGCCACCGCTTTGATTTCACTTGCCCGACTCACATCACAGCAGGTAAGTGACAACGCACACGTTTCGCCGGGGTATAAATAATATAAAAAAAGCTCCTTACCATCTTCATCCACTCGGAGCACCTTTACGGCTCCTTCTATTACTAAAGGAACCATCTTTATGAATTTACCAGGCTCCATAATCGTAACCCCTGAAGCTATTTCTTGAAAAACACCTTTTTCTACCAACTCCGCCAATAAATGACTATCGGTAATCATGGGAACTTTCTGTTTTATATCTTCTATCTGCATAATATCAATTTACTATTTGACCACTCCATAAACAGTCTCTCCATCACTGACATTTCTCAAAACCGTAGCCCCTGCCCCAATCACACAGTTCTCACCTATACTAATTCCAGGAATCACAACGCTTCCTGCGCCGATAAGGCTTCCTTTCCCGACATGAACATTACCACACAAGGTGGCGCTTGGCGCAATATGCACAAAGTCTTCAATTTTACAATCATGATCTACCGCTGCACCCGTATTGATAATCACATGATCCCCAACCCTAACCTCAGGCTGAATTATAGCTCCTGCCATCACAACGGTCCCTTCCCCTAACTTCACATATTTGCTAATTATTGACTTATCATGAAACACTTTACCATAAGTTATTTTAGCTCCCAACCTTTCTACCACCCTCTTCCTTATCCCATTTTCTCCAATAGCAATCACCATCAAGCCACCCTCCTCATATTCCCCAGCATCCCAAAAAGAAACAGAATACCCCAAGCATGAGGTACATTCCGGGTTATCATCAAAAACCTTAACAATCCCAATACCTTGACTTTCTACACCCGAAATGACCACTTTTGCATGACCAGAAGCCCCATAGATATACATGCCATTAATCACATTTAGTTTCAAAACATTAAACTAACCAATAAATTCCCATTTTACTTGCACGTACTATACTTTCATGACTTTCATATTACTAACTAAGCTATTTGAACCTGTCATACATTAAATATTTACCTAAAACGAAATTATACCCATTCAAAAACTTCTCATTTCTTTTTCACTTATTAATGACATATATTTAGAACTTGTCAAAAAATTAAGTTTAAAAAATATAATAAATGCAATCATGAATAGAAGGGACTTTATGAAAACCGGCGGCATAGTCTTGGGCGGATCTTTATTCCCTTACCAAATGGCTAGTGCTCTCCATAGCCAAACAGAAGGCCCCATAAAAGTTGGAGTAATCGGGTGTGGTGATAGAGGTAAAGGTGTCATGCACGTGATGTCTAGAATGCCAGAACAGTTTGACATCATCGCTGTTTGTGATGTGATGGATTTCAGACTTGACCAAACTTATAAAGCCTTCCCAAAGCATAAATTTAAAACTTACAAACAATACGAAAAGCTGGTCGAGGACAAGTCCATTGACGCTGTCATCATAGCCACTCCTCTCAACATGCATTTTGCTCCTGCAAAGGCTGCACTCGAAGCAGGAAAACACGTTTACCTTGAAAAGACCATGACCTACAGTATCCCTGAAGCCATGGGATTGATCAAGATTGTCAAAGACAAGCCTTCGCTCACACTTCAAGTCGGACACCAATACCGCTATACGCCATTATACTATAAGGTTAAGGAAATGATCCAGTCAGGTTATTTGGGCAAAATAACTCAAATCGATTCAAGGTGGGATAGAAACTGGAATTGGAAAAGACCGGTCCCTGACCCTTCTTTGGAAAAGATCATCAACTGGAGAATGTATAAGGACTATTCTGGAGGTCTTCCTGCGGAATTATTGAGCCATCAAATCGACTTTATCAACTGGGCATTCGAAACGCATCCTGATACAATTATTGGAACAGGTGGCATTGATAACTATCATGATGGCCGAGAAACCTTTGACAATGTCCAACTTCTGCTTAGGTATGAAAAAGAAGAGATGATAGGTAATTTCGGAGCCACCTGTAGTAACGCTAGAGAAGGATACTCCTTTAGCATTAAAGGCACCCAAGGAACTGTCGAATTGCTAATGAATGAAGGCTACTTCTATCCAGAAAAGGAAAGAATGGAAGAATTGCAAATCGTAGACGGTGTATCTGGAGCCACCAAGCTTACCTGGAAAGACGGTAAAGGCATTCCTATCTTAGAAGAGAAAACTAAGGATGGTACTTGGTATGCTTTAGAGGATTTTTATAAATCCATCCAAACCAAAGCCATGCCTGCCTCCAACGTACTTAGTGGTGCCACCACAGCCACCTGTATCCACCTGGCCAACCACTCTCTATTCAATAAATCGATTGAAAGCTGGAAGCCGGAATACAATTACATATAAAATAGTATTACATTCTGTATAGTTAGAGCTGCCTTATGGCAGCTCTTTTTGTTTCCTACATATTTAGCTTATTCAATTAAGTGCAACACTTTTTGATTTGACACCTGCTTGCACCAAAAATGTAGCGCAAACCATTCCACTTAAACTCATTTGTTAAGAAAATTTAACAATTTCATCACACAGGATGATTATCCGCCTAAAATCCGTCATAAAAACGTAAAAAAAGGAAAACAGCGTCCCAAAAAGCCTTATTTAAGCCTGTTAACACCCTTTAAGAATTCTATAGGGTCAAAAACCCAACTTCTAAACACCCCTTTTGCAGAAAGTCAAAAAACCGGTTTAAAAAACACCCATTTTTTAATTGATTTTTGTCAACATCAAAGAATATGGTTTAAAAAAAGACAAAAAAAAGAGGAATCTTTACCTAGATTCCTCGAATGGGTTTATTTTAACTGACTAACAGCCGTATATATTTTGGAAAAAAGGAATTTAATCCTCGTTTTTAGAACCAAAACTTCTTTAAACTTAATAAAAATATTTTTCAATACAATAAAACACCAAAAATAATTTTCTCAAAAAACAAGCTACAAAACACCAACTAATGCATTTTCCCGCCTACAAAACCCAAACTACCCTAAATAAAAAATACTAAAACGATTAAACCACCAACAACCTGTTTTACAGAAAATAATTTCGAAGTTTAACAAAACCACCAATTGCAAATCAAAACCTCTATTTAAGATAACCAGTAGCTTATCTTTCCTAGAACCAACTAAAACACACCCACTCCAACCTATTCTATTTTTATCCTTATATTTCTTAACAAATTGTTTAAATAAGCTCTCACCATGAATACCATTGAAGATGTGCTGCACAAAATGGACGAAATTGTTTTGCAGTGTAAAGCCAAGAAAAGTCGAATAGGTTACTTTGCAATACTTTATAGACAGGTAACCAAGCGCATCAAAGAAGGCATAGAAAATGACGAATTTGAGGATAATCCAAGAATGGAAAAACTTGACATTCTTTTCGCCACGCGCTTCTTTGAAGCGTATGAACTCCATCTAGCCTCCGCTTCACCAACCCAAAGTTGGGCTTGTGCATTTAACACTTCCACAGCCAGTGGCCACATGATCCTGCAGCACCTCCTTCTTGGCATCAACGCTCATATCAATCTTGACCTTGGCATTGCAGCGGTCTTGACCATGAACGGACAAGACATGCTGGGCATAAAAAATGACTTTGACAAAATCAACATTATCCTTGCCAGTATGGTGGACGGTGTAAAAGCCAATTTGTCGCTAGTTTCTCCGGTGTTTGGTTTTTTGATCCAATTTGCAAACGGAAAAGATGAAATGCTACTGGACTTCAGCATCAAGCTCGCCAGAGATGGAGCTTGGAAATTCGCAAATGAATACCTAATTGCCCTTAACCAAGATGACTGCCTACATTTAAGAGATCTCTCAATCGCCAATCTTGGACAAAAAATAGCAAAACCTGGAATTCTGTTAAACTTCATTACTAAGTTGATAAGCCTGACAGAATGGAAATCAGTCCCAGATGTCATGGACCAATTGGAGGGAATTGCAAGAAAATGCGCCCCAAACAACCTTCGTTCAGTTCACTCAATATCTTAGGCTCTCATCAATCAGGAAGAAGTTTCTTGTGGTGCTTCTTCCTCCTTCCGAGTACTCAGACTTCTCTCTAAAACATCCATTTCTGCATTGGTCATAATTTTACTTTTGTGAATGGCTTTCTTAATCGCCAACTCAGTATCCACACCCAATGTTTCTTTAAACAACTGCAAACGCTGCCTACTCTTCTCTTCATTCTTAAACTTCATCTCCTTAGCATAGACCGCAACCTCACTTTCAGCTTTATCCATCAACTCATCATACGGCCCCCTGCCTGCAATCAATTTCACAATAACCGGGGCAGTTTCCATGGCCACAAATAATAATATAATAAACAGGTTTGCCAAGGCTATTGCATTGCTTCCTGCAGTCAAAGACGACAAAGCATCCATCCTCGCAGCTAAGCCATCATATTCGTCTATACTCTTTTGCTGCTCTTCAAAGGCCAACTGCCTTCTGTCAATCGCTTCCTGAATAGCCGTTTCATTTTCATCAATTTTGGCCCAATTCCTTTGCTGAAGAGCTTCCAGATCTACTTGGGCGGCATCAAGCTGCTCTTCCTTCTTCTTGGCATTGGTTCCCAGCCCTACTATTCCTGTAGTCCCTGGAGTTTTCACCCCAAAGCGTTCCTCATCATACTCCTTTTGCTTTTGATCCCTGAAGACAGACTTTGCTGTAATTTCATCCCTTAAAGCTTGGTTCTCTTCTTCCAACCTCGCTACTTCAGGAAACGCTCCTTCTAAGCCTATCTTCGCCTCGGTCATTGCTTGAATCTTACCTTCATCCACCACCCGGTTAATTTCTCTTTCAAACACTTTTAATTCAAGTGGTTTGGAGATAACCAAAGCCAAAAAGACCGCCAATACCAACCTTGGAAAAGCCAACTTCCACTCAGACCAAGCACTATCCTTCTTCCTCATACTCGACACTATAAATCGGTCAAGATTAAAAATCATCACTCCCCAGATCAAGCCAAATACTACGCCCCAATACCACAAACCAAACACAGTGTACAATGCATAACCTGCAGATAGGGCAGCAAGAATTCCTGTGAAAAACACAGTACCACCAATCCCCATATATTTATTGGATTCAGTAGGACATTTCTTTAAGAGAGCCATATTTGCCCCACTGCAAAACCACAAAAACTGTTTCATCTTATTCATTCAAAACGTTAAGAAAGTATCCAATAACCACTTCTATTCCTCATCCCTTTCTCAAAAAACGAGCTATAGTCCACTTAAATTACTTTTATTACTTGTCCTCCTATAATAAATGTGACGAATATGGTTTCTTTTGACACCAAGGATGGTTTTTACGTTATAGATCCAATTATTTTTTTGGAGACTCAAAATTTTCATCCCAATTCAAAATCGTTCATTGTATAAAAACGTACGCTTTTGTGTCCGAAAATGTAAAATCTCAACCGAACAAAATAAACTCTCCTCCCAACGAAGTAATTATCGTACTTTATTAATAATTTCATTGAAATAAACTTTATGTAAAATGACCTTCAACAACCAAAAAAAACAGCTTTCCTTCTTATTAATATTCACCTTCTTTTCTATTGGCTCACTCAACGGACTTTTCGCTCAAGAAGGTCCCGAACGTTTCCAAAACGAAGTAGACCAAATCATTGCCACCACCCCCATACCAAATGGAAACGCTCCCGTCTACTTGTTTACCGGAAGCTCCAGCATCAGACTTTGGAAAAACATTTCCGAATACTTCCCCAATCAAACCATTGTAAACACGGGATTTGGAGGCTCTCAAACGCACGAGTTAATGCATTTTGCTGACGAATTAATCTTCCGTTACAAACCCAGTAAAATTTTCATCTATGAAGGGGACAATGATTTGGCCAGTGGCAAAAAACCTTCTACCATCCTCAAAACCACGAAAAAGTTGGTCACTAAGATTCAATCAAAACTACCAGATGCTGAGATTATTTTGATCAGCCCTAAACCAAGTCTTTCCAGATGGACACTCAAGGAAAACTACAACACCCTTAATAGATTGTTGGAAGTTTATTGTGAAAAGACAGCCAAAGTAAGCTTTGCCAATGTTTGGGACATCGCTCTCAATGAATCTGGAGAACCTATCAAGGAAATATTCATAGAGGACGGACTTCATATGAACAAAAAAGGGTATGACCTTTGGGCAGAGGTTCTTGAAAATTATTTCCCTTGAACAGACGCTTAGCATGTTTTATATTTTCTGTAGGCTAAAATGGAATTTGTTTGGAATTTCAAAATGGCTGCCTTTACTTTGCAGCAATTCAGGCAACTGATTTATAAAGAAGAGGCGAGAGATCAGGCTCTGCGACCCTCTGGCAACCATTCGCCACAACGAAAAGGTGCCAATACCTGCCCAAATAAATAGGGAACTATAAATTAGAAATTATGATCCAATTAAGAGCACCTTCCTTTTTCACCTCTATAAACCTTGCTCAGGTTTCATCCATGCATTCCTTTTTTGAACTGAATGCACCTATCAATTACTTTAATTAAGCCATAGAAATAGAATATCATGTCCAATAAGAATTTTGAAACTGAAGCCATCCGAATTGCTTCTTCCAAATCCAACCAAAGAGAACATTCTGCTCCAATTTACCTAACCTCTAGCTTTACATTTGACAGTGCTGAGGAAGCAAGGCAAATGTTTGCGGATGAAATTCCGGGAAATATTTATTCACGCTATGCTAACCCCAACAGTACTGACCTGATTGAAAAAGTCTGTGCGGTGGAAGGTACTGAAGATGGAATTGCCACTGCTTCTGGTATGGCCGCTATGTTTGGAGCCATAGCATCTCTCTTACAACAGGGAGACCATATCCTTGCTGCCAGGTCCCTCTTCGGATCTACTCACCAGTTGCTTACACGCGTATTCCCCAAATGGGGCATCACTTCAACTTATGGTGATATCTCAGATATTGAAAACTGGGACAAGTTGGTACAGCCCAACACCAAAATGCTATTTATAGAGACGCCATCCAACCCAGGCCTTGAAATCATCGACTTGGAATGGATCGGCAAGTTTGCCAAAGCCCACAACTTAATCTTGGTCGTGGACAATTGCTTTGCCACTCCTTACCTTCAGCAACCTGCCAAATGGGGAGCTGATATTGTAGCCCACAGTGCTACCAAGTACATTGATGGCCAAGGTAGAGTTTTGGGCGGACTTATTTTAGGGAAAAAAGAGCTCATTCAAGATGTACAATTCTTTACCAGGCACACAGGACCTTCTATCTCTCCTTTCAATGCCTGGATCCTTTCACGCAGTATGGAAACCCTTGCAGTAAGAATGGAAAGACATTGTGCCAACGCTTTGAAAACGGCCGAATACTTTCAGGACAGCCCAGATTTGGAATTTGTAAAATATCCATTTCTAAAGAGTCATCCACAGTATGATTTGGCAAAAAAACAAATGAAACATGGAGGCGGAATAATTACCCTGACCCTTAAAGGAGGAATAGAAAGAGCCAAGAGGTTTATAGATGAACTTCAAATGATCACTGTCACTGCTAATCTTGGAGACAGCCGAAGCATCATCACCCACCCTGCCTCCACTACTCACAGTAAATTGAGTGAGGAGGAAAGAGAAAGGGTTGGCATTTTACCAGGCCTTATCAGGCTTTCTACTGGACTCGAACATCATGATGATATCATAGCCGATGTTGAAAGAGCTCTTGAAAAATCCAGATAACACAGGGAAAAATCCCCTTGGAAAATAAAAAGCAAAAGCCGATTTTTTTCAAATCGGCTTTTGCTTTTTATTTAGTTATTTATTCTTTCAACAATGGCGACTGATAGTATCCTACTCCAAGGGCTTCAAGCCTATTGGCATGCTTCTTTAAACGGCCCTTGTAGCTTTCCCAATCCCGCTTCTCAGGACTAGTCCATGCCACCTCTGCAATCCCAATCAAGCGTGGGAAAACCATATATTCTATATCCTCCATTTTGGTAATGGTTTCCGTCCATAAAGGAGCTTCAACGCCCAATATATTTTCCTTACCGATCCCCTCCACCAATTTAGCAGGGTCCCACATATAAGCACTATCAAGTTCTATATAGGCCGCCCAGTGCAACCCCAGCTCAGTGGTAGAGTCATATTGCATATCCAAATAAGCCTTGGAAGCCGGTGATATCAAAACCTTTGCTCCTTGGTCGACCGCCAATTTAGCATTTTCTGCCTTTGCCCAATACTGAGCAGTAGAACTTGGCCTTAATGCCGCATGTGCGATTTCATCCCAGCCAATTACCTTTTTACCATAAGAATTTACTATATCCTGTGCCTGTTCAATAAAAGGAATATAGTCTTCCAACGCGGTCACATGAGACTCATCCCCACCAATGTGGATGTAGGGTCCGGGAGTCAATTCAACCAACTCTCTTATTACATCATCAATAAACTGGTAAGTAACCTCCTTGTCGGTACACAAGGTACTAAACCCTACTTCGATACCAGTGTACAATTCCGGGGACTCACCATTGCAGTTCAATTCTGGATATGATGCCAATGCTGCATTGGTATGACCAGGCATATCAATCTCCGGAACGATGGTGATAAACCTCTCCTGAGCATAAGATACAAGCTCTTTATACTCATCTTGGGTATAAAAACCTCCTTCACCACCCCCTACTTCTGTACTACCGCCGATCTCTGTCAGTTTTGGCCATGACTTGATCTCTATCCTCCAGCCTTGGTCATCGGCTAAGTGCAGGTGTAAATAATTTATTTTGTACATCGCCAACAAGTCAATGTAGCGCTTCACATCCTCCATACTAAAAAAGTGCCTTGCCACATCCAACATACTTCCACGATAAGCATATTCAGGATCATCTTGAATAGATCCAGCTGGAATCAGCCAATCCACCCCTTCATACTCTCCAGATTTTTCGATTTGATCAGGCATCAATTGTCTTAAAGTCTGAACTCCCCAAAAAACTCCGGCAGCAGTAGCTCCAGAAACCTCAATCTTTTCCTCGCCCACATTTAGTTTATAGGCCTCTTCTCCACTTCCTGCACCTATTTTCAAACCAATAAAATTACCCTCTGCAGGTTCCTCTTTTACCACTTGAACATTAAAACCTGTAGATTTATTGATCAAAGCAGATAAGAACCCAGCAACATTTTGAAGTCCTTTATCATCTTGCTCAACAAAAATTTTAGTGGATTCGTCCAATTCAAAAGCTCCGGCTTCTTCTGTCACCATGTCTGGAAGAGGAATCAGGGCCACATCTGAAAGCCTGGGTGCAGGCTTGCTACATGCAAAGGCCATGATGATCAGTAGTACTGCCCCTGATACTTTTCCTATTTTAATTTTTAACATAACTCAATGGGTTTGGAATATTATGAAATACAGCTCCTAAACTTAGTTAATTTTTTTACAAAACACTGTATCCAATAAATTAAACTTTCATCCTACTATTAATTCAATATTTTTACATATTTTAACGATTTAGCAATTAATCAGGCTTATTTTTTGGGGAAATAACACAATATTTACAAAGACCATCCATCCTAAATTAACGCCATTTAATATGAAAATCTTTCAATTGCCTTGACGTAAAAAAAGTTTTCTCTAAATTAAGCCTCCCTTAAAAACCATTACCATATAAAAAACCGACAATATTACCCATGAAAAAAGAAAACTCGCTCAAAGAGCATAACTCTAGAAGAGACTTTTTGAAAGGTGCTGCCACTGCAGCCGCAGGATTTTACCTCGTACCAAGACATGTACTGGGCGGACCTGGATTCACCGCCCCAAGTGACAAAATCGTAGTTGCTGGAATTGGAGCAGGAGGAAAAGGCCAAAGTGACATCAATGAAATGTATAAAAGCGGCTTGGCTGACATTGGCTACCTATGTGATGTAGACGATAGAAGAGCTGCCACCTCACGAGAACGTTTCCCTAAAGCAAAATACTATAAGGACTTTAGGGAAATGTTGGACAAAGAACATAAACATATAGATGCAGTAACAGTATCCACTCCTGACCACAACCATGCAGTCCAAGCCCTAGCGGCCATGCAGCTGGGCAAGCACGTATATGTTCAAAAGCCTTTGACCCATGATATATACGAGGCAAGAATGCTAACCCAGGCAGCAGAAAAATACAAAGTGGTAACCCAAATGGGAAACCAAGGTTCTTCAGGCGATGGTGTGCGAAGAATGATGGAATGGTACAATGCTGGCATGATCGGTGAAGCTACTAAAGTTTGGTGCTGGACAGACAGACCAGTTTGGCCACAAGGCATCAAATGGCCAGAAAAAGGAATTACTCCTCCCAAAGAGCTAGACTGGGACCTTTGGTTAGGCACAGCCCCTTACAAAGAATATGTGGACAACTTGGTACCATTCAACTGGAGAGGTTGGTGGGACTATGGTACAGGAGCACTTGGTGACATGGCCTGTCACATTATGGAACCTCCTTTTAGGGTATTGGGACTTGGTTATCCATCTGAAGCAGAATGCAGTGTAGGCTCCGTATATGTAGGTGAGTTCAACAGAGGCTATTTTCCTGATGGCTGCCCTCCTTCTTCTCATGTTACGCTGAAATTTAAAACCCCAGGAAAAGAAGACCTTGAATTCCACTGGATGGACGGCGGCATCCAACCAGCACGTCCAGAAGAGCTTGGCCCTAATGAACAAATGGGCGATGGTGGAAACGGTGTTATTATTGAGGGTACTAAAGGAAAAATGATGTGCTCCACTTATGGAATTAACCCTAAGCTTTTGCCTACTTCAAGAGAAGATGGTGACAAAGTACCAATGACCATTCCAAGAGTTGAAAATGGTGATAATGGTCACTACGCACAATGGGTAAAAGCCTGTGTAGCCGGACATGGAAGCAAAGAATTCAAAGAATTAAGTTCTCCATTCTCTATCGCCGGACCGCTTACAGAATCTGTGCTAATGGGTAACTTGGCGATTAGAAGTTATGACATCAGAAAGCCTCGAAAAGATGACAATGGATTTGATTACCCAGGAAGAGGCATCAAACTCGTATGGGATGGCCCTAATATGAAAGTAACCAATTTTGACGAAGCCAATCAATTCGTCAAAAGGGAATATAGAGGAAACTATTCCTTGAACGTTTAACAATTCAAAGCCGACTCTCAAGCAGTCGGCTTTTTTATTTGTTCACACTTATTTATAAAGTTTTCCCTTTATCTTTAGCTTCCATTAACCAAAACTATCAAACATTTTCTTAATACAATGAATATCAACCATATCATTAAAACCAGGGAAAATTTCATCAATTTGATCAATGGCCTAAGCTTAGATCAAATCAATCAAATCCCAAAAGGCTTTAATAATAACATAGCTTGGAACTTCGGACATATCGTCGTTACACAACAAATCATCTGCTATAAACTATCAGGCCTGCCCTTATTGGTGGAAGAGGACTTGGTAGAAAAATATAAAAAAGGTTCCAAGCCTGAAGGCCCCATTTCAGAAAAAGAATTGGAAAATCTCAAAATCTTGGCACTATCATCCCTTGAAAACTTAAAGAATGACTTATTGATCGGAAGCTTTAAGGAGTTCAAAGAATACACAACCAGCTTTGGGGTTACCCTTACCAATATCAAAGAAGCCATAGAATTCAACAGCGCTCATGAAGGCATGCACCTTGGCTATGCCATGGCCCAAAGAAGAATGGTCACACAATAGACCAAATAAACCCAGACCGATTTTATTCCAAGTAAAAAAAGTTGACTTTATTCATATCGGCTTTAATACTGATAAACTCGGTCTGAGGCATTACCTCCCCGTCGATTTGAAAATCCGCACCCTCAAGGTTCTTTATCTCCGCTTTTTCAGCCTTCCATATTTTCACTGTTTCATTTGACTCTAGCGTTCCTTTGAATAAATCTATAGATAGAGAAACTATCTCATCAATCCCTTCTGGATTTAAAGCGATCACCTCAAACTTACCATCATCAATCTTACCGGACGGGTTAATCAACGCTCCAGTACCGTACTTGTTCCCGTTGGCGATTACCAGCATCTTTGCCTCTACAACAAGGGTTTCATCGTTAATTTGGATTTCAAATTGGTAAGGCCTCAATTCTGTAAATTGTGCAACAGAGCTTTTGAAATAAGACATCATGCCCCTGCCTTCCAACCCAGTGGATTTCTTCACCAACCCAGCATTAAAGCCAAAATCACTTAAATGAATACAAATCTCTTCATTGATCCGCCATAGATCTACTGCTTTCACTTCCCCTGTTTTAATGGCATGACATGCGTCAGATATTCCATGAATACCAAAACCTGTGGCCAGCCCGTTTGCCGACCCTAAAGGAATGATTCCTAGAGGCAAATCCAGCCCTAATATTGCCTCCACCACCATCTTCACAGTCCCGTCTCCACCACCAACCAACACTCCATCCAAGCCCTGCTTTTGAAGCTTTTCCTTTACCTTTCTCACATCATCATTTCCGGTAGTTTCCCAAATTTCAACACTAGTCCCATAGAGAC
Organism: Echinicola sp. 20G; assembly: GCF_015533855.1. Classification (GTDB taxonomy): domain Bacteria; phylum Bacteroidota; class Bacteroidia; order Cytophagales; family Cyclobacteriaceae; genus Echinicola. The sequence goes on along the minus strand of NZ_AP024154.1, from coordinate 2,615,006 downwards.
TGTTACATACTATTTCTTTCACTTCTTCCCGGTCATCCCCCTCTCCGGAAATCGGGTTAAGCACAAATAAATAATTTTTATCCATATTTTAAGATGATATAAATGAATGTTCTTTAGCATGCTGCATGGCTTCTTGGGTACTTTTCACAAAAACCATTTCCGGACTTCGATCATCCTTCAAAAGCTCCTGTAACAGCTGGTCTCTTTCTCCATCATACTTCTTGACTTTTCTAATGTAGACAGATTTTATTCGCCCAGGACACTCTTTGATCACTTGAGCATACAACTCGGGATCATGTTGACCACTATCCCCTATCAGATAAAATTTCATTCCGGGATATAGCTCCAACAACATCCTGATTTTCTCCAATTTATGCAAGTGATCTCCCCCGCCAGACTTCCATATATTTTTCAAATTCAAATGCAGGTCCTGAAGTAAAATAGGCCCCAAAGGAATATTCCTATATTTCAAAAAATCCTTGATTAGATCAAACAAGTTCCAATCACTACTGGAAACATAAAAAACAGGATGTTTACCATAATCTGTCAACTCTTTATAAAATTCACTGACTCCCGGAAAAGGCCTTCTGGTGTAAGCATTTTTGGAAACCGAGAGCCATAACTTCTTCCCTATATCTGTAGCATGTGATATCAACACCGTATCATCTATATCAGAAATAACACCAACAGGATGATCTTTAGCAAATTGCTTAACATCAAGATAGCTCTTTCTCTTTTCAGGAATCAGACCCGACTCAGGAACTAAGCTAAACCCAACCCGATGCCTTTCCTTGACCATACTTGTCTCTGCATCAAATTCGCACTCAATAATTCCTTCATCATCACTTAAAACTACCTTCTTCTGTCCAAGGCAAAACACTTCTACCTTGGCATCAGGAACACTGCTACCTGCATATCGCCTCAATGCCGCCAAAATATTCTGCAAGCTGTTTTTCTTTGCTGAAGGCTTGCTCTGCTTATAAGCCTCCAACACCCTGGCTTTTACATAAACCCGATCCTCATTTCCAAAGGCATATAATGGTTCGATTTTTATTTCTCCCAATTTGCCTACCGCTTTCTTTAACTTGGCAAATGTATATCTAAAAGGAAAAGACAGGGTTCTTATAATCATGCTAAATCATTATTAACAATCCTCAAAAACTTATTACTCTTTAACACTAGCAACAATCGCCCCAAAAAATTGCTATTCTTAATTTACCCTTTATTTTAATCATGTTATCCCCTATTTTGTCAATAGAGAATATTAGCTAAAAGCAAAAATGATGTTTATTGAATATAACACTCCCCTCTCTTTATACATCTACTAGCTATATAGATTTCCAAATCGGTAAAACAAAATAAACTAGGTTAGTGACACTAATGCAGATAATCAGAATTTTATTATAATACCAACTACCTTAACCCCTATTTGGTTTGAAAAAATCCCAAAACATCTTTGATACACCATTACGAAAAAGTGTTTTTTGGCCACCGTTTATTCTGATATCCTTAGCCGTATTGGTCAGCATTTTTGCTGAAGGTATTTTTAAAAGGTCTATGGAACTCATCAATGAGTTTATCTTGACAAATTTCTCTTTGCTTTTCTCCTACACCTCTTTTGCGATGGTAGTCACCTGTATTCTCGTTATTTTTTCTCCATTGGGCAAAATCAAAATAGGAGGTAACAAAGCCCAACCAAAATTCAGTAAACTAAGCTGGTTTTCAATTATCCTATGTACCACTGTGGCGGTAGGCATTTTGTTCTGGGGGAGCGCAGAGCCCCTATTTCACTTTCTTCACCCACCCGACTTCAAGTACTTTCCCAGTGGATCTCCAGCAGCCAAACAGTTCTCCATGGGAGCAATCTTTCTACATTGGGGATTTACTCCTTACGCCATCTATTGCATCCCGGCATTAGGAGTCGCTTTGGCCGTTTATAATTCCCAACTTAAATTCAGCTTAAGCAGCCCTTTATCACCTATTCTGGCGCAAAACGGTCGCAATAAAATTTCCAACAGTATAGATATGGTCTGTCTGTTTGCTTTGGTAACAGGAATGTCCGCATCTCTTGGGGCAGGGATTTTAAGCATCTCAGGTGGCTTAATGGACCAATGGAATAGTCTTGACAAAGAGTTTCTACTGCTTGGAGTCACCTTGATCATCATGGTTACATTCATTGTCTCCGCCTCCTCAGGAATAAACCAAGGGATCAAGAATCTAAGCCAAATCAACTTCTACTTTTTCTTGATTTTTAGTTTGCTAATTTTCTCCCTAGGCCCTACTGTTCCAATTCTAGAAGATAGCCTTTCAAACGTTAAAAGCTATGCACAAAACTTCCTTCCTTTAAGCCTCCAGTGGGGAGACATCAAAGGTAGCGAATGGAGTCAATCTTGGTCCGTATTTAACTGGGCCAACTGGATGGCATGGGCACCAATATCTGCTCTGTTTTTAGGCAAAATTGCTTACGGAAGAACAGTCCGCGAATTCATTCTGTTTAACTGGATTTTCCCTACCATATTTTGCCTGACATGGATGAGTATTTTTGGAGGCAGCACACTATTTTACGCCAACCAAGACCCCGACCACTTTGATCAGCTATTGAATCAGTCCGGCCCTGAGTCTATCATTTACGAAGTGTTTTCTAACATTGGCTGGTCCAATATTTTGGCCCCGGCCTTTATCCTCGCCATGTTTATCAGTTATGTCACGGCTGCTGATTCGAGCACAGAAGCAATGGCCTCCTTGAGCATGAAGTCATTTTCTTTAAAGGACTTTGACTCGGACACTAGTTTAAAAGTGATTTGGGGAACACTAGTTGGCCTCCTAGCATGGGTCATGGTAACCTTTGCCGGTATTGACGGTGTAAAGATGCTGTCCAGCCTTGGTGGACTTCCTGCTCTTTTTTTACTGATTGGCATTACCATCAGTATCAACAAAATGATGTGGCAACCCCAAAAATATTTCAAAAACTAAGCTTCTTTAGACCTTTGGGTCATATTTGATTTTTCCCGCTGCATATAAATACAAGACTTTGGAATAGCGGAGCATGATGGGTAACAACAAAACATTTGCTACCCCCACAGCCACAATGTACACCCATAAGTCAGGATCGCCGAACACATAGTTCAAAATAATCATCACATTGATAACCAAGGCTACGGAAAGTGCATAACTCACATACATGGCCCCATAATAAAAGTCCGGCTCAGGCTCCAACACCACACCACAATGAGGACAGTTGTGGTTCACCGTTGATAACTTTCTAAAGCTAATAAGAGAAACTGGAAAAAGATTGCCTTTATGGCATTTGGGACATTTTGCCGCCAGCATGGCTGCACCTGAACTCTTCATACTTGAACTATTTTTTACTACCCAAAGATAACAAGAAAGGTGCTTTAAACCACATATCGAACAAGAATTCCTTCCCCCTAAACAAGCATGTAGTTTATAAAAACAACTTTAAAATGTTTGTAAAATAAACATTATATTTGTAAATATATTTCTGCTATGTATATCAATTGCCATTCTCACTTTAGTTTTAAATATGGCACCATGTCCATTTCCCAATTGATCAAAGAAGCCAAAAGTAAATCCATCAACACCTTGGCCTTGACAGACATCAATTGCACAGCTGGAGTATATCCATTTTTAAAGGAAGCCGAAGCTGCAGGCATCCATCCGGTAATTGGGATAGACTTCAGAAATGGCATTGAGCAGCAATACATAGGACTTGCCAAAAACCACCACGGATTTTTTGAAATCAACCTCCATCTTTCTTTTCACAAAAGGAAGAATACCCCCTTTCCTAAAAAAGCACCCAAATGGCAACATGTAGCCATTATCTATCCGTTTTCTCAGCAATATTTTGAATTGGGCGCTAACGAATATATAGGCATCCACCCGGATCAAATTAAAAAGGCACTTCGGTCCACATGGAATCAGCAAAAGCACCGCTGGGTATTACTACAGCCCGCTAGCTTCACCACTCAGCAATCATTCAATATCCATCGACTTTTGCGCTGCATTGAACTCAATATACTTTTAAGCAAACTACCACAGACAGAACAAGCCAACAAAACAGATCAACTTTACACCCTTCCCGACTTAGTTGACCGCTGCGAAAACCAATATTGGCTTCTTCAAAACACACAAAAGCTATTAAATAGCTGCAACTTCTTTGAGGACTATCAAAAAGTTCATAACAAAAACGGAATTTTAGGCACAGAGGAAAAAGATCTGGAATTGCTCCGAGAACTGGCCTATGATGGAGCCGAATCCAGGTATGGTACACCTTTGAGCGAAAATCAAACGTCTAGAATAGAAAAAGAGTTGGACATCATCTGGCAAAAGGATTTCGTCTCCTACTTCCTGATCAATTATGACATCATAAAATATGCTCGAAAAAAAGGGTTTTACTATGTAGGAAGAGGAAGTGGGGCCAATAGTATCATTGCTTACTGCCTATTTATCACTGACGTGGATCCCATAGAGTTAGACCTTTATTTCGAAAGGTTTATCAACCTGTACCGCTCCAGCCCGCCAGACTTTGACATTGACTTTTCCTGGCGTGACAGGGATGAAATCATTGAATACATTTTCAATACCTATAACACTAAAAAAGCAGAGCATGTATGCCTACTGGCTACCCACAACACTTTTCAGGTCAATTCTGCCATCAGAGAACTCGGAAAGGTCTTTGGGCTACCCAAAACAGACATTGAAGCCCTGATCAACTATGTTTCTAAGCCCGGAAATTACGTTCCCGACAAGCTCGGGGAGTTGGTTCTAAAATACAGCCATTTGATTCAAGGCATGCCAAACCACCTGAGCATTCATGCTGGGGGAATTCTCATTTCCCAGCATCCTATCCACTATTACACTGCTACAGACCTTCCTCCAAAAGGCTTCCCCATCACCCATTTTGACATGGTTACCGCTGAGGAAATTGGCTTTGCAAAATTTGACATACTAAGCCAGAGAGGTTTAGGGCATATTAAGGACAGCCTGGAGATCATCCAACAAAATCGCGGAATAGAAGTGGACATTCACCAAATAGCAGCCTTCAAGAAAGACCCCAAGATCAAACACCACTTATGCAAAGGACATACGATCGGGGCTTTTTATGTGGAATCACCAGCCATGCGCATGCTCTTGGCCAAACTTGAGGCAGACGAATACCTAGGGCTAGTAGCTGCCAGTTCCATCATCCGCCCAGGCGTAGCAAGGTCCGGTATGATGCGGGAATATATCTTAAGACATCGTAAGCCCGAAGAAAGAAAATCGAGAGCTCACCCCATACTCTACGATCTCATGCCCGAGACTTATGGGATCATGGTCTATCAAGAAGACGTTATTAAAGTCGCCCACTATTTCGCTGGCCTATCCTTTGATGAAGCAGACGTACTTAGAAGAGGCATGAGTGGCAAATTCCGTTCCAAGGCTGAGTTTCAACGTGTCAAAGAAAGTTTCTTTAAAAAGTCCCTGGAAAAAGGAAGGGACACAAAAGTCACTTCTGAAGTGTGGTTTCAAATTGAAAGTTTTGCAGGTTACTCCTTTGCCAAAGGTCACTCAGCTTCTTTTGCCGTAGAGAGCTATCAGAGTCTGTACCTCAAGGCCCATTTCCCCTTGGAATTCATGGTAGGTGTGATCAATAACTTTGGAGGGTTTTATAGAACCGAATTTTATATCAGGGAATTAATGGCTTGTGGCGCAAACGTCGAACCTCCCCACATCAATGAAAGCATCTACCTTACTTCCATTCAAGGAAAAACAGTATACCTTGGCTTTATACACTTAAAGTTCCTCCAAAAAGACGTCATCAATACGATATTGAAGAGTAGGCAGCTAGAAGGTTCCTTCTTGGATTTAAAGGATTTTATTAGCCGAATAAACATCAGTTTGGAACAGTTGCTGATACTGATTCGAATTGATGCATTCCGCTTTGTGGCAAAGACCAAACAAGCCCTACTTTGGGAAGCCCACTTTTTACTCAACAAACAAAAAACAAAAATACCCTCTACCCACTTATTTAGACAAGTTGGTCTAAGAGACATGCAAGTCCCCATACTAGAAAAAAACGATCCCCGACAGGACATTCTAGACCAACTGGAAATCATGGAATTCCCTTTAAAAGATCCTTTCCTCTTGCTTAAAAATAACGATGTCCCCGACACAAATGCCAAGGACATTGCCCAATATATTGGGAAAGAGATTCAAATAGTGGGCTATCTGGTCACCGTAAAGTACACCAGGACCGTAAAAGGAGACACAATGAACTTTGGAACTTTTCTAGACAGAAACGGGGATTGGATCGACACTGTCCACTTCCCTCCTGTAGTAAAAAAACATCCCTTGACAGGCAAGGGAATTTACTTACTTGAAGGAAGAGTCAGTGAAGAATTCAATTTCTACACATTAGAAATCAGCTCTTGTCAGCGACTTTCCTATTGGAATGCCGCAGAGGAATAATTAAACCTTCTACTCCTTCACTTTCAAAGCCTCTTGATTGGTTACAGGATTCGCATACATTGCCAAAAAATTCCTTACAGCAACTTCATCTTTCATATCCACCCCACTTTTCAGCCTTTCCTCAAACGCTTCTTTTTCATCAGCACTATACTCACCAGCAAACTGATCACTATTATTCAACAAATCATGAGCTATATAATTGGTTGGCCAAAGCTTATAGTTCGCAATAATCTTATCATCTATCACGTCACACAATGCCTGAAATTGTTTATTGGGAGAATCCGCTGACTTTACAATCAAGTCAATTTCCTGATCCAGCGCCGTATCCACATGGATATGGATTCGCTTCTTCTGGCCAATTATCCCATTCAGTAGCGTAATAAAATCCTCATTCTTTTCCTTGACATACACCTCCTCGCGTGATTTGGCCATTAACTCCGGCATTTTCAGCATATCTGTGGGATCATATTCATAAGAAATAGAAACCGGAACGATATTTAGCTGCTTAAAGTAATCCATTTCACTCTGCTCTCCCCTAGCCATGGATATCATCTTCAGCACCCCCTTGTGTGTTGCATCATTTCCATCCTTGGTCCGGCCTTCTCTTTGAGCTATCCATACAGAACGGTTTTCATGCATCAGGAGCTCCTGAATATAAGCTGACATTAGTTTGGAACTCTCCAGTAGCTCTCTGGCAGGCAAACCCCGCTGAACAATGAAATTCCTGGTCAACCTGGACAATGCCATCAAAAATGGTTTCTTCACCAAATTGTCCCCAATAGCAGAAGAAGTCATCATCTGACCATTATTATACAAAGTATAGTTCAGCAAAGATGTATCCAATATGATATCCCGGTGATTAGAAATAAAAAGGTAAGCTGTATGCTGATCCAATTTATCAAAGCCTGAATAGCTCAATCCTTCAGAACTTTTTTTAAGCACCATCCGGATGGCTGGGTAGATAAAGTTGATCTGAAAATCACGAATGGAGTGTGTTCTGCTCAATTGCTTCTTCCATTCTTTATCATCCATCTCTGGAAATGTGAAATTCATGATGGCCTTCATCATAGGATCGTCAACTATCCCCAGAATGGCTTTGTTGACTTCAGTATCATAAAATGGTCTTATATGATCAAACTTGGACATGCAGCGTATAATTTACAAAGCCGCAAATTACAAAAAATATGGTGTTGATCAGCTATTCTGGCAGCTAAGTTTCCGCCAAATAGCCCTTACATCCATTTTAAAAAAAGAAGGCTGTCCGAAGACAGCCTTAGTATTATTTCTGATTTCTGAAATTCTTGTCATAAAGATCGATGCTTTCACGAATAATACGCATGGCATCTTCCTTACCCAGAAAGTCCTCCACCTTCACTTCTTTGTTCTCCAACTTTTTATAATCTTCAAAGAATCGGTGCGTCTCTTTCATCAAATGAGGAGGAAGCTCATCTATGTCATTGATATAATTCACGGACTGATCATCTGCCGCTACAGCAATGATTTTGTCATCCGCTTCACCACCATCAACCATTCTCATGACTCCAATCACCTTTGCTTTTACCAAAGTCATAGATGGAATATCTATCTGAGAAATGATCAAAATATCCAATGGGTCATGATCTTCACAAAAAGTTTGTGGGATAAAACCATAATTAGCAGGGTAATGAACAGCTGAAAATAAAACCCTATCCAAAATCAACATGCCGGTCTTCTTGTCCAGCTCATATTTTCCTTTACTTCCTTTAGGGATTTCAATAACGCCCATCACATATTCAGGAGCTTCGTCTCCAATGTGAACGTCATGCCACGGATTAATCATATTAAAAACTTTTTTTATACATGCTAAATGAATCGATCGGCAAATTACTGCCATTTATGAAGTTAACAAAGCAAAAAAGTGGAATTTGATATATTTTTATCTATTGAATGTTATACTGGCTCAAGTTTTGACGTTAGGGTAGTAAAACTGAGTACTACTATGAAAAAAGCATTCTTATTATTTGCAGTTATTTTAATAGGCAGCATGGCCGCATTTGCCCAAACTGTATCAAATACAATTCAAGTTACCGGGAAAAGCGAAATTTCCATTATCCCTGATGAAGCCATCGTCATGGTCAACATACAGAAAAAATCCCTAAAAGCTTCTGATGCCTCAGCCATGCTCAATAAGAAAATCAAGGAAGTAGAAAATTTAGTCAAGAAAAGTGACATTAAAGATTATAAAATTACGACCGAAAACTACCGCGTAAACATCAACCGAATCTATAGAGACGGCAGCGCAAAGGACAGTGGTTATATCGCCTCTCAGACTGTAAAAATAAAATTAGAGAACCCTAAAAATGACATTGTCAAATTAGTGGAAAACCTAAATAACATTGAGGAAATCATGTACGATGTGTCTTTTTCCATATCTGATGAAATGACCAAAACTTACGAAAAGGAACTTTTAAAATCAGCCCTCCTGGATGCAAAGGAAAAAGCTTTACAAATTAGTGAGACCATGGAGTTAGGCGAATTAAAGGTGCATAACATCAATTACAGTTCAAGCCAGTCAAATTATCCAAGGCCGGTTCAAATGGAATACATGAGAGCTCAAAAAAATATGTCAGATGGTGCCTCCCCTACCTTCACTCCTGAAGAGCAAAAACTCTCTGATGAAGTGCATGTCACATTTAAGTTTGTCGATTAATAGAATAAAAGCCCCGATCGGGGCTTTTATTCTATAATGATGGGATGGTAATCCGAAACTCTGTCCCTTTCCCTAAGCTTGATATCAACTCTATTTTTCCTTTGAGTTGCTCCACTGATTCTTTCACCATATACAAGCCTATTCCTGAACCCACATTTTTCTGTGTTGCCCTATGAAACAAATCAAAAACCTCTTCTTGGTATTTTTCATCTATACCAATTCCGTTATCAGCTACTTTGATCAATGCTGAACCGTCAGCTACTTCTACATTAATCTTGATAAATTTATCTATTGCCTCTTCATTCTGGAATTTGTAGGCATTGCCAAATAAGTTATTAAAAATCACCCTTAGTTTTGCTTCATCGGAATTAAACTTTTCATCTTGCTCAACATTAATCTCTACATTGATTCCGTTCATGTCCCACTTACTCATGTAGGCCTCATATTGCTCTGCTAGCAACTCCTCAAAATTGATGGAAGTAACCACGTTATCTATCTTCGTGGATCTATAAAAATCCAGCATCTTATAGATAAAGTCATCTAACTTTACAGTAGCTGAATCTATCATTTCAAAGTACTCCAAAATCGCCCTGTCAGTACTTTCCATTTTAGCAAGCTTAGACACACCTGAAATACTCATCAATGGCCCCCTGAGTTCATGGGAAAGGCTATAAACAAACTGGTTCATCTCAGAATGCATTTTTTCTAGCCTAGCATTCTTCTCCTTTAATTCCTTTCTAGTAAAAAAGATATCAGCTGCAGTTTTAATAGCGTTTTTAATCTGCTCGATATTCCACGGTTTATCAATAAACCTATACACCTCACCTTTATTAATGGCATCAATGACACTAGCAATATCCGAATATCCTGTAAGCAATATTCTAATCGGATCTGGCTTTATCTTTACTAATTTCTCAAAAAATTCGACACCTGTCATACCAGGCATTCTCTGGTCAGCGATCACTACATGAATCTCATTGTTTTGAGCCACCTCCAATCCTTCTTCAGCATTTAAGGCTGTATAAATCTTAAAATCCCTTCGCAAACTGGCTTTAAAGGAATTAAGGTTATTATCCTCGTCATCCAAATACAATACATGAATTTTACTGCTCATTTCGTGGTGTCTTTTGATAAATAGGCAAAATAATTACAAACTTGGTTCCCCTCCCTTCTTCTGAAAAAACATCCAATGTTCCTTGGTGATTTTCTATTATTTTATAAACAATCGATAAGCCTAGGCCAGTACCTTTTCCAACAGCTTTGGTGGTGAAAAACGGTTCAAAAATTCTTTCCTTCACATGCTCTGGCATTCCAGGCCCATTATCCTCAATCTCTAGTTTCACCGTGGACTCATTAGAGGAGGTGGTAATATTAATAGCAGGATTTTCATTTTTAGCCCCCTGTTCTAATAAGGCCTGAATAGCGTTGCTAATGATATTCATAAACACTTGGTTGATCTTTCCAGCCAAACATTCTACCATAGGAACTTCCCCATAAAACTTGTTTACTTCAATCTTACCCATGGTACTATTGAGGAGAACTAATGTACTATTTATACCATCATGGAGGTCCACTTTTTTGACATCCTGTTCATCCACTCTAGAAAAAAGCCTTAGCCCTTTTACAATTTCAACAGTTCTTTTGGCCCCGTCTTCCATCCCTTTCAGGAGCATCGAAATCTCCTCTATCAAATAATCAAACTCAAGATCTTCTTCCAAATCTTCAAGTTCTTTCCTAGAACTTTCTGAAAACTCTTCTTTACCTTTCTCTCGATAAGCCTCCACGATTTCTAATACATCTTTCACATCTCTCTTCAATGGAGATATATTGGAGCTAACAAAGTTTATGGGATTATTGATCTCGTGCGCAATCCCTGCCGTCAGTTGCCCTAAAGAAGCCATTTTCTCTTGATTGACCAATTGAGTCTGTGTATTTTGAAGGTTCTTTAGAGTCTGCTCTAGCTCTTCAGTTCTCAATTTAACCTTTTCCTCCAAAATAACATTCTGTTCTTTGATTAACCTTTCATTTTCTTTCAAGGCTTCTAGCTTACCATGTTGCTGTTGCTCTTTTTCTTTTTTCAATATATTAATTCGATTGGCCAATGCCAAAGAAAGTAATATTGCTTCTACTGCTGTACCAATAAGCATGGGATAACTGGAAAGATCGCCCAAAGGTTCTATCCCCTGATTCCTTAAAACGAAAATCACCACTCCAAATAAAAAGAATGCCCAAGCAACCAAAAAGTATATCGCTGGACGATACCCTTTCCAAGCCGTCACAATTGCCGAACAAAAGAAAAAGATAGCAACCATCATACCAGCCAAGTCAGTCATTTTGTAGCTGACATCTATAAACGATAGCAGTCTGACGATCAAAATTGCAAAATATAGCACCCCAATAAAAATCAAAACTTTGTCCAGTTTTGGAATTAGTAATCGGGTTTTTAAAAAAGATCGAATAAACATTACTGCAAAAACCCCTGACAAAGCAGAAAAGATGATTATACTTTGTTCATAAAGCCTGAAATTGGACTTGAATATAATAGTGGATGCATAGCCCGCAAGTGAAAGCTGGGCCAAAGAGATAAAAAGTGTATAGCAACAATAGATCAAATACACTTTATCCCTGACAGAAAAGTAAAGAATCAAGTTGTAAAGAAATAATGCCAACATGATCCCAACGTAAATATTCGCTAGCATCATTCTCCTTGACACCACCATCTTGAAAGCATCTACTTCATAAACTGAAGTCTCAAATGATATGGGTTCCTCCGCAAATACCTTATAAACAAACTCCCCGGTTTTGCTTTCGTCAAGATCAAAATAAGGGTTTAATTGATCCAGTTTCCCTTCCTTATCTTTAAAAGTACCCGCAACTCCAAGAGACTTATAAATACCATCGTAATCCTTCTCAAAGACCTCTAAATAACGAATTGTCGGCCCTCTCACTTCCAAAACAGCCTCAACTCCCGAGTTCAGCAGCCCATCTTGATCGATTATTGCTTTGACAAAAACAGTATCTTGACGAATCCCCAGGTCTAGCATCACACTTGAATCAAACTCTTCTAATATTGATGCATTGGCAATATCATTATTGCTCACATCCAATAGCTGATAGTGGTTTACCTTGATTTCTTTTTTTCTTGCTTCAGAGAGCTTGCTGCCGCAGCCGCTAACCATCAATAAAAGTAAAAAAAAGCTAAGTAATGTTAGCTTTTGACAATCTGTTCTTGTTTGATAAAATAACTCCATAAAAGTTGGCTATATCTTTAGATCATACAATATCGTAAATTCTCCTTTGGGACTTGTCTCCTCTGATGAATGAACGGGATTATTTTTTAAATAAAATATTTTTTCTCTTTCATCACACTTTGCGTTGGGCAGTTCTCTTATGTTCTTAATATCCAAAATTGTCGCTATCAATCCTTCTTTTGGATACAAAAACGTTCCATTATCACCTAAACCTTCTATTATTTTAAAACCAAGTCTCTGGCAATTTTGCAATGTAAAAGGAGAACAAAAGCCCATCAGGCAATCAAGGTCAAGCAATGAAGCTACTGCCACTCCAGCCCTAATCAGAAAAATACTACCTATCCCGTAGCCAGCAATCTCTTTGGAGTTCCAAACTCCACAGAGCTCTGCCACTTGCTGCCCTTCATACTTGGACATATAATCTACTATCCTAGTGTCTTTCTCAATAATGGCAGGCTCCAAGGGCAAATTATATTGACCATTCTTGATCTGAACTCTTCCTCCTCCAAACACCTTGGTTCCATCTTCTGACTCTACCACTAACAGATAGACATTTGGATTTTCAGCCCAAGACCTATCTGCTGAAGTGATCTTTGTAACTCCGTAAGCCTCCAATACTGAAAAATGCCCGTCAATGTATTTATCCGTAGTGATTTTGTCACTAATGGACCTCACCGCCCTAATCCTGACCCTCATCCTTTACTACTCTTTTAAAAAAGCGTCTAGATCAACATAAAACCTTTTAGAAGGAACATCTTGATTTAGTAGAATCATTCTAGAATAATGTGCGCCCATTGCCCCTCCCATGATCACGGAAGAAGCTAATTGAGGCCAAGTAGTAATGGTCTTGCCAATTTCACTCATGCTAAATTTTAATCTTTCTGATAATTGCTCAAAATGCAAAATTGATAATAAAATCTCCCTATAATTATCTACTAAATTATCCGCTAATCTACTTTCTTCTCCAAATTTTTTCAAAAAACCATGGAAAACAGGTCGTTCAGGCTCCAAATCAAACCGTTCAACATCCATCATCCCCTTGTCACTGGTATCCATTATTACAGGAATACCCATTGACTTTGCTTTGATTCGACTGCTAATTTTTACAGGCAAGCTATCACACTCCTCAACCAACAAGTCTAAGCCTCCATCACTTTCAAAAAAATCATCGATGTTCTCATTGGTAATTCCTTCATCATAAATCACCACTTTGAGAAATGGATCTATCTCCGCTATTTCTCTAGAAACCACCCAAACTTTCTTTAGTCCTAAACTATAAAGACCTGTCCTGATCCTATTGACATTACTCAGCTCGAGCGTGTCAAAGTCCGCAATTCTTAATTCTCCAAATGATCTTTCCATTGCCAAGCTAAGCGCCACACTCTGCCCTACAGAAAGCCCGATCACACCTATCTTTTTTGTATACAGCAATTCCTGCTCCTCTTGAGTGATTTTGTACCGGTTTCTTGACGTCCGAAGACTGATAAAATCCTTCTCCTCCAAAACCCGAATCAGTTGCCTGCGCCAATGGTAATACACCCAATTCCCATACCCATCTCTTGAATTAGTCAAAAAATAGTCTTTGACCCTTTGAGACAAATCCTCCTGAGTCAACTTTTCTGTTGGATTATTGATTTTGATTAATTCAGCTAATTGGACGTCTAACTGATCAATTTTCTCTATTGATGGATCTTCCAAAAGTTGTGAAAGGACACTATTGTCTCTACTGTTGGAGGTTGCAGGCATAACAAGGGCTTGGTAATTAATATTTACCCCTTCTATATTCTCTAAAATCATTTAAGTTTGTTGGCGCTTTTTAGGTAATTAATGCAAGTAAAGTTATATTATTGCTGTTACAAATAAATGAAAAATCAAAAAAATTGATTTAACAAGCCTAAATAAAATCAATAGATTTCGTTATTTTGGACTTAGAAAAAATCTTTAGATATATATTTGTACCCTAAATTACACCGTTCGTTTCAATTTTATTAAGACCACATCGGCTATTCACAGTACTGACTGTGCGGTAACCAAAATATTTAACTTCAAATGAGTGACGCAGATAGAGAAAAAATTAGAATTTTGTATGTCGATGATGAAGACAATAACCTTCAAGCCTTTAAGGCTACTTTTAGAAGGGAATATAAAGTTCATCTAGCCATTTCTGCTGAAAAAGGCCGGGAAATACTTAACAACAACGAAATTGACATCATTATTACTGATCAAAGAATGCCAGAAGAAACCGGTGTAGACTTCTTAGCATCAGTTATTCCCACACACCCCGAACCAATTCGTATATTACTAACAGGTTACACTGATATCCAGGCCGTAATCGATGCAATCAACAAAGGCCAGGTTTACCATTATCTGACTAAGCCTTGGGAAGAAGAGTATATGAAAACAGTGATCAACAATGCTTTTGAAGTATATTCCTTAAGAAAAGAGAATAAAAAACTAACGGATGACTTGCTAAAAGCAAATGAGCAACTTGAATTTTTGCTAAGGCAAAAATTGCTTTCCTAATTTCAAAAAGAAATATTTTAAAAATCCCGAACCTTGATTAATACCTGGCTGCCAGCAGCAACTGAAGCTCCTTATGATTCATTTGGAATTTTCTAGCCAAGTGTGCATTTGTCAAGCTTCCTCGATAAGTGTACACTCCCTTCATAAACCATTTGTAATTAAAAATCATCTCCTCTGCCCCTCCGTGGTCAGCCATTTGGAGTAAAATAGGGGTGAAAATATTGCTCAGGGACACTGAGGCCGTGCGGCAAACTCTAGAAGCGATATTAGGAACACAATAGTGAATCACATCATATAAAGTAAATACAGGATGATCATGGGTGGTCATTCTTGAAGTTTCGAAGCAGCCCCCTTGATCGATACTTACATCGATCATAATACTTCCCGGCATCATTGCCGACACCATTTCCTCCGACACCACTACCTTGGCCCTTCCTTTTTCTGCTCTTAAGGCTCCGATCACCACATCCGCTTCTTTTAAAGCTTCCCCTAAAGTGTAATTATCGATAGTGGAAGTATAGACTTGTTGGCCAAGCAACTGCTTTACCCTTCTTAGCTTATAAAGGTGATTATCAAAAATCTTAATATTTGCCCCCAATCCTAATCCAGTCCTGGCGGCATACTCGGCTACCGTGCCCGCTCCAATAATCACTACATTGGTAGGAGGAACTCCAGTAATGCCTCCGAGAATCAATCCTTTCCCCCCTGATTTTGAACTACTCAAATATTCAGCAGCAATCAGCATCACTGTACTTCCTGCAATTTCACTCATGGCCCTCACCACAGGCATCCCTCCTACCTTATCCTCCAAGTGCTCAAATGAAACAGCAGTAATTTTTTTACGATTGAGGGTATGAATGTAATCTGCGCTTTGCTTTCCAAGCTGAAGGGCTGAAATCAAACAGCTACCGGGCTTCATGTAATCAATTTCCTCCTCTGAGGGTGGTTCTACCTTCAGCACCACTTCAGCCTCAAAGGCCTCCTTGGCCGAATAGACTACTTTGGCACCTGCGTCAGCATACTCCTTATCTGTAAACTTGGACGGTTTCCCTGCGCCAGACTCCACCATCACCCGTTGATTGTTATTGACCAATAAAGCTACTGCTTCAGGAGTAAGCACCACTCTTTTTTCCTGTAATTCATTCTCTTTTGGCAGCCCCACCAAAACCGAATGATCAGAAGTTTTTACTCTAGCCAATGCTTCCTTGGGATAAATCCCAGCCTCTTTGCTAATTTCAGCCATTTTAGCGCCCATCTTAAATTCTTTTTATCCTCATCTCCCTAAATCCTTCTTCATTAACTTCAATTGAAATCAAGTAAAATTCCTCAGGAAGATAATCAGGGATTTTCTCAGCCCATTCTATCCAACAATAATTTCCACTGTAAAAATATTCATCTACCCCTATTTCCAACACTTCTTCCTGCTCTTCAATTCGATAAAAATCGAAATGATAGAAAGTCTTCCCTTCATGGTTGAGGTATTCGTTTACTATCGAAAATGAAGGACTACTTACCAGATCTCCCACGCCAAACTCTTTGGCGATAGCTTTGATAAGTGTTGTCTTACCCGCTCCCATATCCCCCTTAAATACCCAAATAGGTACATCTTTACAATTTTCAACAACTTCCTTAGCTACAGAGGGCAGCTCACTGATGTCTTCACAAATAATTTTCTTCAAGCTCTTCTAATACTGCTTTGGTGACAGATGCATAATAGGAACAATCACTTCCTCCAAAGAAACCCCTCCATGTTGGAAAGTATCTCTGTAGTAATTTACATAATAATTGTAATTGTTCGGATATGCAAAGAAATAATCTTCTACTGCAAAAACATAACTTGTAGACACATTAAAGCGAGGCAATTTGGCATCTTCCGGTCTGGCAATCTCAAAAACCTTCCCTGACTCAAAGTTCAGGTTCTTCCCTTGCTTGTACCTTAAGTTGGTGGTCACTTTTCTATCTCCTATGATTTTATATGGCCTATTTACTTTTTTGGTACCATGGTCAGTAGTCACAATCACTTCACATCCTGATTCGCTGACTTTCTTAAACAACTCAAAAAGTGAACTGTGAAGAAACCAACTTTCGGTAATGGAACGATAAGCTGATTCGTCTGGTGCCAGCTCTCTTATCATCTTCATATCCGTTCTAGCATGAGACATCATGTCCACAAAATTATAGACCAAAACATTCAAATCATTATTCATCAAATTAGGAAACTGATCCAAAACTGATTTCCCCTGGCTAGCTTGGAGGATCTTATGGTAACTGGACTTTGCTTGAATCCTGTTCTTCTGCAAATTTATCCTCAGAAAATCAGCTTCATTGTTATTTTTACCTTCATCAGTATCTTCTCCTTCCCATAAGTCCGGATGAAATCTTGCCATGTCCAAAGGCATCATACCACTGAAAAGCGCATTTCTGGCATAAGCTGTAGTGGTAGGCAAAATACTATAATAGGTATCTTCTGACTTTACATTGAAATAGTCACTCAAAATCGGCTCAATAATCTCCCACTGATCCAGCCTCAAGTTATCTATCACCACAAAAAACAAAGGCTTATCATTTCCCTCCAAAGCAGGAAAGACCTTCTCCTTCATCACCCTATGTGACAAAATAGGTTTATCGGAATCGGCATCATTCAACCAATCCAAATAATTGTCCTTAATAAACCTGGCAAAGTTGGCATTGGCTTCAGCTTTCTGGGTGTCCAAAACCTCCTGCATGCTTTTATTCTCTGTCTTATCTATTTCCAGTTCCCAATAAGTCAGACGCTTGTAAATATCTGCCCATTCTGCATGATCAATGGCATCATTATAGGCCATACTGATCTTAGAAAAATCTTGCTGGTAGGACAAGTTGGTCTTTTCACTGATCAACTGCTTATTCTGAAGAATTTTCTTAACCGAAAGCAAAATCTGGTTTGGGTTAATGGGTTTGATCAGGTAATCCGCGATTTTACCTCCGATGGCATCATCCATGATATGCTCCTCCTCACTCTTTGTAATCATCACAACCGGAGTTTGTGGCTTGAGGATTTTCACTTGCTGCAGTGTCTCCAACCCCGTCATTCCCGGCATCATTTCATCTAAAAAAATCACATCGTAATTGGATGATTCTACTTTTTCTATGGCATCGTTACCACTGTTTACAGTAGTGATGTCATATCCTTTTTGCTCTAAGAACATGATGTGAGGCTTCAACAAATCGATCTCATCATCAGCCCAGAGAATTTTAAATTTTTGCATCTTTTGAGGTTTAAATCTTATAAATTTATAATTACTTTTGATTTCTATCAACTAATTCTTAGGCAATTGAAAAGCCACAAAATACTTAACGACCCTGTTTACGGTTTTATCACCATTCCCAGTGAGTTGATTTACAACATAATCGACCATCCATTTTTCCAGAGGTTACGGAGGATCAAACAACTTGGTTTAACTGACTTGGTCTACCCCGGTGCCCTTCATACCAGGTTCCATCACGCCATCGGCGCCATGCACTTGATGAGCATTACTTTGGACAACCTGCGAAACAAAGGCCATGAAATAAGTGATCAGGAATATGAAGCTTCTCTCATCGCTATTTTACTTCATGACATTGGACATGGGCCTTTTTCCCATGCTTTAGAATACACCTTATTGAAAGGTATTCCTCATGAGTCACTATCCTTATTGCTCATGGAGTCTTTAAATAATCAATTTAACGGCCAATTAGATCTCGCTTTAAGAATTTTTAAGAATAATTATGAGCGGAAATTCTTTCACCAACTGGTTTCCAGCCAGTTGGACATTGACCGACTGGATTACCTCCAAAGGGACTGCTTCTTTACAGGTGTGTCAGAAGGTACGATTGGTGCTGACAGGATTATCAAAATGATGAACATCAAAGACGATCAAATCGTCGTGGAGGAAAAAGGGCTTTATAGTATAGAAAATTTCCTCAGTGCAAGGAGGCTGATGTATTGGCAGGTTTACTTACATAAAACTACGGTCAGCGCCGAAAAAATGCTCATCAACTTGATCACCAGGGCCAAAGATTTAGAGCAGTCGGGCACCCAACTGGAAGGTTCTGAAGCCTTCAAGTACATGCTCCAAAACAACTTCACCTTAACAGATTTCCAACATTCTTCTGACTTACAGGAAATTTTTGCCAGCTTGGATGATTTTGACATTTGGGGGGCGATCAAAATATGGAAAAAACATGATGACCTGGTGCTCAGCAATATTTCGGATATGTTTTTGACCCGGAATTTATTTAAAATAAAACTCAGCAACGTACCTTTTGAAGAAAGTTATTTGAAAGAAATGGAACAAACCGTCACCAAAGACTTAGGTATTACCAATGAGGAGCTCCCTTATTTCTTGTCTTCTGGTTCTATTTCCAACTATGCCTATGTAGCCAAAGAAAAAGTATTGATCCTGACCAAAAAAGGAGAAGTCATGGATGTTGCCCAAGCAGCAGACCTTCCCAACATCAAAGCCATGAGCAAAATTGTCAAAAAGTACTATGCTTGTCGGGCTAAAAATTTAACTTTGCGGTAATATAATTTTAAACGCATGGAATTTACCGTCAGTCAGATTGCAGAGCTCTTAAGTGGAAAAATAGAAGGAGATGGCTCCCAAAAAGTTAGCAGACTTGACAAGATCCAAGAAGGTAAAACAGGCGGGATCAGTTTTTTGTCCAACCTCAAGTATGAGCCTTTTATTTATACAACCTCATCATCTGCAGTAATTGTCTCCCTTGACTTTGAACCTGTCAAGCCTATAACCACAACCCTGATCAGGGTAAAAGACCCCTATTCCGCATTCACACAGCTTTTGGAGGCTTACGCACAATTTACCAAACAGTCTAAGGTGGGTGTGGAACAACCTTCTTACATGGACGACTCCAGTAAAATGGGAGAGGGAGGTTATAGAGCTGCTTTCAGTTATATTGGTAAAAACTGTAAAATTGGAGACCAGGTAAGCATCCATGGCCAGGCATATATTGGTGACAATGTACAGATCGGTGACAGATGTATCATTCATGCTGGTGCCAAAATCTATAAGGACACAGTCATTGGTAATGACTGCGAAATCCATCCTAATGTAGTCATTGGCGCTGACGGTTTCGGCTTTGCTCCGCAGGAGGACAAAACCTATAAAAACATCCCTCAGCTGGGCAATGTGATTATCGAAGACAAAGTAAGTATTGGTTCCAACAGCACGATTGACTGTGCCACCATGGGGTCAACCATTATCAAAAAGGGCGTTAAAATAGATAACCTTGTGCAGATTGCGCACAATGTCATCATTGGAGAGAACACAGTCATTGCAGCACAATCTGGAATTTCTGGATCCACAGAAATCGGAAAAAATTGTATCATTGCAGGGCAAGTAGGTATAATCGGCCATTTAAAAATTGCGGATAACACCACCATAGGAGCTAAAACAGGCATTAGCAAATCTATCACCAAATCAGGTCAAACGATTTTTGGATATATGGGATACGAAATGAAAGAGTTCTTGAAGTCTTACTCCATTTTTAAAAATCTCCCTTCTCTGCAGAACAAAATTAAAGAACTGGAAAAAAAACAATAAATTTGTGGGCAGAATAAAAAGATGCCCAAAAAACATCATTGATGAAAGTTAAACAGCATACCATAGGAAAGCAGGTAACCGTTTCCGGTGTTGGTCTTCACACAGGTGTAGTTGCCAATATGACGTTTGTTCCTGCTCCACCAAACCACGGATACAAGTTTCAAAGAATAGACTTGGAAGGCTCTCCAATAGTGGACGCCGATGTAGACAATGTAGTGGATGTATCCAGAGGAACCACTATAGAGCAGAGTGGTGCAAGAGTCAATACAGTAGAACATGTATTGGCCGCATTGGTCGGTTTGGAAATCGATAACGTACTGATTCAGTTAGACGGACCAGAGCCTCCGATTATGGATGGAAGCTCTATCCAGTTTATCAATATTTTAGAAGACGCTGGGCTACAAGAGCAAAACGCTCTTAGAAGATTCTTCGAAGTCCCAGAAAGCATTCATTACAGAGACTCTGGCAGAGAAGTAGAAATGGCTGCTTTGCCACTGGATGACTACAGGGTAACCGTCATGGTGGACTACAACTCTCCTGTTTTGGGCAGTCAGCATGCTTCCATCATGGACATTAGTCAGTTCAAATCAGAAATTGCTTCTTGTAGAACTTTCTGTTTCCTTCATGAATTGGAAATGCTTTACAAGCAAAACCTGATTCAGGGAGGTGATTTGAACAACGCCATCGTGGTGGTGGACAGAGTGGTCACTGACGAGGAATTGGAAGGTTTAGCAAAGATGTTCAATAAGCCTCAAGTGGAGGTGAGAAAAGAAGGTATCCTCAACAATGTGGAGCTCCGTTATAAAAACGAACCTGCCAGACACAAATTGCTGGATGTGGTAGGAGACTTGGCTTTGGTGGGAAGACCCCTGAAAGCCCAGATCTTAGCCGCCAGACCTGGACATGCTGCCAATGTAGCCTTTGCCAAAAAGCTCAAAAGAGCCATGGAAAAGGTTGGACCAAGCCATATTCCACACTATGATCCCAAGCTCCCTCCTGTGTTGGACATTAACCAAATCGGGAATATCCTTCCCCACAGGTATCCTTTTCAGTTATTGGATAAAATCATCTATCTTGACGATACGGTTGTAGCTGGTGTAAAGAACGTAACGATCAATGAACCGTTTTTTATGGGCCATTTTCCAAACAATCCGGTAATGCCTGGAGTATTACAAGTAGAAGCCATGGCACAAACTGGAGGAATTCTTGTTCTGAGCACAGTGGAAGACCCAGAGAATTATTGGACCTACTTCTTGGGGATTGAAAGCTGTAAATTTAGAAAAATGGTATTGCCAGGTGATACTCTGGTCTTCAAATGTGAATTATTGTCCCCTATCAGAAGAGGGATTGCCAAAATGAAAGGTGAAGCCTATGTTGGAAACACATTGGTTTGTGAAGCCGTAATGACTGCTAGCATTGTAAGAAAAGACGCATGATAAGTAAGCTATCTCAAATACATGAAAATACCAAGATAGGTGAGAACGTCACTATCGATCCCTTTACGGTGGTTCATGAGGATGTAGAAATTGGAGAAGGCACTTGGATCGGTTCCAATGTCACTATTTTTCCAGGAACAAAAATCGGCAAAAACTGCAAGATTTTTCCAGGGGCCGTTATTGCTGGAATTCCTCAAGACCTCAAATTTCAAGGTGAAGAATCTACCGTTGAAATTGGAGACAACACGACCATCCGTGAGTGTGTCACCATCAGCAGAGGGACTATAGATAAAAGGGTCACCAAAATTGGCAGTAATTGCTTGCTTATGGCTTATGTGCACATCGCTCATGACTGTGCAGTTGGGGACAATGTAATTATCGCCAACACCGTTCAAGTAGCAGGGCACGTTTCGATTGACGACTGGGCAATTGTTGGCGGAAGCAGTGCAATCCATCAGTTTGTAAAAATCGGAATGCATGCCATGATTTCTGGGGGATCATTGGTCAGAAAAGATGTCCCTCCTTTCACCAAGGCAGCCAGAGAGCCTTTAAGCTATGCCGGGGTTAACTCTTTGGGTTTGCGAAGAAGGGGCTTTACTAGTGAATCCATTAGCCATATTCAAGAAGTTTATCGTTACCTTTTCTTGAATAGCCTCAACAATAGCAGGGCCCTTGAAGAAATAGAAATCAACCTACCTGCCACTAAGGAAAGAGATGAAATCGTCAACTTTATCAGATCCTCAGAAAGAGGAGTTATGAAGGGATATATCAATTAATACATGTTGGAAATCAGGTTTAACAAAGCAGCCAAACGCTTTCAGTATGACTGGATTTTTAGAAACCTAGACCTTCATGTAGAAGCCAACAGTAAAATTGCCATTACTGGCAGCAATGGTTCCGGCAAGTCCACTTTTTTAAAATGCCTTGCCGGAACCAATCCACTTACAAAAGGATCCATCTCCTATAGTTTTGAAGGACAACCTGTGTCTGACGCGGACATTTACAAAAAAATCGTCATCAGTGCGCCTTATATGGAATTGCCCGAAGAGTTCAGTCTAAAAGAGTTGCTCACTTTCCATTTTAGTTTTAAAACTCCCATTTCAGGAATGTCTCCAGAAGACATGGTTAAAGAAATGTACCTGGATGAAGCCATAAACAAACAGGTTTCCTACTTTTCATCAGGGATGAAACAGAGATTAAAACTTGGACTATGTTTCTTTTCAGAGGCCCCCCTGTTGATTTTGGATGAACCAACTTCCAATCTTGATCAAAGAGGCAGCAATTGGTACCTTGATTTGGTCCAAAAATTTGGGCAAAATAGAACTATTTTTGTAGGCTCTAACGACGCTAAAGAGTACTCCTTCTGTAACAAGTCGTTGAATATCGAGGACTATAAGCAGAAAAAAGCACTTTGAATTTTAAGTCATATCACTATCTTTACAAGAAGACTATCAAACTGTTTCAGATACAATGAAAAGATTATTCCTTTATACCTTTATTCTTTTTTCTTTCATGACCATTTTTTCTTGTGGTGGAAGTGATGACCCTACTCCTTCCAAAACTCCTGAACAAATCGCTATCGAAAAGTTAGCAGGAGATGGCAGTAAGACATGGATAGTTACAGGTGGATCTGTAACACACAATGGCCAGAATGAAACCAGTGATTTTACTGATTTTGAGATCACTTTTTCTTCCAGTGGCAGTTCCAAGTCCTACGCAACCAGTAATGCCAATCAACTTTTTGACGCAAGTGGAAATTGGTCATTTGCTGGAAGTAACTTTGACAAAATCATCTTAAGCGGTTCTCAACCAGCAGCAGGTCAAGAGATCTCCTTTTCTGGAGCGGGAACCAATCTTAGATTGGAATTCAATGTCCCCACTCCTACTAATGGTAGAGTAACCGCATTGGCTGGAGATTATAGATTTGACTTAAAAGCCCAATGAAAAAGCTTTTGATCATATTGTCATTCTGTATTGCTTCTGTCTTTTCTGTACAAGCCCAATCAGAAAACTCCATTGAACTGGTCAAAGCAGTTCAGGAGTTGTCCAGTGTGATGATCAATCCGGATAAGGCCAAACTCAAAAAACTAACAGACAAAAAACTTTCCTATGGTCACTCCAGCGGAAAAAATGAAGACCAGGAAACTTTTATCAACACCCTTATTTCCGGTAAATCTGATTTCGTATCCATCGATCTTGAAAACCAATCTTATGAAGTCGTAGATGATATTGGAATTGCCCGACATATTCTGGTGGCTGAAACCAATGACAGTGGGGTTCCTGGAAATGTCAGAATCGGCATATTGATGATATGGAGAAAGAATGACAATTCATGGAAACTCCTTGCCAGACAAGCCTATAAGCTACCCCAACCCTAAGCCATTACCTTAAGGTCACCAGGGTTACTCCTGAACCTCCTCTATCGGCATGTTCATCTTCGTATTTTCCCACAGCGGGCATGGTGCGCAGTAAATTACGTGTAATTTCCCGCAAAATTCCATCTCCCTTTCCATGGACAATCCTTAGATCCTTTAGGCCCAACATATGACCTTCATCTACGAAGTTCTGGACAATGGGCAGAACTTCCTCTCCACGCTTTCCTCTCAAATCAAGGTTTGTAGAAAAGTCTCTCATCTTTGAGGTCGTATCAAAACCCATCCTTGCAGAGATTGCTTTCTTCTCTTTCTTCAAAGTCGTGTTGGATATTTTCTCCAGCCTGTTCAGCTTCACATTGGACTTAAGGTCTCCTATGCTGATTTCCACATCCTTGTTTCTTACAGAGAGGACCTGGGCGATGGCTCCATTATCCTTTAACCTGACATGGTCACCCGCTTGGATCTCTCCTCCCACTACCTTGATTTCTTCAGGCACTTTTGGGCGAACTGCTTTATCCGGCTTTATGGCAGATTTCAAATGATCCAAATCCTTTCTTGCCTTCTTGGTCGCTTCTTTCTCTGCCTTATTTTCCTTGATGGAACGGATCGTTTCTTCAATCTTTTTATTGGCTCCATCTAGAATAGTCTTGGCTTCAAGCTTAGCCTGTTGGATCAGCTGTTTCTGATTACTCTCCAAAGTCTCCTTAAGTTCATTATACTCTTTGAGCCTTTGGGTCAACAATCTTTCTTTGCGTTGTGCCTCCACCAGAATCTGTTCGTACTTGGACTTTTCTGATTCCAGCTTATTGAGGAGCTTGTCATACCGAACCCTTTCATCACCGATTTGCTCCTTGGCATATCCAATGATTTCCTTAGAAATACCAATCTTTGTAGCAATTTCTAAGGCAAATGAACTTCCTGGCTTGCCTATTTCTAACTGGTACAAAGGCTCCAGTTTGTCCACATCAAAACGCATGGCCCCATTGGTCATCCCTTGGTTTTTGGCAGCTATTTGCTTCAAATTACCATAATGCGTGGTCACCACCCCATAAGCCCCTGATTTGTTCAAGGCCAACAAAATGGATTCTGCTATGGCTCCACCAAACTGAGGCTCCGTTCCAGTACCAAATTCATCGATAAAGAAAATGGTTTTCTTATCAGCAAACTGGGTAAAATACTTCATGCTCATCAAGTGAGAGCTATAGGTACTGAGGTCATTCTCGATGTTCTGCTCGTCCCCGATATCTATAAAGAAATTTTGAAACACCGTGCACTTAGAATGGGGATCCATTGGCACCAACAACCCGCACTGCAGCATGTATTGAACCAAGGCAACTGTCTTCAAAGTCACAGACTTACCGCCGGCATTAGGGCCTGAAATCACCAACAGGCGGCTATTATGATCCAAGTGGATATTCAAGGGAATAATCCCTCTGTCCTGCTGCTTCAACGCTTGCTCCAAAACTGGATGGCGCGCATTGTACCACTCTATAATTTTTCCTTTCTGCAAACTCGGTTTGCTGGCATTCATCTTCAAAGCCAACTTTGCCTTGGCCCTGATAAAATCCACCATTCCCAAAAACTTAAAAGCACTGCGCAATTCAGGAATAAATGGCCGGAGGGTATCGGTAAGTTGCATCAAAATCTTCTGAACCTCCCTTCTTTCCATGTACTCCAGTTCCTTCAGCTCATTATTGATATCCAGGACTTCTGCTGGCTCTAGGAAAACCGTTTGTCCCGTAGCAGATTCATCATGGACAAAACCTTTGATCTTCCGCTTGTTTTCGGCCAATACAGGCATTACCATTCTTCCTCCACGGATAGTGATAGAAGCATCATCGGGAGTCAGTCCTTTGGCTTTGGCTTCCCTAAAAATCCTATCTAAAACCTTTCTCAACCGGTTTTCCTCGTAAAGGATCTGTCCACGAATCAGCCCTAACTCTTTGGTAGCATTATTCTTGATTTTCCCTTTATCATCCAGTACCCTTTCAATGGCTCTCAAAAGCGTATTGTCCAAATTGACCAAACCCAGCAACTGAAAAAGCTGTGGGTAATCCTCTTGAAACTTGGTGAAAAAATCTACACATCCCTTTAAAGTGATCAATGAAAGCTTGATTTCATGGAAATCCTCTTCATAAAGAAAAGTCCCTTCTATTTTGGCTTTTTCCAAATAAGGGAAAATGTTCAAAAAGTTCGAAGAAGGAAAAAGCTCTCCTGACAAAAGAATTTGCCTAAACTCTTCAGTTTGGTCCAACAACCTGTTCAGAAGGTTAAGATCCTTGGAGAAGCTCACCTTTTGAACCATATCTGTACCCAGCTTACTGGTACATTCTTCCCTGATCCAATCCTTTATTTTATCAAAATTAATCTTGGACTCAAGATTATCTGGATATTGCATATACTTAATTACCTTCTTTTTCTTTTACATTCAGAGAATCAATCACCCGGGCATAAAGCTCCTCCATCTTCTCTGCATCTCTCAAATAATACTCCAAGCTTTTGGTATAGGTCGTGTCGGCCACTTGGTGCTTTTCGAACACCCTGTTCTCAAACATCGGATACAGTTTTTTGGAAGAGTCATAGGAAACGGGCAAGGAGCTGGCAAGCCCCTCAGCCATATGGATATCGACCATGATTCCGACCATCTCATCCTCAGACAACAAATACTTTGGCTGCTTATCATCACGGCATGAAAGGCAACCCAATACCAAAACGAAGAAGAATATTAACTTTTTCACAATTCAAAATTAGCCATTTCCGTTGAAATTTAGGTAACATGATATCCATTACTCGTTTTATTATTCAAACATGTCCATTAAATTTAGGCCTTCGGAATAAAATAGCCCATGAATCAACTGCTGAAAAAACTCAGAAAATACGAAATCATGATCAGGAAGGTGGCCAATAACCATCTTCAGGGTGACTATCAGTCCATTTTCAAAGGTGCAGGGCTTGAATTTGATGACCTGAGACCTTACCAATACGGTGATGACATCAGGACCATCGAGTGGAAAGTTTCCGCCAAGGGACATGGGACTTTTGTTAAAACCTTTAAAGAAGATAAGGATCAGTCTGTCTATTTTCTCTTGGACATTAGCGGTTCCCAGGATATTGGGGATGAACGAAGAAAGAAAATTGACCTGGGAAAAGAAATTGCAGGAGTGCTAACTTTGGCTGCCATCCATGAAGGAAGCCAAGTAGCCTTGGTTTCTTTTTCGGACCAGAAAGAAAAAGTGATCCTCCCTGGTAAAGGCCCGAAGCAAGGGGTCAAGGTGATTAGGGGCATCTTCAAACATGAGAACAAGTCTATCAAGACCAACCTCAATGAGATGTTTACTTTTTGTCTCAACCTCATCAAAAAGAGAAGCATCATCATTGTTATTTCTGATTTTATAGACCAAGACTATGAAAGGCCTTTCAAAGCCATGGCTGAAAAGCATGATGTGGTCGCCATCCAAGTGACCGATCCTAGGGAGTCTGCATTGCCCTCCTTGGGCATTATCCCTGTTTTTGACAAAGAAGAAGGAAAAACTACTTGGGTAAACACCGCCTTTGGAAGTTTTTCTAAAAAAATTGCCGATACCTTTACGACAGAAAGGAGTTCTTTAAAAGAATTATGCAAGAAAAACCAAATTAACTATCTCCCCATTGACACACAGGAAGATATTGTACTTCCTTTGATAGAATTGTTTAGGTACAGGAATAAAACCATGAAACGTGGGTAAGATCAGAGCATTAACCTTTAGTATTTTATTATATTTCATCCATTTCTCCGTTCACGCTCAGGGCCTGAAGGTAGAAGGTTATTTTCTTCAGGATTCTGCCAAATTGGGAGAAAGGGTTGGGTACGTTTTAAAAGCGGAATATCCCACTAAAATGAATATTGTCTTCCCCGATTCGACCTTCGAATACCGGGACTTTTCTTTCTTGGAAAAACAGACTTTTACTTCTTATACGCCAGACAGCATTACGCAGGATAGTGCCGTATATTATTTGTCCAACTTTTCATTGGATCCTATAAAAACCTATGCCCTGCCGGTTTTCGAGATTTTAAAATACGATAGCCTGGTACACTATGCGGACAATGATAGTTTGGCACTGACCCTGACTATCCAGCCATTGCCGGAAGAATTGACCTTTAAGGACAATGACAAATACCTTTCCATTGAAAAGGATTTCAACTATCCCTACTTGTTAATTTTTCTTGGCATTATCCTGATCATTGGATTGGTTGTCTTGGTGGTCTTCGGAAAGAAAATCCAAAAACAATGGGCAGCCAGAAAGCTCAAGAAACAGCACAAGAAATTCCTCAGCAAATGGAGCGAGACTGTTCAAACGCTCCAAGAAAAGCCAAGTTTACAGGCTGCTGATGAAACCCTATGGGTCTGGAGAGATTATATGGAACGCCTCACAGGAAAACCTTATAGAGAGTGGACTGCTACTGAAATTGGAGAGCACATGGAGCGTCCTGAAATCGTCAAGGAATTCAGAAAAATTGAAATTATCATTTACGCCAATCGACCATCAGAAGATGTATTGGCCACCTGTGACAAGCTAAAAGAGATTTGTGTGGAAATGTACAACCAAAAAATCAAAGAAATCCATGAACGCAAATAGTATTATCGATTGGTTTTCTTGGTCTTGGTTTTTACCGGAAACCCTACGTTCCTTTGAGTGGAAAAACCCCTGGGTGCTTCATTTGCTTTGGGTAGTTCCTTTGATATTGCTGATCAGAAAGTTCACCAAGTTTATGAAGAATCCTTCACTGGAGCTTTCTTTACCAGGCAGTGTATCTTCCAGCAACCCTTGGACCTATTTAAGGCTTGTACCAACACTCTTCTTTATATTGGCCTTGTGGATGGTTGTCATCGCTTTGGCCCGCCCACAACGTTCCAATGAAAAAGTAGAGCAATCTACCGAGGGAATTGATATCATGTTGGTCTTGGATATTTCGGAATCCATGGACTTACAGGACTTCAAACCAAACCGACTTGAAGCGGCCAAGTCCACTGCCATTGACTTTATCAATGGCCGTTTTGGTGACCGGATAGGCATGGTCATCTTTGCTGGAGAAGCCTTTTCCTTGGCGCCATTGACCACCGATTATGAATTGCTGACCGATTTGATAGAGGACATCTCTTTTGACATGATGGATGCAAAGGGCACGGCTATCGGAAGTGCTGTGGCTACCGCCACCAACCGAATGAGGGAATCCAACTCCAAGTCCAAAGTGATGGTCCTTTTGAGTGATGGGGACAACAATGCAGGGAATGTGGATCCTGTTTTTGCAGCAGAACTTGCGGAAGCCATGGACATTAAAATTTACACCATTGCTGTAGGTAAGGACGGTATGGTCCCCTATGGCACAGACTTCTTTGGCAGGCCTCAGATGGTAGAAACCTACCTGAACGAAACCACCCTCCGCGACTTGGCCAGAATTGGCAATGGGCAGTTTTTCCGGGCATCTGATGACGGAGCTTTGGAAAACATATTTGACCAGATCAACCAGTTGGAGAAAGCTGAGATCCTTGAATCCCGGTACAAAGAGACTCAGGACTTTTATAGGCCTTATCTTTTCTTTGGAATCCTATTCTTCTTTATTTGGCTCAGCTTGAAGAGCACCTTTGTCAATAACTTTCTATTGGATTAGAATAATTAAGGCCTCGAAATTCGAGGCCTTAATTATTCTATAGGAATTGCTCGATGGCAAACTTCAAAAGCCTTACCCCAAAAACAACCAACACGACCGCAACGACCCGATTCATATTCATCATCAATTTTGGCGTGATGAATTTACTCAACTTCTTGGCTATATAGGCTTTCACCAAGTCAATGGAAAAAACAGTCAACAAAACACCCAGATAATAAAGAAAAACATCGATAGGCGTGTACCTTGTCCTGAGCTGAACGAGGCCAGCCACTGAGATCCAGAACAGAAACACAAAAGGGTTAACTCCATTAAGGCTTAATCCCTTTATAAAGCCTCTTCTCCTTTTGGGAGCTTCTTGCACAGGCAGCCCGCCTGAATTAGGACGCTGGGTTCCTTTCTTTACAAAGCTTACCACCCCAAAGCCGATCATTATAGCACCTCCAACATAGCCCAAGCCTGCTTTAAAAAAAGGATTATTGGTTAAATAAGACACTCCAAAATAAGAGATCAATACATAAATGGAATCGCTCAGCAGGATGCCCAAAGCCATAAAAACAGAATGTCGGAATCCATTTTCAATGCTATTCTGGATCAACGCAAAAAAAACTGGACCAATGATCATACTCAGCACCAATCCCATCCCAATACCTTCCAATAAAGAAATCCCCATGTTTACTTTTGTTCCTCCAAAAATGTCAGCCATGACTCCATCTTTGGTCCCTTAAGCACCCTTGGGTATTTATGCTGCCCCCCTTCTTTCCCTTCCGACCGCATCCAATCGTAAAAGGTTTTTGAAGGCAAAACATCCAACTTGACTTCTTTTAAAGCATGTTTTCTTTCGACCACATAATCATCATTCAGGGCTTTGAGGTGATGGTCTATTACCTCTCTGAGCTTTTCTTGATCCACCTCATCGTCTGTACCAATATACCAATGGTGTGCAAACAAGGTCCCCATAGGAATCCCCAAAACCGTAAACTCCCGAATATTGATATTCATCTCATCCTCCGCCAATCGAACGGCCTTGTTCATATTGTCCACTGACAAATGCTCCCCGCAAAGACTCAAAAAATGCTTGGTTCTTCCAGTAATAACAATCTCACTTTCAGAAACTGAAACAAACTTGATCACATCCCCGATCAAATACCTCCACGTACCGGCACAAGTACTGATCAAAATGGCATAATCCACGCCTTCTTCTACTTCATCTATCTTTAGTGGCCTGACCCCATCTCTTATTTCACTATTTTCGTCAAAATACAATTCATTGAAAGGCACAAACTCATAGAAAATCCCATTGTTCAGCACTAGCCTCATCGAACTTCTATCCGGCAATGCTTGAAAGGCCAAAAAACCTTCACTCGCCAAGTAGGTTTCCATATAAATCAATGGCCGAGCCAGTAACTTCTCAAATCCTTTTTTATAAGGCTCGAAGGACACCCCTCCATGGACAAAAATGTTGAGGTTGGGCCAAATATCATGAATGGTCTCCACCTCATACCGCTCAATGATTTTTTCCAATAGAATCTGCAGCCAAGCTGGCACCCCCACGATGATCCCTATATCCCATTTTGGAGCATTTTCAACTATCTTTTCCAGTTTGTCCCCCCAGTTTTTATTGCGCGCTATTTCCTGCCCAGGTTTGTAAAAGCGTTGAAACCAAATGGGAAGCTTTCCTGCTGTAATCCCGCTCAAATCTCCCGCAAAGTAGGTTCCATTGAACTCCAAGTCCGTACTTCCTCCCAACATCAAAATGCCCTTGTTGAAAAACTTCGAGGGCAGGTCATATTTGGACAGGGATAGGATTTGCCTTACGCCTGTTTTTCGAATGGCCTTTACCATTTCTTTGGTAATCGGAATATATTTCGAAGCACTTCCTGAGGTTCCTGAACTCAAAGCAAAATACTTAATGGCCTTAGGCCAGGTCACATTGGCCTCTCCTTTCTGAAGCTTATGCCACCATTCATCATAGATTTTGTCATAATCATAAATCGGAACGGCCTCGGCAAACGCAGTGTAAAAATCATCTCCTGGTTTTCTGAATCGGGACAAAATTTTCTTAAAACCATACTTTTCACCGATTTGGGTCTTGTTGGCGGTAATCAAGAGTTTTTTGAGTTCCTGTTTTTGAAGTTCCAAAGGTGAGCTGTATTCCTGTTCCAAGGATTCCCTTAGCCTAATCCCTTTTTTTAACAATGTACCTATTATAGCCATATCTTTGTGCCGGGAGTATTCGTTGAGTTCATGTAATATTTATTTGATTAAAGTATCCCTCGCCACTATCTTTGATAGTGTAAAAATAAAGGAATGAGTATAAAAGAGAACTTATCTGACCTAAAAAAGAAATTCAAAAAAAATGACTGCCTCCTCGTGGCGGTCAGCAAAACAAAACCAGTGGCTGATATCCAGGAAGCTTATGATGCCGGCATTCGGGATTTTGGTGAAAACAAAGTCCAGGAACTGGTGGACAAACAGCCCCAACTGCCAGACGATATCCAATGGCACATGATCGGCCACCTTCAGCGCAACAAAGTCAAATACATTGCCCCTTTTATCCACCTGATTCATGGAGTGGACACCTTTAAACTTCTCAAGGAAATCAACAAGCAGGCGCAAAAGTCAGAAAGGGTGATTCCTTGCTTGTTGCAAATCCACATTGCCAAAGAAGAGACCAAGTTTGGTTTTGACGAAGAAGAGGTCCTTTCCCTTGTCCGAGAAAAGGCCTTTGATGAACTTAAGAACATCAGAATCATAGGCTTGATGGGCATGGCCACCAATACCGAAAACGAAGCTATCGTCCGGGCTGAATTTGGAGGGCTGAAAAAATTCATGGATCAGCTCAACACCCTGGAGCTTCCGGAAAACCTGGCCCTCAAAGAACTCTCAATGGGCATGAGCGGAGACTTCTTACTCGCCCAAGAAGAGGGAAGTACCATGGTCAGGGTCGGCAGTGCTATTTTTGGAAAAAGAAATTATCAATAAAACATGAATTACGTCAGTACAATTAGACTTGCTGCCATTTTAGGGGCACTTTCAGTAGCCATTGGAGCCTTTGGTGCTCATGGCTTGGCCCCAATTTTAGAAAAGATGGGCAGGGTGGACACTTTCGAAACTGCGGTAAAGTATCAGTTTTACCATACCTTGGCCATATTTATGGTTGGTCTGCTGCAGGTTAAGCTTGGGCAAAAAAAGGCCCTTAATGCCAGCGTCAACGCCTTTTTGATTGGCATCATCATATTCTCTGGCTCCCTATTTGTCTTGTCCACCACAGGGATCACTTGGCTGGGAGCCATCACGCCTATTGGGGGAGTAGCTTTTATCGTGGGCTGGATGCTTCTCTTTCTGGGTGTAAAACCAAATATCAAAACCAAAGCCTAACCAAGTTCTGCGTCGTTGAAAAAGTACCATATGCTAAAAAGGATCATTACACTTTTCTTGTTGCAGCTGTCCATCAGTCTTTCACTTTTTGGGCAAAGTAACAGCAAAATCCAGAAAGACCTTGAACAACTCTTGGGAGCACAGTCCTTCTTTGGCCACCACCAAACAGGCTTTGCGCTTTATGATTTGGATGAGCAGGATATAAAGTTTGAGCATAACAGTCACTTGAGCTTTATCCCTGCCTCCACCACCAAGCTCTTTACTTTTTATGCTGGCCTGATGGTCTTGGGAGACAGCACCAAAAAGCTTCGCTATATCCCCAAAGGCAAGGATGTGCTTATTTGGGGCACAGGAGATCCTTCCTGGCATTACAAACCATTGCCACAGCAAGACCTAAATGCTTTCTTCTCTGCATTTGATAAAGTTTACTTTTCGGACGACAACTGGAAAGAAAACCCCTTTGGATATGGCTGGCAGTGGGATGATTATTATTATAGCTATTCTGCGGAAAGGTCTCCCCTTCCGATCTATGGCAATTTGGTCACTGTGGATTCTAAAAATCAAGCCCCAAAAATCAGCCCCAAGCTTTTTTCCAAAAACCTATTGGTTACTTCTAAGGAAATCAAAGACATAGAGCGTGATTTTCACAGCAACAATTTCTATTACAATCCCCAGATCTACAGAAAGCAGGAATCCAAAGTTCCCTTTATCACTTCTCCGGAGACTTTTGCATTGCTCGCCAGTGAGGCTTTGGGCAAGGAGGTAATCCTTTCCAAGGAAAAGCTTCCCGAGGAACATTTTATCCTAAAAGGGATTCCGTTGGACAGCCTTTACCGGGAAATGCTTCATGAAAGTGACAATTTCTTGGCAGAACAGCTTTTGCTGATGGTTTCCGATGAACTCTTTATGGAAATGAATGATGCCGAGACCATAGAATATTTATTGGAGAACTTCCTGTTTGATTTACCGGATCAGCCCCAATGGGTAGATGGATCCGGGCTTTCCCGGCACAATTTATTTACCCCAAGTGACATGGTTAGTATCGCGGAAAAAATTTACCGGATTGTTCCAGACACCACTTTATTCCGCCTATTGCCCCAGGGAGGAAGGACAGGAACCTTAAAAAATGCCTATCGAGCTCCCACACCTTATGTATTCGCAAAAACGGGAACCATGAGCAATAACCACTGCTTGGTAGGCTTCCTCAAAACCCACAAAAACAAGCTGTATGCTTTTGCTTTTATGAACAATAACTATCCCTACAAAGCAAAGGAAGTCATTTCAGAGATGGAGAAGGTATTGTTGTATATCCGGGATAATTTCTAAATTCAATCAAAAATTTCAAACATGAACAAAAGGACATTTATAAAAGCATTGGGACTTACCGCTGGACTTTCTCCGATGATGGCATTAAAAAGCGATGTATTGGCTGCCCAAAACCCAGAGGACGCCAAAACCATACTGCCCATGCCACTCAAAAAGGGAGATACTGTAGGACTTGTAAGTCCATCTTCTGCTAGCAATGATGAAATTTTGTTTCAGTTTGCCCAAGAAACTTTAGAAGCACTGGGGTTTAAAGTGCTCCCCGGCCAGCATTTGACAGACCGTTATGGCCATTTGGCCGGCAAAGACGAGGCCCGTGCCGGAGACATCAACGACATGTTTGCCAACAAAGAGGTAAAGGCCATCATCTGCATTCGGGGAGGTTCCGGAGCGGCCCGGATACTGCCCTTGCTGGACTATAAAACCATCAAAAAGAACCCCAAGCCTATCCTCGGCTACAGTGATATCACGGCCATCCATAATGCCATTTATGCCCAAACAGGGCTGATTACCTTTCACGGACCGAATGGTACTGGAAGCTGGAACAGCTTTAATGTGAAACAGTTTGAGCAAATGTTCTTTGAAGAGAAATTGGTGAAGTTTGAAAACGAGCAGGAAAAGGGAGATGACTTGATCGTCAAGAAAAACCGTATTCAAACCATCACGCCGGGAACAGCTGAAGGGGTAATCGTAGGTGGGAACCTTACGGTTCTGACAGGACTGGCCGGATCCCCTTACCTTCCAGATTTCAAAAATAAAATCCTTTTTTTGGAAGACGTAGGGGAAGACCCTTACCGCATTGACAGGATGATGAGCACCTTGATGCTGATGGGAGCATTGGATGAAATCAAAGGGTTTATTTTTGGACAATGCTCGGATTGTGATCCATCCGGGGGCTATGGTTCGTTAACTATATGGCAGATCCTTCAGGATTACATCAAGCCTTTGGGTATTCCGGCCTATCGCGGCGCCATGATCGGACATGTCAGCAAACAGTTTATTGTCCCCATTGGAGCCAAGGTCAAGATGGATGCAGGTCTTGGTGTCTTTGAAATGACCGAGAA
This sequence comes from Echinicola sp. 20G, assembly GCF_015533855.1. Classification (GTDB taxonomy): domain Bacteria; phylum Bacteroidota; class Bacteroidia; order Cytophagales; family Cyclobacteriaceae; genus Echinicola. Next base: position 2,579,267 of record NZ_AP024154.1, on the reverse strand, counting down.
AATTTTCCAATCCTAAATTCATTTGAATAAAAATAATGTGCTAACACTTACCAATTCAGTTTTCACCAATAACCTTAATAGAATTCATTTTCTTTGGTCACTCTTATGGGTCTCCCTCTTATTTTCTTGTACCACTCACCAATCCACACAACCCACTAATGTGCCGCCATCCAACAAGACACCTTCCAAAAACATGAATAAAAACGAACTTACCTACCTGGCCTTGGGCGACTCCTACACCATTGGAGAAGGAGTACAGCCCAGTGAAAACTATCCCCATCAGCTGGTCTCCACCCTGGCCGCACACCCCTTTTCAAGTCCCCAGATCATCGCCACAACCGGCTGGACGACGGACGAACTCCAAAAAGGGATCAGTGCCGCCAAAATCGAAGGGAATACCTATGACTTGGTCACCTTGCTGATCGGAGTAAACAACCAATACAGGGGCCGAAGTGTGGCCAATTTCAAAGAAGAGTTCACCGTGCTTTTAGACCAGGCCATTGCCTTTGCGGGTGGGGACAACACCAAAGTTATTGTCATTTCGATCCCCGACTGGGGAGTCACCGACTTTGCCAGCCAACAAAATGTCGACAAACAAAAAGTGGCCGAAGAAATCACCGCCTATAACACCGCCAAGCAGCAAATCAGCCATTCCAAGGGAGTGCATTATTTGGACATCACCCAAGAGTACCGCCAGATCGGAGCCTACCCCGAAAACCAAGCCGCCGACGGCCTCCACCCTAGTGGACTGATCTACAAATCCTGGGCAGAGCGACTCGCCGACCTGATCAGGGAGGAAATCAGATTTTAGGTGTTAAGCATCAATTTACCCCAATCGGGGTATTTCTTTTTAACGTGGCATTTTTTAGTTTTAGAGGATATAGACATTTGCAAATGCTTACAAACAGGTATTAAGTGTTTAAAAATAAATATATTGACCTTAAATAGTTTTAAAAGGCTTTTTGAAAGAATATAGATATAGAGGATGTAGGCGCAATGCGTATATTCACTCGTTGTAGCCAATTAGAAAATGAAATACCCAGACGAAGTAGATTTAATGTCATTTTTTGAATGTGAACCAATGTCCTTGGATTCGGATGTTATCCCATTTTTCTATAATGAATCTACTTATCAGTATGTCAATGAGAAAAATCAATCATTTACTGTCAAAATCTGTCCTTCTTGTGGAGAAGTAAAGTTTTTTGTCAAAAGTGATTCTCTAGAATTGTCAAATATTCAATTAAATAGTGTTTCATCTCTATCTATATTAAGTGATAGGAAAGAAGAAAAAAGACTAATGATAACTTCTGAAAACTATATCATAAAAATCACCCTGAAACCCGAATTACGGCTTGAATTAATTGAAGAAAAAGATGTCTAATAAAATATCAGAAGTAACAAGAAGAAACATCTTTGACTTTATTCAAGTCGAAGGTTTTTGGTGGTCTGGCAGACTTGAAGAACCTGATTTTCTATCAAGAATATTCAACCTGGACGAGATGCCATCATCGGATAGTCGATTTGATAATGCCGCAGGAGATATTTGGCAACACAGAATAAACAATCCTTATGATTGGTCTGATGACTGGATATTTAATGATGAAAGGTTTAATCTGCTAAAATGCGATGACTCGAATTTCTTAAACTTTTTATGCGAAACGGTTCACCCTTTAGTGCGACCTGACACTGCTGAAGCCATAAAAATGGTTCAACTTTTTAACGATAATTTAAAGAGCGATAATTTTGAAATAATTGAAAAAACTAGAATATCAGATAAACCAATCTTTGTTGGGCATCTAAAATTGACAGGAAAAGACTCCATTGAGAAAAAAGGAGCTGATATAAAGAAATTCCTGAACGCTGAATATGTTACCCAACAGATAAACCTAATGGAATCTTCTATTGAAGCTGCTCCACACGTATCTATAGGTCTATCAAAAGAACTTATTGAAACTTGTTGCAAATCAATATTTGAAGGAAGAAAAGAAGAATATAATAAGGATTGGGATTTGGGAAGATTAATGAAAGAAACTACTAAGTTGTTGAAATTGACACCAAATGACATACCCAATGAGACCAAAGCAGCCAGTTCAATAAAGCAAATATTAGGAAGTCTATCTTCAGTGGTTCAAGGAATCGCAGAGGTAAGAAACGAGTATGGGAGTGGACATGGTAAGGACGGAAATTTTAGAGGGTTACAACCTAGACATGCTAAACTAGCAGTTGGTGCAGCATCAACTTTGGCGGTTTATCTATTAGAAACATATGAACTCAAGAAATAAAAACTGGCTACAACATTATGTATGAAATCATAGCCGCACAAGCAAACGCTCAAACCAAAGCTACAGATTCATACATTAAGCGTTAGCCACAATATTGCACAACTTGAAACAGAAATCTCTCATAATTCTAATTGCTATAATTTCTTACTCCTGCGATTATTTCACAGATCAAAAAGTCTTGGTAATTGATAGAACTACTAAGAAGCCATTAGACTCTGTGGAAATCCAAATTGGACCATACGATTTTGTAACTGATTCTACTGGTTTTTACCATATGCGTAGAGTAACTGGGGATCTTACAGAAAGAACTATTAAAGTAACGAAACATGGATATCAAAACTTCAAATTAACACTTGAATTTGATGACGATCAAATCATCTACAAGCAAAAAGCAGATTCCAATTACAACTTCAGTAAAAATGCATTTTCGGTTATGAATGATACACTAATTGTCCACTTAGAAACCGAATGATATGAACGAACGTCCCAATCTTTTAGTCGTCTGTGGTCGTAATAAACGAAGAAGCAGAACTGCTGAACACATATTTAAGAACGATCAACGTTTCAACATACGCTCAGTTGGACTAAGCCCAAAAAGTGAACGCCAAATCAAAGATCGTGATATTGAATGGGCAGATATGATATTTGTAATGGAAGACGGTCAAGGTGGACGAATTTCTAGAACTTTTAGACACTTAGAACTTCCTGAAATTGAAGTTCTGCACATCGAAGATGAATACGAATATTTGGACGCAGAGCTAATTGAAATGCTGACTGATCGGATAAATTCAACGCTGGAAGTTGTCTATAAAATCTAAAAAAGTGGCTAACACATGCTATGTATCAATGGGGTTTTATCGGTCAGGATAGTTTTGTGGGGATTGGAAAGTCCCCCACAAGTTTTAAATTTAAATCAAGATGTGGCTATGTATGAGACGAGAGGTTAGTGCTATTTAATCCCCACTCATCATAGCTTAACGTTAGCGGCAAATAAGAAATATGGAGAACAACTACTTCTACAAGAAATTTCAAAAGAAGGCAGATTCTGAACTTGAACGAATTTTAAATGATACCAAATCATATACAGAAGATGCAGTTATAGCTGCGACTCAACTTTTAAAAGAACGACAAGTAGAACTTTCCGAGGAGCAGAAGTCTGCGGTTGAAATAATTGAAACACGTATAGAAGAAAAGAAAGTCATTGAAGAGGTGAGAAAAAAAGAGACAGAACTCTCTCCCGTGGCAAAAAGAATAATCGCACTCTTAATTGACTTAGCTATTTTGTCTGGATTAAGCTACTTAACTGGATTTTTACTTATTGGTACTCCACTAGTTAAGACACCTTGGGAACCGATTCTTAGTATGATAATTATTCTTGGATACTTTGCTGTTTTTAATAGCTCAATCGGTAAAAAGACAATCGGTAAGAATGTAATGCATATAAAGGTTGTGGACTACAATTTTCAATCTTTAAAATTCACCAATTCTTTAGTTCGATATAGCCTGTTAATTGCCCCATTCTTTTTGCTCAACATTTTGGATAATATGTCTTTTAACTCTTTCGGTATATTATCTGGATTAAGGTATGCATACTATATAGGGATCTTTTACTTTTTAATAACTGATAAAGAACGAAGAAGAAGTTTCCATGACTTAATAACTAAGTCATTTGTCAGCTCTGAAAATAGCGAAAAGACCAATTTCGTATACCCAAATAAGAAACTAAAAACATACTACTTCATTGCTTCTGGAATTATTGCTCTTTTCATAATTCTGAACCTGTCATCTCGCCTAAATACTACAAACAATATGAGTGATTTTGAAGCACAAGCCGAACAGCTTGAGAAAACTTTAAATGAAAACATGACAACTTTTGAAAGTATAATTTCTGATATTCAAGAAATTGATGGTGTTGCTGAAATAGAAGGAATTAGTTTAAACACTACAAATGGAATTACAAGCTTAGACATCACAATTCGACCAAGTTCATTTTTTGCAAATGATGGATTGACAAGCGAAGTATATGAAAGTTTGAAAGGAAAAGAGTTAAGGGTGAATCGACTTGATAATGTTAAAATCAAAAAGCACTATGGCTTTGACATGACATTAGCATCATTTAATAGAACTGAAACGAAAAATTTTGAACAATAACCAGCCACTAACAATAGCTGAACAATCATAACTTCCCTAAGGGATGGCAACTCTCTTTAGCCGGAACGTTATGACGGCTGGAACAGCCCAAGCCTTCCAAAACGGGAAACCTCCACATGAGGCAGGCCTTAATGCAGTGTTGAACGAATTGATTGTGGGAATGGGGTAATTATGGAAAAAGCTTTTCCCCTTTTGTGTTTTTGGCCAATTGGGCGGAAAAGCAAGGTGGTTTTTGGATTGTATGGTTGATGTTCTGTGGCAATTAAGACAGATCTCCCCACCTACTTCTTGAAAGGAATCGAAATGAGCGTAATTTTTACTTACCTCAACCTATCCTCACCAATCTGTAATGACAGGAGTTTGTTTATAATAAAATACCCCTAAGAAGTAAGCTTATGCATTTACTTCTTAGGGGTATTTATCTATCTCTCCCCTTAAATCAAATCTTTGATAAACGGATCTTCATAATCTTCGATAAAGGCCAGGATATTGTGATACTGCTCGAAATCTTCTTTGGGGTGGGCGGTGGTCAGCACCACGGCTTTCATCCCGGCATTCTGGGCAGCCTCCACGCCTTTGGGGGCATCCTCGAAAACGATACAGTCTTCTGGCTCCACACCCAAAGCCTCCGCACCGAGCTGGAAGGTTTCCGGATGAGGTTTGCTGACCTTTACATCATCAGCTGTGATTATGGTAGAAAAGTACTTTCTGATATTAAGGTTGTCCAACACAAAGTCTACATTATAGGGAATCGCGGCTGATCCAATGGCCATTCTGACCCCTGCTGCTTGTGCCTTTTCAAAGAAAGTGTCCAAGCCTTTGATCAAGGCCAAATGAGGCAAGTACTCCTCTTGGTACCTTCTTTCCTTCTCCATGGACCATTTGGCCGCCTCATTTTCAGAAAAATATCCTTGGCCAAATACCCGATCCAATACTTCGGGGTTCTTGCCATACATTTCCAACTTCACATCATCCCAGGAAATGGTAGCGCCCAAATCTTCATTGAACAGCTTATGCCATGCCTTGGTGTGGAAGTGCATGTCATCAATGATCGTCCCATTCATATCAAAAATAAACGTCAATTCTTTATTGCTCATGGTTGTAAAATGGTTTTCTAGTAGCTTTGAATAAGTTGAATAAACATTTAGCCCCAAAAAAAGGTTCTGGGCAAAGGCACGAATTATATTTTTATCATCCACTATCCTATATTCTGCCCAAAAGCTTTGTACTTTATGGGGAACTCAAGTACTTTAGTTTAAACTGAGGAATTTCACATTTTTGATAAATCAATTAAAAAAAAGCGTCCATGTTGGATTCCACCGCCCCCTTTCAGTCTCTTCCTGATGAAACCAAAACATGGCTCAGGCCATTGTTCAAGGATGTAGCCTATCCCAAAGCACATCGGCTTTACCTCCAGAACCACTCTGGCATGGAAGGTTTTGACTTTGTTCTGGAGGGTGGTTACGAGGGGTATTTCTACGACCGAAACCAAAAAAAACGCAGGGTGGAAATTTATGGGCCTGGCGTGTGGTTCGGAGGCATCTCCTACCTCTATAACAAAGGCATTTCTCTTCAAACGGTGGACACCCTCCCGGACACCAAAGTCCTGAGAATCGGAAAAGACGACTTCTTCAAACTCTGCGAAGAGGCACCCTCTTTTAGAAACCATTTCGTCAGAGAGTTTGGAGAAAGAATGTTAGATCCGGAGTTTGTCCACTTTATCAAGGGAGCCACTTACTATCCCCAGCAAAACAACATTACCTCGGATAGTTTTTATGCACACAAAGTGGATGCGCTAAACCCAAGGGAACTGGTCACTTGTCCAGAAAACACCCCCATTATGGAAGCAGCCCAGCTGATGACTGAGGAAAAGACCAGTTGTATCTTTGTCACCAATGACGCTGGGGAGATCGTGGGCTATGCTACAGACATCACCTTAAGGGACCTGGTGATTGGGAAAAACATGCCTACTTCTGCACCTATTCGGGAAGTCATGAAAAGCGATATGGTTTCCATTGACACAGAGGCCTATATTTATGAATCCCTCCTCCTGATGTTCCAGACCAAAACAAGGTACCTCTTGGTTTCCAAAAACGGGAAATATGTCGGCTTTATCTCCAGGAATAAATTATTAAGTGAGCAGTCCCAATCTCCTTTCCTGTTTATCCAGTCCGTAAAACAGGCCACTTCCATCCCTGAACTTAAGGAAAAGTGGGCCCAGGTTCCGGCCATTGTGGAACAACTCCTGCAAAGGGGCGTCAGGTCCGAAACGGTAAATGAAGTCGTCACCACGGTGTCGGACACCATTGCCTTGCGTGTCATCGATGATGTCATCCATCAGGTGGGACCTCCCCCGTCCAAGTTTGTTTTTATGACTTTAGGCAGTGAGGGAAGAAAGGAGCAAACCCTCAAAACCGACCAGGACAATGCCATCATCTATGAAGACAAAGCCAATGAACAAAGGGAACTTGTCAGGGAGTATTTCTTGGACTTTGCAGATAAGGTATCCGAAAACCTTAACGCCATAGGCTTTAGCTTTTGCAAGGGAGGCTTTATGGCTAAAAACCCCAAATGGACCCATTCTCTCTCCCATTGGAAGCGCAACTATGACGCTTGGATGATGGAATCTACCCAAGAAACGGTCATGAAGTATTCCACCTTTTTTGATAAAAGGCCCATTTATGGTGATTTCAGTATTTTGGACGAACTCCATGAATACATGGGACAGCAATTGGAAGCTCCCTTGGAAAGGTTTTTCTATAACATGGCCACTAATGCTTTGCAATATGAGCCGCCCCTGACTTTCTTCCGCGGAATCAGGACCTTTACGGTAGGAGAACAAAAAGTGTTTGATATCAAAAAAGCCATGACACCAATAGTGGACATCACCCGAGTGTTTGCTTTAAAAAACAAAATCTTCCTCACCAATACCGGTAAAAGATTGGAAGCCTTGGCGGAGAATGACATCATCACCGAAGAAGAACTTTTAGAGCTTAAACAGGCCTATTATTACCTGATGGGGCTCAGGTTAGACCGACAAGCAAAACAAATCATGCTGGATAAGGTAGAACCTGAAAACTTTGTCAGCATAGAAAGTCTTACCAAAATTGAAAAAGTCACCCTGATAGAGATCTTCAAAGTGATCAAAAACTTTCAGATGAAGGTCAAGATAGCTTTTACCAATACCATCTTTTAATGAAAATCCAGGCATAAAAAAAGCAGGACTTTAAAGTCCTGCTTTTGGTTAATGTATGGTAAAAGGCTTGATTAACCTTTCTTAATAACGTTTGAAATCAAAGCTACTTTCTCAATGGGTTCAGAAGCATTGGAGTAAATTCTTACGATACTTCTTTGGTTGCCCATTTTTCCAGCTGAATTAAAGGTTACTTTAATTTCACCAGACTTCCCTGGAGCGATAGGCTCTTTTGGCCACTTAGGCACCGTACAGCCACAAGTAGCTGCGACATTGGAGAGCTTCAACACTTCAGTTCCCGTATTGGTAAACTTAAAAGTATGCTCCACCTTGGTTCCTTGTGTGATTTCACCAAAGTCCTTTTCGGTTTCTTCAAAGGTGATCACTGGGCCTTTCACCTCTTCTTTCTTGGCTTCGGCTTTTTCAGCCACACCTTGCGCCTGTGCCTGAACTGCAATTGCAGCAAAAGCAACGACAAACACTAGAATTAACTTTTTCATCTTAGTTTGTATTTAATTGCTAACTATTAAGTCTGTTCTCAATTACCATTCCAAAACGGGACTTCACTTTCGCATATTGCCCCTTTCTTTAGAACGATTCCAATTGTAAAAGTTTCGATTTTTTAATGAATAATCAAGTTGACGAGAAATTATCTGACCAATTTTCTAGTCAAGCTTTATGCATTAACGAAAAACTTCGGATTAAAATTCACTAGAAACAGTTCATCCGTGGCCCTCGTCAGCGCAGTATACAACCAGCGGATATATTCAGTATCCAACTGATCCTCGGTCACATACCCTTGATCCACAAAGACAGCACTCCACTGCCCACCTTGGCTTTTGTGACAGGTCAGGGCGTATGCAAACTTTACCTGCAGGGCATTCAAATAAGGATCCTTTTTGATATACTCCCTTCGCTCCTTCTTGTTCTCCACCCCGGCATAATCCTCTACCACTTGCCGATAAAGCTCTCTAGACTCTTCTGCGCCCAGTGAAGTGGAGGAGGTGTACAAAGTATCCAATATCACCTTGGCTTCAAAAAAAGGTTCTTCAGGGTAATCAATCAACCTTAACTCCAAGGTAGCAAACCGCAAACCGTACATCTCTTCAAATGACCTGATCTTGACCACTTCCACAAAATCACCATTGGCCAGGAAACTCACCTTGTCAGACTCCGCCATATAAGTATAATTGTTTCTAACGATCATCAACATATCTCCCGTGGAAATTTCCTCCTCATAAAAGTGAATGGCTTGCCGGATATATTGGTTGTACTGCACCGCCGTTTTGTTGGACCGGGTAATGACGATGGTGTTTTCCACACCATATTTATCATAAGCATACCTTAGGCCATCTTCCAAGCGCTCACTGGTCATGCGGTAAAAGTCAGGATAGCCTTTCACCTGGAAAGAAATGACCGGATCTTTTTTGACCACCTCACACCTGAGGGTCGTTGCATTAAACAAGATTCCTGAATCAAGTTGCTGCCGCATCACTTCTGTCAGCTCGGACTCCAACACATCCAATCCATAGTGATGTACCAGATAATTCTTATCCAGAGCCGGGCTGTTTTTGCTACTGACCGGTGGCAACTGCGCCGTGTCTCCAATGAGAATCAAACGGTTCGATTGATGTTGGAAGACAAACTGCACCAAATCCCTCAACAGGTTACTTCCGCCCATCGCATCATCCGCAAGCATGGAGGCTTCATCCACTATGAATACGGTGTTTTTATAATAATTCTTTTGCAGGTCAAATCCAGCCCCCATCATTCCTTCCTCATTCTTGGGGCGATAAATGATTTTATGGATGGTGAAGCCCATCCTTCCAGAATAAGTAGACATCACCTTGGCTGCCCTTCCTGTTGGTGCCAATAACAATGACCTGAAATTAAGTTTGGACAAGGATTTCACTACCGCCGCAATCACCGAAGTCTTTCCAGTACCTGCATACCCTCTCAAAATAAAAGTAGGCTTTTGGTCAATATCTTCTCCAAAAAACAAATCCATTTGCTGAAAAAAATACTGCTGGCCTTGCGTCGGTTCATGAGGGAAATTTTGCCTGATCAGGGCAGATGGCTTTGGGATATGTTCCTTATCTTTATTCATCAACAGCGAATCTACAGCTAATATGCAGAATATAGAAAAAGAAATTAACGAGAAATTTGGAGGTAGATTGCGCACCCGGGTAAATGGTGTTCTCATTGAAAATGATAAAATATTGATGATCAAGCACCAGATGGGCCTCAATAAAAGTTTCTGGAACGTCCCCGGTGGAGGAATGGATTACAACACCAATGCTACAGACAACCTTAAGCGGGAATTTCTGGAAGAAACAGGTTTGGAAATTGAAGTGAAAAAATTCCTGACCGTTTCAGAATTCCTACAACCTCCTCTTCATGCCATTGAGCTGTATTTTGAGGTAAGTAAAAAATCCGGGGATCTAATCAAGGGAATTGACCCGGAGCTCTCCGAAAACAAGCAACTCATTGAGGAAGTTAAGTTTATGAGTATCGAGGAAATATCTGAAATAAAAAAAGAAGAAAAACATCATCTTTTTTGGAAGATAAAATCGGTCAATGATATAAGAATATGGAAAGGATATTTTAATTTTGAAAATAAATGCATAAAATAGCATCTTATTATATACCATCAACCTTTATATAAGAAGTATAAATCGACTGAAAAATGAATTTGACTAGAATCTTATCTATTGTCTTTCTACTGGCTGCCCTTGCAGTAGGTTATAAGCTCTACAAAGGAGTAGACGATGTAATGCAAGAAGAAAAGAGAATTGCACGTATCGAAGCAAGAGTAATCGAAAAACTACAAATGCTAAGAGATGCAGAAATCGCTTATCTCGCCTCCAATGGTGAATATGCCGGAAGCTGGCCTGAATTGAAGAAGTTCATTGAAGATGGTCAAATTTTTATCGTTCAGAAATCTGAAGAAGTTAAACTATTGGATTATGGTAAGGAAGAAATCACTGTTACTTATGACACTTTAGGTTCGGTAAACGTGATGGACTCTCTTTTCAACGAAAGAAAATATCCAGAGTTTAACCTTGAAGCACTCAATGTTGTACCGGGTTCAGGTGGAGAAACTTTTGAATTCCATGCTGACAAAATCGAAAGAGGTGCCAACAAAATCTTGATCGATGTATTTGAGATCAGAGACCCTGCTCCAGTAAATCCAACTAGAAGAGCCAATAACAACGAAAAGGCCTTGAGAGTAGGATCTAAAACTGACGCATCTACTTCAGGTAACTGGGAATAATTTTGACGACTACCGTTAAAAATACACATACAGAATTTCATAGCGATAAACTTGATGTAACAGCTACATCAAGTTTATCGCTTTTATTATACCCTGAAAAATTGATCGTTATTGCCAAAAACCAAAACGATTCAATCATGGGTGTTAACTCCTATCCTTTTGTAGAACTGGAAGAGCTGGAGTTTACCTTAAAAAAAGACCCTTTCATCAGTGCCTCCAAAGCTAAAGCCACACTTTTTGTCTTTAATGAATGCTTTTGTCTGGTGCCAGGCATGCTTTTCGATCCCAATGAAAAAGACACTTATCTTAACTTCAGCACCCCTATAGAAGACCATGAGGTTTTCCAAACCGGAGTAGACAACAATAAAACCGTAGTGGTCGGTGGACTTGAAAAGAGCATGGCCAAAATCTTCTCTAAAAGGATTGCTGATTTAAACATGGCACATGGTGCGGTGATTGCATTGGATTACCTGCTTCATGAAAGATCCGAAATGCTCAACCAGGAAATTTCCGTGGTCATTGAAGACCATCAGATCTATGTTGCTGGATTTTCCAATAAAGAACTGAAGTTCTTCAATAGGTTTGAAGTTTCCAGCAATCAGGAATTCTTAAAATATACCTTTAGTGTTCTCCATCAGTTGGCTTTTGATCGGATGCACTGTAAAATTACACTTTTCGGCAATCTTACCGATATCAATGTACAAGAAGAAGTACTTCATCAATACTTCAAAAACTTGGCATTAAGCACACCAAAGACAAACCAAAACTATCTCTTGGGAGCAGAGAGCTTCAAAGAAACCCAAAAGCTGTCCGCATACTGGACAAACTAAAACCTATCCGAATGAAAAAGACAGCCATCTTCCCGGGATCATTTGACCCATACACCAATGGGCACCATGACATCGTAATGAGAGGATTGGACATCTTTGACGAAATTGTCATCAGTATAGGCTACAATTCCTCCAAAAAGTCAAGGTATTTTGACATTGACTTGATGGTAAAAAAAATCGAAAGTGTTTATAAAGACACTCCCAATGTCAAAGTAGTGGTATATAACGAACTGACCTCCAACTTGGCCAAAAAACACGAAGCCAACTTTTTGATTAGAGGATTGAGGAACACCACTGACTTTGAATATGAAAATACCATTTCACAAATGAACAGGTTTCTAAACGAAAACCTGGAGACCGTATTCCTGATCACTTCCCCTCAATATGCCGCTGTGAGTTCAACCGTAATCAGGGAGGTACACCGTTATGGTGGCAATGTAAGTGAATTCCTGCCTTACGAGGTCTGAACCTTAGGCACCATTTTCAAAAACTTCTTATAAAGGTACCGCATTGAAGGATATGAATTGACCAAGGCTATCTTGGCTTCATGATGCATCAGCCACTTGATATCATCAATACCTTCCTCAGTTTGTGGCTTCATCTTGCTATCATCTTTCACTTCCATCGCATACCAATAGGTTTTTTTCAGGATACTCTTCCTATTGTGCGTGTAAGTATGCCAGGTTTTACAGATTTCTTCACCCCTCTTCACCGTAATCGCGCATTCCTCTTCTACTTCACGAACAGCACATTGCTCCGGAGATTCACCTTTTTCAAATTTACCCTTGGGCAAATCCCACTTTCCTAATCGGTGAATAAACAACACCTTTTCCCCTTTGGTTACCACTCCTCCAGCTGCCTTAATAATGTTGAATCTACTTTTGATAAATTTCTTCAAAGCATTTTCATCCTCCGAAACAATGGTAATGGAATCAAGATCCTTTAGTTTTCTGGTCCTGAGCAAGTACAAAAGCTTAATGATAATGTCGTGAGAAGGGTGAGCGATCAATACATCATCATGAAAATCAGCATAAGGCGGTAAATCTTTAGGATTATCGTAAACACATTCAAATGTCCTATCCTGCGGCAAATGCATAGGTGAAAGAATGTCTAATGGCTTGTCATTGATGAAAATTCTCATATCACTGTCATTTCAAACCAAAAATGCATAAAATTATCAGCCATCACAACCGCCAATACATTTTTATGAATTATTTTTGAGGCATGGAATTATATAGCAAAGATACCGCGGGACAAGTTGCCCGCAAACTACTCGATATCAAAGCCATTAGATTACAGCCCAACCAACCTTTTACCTGGGCTTCAGGCTGGAAATCTCCCATCTATTGTGACAACAGATTATCTCTTTCATTTCCTGAGGTAAGAACTTATATCAAAAACCAATTGGTAGAAGTAATCAAAAAAAACTTCCCTGATGCTGAAGGTATTGCTGGCGTGGCTACTGCCGGGATTCCTCAAGGAGCACTTATCGCTGAGGAAATGGGCTTACCATTCATCTATGTCAGGTCCAAACCAAAAGGACATGGCATGGAAAACATGATCGAAGGCAAAGTAACCAAAGGCCAAAAAGTAGTGGTCATTGAAGACTTGGTATCCACTGGAGGCAGTTCACTCAAAGCAGTAGAAGCACTTAAAGCCAGTGGTTTTGAGGTTTTGGGTATGGCAGCCATCTTTACTTATGGCTTCGATGTAGCCCGTCAGAATTTTGAGAGTGCCAATGTGAAGTTGATTTGCTTGAGTGATTATGAAGCTATGCTTCCTCAGGCAGTAGCTGATAATTACGCTTCGGATGAAGATTTAAAATCCCTGGCAGAATGGAGAACTTCTCCAGACACCTGGAAACAATAATAAATAAAAAAGCAGCCCAATGAGTTTCACATTGGGCTGTTCTATTTTGGTTCGATACTATTTGCTGTTGACTACTTTTTATGTTGTTTGCCAAGTTTCAGTGTGGCTTTCACTTCATCACCTTTGTTACTTTTTTCCTACAGGTGAAAAAAGTAACCAAAAAACCCCGCCGCTACGCATCTATTGAGCTAAAATTAAAGCCCACCCTCATGCAGGCAAACTCCTCCCTTATAGCTGCCAGTGACCTTTCTGTTCATTATCCCGTCAAACAAGCCTGCCTTTTTGCCTTCCCTCTTCTCTAATTTCTTTACGCTCAATATCTGCAAGGCGGATCTACCAATACATGTTAGGAATTCCTAGTAGACCTATATAAATTTTTATTCATTATTAACGTTTAGCCAAACTACTTCATTAGAGCCTCTATTTATATCTCTTAGACTTTTTAATTTAGCGTTAAAGGCTTCTCCCTCTTATCGCTTCTTTTTTAAGTACACTTCATTTTTATTCACTAAAACAGAAGCCCATTCACCCCCAAATAGGCCTAGCCATTACCCCTTTTCCCAATAGGGCAACCGCAAGTATCCAAACAAAGCCTCACATGAAAAAACTTCAACCTTTTAACACAATCTATGAAGCTTATTTTAAAATAATAGATATCATTGTAAAGGCAACAATAAAAGAAAATGAAATTAAATACCATTTGCAAAACTTACGTTAATATTTTATTTGCTTTTGTATTAATTCTTGAACTTCAGCCAGCCATCGCTCAAGAAGTCAAAAAAGAAGTCACGCAAGAGCAAAAAATTATCGATGTCAAAAAGGTAAATACAACTACCATCAAGATCACTTTCTCCACGGAACAACAAATGTTCATCGACTTTTATGGAGACCACATCTTTAGAATTTTTCAGGACAATTCTGGCCAAGAGATGAGAGCTCCGGCGTCAGAACCATATGCAGAAATCTTGGTAAAAAACCCTAGGAAGCCTTTTTCCAAACTTGACATCATCCAAGATGACCATCACATTTCAATTCTTACTGACAAAATCAGCTTAGTCTTCGACAAAAGCTCTTTACTGTTCAACATCACCAACTTGGAAACTCAAAAAACAGTAGTAGAAGAGCTTTCCCCAATTACTTTTGACGAGGATCAAGTCTCTTTGAGTTTGAAAGAATCTGCTGATGAATATTTCTATGGAGGTGGTGTACAAAACGGCAGGTTTTCCCACAAAGGCAAAAAGATCTCCATCGAAAACCAAAACAGCTGGACAGATGGCGGTGTAGCCTCTCCCACTCCCTTTTATTGGTCCTCAAAAGGGTATGGGCTAATGTGGTATACCTTTAAAAAAGGAATGTATGATTTCGGTGCCAAAGAAAAGGGCAAAATCACCTTATCCCATATGACGGACTATTTGGATGTGTTCTTTATGGTCAATCAAACAGCAGATCAGCTCCTTGGTGATTTTTATCAACTCACTGGAAATCCTGTCCTTCTGCCAAAATTTGGTTTTTATGAAGGCCATCTCAATGCCTACAACAGAGACTATTGGAAAAAGGATGAAAAAGGAATTCTCTTCGAAGATGGAAACCACTATAAGGAAAGCCAAAAAGACGAAGAAGGTACCAAAGAGTCCCTCAATGGAGAAAAAGATAATTACCAGTTTTCTGCCCGAGCAGTCATTGATCGATACAATAATCATGATATGCCTTTGGGCTGGATATTGCCGAATGATGGTTATGGGGCTGGATATGGCCAAACAGAAACCTTGGATGGCAATATCCAAAACCTAAAAGATTTTGGCGACTATGCACGAGCTCACGGTGTTGAAATCGGGCTATGGACGCAGTCTGACCTTCATCCAAAAGAAGGAGTCAGCGCTTTGCTGCAAAGGGACATCATCAAGGAAGTCAGGGATGCAGGTGTTCGAGTACTTAAAACCGATGTGGCGTGGGTAGGCGCTGGATATTCTTTTGGGCTTAATGGTGTGGCTGACGTAGGGCAAATCATGCCCAAGTATGGCGATGACGCCAGGCCGTTTATCATTTCTCTTGATGGCTGGGCAGGCACGCAGCGATATGCTGGCATTTGGTCTGGTGATCAAACTGGCGGAGTTTGGGAATATATCAGGTTCCATATCCCTACTTACATAGGGTCTGGACTTTCCGGACAACCCAATATCTCCTCCGATATGGATGGGATTTTTGGAGGCAAAAACCCAATTATAAATGCCAGAGATTTTCAATGGAAAACCTTCACACCAATGGAGCTCAATATGGATGGTTGGGGCTCCAACGAAAAATACCCTCACGCTTTGGGTGAGCCTGCGACTTCCATTAACAGAAATTACCTCAAGCTTAAGTCTGAATTACTGCCTTACACCTATAGCATTGCCAAAGAAGCTGTCAACGGTTTACCGATGATCAGGGCCATGTTTCTGGAAGAAGAAAACGATTACACCCAAGGTATTGCCACCCAATACCAATTCATGTTTGGGCCAAGCTTTTTGGTCGCTCCGATTTATCAGGAAACCAAAATGGACGAAGAAGGAAATGATATCCGAAATGGTATTTATTTGCCAGAGGGACTTTGGGTGGATTATTTTACAGGAGAGCAATACGAAGGCGATCAAATCATTAACAGCTTTGCCAGTCCAATCTGGAAGCTCCCGGTTTTCGTAAAAAGGGGAGCGATAATCCCTATGACCAATCCCAACAACAATGTTTCAGAGATCGATAAAAACCATCGAATCTATGAAGTATATCCTTATGGTCAATCCTCTTTTGTGGAATATGATGATGACGGGATTACTGAAGCCTATAAAAATGGAATGGGCACCCATACATTGATTGAATCCCTGCTTGATCAAAAGAACGCCTTGACCCTCACTGTTCATCCAACAGAAGGAGGTTTTGATGGATTCATTAAGGAAAAGTCTACAGAGTTCAGAATCAATGTTACTGACGAACCCAAAAAGCTCAATGCCAGAATTGGCAACAAAAAAACGAAACTGAAGAAAGTAAATACCTTGGAAGACTTTAAAGAGAACACCAATGTATATTTCTATCTGGAAAAACCTAACCTAAATAAATTCCCTACTCCCGATAGCGAATTTGAAAGTGTGGCTATCATCAAAAACCCACTGGTTTTGGTGAAGATCGACAAGGCTGATATCACTTCACAGCAGATTCAATTAGATATCAAAGGATTCCAGTTTGAACCAAAGGATAAGCTAAAGAACCATTTAGGACCTTTAAATTCACCTCAAAATGCTAAAGTTACCGAGGAAAACACAGCCGCCTACACCTTGAAACCAAGCTGGGAAACTGTGTCCAATGCGGACTATTATGAAATTGACTTTAATGGAATGCACTACACCTCCATTAAAGAAACCGCTTATTTATTTGAAGGACTTGAGGCAGAAACCCATTACACTTTCCAACTTCGAGCAGTAAATCAAAGAGGGGTTTCTGACTGGGTAGAAATCAATGCCACCACCAAGTCCAATCCATTGGAATTTGCCCTTCAAGGCATCGAAGCCACAACAAGTGTGAAAAACCAAGGAGGATATGAAATCTCTAAACTTTTTGATTTCGATGAAGGAAACACTTGGCACACCAAATGGGGAGAAAATGCCCTTCCTTTCGATATGATCATAGATTTGAAATCCTTCAACCAATTGGATAAGTTGGAATATTTACCAAGAAGATCAGGAGCGAATGGTATGCTTCTGAAAGGAAACATTTATTACAGTCAAGACAAAAATGACTGGAAACTTGCCGGAGATTTTGAATGGGAAAAAGACAATGATGTCAAAACATTTAACTTTGACGCTCACCCAACGGCCCGATACATCAAATTCAATATTACTGAAGGTGTTGAAGGATTTGGTTCAGGACGAGAAATGTACATCTTTAAAGTTCCCGGAACAGAAAGTTATATCCCTGGAGACATTAACAACGACGGAATCATTGACCAAAATGACTTGACCTCCTACATTAATTACACAGGGCTAAGAAAAGGTGATGCTGATTTTGAGGGCTATGTAAGCGATGGAGACGTCAACAAAAATGGATGGATTGATGCTTACGATATTTCTGTCGTGGCAACACAGTTAGAAGGAGGCATTCCTGACGCTAGCCCAGAAGAACTTGCCGGGAAGCTTGAAATCAGCTCCAATAAATCAAGTTACGAAAAAGAAGAAATCGTGGAAGTCATTGTCAAAGGTGTTGACCTAAACTCGGTAAATGCGCTCAGTTTTGCACTACCATACAGTTCTGAAGATTTTGAGTTTATTGGAGTAAAAGCCTTGAGTATGGGCAAAATGGAAAACATGACCAATAACCGCCTCCACTCTAATGGGGATCAGGTATTGTACCCCACCTTTGTTAATTTGGGACAAAGCGACACCCTAGAAGGAGATCATGCGCTATTTACCTTAAGGTTTAAAACGAAGCGGAAACTGAAATTCAACTTAAAAGCTGAAAAAGTCCTCTTGGTCGATCAACTGCTCAACTCAATTAGTTTTTAAAAGTAAAGGCCCTGGAAAATTCCAGGGCCTTTACTTTTAAAATTTCTCTTCTACGCCCAAGCCAAAAAGGGCAAAGTCATATTTGACTGGGTCTTCCGGATCAAACTCCCTTAGCCTTTCTGTCAGTTCCACAGCAGTCCGCCAGTCCGTCTGCTTTCTTTCTATCAAACCCAATTTTCTCCCCACCCTGTCCACATGCAGGTCACAGGGGCAAATCAATTGATAGGGTTTTATTTTTTGCCAAACACCAAAATCCACTCCCCTATCGTCCTGCCTCACCATCCACCGTAAAAACATGTTGATTCTTTTACAAGCTGCTTTCCTTTTTGGAGTAGCCACATGTTTTCTTGTTCTTTGAGGAGCTTCTGGATCTTTGAAGAATAGATCATGATAGTTTGCTAATAAAACCTCCATCACATCCACCTCTTCCCTCCAGCCTATCGTGAAGGCCTCCTCCAAGCTTTCATGCTTTTGATAAAATGCTTTAAAAAAGGCCAAAAACCATAAGGTATCAATATCATTGAAAGTCCTATGCTTAAAACTTAAAAATGGTCTTAAGTCCTTTTCCTCATGATGAAGGATAAAGTCATGGGGTGCATTGTCCATCATCTCTAACAATTGAAGGCACTTGTTGATGATGGTCTTTCGCTGCCCCCAAGCCAATGTGGCAGCAAAAAAACCAGCTATCTCGATGTCCTGCTTCTTGCTGAAGCGATGTGGAATGGAAATAGGGTCAAGGGTAATAAAGTTAGGTTGGTTATAATGAAGCGTCTTCTCTTCTAAAAAATCTTTTAAATCCATTATTTACAATGCTACTTTCACTTCCCCTCCTTGGGTACCGTCAAACCATTTAAAGTAAAGCTTATTTTCTTCTTTTTCTGCCAAGTGCCAATCAAAACACTTTATATTGGTCAAAGAGGTCAGGCGATCCTCGTCTGGCTGGTAGAGACAAACGTCAAAGTCGGGCAGTTTCTTGGCATCTACCGTATTCCACCTTTCCATCAAGAACCCTTCCTCAATAACACGGATTTTTCTTCCGAAACAATGTTCTTCCAAAACAGATGGCACACCGTCCTTTCTTCTCATTTGGTAACAAGAAGGCCCAAACATGATCTGTTTAAAGAGTTTACCTTCAATCAAATCAATTTCCTTGGAGATTTGCTCCCACTCAGGTGTATTGATTTCTTTGATGGATTCATTGGTTTTAATTCTGGTAAGCAACTTGGAAATACCTGAAAATAAATAGGTCAATCCAATAAACACTAAGCCAAAAGTAGCCAGTATCGGATAGGATACAATAAAGATCACGTTCCAAATGAACCTGAAGATGTGGTGAAATATAAGCTGGACTTTATTCATTCAATAGTGCAAACGTCTTTGCAAAAATAGTCCAAATATGTGCAATTAACAAAAAGCCGTAACCGACTCATTGTGAAACAAAAAATCCCGCCAAAGCGGGATTAAATCACATGCGATAAAGCTATTTTAGTAAGAAACCTCCACTCTAAAGCGGTTGTTCACAGCTCTCAATTGATCAAATGCTGCTTGAGACACTTTGATCAACAATTTGTCATTGTCTCCTGTATCTGGAAGCTTGCCTACCACTCTGGCAAAAATGGTCACATCGTTCTCCTCGTTTCTTATTCTCATGATGGTCCCTACAGGAGCTGTTTTATGCAGCACCAAATATTTCTTATGGTTGCTGGTACCTTGAATAACTTCCGCTTGACCAGACTCCTTGATGTTTTTATAAGCTGTACTTTCGCTGGATGTATTCTTCACTGGCGCAACAACAGGCTCAGTAGAAGCAGTGGTTTCTTTTGAACCTGTCTCTGTAACCACAGGAGTGGCATTGTTTACTTTCCCCTCTTTTCTGCCCACTTTGAGCTTTTGTCCTTGAGAAAGATTGTTTGAAGAAAGCGCATTCCATTCTATCAAATCACCCATATTGGCATTGTATCTTTTCGAGATGGAATAAAGCGTTTCTCCATCTGAAACTGTATGCGTAATCCAGCCTACTTCTGCTCCAGCAGGAATATCTTCGATTCTTTCTTCTACTACAGTTTCATTGGCTTCTGTTGCTTTCTTTGAAACCTCTACCACCTCCGCTTGCTTTGCTTTACCTGCTTCCTTATTTTTCTCAACCACCCCTTTGCGTTCCTTTGGCATTTCTTTTACCTCCGTTGGAGTTGCCCTAACTTCGGGAGCCACTCGCTCAACTACTTCTGGCTGCTCCTTTTTTACTCCTTCAATCACCAAGCCCTGACCAATACTGAGGTCATTTCCTTGTAGTTCGTTCCAAGCTTTTACATCCTGGACAGAAACACTGTATTTGCTGGCAATAGAAAATAGCGTTTCTCCTGGGCCTACCTTGTGCAGCACCGCCCCCTCTGGAAGTGAAGCCTTTGGAATGTAAGGAACTTTGATGCGCTGGCCTATTTTTAGACCTTGCTTCAGGTCACTGTTATTGCTGATAATATCTCCCACAGGGGTTTCATATCTTCTAGAAATAGCAAACAATGTTTCTTTGGGCGCTACCTCATGAATAATAAAGGTCTTATCACCTATCTTCTCCACTCCCACCGAATCAATAGCTGCCTCTCTCGCCGTGACAAGTCCGGCATAAGTTGAAAAAATTAGGATCAGTAAACTTGATTTTTTGATTAAACGCTCCATACACTCTATAAAACTCATAATTGCTATTAATATTATTTTCTTGGATGTTAAGCTCAATTATACCATTGACTTGCTTCACAAAACTACCACAAAAATATTGCTAAAGTTTTCAATAAAGAGAAAATTCCATTTCGAATGATCAGAAAGTATTTCATAGTGATTTAAGCAAAACTCCTATATTTATACATACGTTTGAAAAGTCAACTATTGTAAACTTATCCGTGTTTTTTTAACAAGTACTCTTAAAAGAACTTTCTGGTTCCAGTAATTAACATTTGCCATGAAATCAACCCTCTACCTCTTCATTTTATTTTTGACTTTTATTGCTTTACCCACTAAGGCTTTTCAAGATAGCCTTGGCACAAGAAAAGTTTATATTCTGGAAATCAAGGACAACATTGACCCTAGAATGAACAGAAAAGTCAAGTTGGCCATGGAGGATGCCCAAGAAAAAAAAGCGGACTATATCTTGATCCACATGGACACCTATGGTGGCGCTGTCAATGATGCAGATGATATTCGAACCATGCTTTTAGAGTCTAAAACCCCTACGATGGTATTTATAGACAAGGATGCCGCTTCTGCAGGCGCATTGATTTCCATTGCTTGTGACAGCATTTATATGGCACCCGGAGCCAGTATAGGAGCTGCTACTGTAGTGATGGGTGCTGGAGGTGATGCCGCTCCTGACAAATATCAATCCTATATGCGGTCCATGATGAGAAGCACAGCAGAAGCCAATGGTAGAGATCCTAAAATCGCAGAAGCCATGGTAGATGAAAAACTTGAAATTGAAGGTATTACTGCAGCCGGTTCCGTCATCACGTTTTCAGTATCCGAAGCCATTCAAAATGGCTTTTGTGAGGCCAAGGTAGAAACCACCGAAGACATCATCGAAAGACAGGGTATTGATGAATACGAAACCATTTACTATGAGGTAAACACAGTAGAACTGATTATCGCTTTCTTTTTAAACCCGGCAGTAAGCGGTTTCTTAATCTTGATCATCATTGGTGGAATTTATTTTGAAATCCAAACACCAGGAGTTGGTTTTCCTATAGCAGCTGCTATTGTGGCAGTAATTCTTTATTTCATCCCTTATTACCTCACCGGACTTGCTGACAACTGGGAGATTATTGTGTTCTTTCTGGGCCTAGTCCTTCTTGCCTTGGAACTGTTTGTCATCCCAGGCTTTGGTGTGGCAGGAGTGCTGGGCATTGCAGGCATCCTCACCGGCCTCACCTTGGGCATGATTCCCAATGACTTCTTTGATTTCACTTTTGTAGCTTCAGCAGAGCTATTTGTAGCCTTGGTGACGGTAGTAATTGCTTCACTCATTGCCGTAGCCGGCATATTTGCTTTAGCTCCCAAGGTCAATCAGTGGAAGGCTTTTAGCAAAATAGCCCTAGCTGACACCCAAAATAAACAAGACGGATATACTTCTTATTGGTACAGCGAAGAACTGCTGAACAAAGAAGGTATTACCCATACCCGCTTGATGCCAAGTGGAAAAATTCTTATTGATGACGAAGTGTATGATGCCCACTCAAGAGGGGAGTTTATAGACAAAGGAGAGAAAATAAAAATCATCAGTACTGAAGGCACCTCACTTAAAGTAAAAAGAATTGGTTGACGGGACTGACTTATTCTTAATGAAGCAATTCACCTGAACTTAAAGCAATTTTCTTTAAGTTTGGAACGTCAAAAAATAAATCATGAACGAATTCCAGACGGTCTATCAAGCCATAGGTGAAGAAAAAATAAAGGAACTCACCAGGTACTTTTATGAGGGTGTAGAGAAAAATGAGCCTTTAAGATCTCTCTATCCCAAGGACTTAAAGCCTGCAGAAGATCGGCTTTTCCTCTTCTTGCTACAAGTATTTGGCGGTCCTACTACCTATTCGGAAGAACGTGGCCATCCGAGACTGAGAATGAGGCACCTCAACTGGGTCATTGATGAGCAAATGAGAAATCACTGGCTGAACAATATGCTCACTGCTTTGGATAAAATTGATGTTGACCAAAATGTAAAGGAATTGATGATGAGCTATTTTGTCAAAGTAGCGAACCATATGATTAACCAATAAATTCAAATGAAAGTACTCAGGCGAATATATTCCATTTACGGCACCATTATTTTCATCCTCTCCTTTTTAATTCTTTTACCCTTTTTTATAATTACTATAGAAATCCCTGGGTTGAAAAAGTATGGAAGAAGACTCAATGGGATTTGGTCAAAAGTCTTTTTTACCGGGCTTTTCATCAGGGTAAAAGTCGAGAACAAAAAGTACCTGAAAGAGCATCCTCAGTACATTATCGTAGCCAATCACTTTTCATATTTGGATATTCCTGTTATTGGGTTGATGTCAAAAGATGCTGTTTTTATCGGAAAAAGTTCTTTGGGAAAAGTGCCTGTGTTTGGTTACATGTTTAAGAAACTACACATCGCCGTGGACAGATCAAGCTTCAGGAGCCGTGGTGAAACACTCAAAAAGACCAAAGAAGTCATTGATGAAGGCAGTAGTGTCATTCTTTTTCCTGAAGGAGGAATCAGATCGACCAATCCACCAGAGATGGCTCAGTTTAAGGATGGGGCGTTTAACTTGGCATTTGAGAAACAAATCCCTGTAATTCCTGTAACTTTATCCTATAATCACTTAATTTTGCCCGACGACAACAAGTTCTTATTGAATTACAAACCGGTAAAGGTGGTGATCCATCCTCCTGTTGTACCGAATGGACCTGAAAAAGAAGCAATTGCTGAAATGAAAAGCAATTGCCACAAGACCATTCAGCAACAACTATGGAAGGACAATCAACAAGCAATAAAAAGCTGACACCATTACCCAAAAACATATACAATGAAAATCGATACCAATACCTTAAAAAAAATCGCTCACTTGGCCCGTCTTGAGTTCGACGAAAACAGTGCCAAAAAGATGACCCGTGACATGACCCAAATCTTGGATTGGGTGGAACATTTGGACCAAGTGGACACGGAAGGAGTGGAACCGATCACGACGATGTCATCTGAGGTGAATGTATTGAGGGAAGACAAAGTAGGCAAGCATCTTGAGCATGAAAAAGGATTAAAAAATGCCCCTCAAAGAGATTCTGACTATTTCCGTGTACCTAAAGTACTTGAATAAGCCCCATTTTCTCCGTGAATATTAAAGACGAAGTTTTATTTAAAAAACTGCCAATCATCATTTCGGTCATTGGCAGTTTTCTTTTACTCCATCAGTACTTTTTTGCTTGGAATGACCCCCTGCCCATTGAGCCGGGAGTATTTTCAGAAATGGCCGATGTGCCACTGGACATCTACAACTGGGGAATTGAGCATTACCGCCTTGAGGTAGAAAATTACCTGCTTTTCCAAAACTTCGAGACTTTGGCTCCTGTGCCTCAAGTCAGCAAAACTTTACTTTTTGGAGGAATTACCTGGCTTTTGGTAAGCTTAGGTCTTAGCTTAATCAGTACCCTCAAAAGATACTATTTCATTGCAGCTATGGCAGTAGTGATTTTTCTTCTCACCATTTCTGGTATCAACTCCTTGAATATTGGCGGTATCAGTAGCAACCTCGCTTTGATCGTTTTGATCTTGGGCGTGGCAGTGCCAGCAATGGTCATCCACATCTTCTATGATCACTTTTCTCTTATGAAGAGAACGGTGATCATCACGCCTATTTCTGTGGCTACCATGGCATTCTTGGTCCTTAGGAGCAACGTTACCCAACCGGAACTGATGATGGCAGAAAACATTACACTAATGGCCATTGCCATTAGTGCCATCTTTGTACTCTACATAGGCCATGCTTTGGTAGGAGGTTTTTTCCTAATGCTTGCCAGGCTTAACCAAGGAGTTGGGTTAAAAATATCTTGGCACCTAACTGTATTTACAATCATCTATATTGTTTTACTATTCATGGTGCTCTTGGATCTGACAGGTGACTTCCCCTTGCCTTTCAGCTATCCTCCTCTATTTTTTCTTTTCTTACTTGCATCATTTGTAGGCTGGTTTGAGGTAAAGGCCAAAATCAAACAGATCAAACAACCTTATGAGCTGGATTTAATCGGACAGTCCCTTTATTGGATAGGTTTTGGCATCACTATCATGGTATTTTGGAAAGGTCAATTCTCTCTTAACAGACCCATGCTGGACTTTTTGGATCATTGGTTCGTCTATACGCAAATTGCCTTATCCCTACTTTTCTTTGCTTACCTCTTGGCGAACTTCTCCGGCTTTATGAACATGGGAAAACCGCTTGCGGATGTTACTTTCCAACCTAAGTTTTTTGCTTATCTGCATATGAGGATTGGTAGTCTTATTGCCTTATTGTCCTTAATCGTATTTGCTGATGGTGTGATCGCTCCCCAATTAAGCGTCAGCTCCACCAACTATTCTGCGGACTATTATTACGCCATCAATAAGCCCACTGAAGCCAGAATACTATTTGAAAACAGTTGGTTCAGGTATAGAAGAAACGAAAAAGCCATGATAGCTACCGTCAACCTCTACCAGCAAGACAAACAACCAACTGCTGCAAAAAATATTATCCAAGAGGCTTTTGAATGGCAACCCTCGGTACATGAAATCCTTTTGGCCGCTAATTTGGCACACAAGCAGGATAAGTATTTTGATGCATTATTCTATTTGGAGAAAGGTTTAGAGCTATACCCCGATAATGACTTTCTTCAAAATAACTTGGCCTTACTCCACAGTAAAGGGAATAGAAGTGAAGCTGCCTTTGAAGTCCTGACCCAAATTGATCAGGAAAAGGAAGTTGCAAACAGCAATAAAATAGGCCTTCAGGTTAAGCATAAGAGCCACGTGGACGAAGATCCAGAAGTGGAAGAAAATCTAATTGGCCGTGTAAACACGTTGGCCTTTAAAAACCTAAAAGGTGAATTTGTTGATTTTTCTCTTAGTCCAAATGATACTCAGAGTACTACTATCAAAGAGGCCATAATCAGAAATCAGTGGACCAATAAACCGGTAAACAAACTCTCTGAAGACCTGCAAGTAGTAGATTCCTTGAGCAATGGCATACTGAGCACCAAAACTTTGGAGGAGCTCCGGATTTCCAAAATCATCAGAAATTATCAGGAAGGCCAAATTGCAGAAACCTTAAAGCAACTGAACGGTTTGGTATTAGACTTTGAAGGGTCTGCTGGTTACTTCCATGCCTTAGCAGCTAAAATAATGATTGGCCAAGGAGACTTTGAAAAAGCAGCCATCGAGCTCATTCAAGCCGAATCAAAAGGATACAGAAACTTCACAGTTTCCCACCTGCCCATCCTTTATTTTGGAAACCAAATCGATGCCGCTTTTGACATTAAGGAAAAGTTTGAACTTGATTTTCCAGAATGGATGAAAGTAAACAGTGATGAGGGAGCATTAATAAAGCCTGAAGCCGAATACTTTAAGCAGCTATCCCAATTAAATAAATCCTTCAAAAGTGATTTCCTTAATGGTTTCAAAGGATTACAGGACGGTCCACTTAAAGCTATACTGGGACATGAAATCTTGATCAAAAAAAGCCACTGGCTAAATGAAAAAGAGATTCAAGAAATCCAAAACCACCTCCTTGACCAAGACCAAGTAGACAAGGAATACATTTCCCAACTGACTGATCTATTGATATCCAAGGACCTCACAAAAATATCATCAGAAGAAAAACTGAGACAAAAATTCCAATCAACACAGGCAGTCACGGGAAATCCTTATTTGACACCATTTGTTTTCATGGCGGTCTCAAAAGCTAAAAACGATGAGGATAAATATGAAATCCTCCGCAATGCCTCTGACTTCAATAAGGACCCATTGCTTTGGATGGAAATGGTCAAATACAGCCAAAAAATAGGCCTGAGCGAATATGGACAGGAAGCCCTAAAGAAACTTTCCACATGGGTCGAACCGGAAAAGCTTGAAAAACTTAAGCTTCAAACACTTTAAATCCCTTTTAGATAAATTAAGTTTATAATCCTATACTTTTTCCTCTAAAACTGTATCTTTAGGAAATGTAAACCGTTTATTTTTATCATGGGTAAGATCATAGAAACTAGTGAAATCAAGAAAACTTATGTGATGGGGGCTGAAGAAGTAAAAGCGCTGAAGTCTGTCTCCATAGAGATTAACAAAGGGGAATACGTTGCTTTTATGGGGCCATCAGGCTCAGGCAAATCCACTTTGATGAACATCATCGGTTGTCTTGACACGCCTACAGCTGGCACTTATGTCCTTAACAACAAAGACGTAAGTGACATGTCTGAAAACGAATTGGCAGAAATCCGAAATAAGGAAATCGGATTTGTATTCCAGACTTTTAACTTGCTTCCAAGAGCAACTTGCCTTGAAAATGTTGCATTACCCTTAATCTATGCGGGCTACAATAAGTCAGACAGAGAAGACAAAGCCTTTATGGCCCTCAAAAGTGTTGGTCTTGATGACAGGGTAAACCACAAACCCAATGAGCTTTCTGGTGGACAGCGGCAAAGGGTGGCCATCGCCAGAGCACTGGTCAATGATCCCAGTATTATCCTTGCCGATGAACCTACTGGTAACTTGGACACCAAGACTTCTTACGATATCATGAGTCTCTTTCATGAGCTCCATCAAAAAGGGAATACCATTATTATGGTTACCCATGAGGATGATATTGCCCATTATGCACATCGAATTGTCAGATTACGGGATGGATTGGTTGAGACAGACGAAATTAATCCAAATCCTACAACAAATAATTTTCAGGCAATCACGGAATGATGCTATAAAAATTGAAAGTTAATACTTAATTTTGCAACCTGATTTATTGGCTGAAGCGCTCAAAAATAAAATTTTCTTCCACAACAGAAGAATATTTCAAAACAAGAGCAAAAAGAAAGTATAACCGTAATTATTTTGCACATGAAGCTGTATACCAAAGGTGGCGACAAAGGTGAAACATCTCTATTGGGGGGTATCAGGGTCTCTAAAGCCAACTTGAGAATAGAAGCTTATGGCACGGTTGATGAATTGAATGCCTACATTGGCTTACTTCGTGACCATGCAAAAGAGCAATCAAGGGTGAACTTTCTCAAAGATATTCAGGATAGGCTATTTACAATTGGAGCAGAGCTTGCTACTTCACCTTCTGCCAAAAACGTAAAAAAGCCTGACATTCTTGAATCAGATATATATGGGCTTGAAAAAGAAATTGATTTGATGGATGAAGCACTTTCTCCCTTAAAAAACTTTATCTTACCAGGAGGCCATCCCCAAGTTTCGTATAGCCATATCGCAAGAACAGTTTGCCGAAGAGCTGAAAGAAGGGTGATTGAGCTGAATGATCAAGAGCCAGTAGAAGAGTTAATCATAAAATATCTAAATAGACTTTCCGATTATCTATTTGTTTTGGGAAGAATGATTTCAAAAGAATTAGAAGTAGGAGAAATAACGTGGGAATCAAGAGTTTAACACCATGAACACAACAATAGACATCCAAATAAAGCAAACAAGCCAATCAAAGCTTCCTGGAACAAACTTTGAAAACCTTTCCTTTGGTCAGGTAATGAGTGACCATATGTTTGTGGCTGATTATAAAAACGGTGAATGGCAAAACTTTAGCATTGAACCATATGCACCTTTGGCACTTAACCCAGCCAATGCCACCCTGCATTACGGGCAATCGGTTTTTGAAGGGCTAAAAGCTTACAAAAATGAAAATGATGAGGTTTTGATTTTTAGAGCAGATGCCAATCAAAGAAGATTAAATGAATCTGCCGAACGCATGTGTATCCCTCCTGTTCCTGAGGAAATCTTCATGGAAGGTCTTTCCAAATTATTGGAGGTGGACAGGAATTGGATCCCGAGCAACCCAGGCTGTTCACTTTATATTAGACCTTTTGTCTTTGCCACGGACGATTATTTGGGCATCAGACCTTCATTGACTTATAAATTTATGATCTTCACTTGTCCTGTAGGTCACTATTATGCCAAGCCTGTTTCTGTCAAGGTGGAAACAAAATACACCCGGGCAGCAGAAGGAGGCACGGGCCAAGCCAAGGCGGCAGGCAACTACGCAGGCTCTCTTTATCCCGCTCAAATCGCCCAAAAGCAAGGTTACGACCAACTCCTTTGGACAGATGGCAAGAGTCATGAGAACATTGAAGAAAGCGGCACCATGAACGTGATGTTCATTATTGAAGACACACTGATCACCGCCCCAACTTCAAAAGGCACTATATTAAAAGGAATTACTAGAGACTCTGTCTTGACTTTGGCCAAAGAAAAGGGCTTAAAAGTGGATGAGAGATTCCTTAAAGTATCTGAGTTAAAAGAAGCCTTGGAAACAGGAAAACTTCAAGAGGCTTTCGGAACTGGTACTGCCGCAACCATTGCCCATATTCATAAAATAAATGTTGGTGATACAGATTTTGAATTGCCAGAAAAACCAAAAGATGCTTTCTCCTATCAAGTACTTGAAACCCTTGATGCCATCAAATATGGCCGAATAGAAGATCAGCATGGTTGGATCACCAAAGTTTAAACCTAGTGAAGCCATAAATAAAAAGCATTTCAAGTACAAATTGGTGACTTGAAATGCTTTTTTGTTTAGAACTATTTTACCATTCCTCCTTTATTGGAATTATTGCAAAGACCTTACACTTTTAGCCTTATGAACACCAAGCACTCATCACTTATTAAGTTTTTCATTGTAATATTTCTCTTTTTGGCCAACCATCAAGCTCAAGCCCAGCGATACCTAATTCTACAAAAAGGCGGAAACCAAAAGTCAAGAATCACTTACCATGAGGGAGACTTGATCACTTATAAGCAAAAAGAGTTTGATTTCTTTATTACTGATCAAATCAAAGAAATCACCCGCGAGTACCTGGTCTTATCCGAAAACATCATCCGGCCAGAAAATATTTTAGCAGTGGATGTCGAAAACACCGATGAAAGAAACCGAACCATCAGGGCGATGAGCACCCTGACAGCTGCCGCAGGACTGCTTTTGTTGACTGCAGAAACCATCAACAGCCTCTATCAAGAAAAGTCCCTCTCCTACTCCAAAGGAGGCTTGATCATTTCTTCTTCCCTGCTGGTCAGCAGTTTTGTGATCTCAAAACTAAAAAAGAAATATTTCAAAAATGAAGGCCGCAATAAAATCCAAATCATCTACCTGGACATTAGTGAACCAGAAAACCCCAAGTGACCCATTGGCCTATTTCTTTTTAATCTTCACTCATCAAATGGGAATTAGGTAAACACACAAAATTTCACGAAATTCGCATTTCAAAAATCAATTTAAAGAAAATATTTTATGACATCAGACCAGTTGAAAGACTTGAAGGCGCGTATCACGGCCTTGAGGAGGTATCTTTGACTACGATCGTAAGAAAGCTGAAATAGAAGACCTTGAGGCAGTATCTGCCCAACCCGACTTTTGGAACGACCCAGAGGAGGCAGAAAAAACAATGAAGCAAATCCAAGCTAGAAAAGCATGGACCTCAGCATACGAAAACGCTGAAACCCATGTACAAGACTTGGAGGTTCTTTATGAATTTTACACTGCTGGAGACGTAGAAGAAAGCGAAATCAAATCCGATTACGGAAAAGCCCTAAGCGAAATCGAAGACCTAGAGCTTAAGAAAATGCTTAGCGAAGAGGAAGATCAGCTTAGCGCCATGTTGGAGATCAACCCCGGAGCTGGAGGAACAGAAAGCAATGACTGGGCTTCCATCCTTATGAGGATGTATATCATGTGGGGAGAGAAAAACGGCTATAAAGTAAAAGAGGTTGACCTTCAAGAAGGAGAAGTAGCAGGTATCAAATCTGTCACCTTGGAATTTGACGGCCCATTAGCTTATGGTTTCCTAAAATCTGAAATAGGCGTACACCGCTTGGTGAGGATTTCTCCATTTGACAGTGGCGGTAGAAGACATACTTCATTTGCATCCGTGTATGTTTATCCGGTAGTGGATGACTCCATCGAAATTGAAATCAACCCTTCTGATATTGAGCTGCAAACATCCCGTTCAGGAGGTGCAGGTGGTCAGAATGTAAACAAAGTAGAAACCAAAGTACAGTTAACCCACAAGCCAACCGGCATTGTAGTAGTCTGTCAGGTGGAAAGATCCCAATTGGCCAACCGAGAAAAAGCCATGCAAATGCTTAAATCCAGACTCTATCAGATGGAGATGGAAAAAAGAAATGCAGAAAGGGCTAAAATCGAAGCTGGAAAAATGAAGATCGACTTTGGTTCCCAGATTAGGAATTATGTACTGCATCCATACAAACTGATCAAAGATGCAAGGACCGGATTTGAAACATCAGATGTCCAATCCGTACTGGATGGAGGACTGAATGAATTTATCAAAGCCTACCTTCTTGCGCAAAGCGAAGAAGAAGCTGCTGGAGATAATTAATCCATCATAAGATCAAACAAAGCGCACTGAGTTTTATCAGTGCGCTTTACTTTTCTCACCAAAGTAAGTTATGAGAACCACCAACATACTACCCTCTTTTTTTACATTGCGTTTTCTACAACTTTGCCTGAGTTCTTTTTTATTCTTTGCCAGCTTCAATATGATTATACCCGAATTACCGGCATACTTGAGCAGTCTTGGTGGAGAGGATTACAAAGGTTTGATCATTTCACTATTTACCTTAACAGCTGGGCTTTCAAGACCCTTCAGCGGAAAACTGACAGATAAAATTGGCCGAGTCCCAGTCATGATCTTTGGCGCATCAGTCTGCCTCTTTGTAAGCTTACTCTACCCTTTGATTTCTGGAGTTGCAGGCTTTCTTTGCCTGAGGTTCTTCCATGGATTTTCTACTGGCTTTACCCCAACAGGAATTTCCGCCTATGTCGCCGATATTGTTCCTTTTAACAGAAGAGGAGAAGCCATGGGGCTACAATCCCTATTTAGCTCTTTGGGAATGGCCGCAGGCCCAGCCATGGGTGGATTCATTGCCGACCTTTATGGAATCACATCACTATTTTACGGATCATCTGTGGTGGCACTTATCGCCATTCTTTTATTGGTCAGATTAAAAGAAACTGTCGAGGACAAGGAAGCCTTTCACCTTAGCCAAATAAAGCTTAAAAAAGAGGAAATCTTTGAAAAAAGAGTGTTTGCACCTTGTTTTGTGTTGTTTTTCAGCTACCTCTCTTTCGGAATAGTCCTTACCATTATTCCGGACTTTTCAGAACACCTCAATATTAGCAATAAAGGAATTTTCTTTGCTGTTTTTACATTGAGTTCACTGATCATTAGAATTCTGGCAGGAAGAGCTTCCGACAAATATGGAAGAATTCCTGTTTTAAAAGCAGCCACACTTTGCTTGGCCTTAGCCATGATGGCTATTGCACTGAGTGAGTCCAAAGAAATGCTTTTATTATCAGGCATTCTTTTTGGGTTTGCCATCGGCATGACCTCTCCTACCATTGCTGCCTGGACCATTGACCTTTCTTTGCCAGAATTCCGAGGAAGAGGTTTAGCTACCATGTACATCGCCCTGGAAGCAGGAATTGGTATAGGGGCGCTTGCATCTGGCTGGATCTACGCCAATGAGCACCAAAACTTCCCTCTAGCTTTTATGATTGGCTGCACTGGTGCTTTGATCGCCATGCTTTTCCTTTTTGTCCAAAAAAGCAAAGCTGAGGCCTATGATCAAATCTAAGCTTGCTTACTTAACTTATTGATACATCGCTGATTTTCGAGTAAAGCATCAATATCCTGCTTCTCCCAGTTGTTTTTGATCTCCTTAAGGTTTGTCTCATAATTCTGTTTGAATTTCCTCCTATAAATGGCCTCAACAAACCTTCTTACATCCGTAGCTGTCTCCAAAATCAACTTTGGCACTTTGGTAGGTTTATCATCCTCCCCCTTGGCCACCATCGTAAAATAACAGGTATTGGTATGCTTGGTATGGGCGGTTTTGACATTTTCAGAAACCACCTTGATCCCAACAACCATAGAACTATTTCCAACATAATTTATAGACGCTTTCAACGACACTAGCTCTCCCACTTCCACAGGCTGAAGAAAATCCACAGTATCCACAGAGACTGTTACACAATAAGCCCCACTATGCTTGCTTGCCGTAGCATAAGCCACCTTATCCATCAAGGATAGTAAAATCCCCCCATGTATTTTCCCTCCAAAATTCGCGTAACTGGGGATCATCAATTCTGTAATAGTTGTTCTCGAAAAGGCCGAGGTTCTAGCCGGCTCTTGGTCTTTACTCATGACTTATCATTTTAAAACAGCAAATCTTAAGTGAATATAAAACAAAAAGGCAATACAAACCATTGTTGTACGCCTTTCTACATTCTCTTTATTACCCTAGAAACTTGATGAAGAAACAGCAAGGTCCTTCTTATTCATCAACCTCAAGCTCAACCGGTGGAACCTGTACAAAAGCAAGCCTCCTGTAATGGTCAATCCGATCAAAAGCCCATACCAAACTCCCTGTTCACCTTGCCCCCAATGAAAGGCCAGCATGTAGCCTAGCGGAAGCGCAATAACCCAATAAGCGACCAAGGTAAAAACAGTAGGCATTTTCACATCTGCCATTCCTCTCAAGGCACCAAGTCCAACCACCTGAATACCATCCGAAAGCTGAAAAACACCCGCTATAACCAGTAAACTAGCCGTCACTTCCACAACTTGAACATCATTGATATACAACAGCGGAAGGTAATTCCTCAAGCTTAGAAATATAATGGCAAAGAACAACATGAACACGGCCACCATACCGAATACTGTAAATCCAGCTTCACGAAGAGATTTTATATCATTTCTACCCAGCTGGTTTCCCACTCGAACCATCGCTGCAGCCGAAAGTCCAGAAGCCATCATGTAACTGATAGAGGCTAAATTGATGGCTATTTGATGGGCTGCAAGCGCATTCACCCCAATCCACCCCATCATAATTGCAGCGGAGCTAAAAGCCCCCACCTCAAAAATAAACTGGAAACCGGTTGGAATACCGATTTTCAGCATTTTGCTGACCATAGGAAAATATAGTTTCTTAAAGTCAAAATGAATTTTGTAAGGCTTAAATACTTTGGCATTCCAGACAAAATACCATATAATCAATGCCATCAGTACCCTAGAAATCAAAGTGGCCCAACCTGCGCCATTCAAACCCATAGGTTCAAAACCCAGGTTTCCATAAATTAATACCCAGTTCATAAATACATTCAGGCCATTACAAAGCACGGTAATCATCATGGCCTGCTTGGTTTGGCTCAAACCCTCAGCAAACTGCTTAAATGTTTGAAAGAACATAAATGGGATCAAAGACAAGGTTATGATCCCCAAAAAAGGAATGGCCAATTCAACGACTCCCTCAGGTTGATTCATATGCCTTAACAATGGCGCTGAAAAAACGATTAGCAAAAATAAAATCAGGCCGGTAAAAGCATTAATGGCAAAACCATGGTTAAAGATTCGGGTGATCTTTCTTGGCTTGCCTTCTCCATCTGCAGCAGCCACCAAAGGAGTAATAGCCATAGAAATCCCTGTCCCAAACATCATCACCACAAAAAAGATACTATTGGCCAAGGACGCAGCTGCCAAAGGCTCAGCCCCCAACCGACCAACCATCATACTATCGGCCACACCTACCATCACCTGCCCAAGTTGACTTAACATCACAGGGTAAGCCAAATGAAAAGTACGTGAAAAATGTTCCTTAAAATTTAATTGCTTCAACATAACACTTTTGCAGGAATTAATCCGACAAGCTTAAATACCTAAAATCCTGCCCACTTTTAACAAAACAGCGGAACTAATAACATCTGTAATTCCACCATCCAATACTTTTTGAATGGCCTCCTTTAAAGGCAGCTTAATCACTTTAATATCTTCTGTATCCTCAAACTCAGTCTCTCCCTCCATCAGATCCTCCGCTAAAAATGCAAAGCCTTCCTCATCCGTAACTGAATTTGATGTATGGAAACGCATAATCTCCGTCCATTTTCCCGCTGTCAGGCCTGTCTCTTCCTTCAATTCCCGCTTGGCACTATCCAAAAGTGCTTCCCCAATAGGCCCTCCCCCCTCGGGAATCTCCCAGCTGTATTCATCTATCGCATACCGATATTGTCCCACCAGCCAAGTATTCAGCTCCTTATCTACCGGAACAATAGCCATGGCCTTGTTTTTGAACTTTACTTTTCCATAAATCCCATCTGTACCTGCTGGAGTAATCACCTTATGCTCTTCCAGTTCTATCCATGGATTGGAATAAATGAGACGTTTTGATTTGGTTTTCCAAGGATTCTTTTCCATTGACATAGCGCTTAACAAAAAAAAGGGTGACTGTTTAAGCCACCCTTGATGAATTTATCTTCAGTATCTCTTAAACAGGGATCGGCAATACTTTGCTGTCCTTAAATGTAGAAAGAATAACCATAGACTGCATAGAGTCTACCTCTTTGATTTCACTTACTTTCTCAAGCATCAATTTTTGATAAGAAGTAATATCCTTAGAAATAATCTTAAGAATGAAATCTCCTGTACCTGTAATATGATGGCATTCAATAACTTCTGGAACAGCATTGATTTCCTTCATGAATGCATCGATATTCGCTTTGTTGTGACCAATAAGGCTTACCAAAACAAAGGTACTCACACCAAGACCGATTCTTTCAGGATCAAGCTTTGCATGGTAGCTCTTAATGATACCAGATTGCTCCAATTTCTTAACACGCTCCAAAGTAGGGGCAGGAGAAAGACCTATATCTTTTGAAAGTTGAGCGTTCGTAATTTTTGCGTTAGCCTGAAGAATTTCTAAGATCTTGCGATCAATTTTGTCGAATTTTACTTTTATGCTATTATCCATGTTATATAGTATTTGCAGAATTTTATGTCGTGCAAAGGTAATATAATTTCAAATTATTTTAAAACTATTTACAACAAAAAACGACCTTTAATACAAAATATTGTTAATTCATCCACTGAATATTTAGAACTTTTCATCTGATTAAATGCCTTTACCAACAAAAATTCAAATTTTCTCCTGAATCGTTCTTAAAGAAACGACCAATTCAAAGTTAAAGTTTATTCTTTTTCAAAAAATCTCTTGCTTCCTTATGAGCAGGGTGCTTTCTTTTGGCATATTTCTTCACTTTCTTCAGGTATTCCTCCGCTTCTTTCTTGTTATTTTCAGCAGCAGCTATTTTTCCCAAATGAAGTAATGCATACAAATAATACCCACTCTCTTGGCTTTCTGATTCTTCTCCGAAATCTATTGTTTGCCTGTAATATTTTTTTGCCTCATTCAAGTTATTCATACGGCTATAATACTGTGCGGTGAAAAACGCAGCGTACCGGCCGCTATTCGATTCATAACCCAACTGGCCTTCATCTATCCTCTTGAGAATCTCCAACGACTCATCCTTAGCTTGCTCTCCTCTACCCACAGCATACAACTGCCTGGCATAAAAACGGTGGAAATAGGGATTGTTTGGATATTTGTGATGTAAATATTCCGTAATCTGCAATGCCTCATAAGGCTTCCGTTCCTCGGAAGCATACAGTCTGAACAAAAAATACTGTGCTTCCACTCTTGCATAAAAGGCATTATTGGCCACTTCCTCCAATTGCCTTAAACCAAGTGCTTTATCTCCTTTAGGAAACAAAGCCATCACAGGCTTCATTAAAGGATAATTTTCCGGAATCCAAACGGAGAAGTAATTAAACAAAGCATCTCCCAAAAGTAGCTCAGGACTCAACTCTTCCTCCCCTTTACTCATTTCCATATATTTCAGAGCATTCTTACCTGACAAAGCTGTGGCTGTCCAACTCTCCCTTTCACTCAGCAGCCTCCCTTTAAAGCCATAGGCAGCCGCGAGAAAAAAGGCTGCTTCTTTATTATTTGGATCCTCGTCAAACATCACTTCAGCCTTTTCAATGGTCTCCTCCATAAACCTCAAGAAAATTGCATCATGTTTCTTATTTTCAATATCAGGGATAATTTTCCACCATTGGGCCAAGCCCATAAGAAAATAAGGCAAAGGATGCTCAGGATAGCTATATCTCATCACCGCAAAACCACGTTCGGCAGTTTCGAAGTCAAAATTATACATGCTATTGATTGCTTCCGTGATCCTAAACTGAAGCCCTTTATCCAGCAGCAAATACCCTGATTTTTTGGAAACATCAGCTGAATCTACCTGAGCCTGAATCCCAAACACTGCATTGGCCATAAGCACCAACACAAAAACTAAACATTTTGACAGCTGCATATAATTTCTTTTCAGCAAAATTACCACCTATTCACATTTTCCATATAAAATTTCGACAAATCTTTCCATCACCAATAGATTATAACGGTCAAAGACCATGATTCCTTGTTATGAACAGAAACTTTTTTGTGGTGGTGAATTAGTAAGTAAATGGAAACCCAAACATAGCAATTTAAGTTTCCGGTAATTGTTAAAAAACACAAAAAAATCACACAAACATTTTCATAAACTAAAATTAGCGTTTATCCAAATACGCTACATTTTTATCCAAAAATGGAAAATTTGTCGTTTTTTCGGCTCAAAACCGCTTTTAATGGGTCTTTAATTTTTATTAATGCAATAATTCCTGTATTCTCGTGTTAAAATAAAAAACCAACTAGATTTAACTAAAGTCCGATTAAAATGAAGAGAATCAGCCTAATAGCACTTTTCACCTGTTTTATTGCCACATCTACCACTTTCGCCCAGGAAACAGTAGTACAGGAAGCTCCAAAAAGCTCCCTTAATGGAGGCACTATCGAAAGTCAATTTGAATACTTAAACGATGCCTCCAACAACTATCAGGAATATAAAGTAGTTAAGAAAACAAATCTTGACAAAATCAAATCCAACATCCTTGATTCACTGAAAGTATTCAAAGATCAGATCGTTGAAAAAAACGCTAAAATCAACGAGCAAAATGCTGAAATCAAACAGTTGAATTCAGGAATTGAAAATACAAAGAACGAATTGAATACTGCTCTTGAAGCCAAAGACAGCTTCCCAATCTTGGGATTGCAGGTTTACAAGACCACTTATAGCACAATCATGTGGAGCGTGATTATAGCCTTGGGAATAGCATTGGCATTTTTTATTTTCAAGTACTCGAAAAGTCACAAAGTTATTTCCCAAACAAGAAAAGACCTTACAGAAACCAAAGATGAATTTGAAAACCATCGTAAAAACACCTTGGAAAGAGAGCGCAAGCTAAAGCGCCAGTTGGTTGATGAAATGAACAAAAAACAGGGAATAACTTCCTGAATCACATAAAAGGGGGATCAAACATTCCCCTTTTCCATTATAATACAGCTTCACTTTTTAAAATTGGTTAAATCCCCCTTATTTCCTGAATATTTTTTTATTTTCGCCTTTCACATTAGTGTACTGATATAACATGATTAATTACAGAAAAGTCAATAACCTAACGGGGTGGATTGTATTTTTAATAGCTACTCTGGTCTATATGTTGACCATTGAAGAAACAGCCAGTTTTTGGGATCCGGGAGAGTTTATAGCTGTTGCATATAAACTACAGGTACCACACCCTCCGGGGGCACCTTTCTTTCTGCTGACTTACCGAATGTTCTCATTTTTGGCCTTCGGTGACACATTGGAAATCGCTTACTGGATGAATGCTGGAAGTGCCTTGTTCTCCGGATTCACCATTCTCTTTCTTTTTTGGTCCATTACCTTGTTGGGACGCAAACTTTTCAAACTGGAAAAAGACAAAGAAAGTAAAGGACATACCATTGCCATCATGGGTGCCGGAATCATCGGTTCTTTGGTCTATACCTTTTCGGACAGCTTTTGGTTTTCGGCAGTTGAGTCTGAAGTGTATGCCATGTCATCCTTCTTTACAGCCATCGTTATTTGGGCTTTCCTTAAGTGGGATGTCATTGAGAACCCTAGAGATGAAAATCGCTATATGATTTTCATTGCATATCTGGTAGGGCTTTCCATTGGGGTTCACTTGTTGAACTTAGTTACCTTGCCAGCCCTAGCATTGGTGGTTTACTTTAAGAAATACAAATCTCCTAATCTTAAAGGAGCTGTTATTGCCTTCTTATTAGGCGGTGTAGCGCTTGTGATCATCAATAACATCATTATCCCGGGCTTGCCCAGCTTGGCGGGATCTCTGGAGATTTTCTTTGTCAATAGCCTAGGCTTACCATTTGGTTCTGGCATTATCGTTTTTATTGTTTTGATACTTGGTGGTTTGGTCGCAGCGATCTTGTACTCCATCAAAATGCAAAAAGCAATCTTAAATACAGTTTTGCTTTCTTTAACATTTATTTTGATTGGTTATGGCTCATATGCTTTGATCATTGTCAGATCAAATGCCAACCCTCCAATCAACGAAAACGCTCCGAAAGACATTATTAGCTTTGTAAGCTACTTGAAGCGTGAGCAGTATGGTTACAGGCCTTTACTTAAAGGTCAATATTTTACTGCAGAAGTTGAATCTCAGGAGGAAGGTGCACCAGTATATGCCAAAGGAGAGAGTAAATACGAAATCGTGGATTATGCAATCGAAACCATGTATGATCCTGAAAAGACCACTATCCTTCCTAGAATTTATTCGACTCAAGCCAACCATAAACAAATCTATCGCTCCAAATTAGGTTTGAGAGAAGGTGAGGAACCTACTTTTGCGGACAATATTTCCTTTATGCTTTCTCACCAATTAGGACATATGTATTGGAGGTATTTTATGTGGAACTTCTCTGGAAGAGAAAGTGACTATACAGATGCTCCTTGGATGGGAATTAGTGATCTTTTTGGAGACTATCCAGACTTTATCAAGGAAAACAAAGCACATAACAACTACCTCATGCTCCCTATACTATTAGGGATTATCGGTCTTTTCTTTCAGGCAAAATATGATGGGAAATCTTTTTGGCTGACAATGATGTTATTCCTAATGATGGGCGTAGTCTTGGTGCTTTACCTGAATTCCCCACCAATAGAACCTCGCGAACGTGACTATATCTACGTGGGTTCTTTCTATGCATTTGCCATTTGGATTGGCATGGGAGTTCTGGCCATTGCACATGCTATTGGTAAAATGAACAAGAATTTTGCGGTAGCGTCTATCATGGCCACATTGATTGGCTTCCCCGTTCCATTATTGATGGCCAGTCAAAATTGGGGCGACCACAATAGGTCTGACCGGTATTTCTCGGTAGATTCAGCCAGAAACTTCTTAGCTTCCTGCGAGGAAAATGCCATTCTATTTACAGGAGGAGACAATGATACTTTCCCGCTTTGGTACGTACAGGAGGTGGAAGGTTTCCGAACCGACGTAAGGGTAATCGTATTGAGTTACTTTGACACAGACTGGTATGTGGAACAAATGACCAGACCTATCAATGAATCAGCTGCCCTTCCTTTTTCCTTGGAAAGGAAGAATTTCAAACGCGGCACCAATGATGTACTGTATGTCAACGAAAGACAAGGGTTAAATGCCATTTCAGCCAAGGAATATTTAAGGCTATTGAAGAATGAAAGTGATTTACTCAAGATAGAAACTGGTTTCAAAAGCACCGTCTACCAAGTACCTTCAAGAAACCTGATTATGGAA
Source organism: Echinicola sp. 20G (assembly GCF_015533855.1). Taxonomy (GTDB): domain Bacteria; phylum Bacteroidota; class Bacteroidia; order Cytophagales; family Cyclobacteriaceae; genus Echinicola. The sequence goes on along the minus strand of NZ_AP024154.1, from coordinate 2,538,882 downwards.
ATAGATTCTGCAGAGGTAATCAAAAAGGGTATCATTCCTGCTGGCATGGAAGATTTAGTCATCAGCCAGATGAACCTTCGGGTTAAAGGAAATTATATGACCAAAGGTAACCTGATGTTACTTGATCTCATTACCACAAATAACTGGGAACGTCCAATCTATTTTAACAATACTTCATTATCAACCATTGGCTTCGACCTGAAAAACCATGTGGTAATGGAAGGCTTGACTTATCGATTACTTCCGATCCAAAAACCAGAGAATGTTGAGGAATTTGTCAATACTGAACTAGCCTACAAAAATGTCATGGAAAAATTTGCGTTCCGTGGCATGAATAATCCTGACAATTATTTTGACGAAGAATATAGAAGGTTTACTTCCAATCACAGAAGTGTATTCAACAGCTTGACTACTGCTCTTTTAATGGAAGACAAATTGGAAATGGCTGCTGACATCCAAAAACTCAGTTTGGAGAAATTCCCTAATGAAGCCATTCCTTATGACTTGTCCAGTGGACAGTCTGTGCCCCTTCTCTTTGAAATGGGTGAAGATGACCTTGCATTAGACATCATAGAGAAGCTCTCAGAGAAATCTTTCCAAACTTTGGAATTCTATAGGGATCGTGGTAGGGCTATGGATCGAGAAGCCATGATTTCTTTGGAAATGATGCGATTCTTTGTTCCATTACTGCAAGAAAGAGGGTACGACGAGCTCGCTACCAAAGTCCAAAACAATTTGGACAAGGTATTGGGTCCAGGAACTTCCTCAAACGGAATATTGAGAAATAGAAAATAAACAAAAAGAGCGGCCATTTGGCCGCTCTTTTTGTTTGGTTATCTTCCAAGCTTCATATGTAAAATGGGATAAGGCTTTCCCATAGGGTCAAGCTCCGACCTACTTTTCACTTCAAACCCCAGGTGCTTATAGAAGCCCACAGCGGCTGTATTATCCTCATTGACATCTACCTTAGTAGCTTCTTTATTTTCTATCGCATATTTCATTAAGAGCTTTCCAATACCTATCCCCATAGCTTTGGGATGGACAAAAAGCATTTCCACTTTTTGGTCGGCAATCCCTATAAAACCTAAAATAGCCTTCTCCTTTTTACTTCTTACACAAGCCAACTTTACCAAACCAAGGTATTGATTAAGAATCAAAGGTTTAAAGTATTCGATATCCCCTTGGGAAAGAAAATCATGTGTAGCCCTGACAGATGCTTCCCAAACCGACACCAGTTCGGGATATTCTGAAACCTCTACCTGATCAACTTTAAAAAACATGGATACCTAAGCCTTCTTTTCCAAGATATAAAAAAGATCCAAGCCCTGATCAGGATGATCTGTCACCAAATAATCTTCATGATGAATGTTCGTAACAGATTGTCCACCCTGCTTATGCAGCTTATTTCTGTTCATACGATTCAAAATCTCATAAGGCATTCTCAGAATTGCCGCAGGAAGTTTGTGCTGAAGGTCAAAAATATCAAAACGCATGATTTTATTCACGGACTTTCTATTGGCCTCGTGATAGTCCCAAACTTTTTCATTTCCTCCAATTCCTTTAGCATTTACATTGTCAAAAATCTTTTCACAAAGATTTATCAATTCCTTGCCCGTGTATTCACGAACATGCCAAGGGTTCCTGCTTAGTGTATGACGAATATTGGGTGTAGAAATAATAGCTTGCCCACCCGGTTTCAACACCCGATAGATTTCTTCCAAAAACAAGCGATCATTTTCGATATGTTCTATCACCTGAAAACTCACTACTGTATCGTAATGATCAGATGGAACTGTACTTAAGGGAGGTATCACTGCTTGCTCAAATTGAACATCAGGGTATTTATTCTGAAGGTTTTGGATTACTTCACCAATTTTATCTATGCCATGATAGGAATTTACATTTCCTCGAAGCTCTTCCACTCCACGACCTTCTCCGCATCCTATTTCCAATAAATCCCCTTTTACCAGCGGCTTCGCTGCAATGTATGCCTTTAATAAACGTTGATGAATTGGGTTGTCACTTACCAACTTATCAGAGGCAATTTCCGTTGTATAGGTAGCCATTTAAAATTTTATTATTTTCAACAAAAATAAGGTTAATTTTTAAAACCGAATGATGATAAAGATAAAGACACTAAATTTAAAACTGCTCACTGTCCTCTCCCTGATGATATTGGGATCATGGACAGCAACCGCCCAAAGTAATCTTAAAAACATCAATCAAAACCTTCGGTATTCGAGGTATTCCCGCATTTCTCCCAAAATTATCCCAATCAAAACGGGAGAAAGATCTTTTAAATTGCAGATGCCTGTCGAGAAAATTGAGGAAAATGCCAATTTTGAAGACTATGCTTTTTCCTATGTCATTGTCAAAGACTTCAATGAAGAGATCAATGAGAAAAATATTGTCCCACTCACCACAGACAAACTAAAGTCAGATACGGATAGACATTTTTATTTTGAAGAAACGGTCACTATCCCAGAACGTCAGGAAATGGCTTTTGCTGTCATCATATGCAAAGACACCAGACAGGGTGACCAATATGTATATCATGCTGATCTGATCAGTCCCTTTATCGCTGACATTCCTTCATTTGGGGGCTATTATGCCAATGGTATTCCTTTTGACCAAAACTATATTAATAAAGGAGAAGCATTACTTTTTAAAAGTGACAAGACCTTAAACCTTTACAGCTATTATTATCCAATGGAGTTTGAAATACCACTTCCTCCAATGGAAACACGCCCTGCTCCAACTCCTAAGGACATCCGCGTAGTAGACAATGGTAACTTCCTGGTCAATGTTCCCCAACCATTTGATGACAATGGATATTATTTCATTCAGGCTGACACCACAGAACAAAGTGGTTTTATGGTCAAGACGACCTCAGATGCATTTCCAAATGTAGCAGACTATCAAGAAATGGTGGATATGTTGGTTTATATTTCTACCAGAAGTGAGCATGAGGCATTGAGAGAAGCTTCTGACAAAAAGAAGGCTTTGGATAAATATTGGCTCAACCTCACGAAAGACACTGAAAAAGCCCAAAATATCATTAGGGAATATTTCCGTCAAATAGAATTTGCCAACATCCTTTTCACTGATTTTAAAGAAGGTTGGAAAACGGACCGAGGGATGATCTATACCGTCATGGGGCCTCCCACAGGGGTATTCTTTGATGCGGACAAAGAAATCTGGATTTATGACAAATTAGGCAGTAATTCAAAAATTAGCTTTACCTTTGCCAGAATCAAGAATATTTTCACACCAAGTTACTACAAGTTGAACCGATCCAGGTCCTATCAACCTGAATGGTTCCAAAGCATCACACTATGGAGAAGCGGAAAGATGGCTTTCTAATCGAGAAAGGGACACACGAAAAAGACTTTATCTTTGGCACCAGAGCGGTTATGGAGGCGCTTCATGCCCACAAGGATATTGATAAGATCCTTGTGAACAAAGAGCTGAACAATGACCTGATCAAGGAGCTTTTGAGTGTAGCCAAGCAAGAACGTGTACCCGTGGTAAGGGTTCCTGATGCCAAGCTCAATAGGATCACTCGAAAAAACCACCAGGGAGTTGTTGCACACATGTCTGCCATTCAATATGCTTCTTTGGACAATGTCATTGAGGAATGCTATTCTAAAGGTGTAGATCCTTTGATTTTGGTATTGGACAGGATTACGGATGTGAGAAACTTTGGCGCCATTGCCAGAACAGCCGACTGTGCAGGTGTGCACGCTATTGTCATTCCTGAAAAAGGGGCAGCCCAAATCAACTCTGATGCAGTTAAAACTTCTGCTGGAGCCCTTAACTTCCTTCCTGTGTGTAGGGTAAGAAACCTATACTATACAGTGAAAGATCTCAAAAAAATGGGTTTGAATATTGTCAGCTGTACAGAAAAGACTGAGAGAGATATGTATGAAGCTGATTTCAAAGCTCCGACAGCCATCATTATGGGATCAGAAGAAGATGGTATATCAGATGAACTGATGGAGCTGAGCAACGAGTTTGTAAGAATTCCAATGGGAGGGAATATCGATAGTCTCAATGTTTCTGTAGCCTGTGGTGTTTTGATCTATGAGGTCATCAGGCAAAGAAAAGAAGCTTAAAAAGAAATAAATCATCAATAAAATCCCCTTGAAATAAATTTCAAGGGGATTTTATTTTTAATAGCACAAATGCATCTGAATATGATTTAGTCCATTAGTAAGTTGTACATAATGGAGCGAAGGACCTGCCGATTTAAGTCCACAGGAAAATTTTCCTGAAAAGCCATATCCTTCTTTCGGCACCCCAAAAAAGGAGTAATCCAACTTGCCATTCGCATTGGTATCGTGGAAAACTGCTACCATGTATTTTCCCTCAGGAAGGTGATCCAGCTTGAGGGGCAAACAGCTTTCGGAAACTTGTACTGTTTTCTCAAGAATAGGATTGGCATTTTCCTCATGCAGCATATCCTCATCATAAACCTGGACTTTAACATTTCCTCCCAATGCGATATCAAGGTTGTCTATGGTAATAACGGTGGTATTACCGGCTTCTTCCAATGGAAAAAGCAAGGCAATAAATAAGTAAACCAATTTCATTAATAGGTGATCAATTAAAGTAATTAAACAAGTTGATTATTGATAGCCAGACTTTTGGAACCAAATATCTGCTAAGTTGAAGTTGAGGGTGATACCATGGGTGACTTCTCTTGACAGTTGGGCGACCGTCCCTTTTTGCTCATATTGGTAGGCCAGGTTTATTCTTGTAAAACCTTGGATAGGAAAGCCAAAACCAATGCTCCCTCCTTTGCTTTCAACCGGGGAACCCTCTGACAGAATGTATCCCGTATCGTAAAACAAGCCCGCTGAAAAGTTCATTCTCTCCAGAAACTTAAACCCGTAGAAATTCGGCATATATTCTCCTCCAAGGCTGAATCTTTGGCTATTGGTATAATCCTCCCATTCAGACGGAAAAATTTTGTGGCTATAGTCAACTGCAATCAGCAAATTCTTGTTTTGAAAGGATATCCCTCCCTTGATCGCTGAGCCCAACAGCACATTATCATTCTTCTCCGGAATTTCATAAAGCACCGAATCGCTATCGTTGAGGTAAGCTAAGGAGGTGGTTGTCGATTTGAGGGTGGATGGTAGTTGGTAGCTGGCACCAATGGTAAGTTGTTTGCCTTCTTTTTTATAAGGGACAAACTGAATTCCAACATCTGCTCCTACCCCATTGTAATTATCCCGTTCATTCATCTTGAAGCTTTCTACGGTACCTTCCGTTACTAAATCTGTATTGTAGTAAGTCTCGTGATTGATATTGCCGAAAGCATAATATGGCCTTACACCCAATGTCACTCTCGGCAGCACGTCCAAAGCAAAATTCATGTAGATCTTATTGATATCCCCATAGCCAGAGATGTATTTATCAAAGGGAGTAGTAGAACCCTCGAAGTACGTTTTCTCTGCAAAACTGTAGTCCACACTACTCATGGGCATGATTCCGAGGGTCATGGCCGATTTCCTTCCTGTTCTGAACCAAAATGAGACTAAGCTTAAGTTGGTTCTATTGATGGTAATCTCCTCCGAAGAGGTTTTAATATTCATAAGTCTGTAATCCACTTGAGCATCCACCATGAAATTATAGGCACTTACACTGGTGGCTGAAGCAGGGTTAAGCTGGTTGAGAAAATAAGGTGATCTTACCGCTGTACCAACACCTCCAAGCCTGGCCGATTGTCCAAAGTTATCTTCAGACAATAATCCTATCCCATAAGAGGAATAAAGTGAGCCGTCCCCCCTTTGGGCAAACAGCTCACCACTAAAAATTAGAAAACAAACACTGCAACAAAATATATTTATGATAGCACGCATCTTTAACTTTTTCCCGCAAGGTATATAACAGACACATCAGCCAATGATTTTATAGACCAACAGTCAAATTTCCACGACAAGCTGAAAAACCAATAGACCAAAGCTGCTTTTCTAGCTCCCACTACTCTCAGGCACAAAAAGAGCAATAGTGCTTGTTCGTCGACAAAAAAGCTGGTTAAATCTATTTTAAAAATTGAGGAAGCTCATTTTTGCTTGTTTTGTCAACGATACTAATTAATCAATCTGATTACCCATAATTAGCGTGTTGAAGCGCCTTTTACTTATGCCAAATAAATACCTATTGTTGTTTCTATTCGTTTCTGCATTGCTTACGGGTTGTTTCGAGAATGATACCTTGACAGAACCTCAAATAGTAACAGATGGAGAGACATTAGACTTAAGGCTATTCGAATATACAGACTTAGACCTGTACACTTATTTCAATGACTCTTTGGTTACCAATACCCTCAGCACATTCACCCTGGGCCATCACCAAGATAATTATCGAGGAACGATCAACGCTTCACCTTATCTCCAATTTGGCATCACCAGCAGTACCCAAGTAGAGGATGCGGCCAAACTGGACTCTACCGTTTTGGTCTTATTCTATGAAACTTACCATTATGATACGCTGCCAGGCTTTGATGTAAATGTGCACGAGCTTTTGGAAGAATTGGAAGTAGATGATGATGACAATATCTACAGCTATCAATCCTTCGATTATAATGATACTCCTATTGCCACTCAGGCGATGCGAGTGGTCCCTCATAGAGATTCACTGACCATCACGCTCCCTCAAGATTTTAGTCAAATGTTGTTTGAGCAGGGAAAAGGAAAGAACTCCATTTTTGAGTCTACTGATGATTTAGAGGAAGTTTTCAAAGGTCTTGTTCTGCAAACCTTGGACAACAGCCCTCTGGTTAGTTTTACCGAATCTTCTTATATCGGTTTCTACTACCGTATCCCGAGTGATTTGGATGAAGGAAACAAAATTCTAAAGCTCTCTGTGGAAAATGGATCCGGAAAATTCACCCATCTGGACATTGATAGAAGCTCTCAATTTTATACTTCAACTGAAACCTATCAAAATATCCCTATTGATGAATCCAATGGAGTGGTCATGGCTGATCAGATTATGGGAGCCTCCATTCGGATGGAGCTCCCCAATATCCATGAACTATTGGAAATAGCGGATGATTATTTTATCACTTCAGCCAGTTTGAGACTCCCATTGAAACCCAACACCTATGACAGGTACTTCAATACACCAATCACAACTGTTAATGTTTGGATTGTAGATAAAAAGAACCTCTTTCTCTACAACCTTGGCAGTGCCACACTCACCTCTTGGGACGAGCAATTTCAGGAAAAGACATACTATGAGATTCCTATAAAGGAATTTATTGACTATAAACTTGGCCAAGACATTCATAATGAAGATGCACTATGGATAAGTGTCCCTAGTTCTACAGGAATCACAACAAGTGGCCTGATGCTTTCGAGTATCTCTGACGAACAAAAAATAAAAATAGATATCACATTTCTTCCATTAAATTAATGAACAATGCTTAGAGTAAAATTATTAAACATTTTCCTTTCCCTGATGGGGATATTACTGATTGCCTCATGCGTTAGCGATGAGGAAGAAACCTCAGAAGGAAACTGGGTAAGGAGGTCCTATTTTGATGGTGACAACAGATCCAACGCTGCCTCTTTTTCCATTGGTGACCGAGCTTTCATCATGGGAGGGTACACTGGCGACGACTACCTCAATGATGTATGGGAATATAACGCCCAAGGCGATTATTGGGAGAAAAAAGGAGACTTCCCTGGTAAGGCCAGAAGCAATGCAGTCGCTTTTTCCATTGATGGAAAAGGATATGTAGGGACCGGCTATGACGGCACAGACAAGCTCAAGGATTTTTGGGAGTATGACCCGGAATCTGACACTTGGAAAGAAGTAGCTTCCTTTGGTGGAACAGCACGATATGATGCGGTAGGGTTCTCATTGGTGGGCAAAGGCTATATCGGAACAGGTTATGATGGCAGTGAGCAAAAAGACTTCTGGCAGTACGACCCTGATAACAACTCATGGGTGCAGATTATTAGTATGGGTGGTGCGAAACGCCAAGGCGCTGCTGCTTTTGTGATAGATGATATTGCGTATATTGGCACCGGTATCAACAACGGCTCCTATGAGTTTGACCTTTGGGCTCTTGATGGCAACACTTTAGAATGGACCCAAAAAGAAGACCTTGACTATGATGACGATTATCTGATTTACAGATCCAATGCCTGCGCATTTACGATTGGAGCTTATGGATACCTCACGGTGGGTAGCCGAGGTTCTATTATCGGTAGCACATGGGAATATAGACCTAACACAGATACTTGGCACGAAAAAACTGATTTTGAAGGTACATTTAGGACCGGGGCTTCAGCCTTCTCTGTCAACAATGAAAGAGCCTATGTGCTTTTAGGCAAAAGCTCCAGCCTAAGGTTTGATGATATTTGGGAACTGGAACCGTTTGTTGACTATGACGAAGAGGATTAATGTAACAACAGCATGCTAAAGATCAAACAGCGGAATTTCTTAAAAACTATAATTCATATTTTAATACTGGGGATAATTTTATCCCCAGCTTTTTCTTTTATCATTGATGAGCACAGCAGACCCTTTTCCCTCTTCTACTTCAGCATCACCAATATCAGCATCATTCTTTTTTACCTGATCAATGTAATTTGGCTTGTTCCCTATTACATCCTCAAAAGGAAATACCTTCACTACACGATATTTCTTCTGGTTTTCATGGCCATATTTATTGGGCTACAACATTACTTTCGCGAAATACCTCCCGAATTTGCTAATATTCCAGAGAGAAAAGGCTTGGGCAGGTCCAATTTTCATTTCCTTTTATTCAACCCATCTTTATTCAAGTTCTTTATGATCATGGGGCTCGGGACCTCTATAGAATTGATCCTTCAGTTTGAGGAGCAGAAAAAGAAATTCGAAGAGCTTGAAAAACAAAAAATCATCAAGGAGTTAAACTTTCTTAAAAACCAGCTAAATCCGCACTTTTTGTTCAATGCATTGAATAATATTTATTCTCTTGCAAGAAAAAAATCGGAAGACACCACTCCTGCCATCCTCTTGCTTTCAGACATGCTTCGCTATGTACTCTATGAATCAGGCAAAGATAAGGTGACTTTAGGACAGGAAGTGGCGTTTATCAAAAACTATGTGAATTTGGAAAAGTTAAAGTACAGTCCAGAAAGTGCCCCCAAGATCAGTTACTCTTTTTCCATTACCAATGATAGCCTCCCTATAGAGCCTTTATTATTTGTAACATTGATTGAAAACGCTTTCAAACACGGGATCAGTTATTTATCTCCTTCCTTTATCATGATTGCCATTAAAGAAAATGATGAGGAAATCATGCTTTCCGTCATCAACAGTGTGGGGAGGCAAAAGGACGGAATCTACACCAACAACAATCCTGAAGGAGTCGGTATTAACAACTTAAGAAAACGAATGGAGCTGTTGTACCCCGACAGACATAGTTTCAAACAGCTCTATGAAAACAGTACTTTTAAGAGCTTCCTAACCATCAAGAAATGAAAACCAACTGTATCATCATAGACGATGAGGCCCTAGCCTTGGATATTTTGGAAGATTATATTTCCAAAATTCCCATGCTCGAACTTGTAGGAAAATTTGATTCTGCCATTAAAGCCATGGATTGTATCATGAGGCAAAAAGTAGATTTGGTTTTTCTTGACATCAATATGCCTGACATCAATGGTATCAAGTTTTATGAAGGGCTGCCTGTCAAGCCCAAGGTGATTTTCACTACTGCTTATAGTGAATATGCCGTCAAAGGATTTGAAATCAACGCTGTAGATTACCTATTAAAGCCCATCAGTTTTGATCGCTTCTTCCAGGCAGTAAGCAAAACCTTCAACGTAACCTCCTCATCCACTTCCATCATTCAGTCAAATCAACAAACGGAGGCTTCCATTAAGGAAAGCCAGGGGTTTATTTTTGTGAAGGTAGAACACAGTACCGTTAAAATTAACCTAAAGGAAATTTCCTATTTTGAGGGATACAAAGACTATGTAAAAATTCATCTCATCCATGAAGAAAAACCCATTCTTACGCTTAACTCCATCAAGCATTATGAAATGAGTCTTTTCTCCAAAGGCTTTATCAGGATCCACAAATCGTATGTGGTTTCCATTGATCAGATTGAAAATATCAGCAGGAACAAGGTAAAACTGAATAATAAGGAAGTCTTTATCACCATTGGAGAAAGCTATAAGGATTTCTTCTATGAGTTGGTGGTCAAGAAAAACCTATAGGAAGCGCATAAAAAAAAGCACCAGTTAAAAACCGGTGCTTTTCGTCATGAATAAAAAGAAACTACTACTCCTCTACTATTTCGTTTCCTTCTGCATCATACTCTTTAGTGATGCTTTCCTCTTCCATTCCAAATTTGACTTTATAAGTCACATTACCTTCCGCGTCTGTCAATTGGTAGGCTTTGGAAATGGTTAAGTCCTTGGTCTCGTCATTCTCCGCAACGCTATCTTTAATTGCTTGAGGAAGATCCTCTGGAGCGATTTCGATCTTATCTTGAAATGCTTTAATCACATTCAACTGTGGCATTAGGACAGAGGCCTGAGCCCCTGCCACTGTAAATGCACATAGGGCAAATATTAAAGCTAACTTTTTCATAATAATAGTTATAGTGGTTTAGTGCTCATTAATGTTCAATAACATTTCCATCACTGTCAATTGACACCATTAGCTCCTCACTATCTTCTGTTTTGAAAGTCAGGTCATAGTAGACCTTTTCTCCAATAGTAATCTTAGAAGCCTTCTGCATTTCCATCAAAGACAGTAAAGAGTCTTCTTTAATTTTCTTTGTCACTGCTTCAGGAAGTTCTTCAAAAGACACCTCCATTTGTTCAACTTCTTCTGATGGTGTCTGCAATTCACTCACTCCATCTATATCGGGCATCGACTCCATCGTTTCATTGGCCACTGCATCATTCCCCTTTTCCTCTTCACTTTGTTGCCCTCCACAGGAAGTGATCATGCAGATGGGAACAATCATTAAATACAATAGCTTCTTCATTTGTCTATCTTTTTAGGTTGGTAAAAGATACTTGCTGGTCTCGCTTCTATAGCCGTTCTGTAATTCGATTCTCCAAGTTGGCTTTTGATACTATAACCTACTAACCCAACTAAGACCAAAATCACAAAACTGATAATCGTTAACATGACCAAAACCAATTTTCTAAACTCACTCATTCAATCTCACTTGTTTGATTTATATTGGATCACAAGTCATGCCATTAGAAAAAAGTGACCTCATTGGTCGTCTGAGAGGGCAATGCAGAATGAACTTGTAGCATTATTACCCAAACTGTGGAATCCTATTAAAAATTGGGGAGAGACACTGTCAATTCCACAAAAAATAAAAAAGCGCGATCCATTGGACCGCGCTTAAATTTATGTACAATAAACCCATTCAAATCTTATAACGAGTTAATGTCTAAAAACATTCACTCCATCCAATAAATATTGGTGATATTTTTCCACATCATAAATGGCACCTACTGGTTTTATCAGAGGCTGCTCCTCTTCTCCCAAGACCACATAATATGGCTGGGAATTAGAATTGAAGTTTGCTGCCTGAAAATCTGACCACTTTTTACCGATTGTTTTGATTGTCTTCCCACTGAAATCTGACACTTTCCATTCAGATTCAGGTAATTCAGTTTTATCATCCACATACAGCTGGATCAAGACATAATCGTTTTTCAATGTCTCCAGCACCTTAGGGTCAGACCAGATACTTGCTTCCATCTTACGGCAGTTTACGCAGGCATGTCCTGTAAAGTCGATCAGCACAGGTTTTCCTACCTCTTTGGCATAGGCGATTCCCTCCTCATAGTCAAAGAAGGGCTCTAGATTTAAAGGAGCATGAAACAGCTCACTGTACTTTCTATCTGCTTTTTCGTGTTTTTCCTGCGAAGAAAAACCTCCTCCTAAGCTGGCTGTGTACAGATCAAAATCCTGGGTATGCTGAGGTGGCAAAAAAGCAGAAATTGCCTTCAACGGTGCTCCCCAAAGTCCAGGAATCATATAAATGGTAAAGGAAATGATGATCACACTCAAGAAAATCCTTGGTGTGGACAAATATTTCAACTCACTGTCATGGGCAAACTTGATCTTGCCCAATAGGTAAAGTCCCATCAAACCAAAGATCACAATCCACAAGGTCAAGAACACTTCCCGATCGAAAATATCCCAGTGATAAGCCAAATCTACATTGGAAAGGAACTTCATCGCCAAAGCCAACTCCAAAAAGCCCAATACCACTTTTACACTGTTCAGCCAACCTCCAGACTTTGGAAGGGACTGCATCCAAGAAGGAAAAATTGCAAACAAGGTAAATGGGATTGCCAGTGCTATGGAAAAGCCCAACATCCCCACTGCTGGACCTAAATAGGCTCCAGAACTAGCTGCCTGTACCAACAAGGTTCCAATGATCGGCCCCGTACAGGAAAAGGAAACCAATGAAAGGGTAGCTGCCATAAAAAACAGTCCCAATAGTCCACCATTATCAGATTTGCTATCCAGCTTGTTTGACCAGCTGTGCGGAAGTGTCAATTCAAAGGCCCCAAAGAAAGAAGCCGCAAAAACCACCAAAAGCAAAAAGAACAGGAAGTTAAAGATCCCGTTCGTCGACAGTGCATTCAAAGCATCAGCACCGAAGATAATGGTGATAATCATTCCCAGCCCCACATAGATAAAGATGATGGAAAGACCGTAAAAAGCGGCTTTCCCGATACCAGAAGCCCTGCTTTCTGACTGCTTGGTAAAATAGCTGATCGTCAGAGGAAGCATGGGAAAAATACATGGCATCAACAATGCCGCAAAGCCCCCAAGAAGGCCAGCAATAAATATCCCCCATATAGAACTCGCCTCCTTTTCCTCAGTCTCTTTTACAACAGGCTTTACTTCTTCTTGCTTTACAACAACAGCTTCTACTACCTTTTCCGTTTCAGGTTCACTTATTACTATCTCTTCAGGAGCTTCTTCTTCAGCGGCTTTTTGTGGTTCAGGCTGTTTCTCAGGGGCATTTTGCACCTCAGTCTTTGCCGTTTCCACTTTAGCTATAGGCTTTTCCTCCACCTGTTTTTGTGCTGCTGGTTCAGCCGCCTTTTTTTCTTCTTTTTTGACAGGAAGATTTGCTTCAAAAGGAATGCTCAACTCTACCTCATTGGGAGGAAGGCATTGAGTGTCGTCACAGACCATAAAGGCTACTGTACCTTCAACACTTCCTTTTGCCTCTTTGGCTATGATCATCTGCTTGAAAATTGCCTTGTCACTGAAATACCGAACATCCATCAAGAACATGTCGTCATATTTCTCAGTAGGTTCAGTTACTTCCTTCATCTCTCCTTCAAGTTCAAAAGCAGCGCTTTCATTGAAAGTAAAGCTAGTTGGTACAGGACCTCCCTCATCAATATGCTGAGAATACAGGTGCCATCCAGCATCGATTTTGGCAGTAATGATCAGCTCCACCTTGCCATCTTCTTTCGCATTGCTCTCAACTTTCCAGCTTACAGGTTCAAGGATCTGCGCTTCACTGATGAAGGCTGTAAAGAGCAGAAGTAGTAGTAATTGTATCTTCTTCATTGAATCAACTTTTTTTCGTTCTAGGTATCGGCTTAAAATCTACTAGTGACACATCTGGACTGATATATCCTTCTTTGATAGGTTCTTCCTTTACCAAATCCGTACTCAAGTATTTCTTATTACTGTCTGCAAATACAGTAACGACAGTAGCTTCGCCGCCCATTTTTTGCTGCTGTTTGATAGCCGCAATCAAATTGGCACCTGAGGAAATCCCTACAGCTAAGCCTAAAGTAGTCGCTAGCTTCTGAGCCATTAAAATGGCATCACCATCGTTTACCTGGATGATTTCATCCATCTCCTCCAACTTCACGATACTTGGAATAAACTCATCCGAAATCCCTTGGATTCTATGACTCCCTACCTTATACCCTGTAGTCAACGTCGGAGACTCAGCTGGTTCCATAGGGTGAATTTTTATCGATGGTTTGACAGCTTTTAGGTAGCGCCCAACTCCACCGACTGTTCCACCTGTACCCACACCGGCTACAAAAGCATCTACCTCTTTATTGATATTCTGAAGTTGTTTGATGATCTCCGGGGCAGTAGTCTTTTGATGAGCCTCCAGATTATAGTGATTGTCAAACTGTCTTGGTAAAAACACATTCGGATCAGCAGCTCCCATTTCCTCAGCCATTTGGATGCTTCTCAAAAAGCCCCCCTCCTCTTTGCTCACTAGGATGATCTCTGCTCCAAGAGACCTGATGATGTCCACACGCTCTTTGCTCAGCCAGTTTGGCATGATAATCTTCACCGGGTGACCAAGACTTCTACCAATGGCTGCAAAAGCAATACCTGTATTGCCTGAAGTGGCTTCCACTATGGTATCTCCTGCTTTGATGTTACCTGTTTCGTATGCACGTTGGATGGTATAAAGCGCCATCCTATCCTTAATGCTTCCTGTAAGGTTATAGTGCTCACATTTTACATATACAGTACCTTCTTTCCCCTTATAGTTATAATTCAGGGCGATCATTGGCGTGTCTCCCACCATTGCCCAAAGCTCACTGATCTTAAGGCAAGGAAGGCATTCTGTTTGATTGAAATCTTCTACTGCTATATTCATGGGTGTATATTCTGTAAAAATCAAAAAATAGTCCAATAGGACTATTTTTTGATTAGACTGCAAAGATATTACTTTTTTAGCAATTCTAGAAGTTGCCCCTTTAATTCTGGGCTTGAGGGCCTTATAGCGTCTGTAGTGACGATATTTCCGTCCTTATCAAAGATCATAAACCTCGGAATACCTTTGATTTCATAGTTCTTGACCAAGCCTGATTGCCAAGCCTTATCTGCGATCAACTGAACCCCTTTAAGCTCTTTTTCTTTGACGAATTTCTTCCACTTCTCTTTGTCTTTTTCTACATCAATGGAAATGCTCAAAAATACGATATCTTCATCATGAAGCTCTTCTTCCAATTCTTTCAAGTAGGGAATTTGCTTAATACATGGCCCACACCAAGTAGCCCAGATATCCACATAAACAATTTTTCCTTTAAAGGAATCAAAAGCAACTAAATCTCCATTGATATCCTCATACTCAAATTGAAAACCTGGCTGACCTACTTCACTGAACAATTTTTTCTCTAATTCTACAATAAGAGCCTTGCTCTTCTCCGAAGTCATATAAGGTCTCGCATAAGACATGGCTTTTTCATATTGACCGCTCTGAAATCGTGCTGTAGAAAAATAGCTCCTGTAATAAACGTCCTTAAGCGCTGGATCTTCAATTCTAGTGTTAAATCTACTTAGGTCATTGATATCCTTAGGTCTTTCTTCATCCTCAGCCAAAATAAAATCATACACCAAAGAATAATTAGACATATAAGCCAGCCCATTCCATAATTTCAAAATCTCCGGATTTGAAAATTTCACTTCCTTTTCCCAATTATTATAGAAATCAGGATAATCCTCTTTGGTAGGCTGGTAAGTTCTAGGGTATCTAAAAAAGGCACAAGCCTGTTCCTCAACGTCTGCCTGAATAGATAGTTTCATCAATCTGTCAAAATCTTCATCTCCCGTATTGACCTTTTTCTTTAGGTCTTCTGCTTTTACTATCACTTCATTTTCTACAAGGGGAAAAAACTCCTTATACCCTTTTAAGGTACCTCGTCTGTTAATATCAAACATTTTGGTAACAACTGTATTCCATTCTGTCACCAATTCATTATGTCCCAGATTTTCTCCAGCCAAGTCATAACTTTCCTTTTCAATGTTCAAGTCTAACTCTACCCCATTTTCCAAATAAAAC
The DNA here is from genome assembly GCF_015533855.1 of Echinicola sp. 20G. GTDB lineage: Bacteria > Bacteroidota > Bacteroidia > Cytophagales > Cyclobacteriaceae > Echinicola. Next base: position 2,523,056 of record NZ_AP024154.1, on the reverse strand, counting down.
CTCAGCATGTTTACATTGTTCGTAATGCTTAGGTGGTAAAAACCAGCTTCTTCTATTGGTAAAATAAAACCAAACTCTCCGTTTTCATCCATTGTGGTCATCGAAACCGTTTCCAGTTTTCCCTCCACTACTCTTTGAAGGTTGATTTCTTTGTACTTGAGATCATAATCTACTTTGCCTTTAATCATGGCAAACCCCTCTATCTCGTTTGACCATGCCACTGTATTGGCTACGAAATAAAGTAGTGTCAAAATGCAAATTAGTTTTTTCATAAATTTTACTTTTTAAAGAGATTTTTAATGTTCTATTGAGAGACAGTAACCTGTCTCATTTGATCTTCTGCAAGAATTCTCAACAGAAAATCTTCATTATCTTCATTCATCAATGCTATCCTATTTTCGGCAATCATGAGATCCTCTACATTGTAATCATTGATCATCATAATTTTATGGCCTGGGATGATGCCTTCATTACTCGCCCTTGTTCCTCCAATCACCTGTTTCACTTCCAATTCATTTTGCTCATTGAAATGCAATATCATTCCTGCCAGAACAAAGTCAGTCGGTCTTTTATAATTTTCGTTGGGCTCCAAATAAAGCTTGTGATGTAACCGATCTATGGTCACATTGAATTTCTTAATAAGCTCTAGTCCAAACGATCCGGCATCGCTGTTCCATTTGCCTTTATCTGGATCCTCCGCTTGCAACGAAATCAGTAAATTCTGCAGCTTATAACCACCTATTGTGGCATAATCCATGTATCCCATTTTTGTAGGCGTAGCCACTCCCATGCTGTAATTGGTAGAATAAAACTCTGCCTTAAAACCATCTTCTAGATTTTCCTTACCTACATATGGACCGAAAAAAATCATGTTATAGCCTGCCCCAGTATCAAATACCATATTTGCAGTAAGTTCTTCCTCCTTATTATCCAAAAAATAATTTATCGGTATGACAGGTATGCCAGAATTAAAATCCACAGGAAGCACCTGATCTTTCTTATTTGCTTCGTAAGAATTAAAGTCATAAAGTTCAATCATCCCCTTGTCAAAGTCCATCCTAGTGGTAAAGTTTCTAAGGATTCCACCACCAATAAGCCCATCTGCTCTTCCTGACATTCCTGGAAAAACAACCAAATTTTGATTTTTCAGTTCAAGGCTATCATTAAGGTGAACGGTGTTGTTCTTGGAGAACTTCACCCTGGTCTTTCCCCCTACCACAGCCGTTTCACGATCTTCTGTGTTTTTTATGCCAATTCTTTTTGCAGCATTCGGACTCAAAGCCATTCCATCTGCTCCTGTATCAAAGATCATAGTCAGGAAATCAGGACTATCATTTAATTTAAGCTGGACAAGCATTTTCCCTTCCGCCAACTCAAATGGAATGGAAGCTACCAATCCCCTGTCAGTGTAGCGATCGAGTTTGTAAAGCCTATCAAAAAAATCAGTATAAATTAACAATCCGTTTTTATCATAAGCCAAATTACCTCGCTTTCCCCCTCCTTTCTGATCTTTTACAATCACCTCAGCCAAAGCGATGTCTTTCTGAGTCTCTTTTTTTATGAAAACAATGTCGTTGATTTGGGGGTACACTTTTACAATACTCTCCAGCAGATAATCTCTCGTATCCCCTCCGTAAACCCCTATCATAAAATCAGGTGCAATCAAGGCCTTTATTGCTTCTAAGTCACGCGACTTCATCGCAGCTTCAAAGGCCTCCACAGATTTTATTATTTCCTTCTTGCTCTGGGCATTTCCAGAATATCCCAATAGAAAAACACAGAAAAAGAGTAACAGGGCTTTGGTCAATCCATATTGTGCTTTATTTCTTCCAATATATTTCATTAAATCTATTGGCTTTTTACTTTTTATTTTATTCATTTTAGCGTTGGTCAAATTGGATTTTTGAAAGCGTACTTATTTAAAACTTCGAATTGCCTTGAAAACTTGAACGCCACAAAAAATAAAGGCTAAATCGATTGGTTCTTTTTATAATGTTTATTTCGAAATGATTTGATCTTATTCGCTGATTAATCAATCCTATATTAAACAGGAAGAAGTTAACACCTTAATCGGCAAACTTCTTCCTGCTCAATACTTTTCATGTACTTGAAGATTTAAGAAAGTCCCTCCATGGTTCCGCATATGAAGAAAGAAAGTATAAACCATTTTTTTTTGGAGGGACTATTTATCACCTTTTACCTGCTTCTATAAGCTATGCCCGTAATCTTTCCAAAACCTTCCAGTTTTGAATCGAATACAATCTGTCCATTTACAGCAGGCACTTCATAAAACTCTAAGCTACCAGTACTTCCTTCAGGCTTTGAAGGATCATTTAGTGCTACAATCAACTGACTACCTACCGGAGAACTGGAGTTAAATTCCATATGGGTAATTTCTCTTCCGGCCATATCCAACATTTCATGTGCTACCTTAGAGGAAACATCATATTCATAGATTTTGCTACCAATATTGAAAAACAGGTAACCAAAATCAGGTTGTATCGCGAAATTTTCAGCTTGCTCAAAACCGGGAACAGAAATTTCCTCAAAATACACCTGTCTAATATTTCTATTTCTCTGAAGCATTCTGGCAATATGGTAAGTAGTTCCATCTTTTAGAATCGCAAATGCCTCTCCATTATTATAGGTGGTGTAGGTCATGAAAACCAGGTCCATGCCTATGTTATAGTCAAACAAAGTAGCATTATTTGGCATCACAGCAGCCTCCAAATTATTGGCGCCAAGATGTCTGAGAAATCTCTTATTATCTTCGTCAAAAAACACAGAATGTGTAATTGAACCCGGTCCTGCCGAAACAAATTCGGAAGCCTTAAAACTTGTTGATTCATTTGCTACCTTATTGACAGGGGCACCATACTTAACTTGGTAAGTTCTGTAGTAATAATAAATATTATTGTCTTTAACCATAAAAGACACATACCCCCCTTTAGAGTAGATTTTATCAGCATTCAGCTTAGCTGGGAAATTAGCAATTGCTTCATAGCTCAATCTCAAATCTTCTGACCAATCAAATGTTTCCGGATCGATTTTGGTTGTACCTGTTCCTTCACTGGTTACATAAACTCCATAAAGAGTCGGATCATAGCCATAGCAATACACAAGCCCAGGAGCCCCTTCTAAATGAAGACTTGAACCAGTATATCCTAATACGTCTGGAATAACCTCATACTCCTCTTCAATTAAGGACGCCATATCCAACCTTGCTTCACCAGCGACATCACTCATCACCAACCAACCTTCATACACTGAACTTTTTACTTCTACTTTAAAATCCCAAAAGAATTCCACTCCGGTTTCCTTATCTAACACCCTATAGTGGGCATCATATTCCCCTGGAGGCACCGTTAAGTCTACATTCAAGTCTTTTTCATAACCGAGAATTTTTTCTTTATCTCCTACCAAACCGCCGACTCTATGTAGTACCCATTCATACTCATAATGCTCAGGATCACCAGCCTGATCTAAAGTAAAACTAAGTTCTGGTTGAATTTGAAAAATCCTACCTTGATAGGCCACATAACTGCTGTCGATTCCCTTAATACCAATTTCATTGATATCTGTATATTCATAATTTCCCAAATCTTCATAACACGATGTCATTAAAACAGGAAGGGCCAATAAGCATATATATATAATTATTTTTTTCATGTTAAATTTCTTTTAGATATAGACACCCATTTCCATTTCAGTACCATCCTCATCATAAATGGTATTGCCCAAAGCTTTCTGTTCATCCAGGTACCTTTTCATAGCAATTCCAAAATATTGATTTTGAGATAGAGATACATTACCCGTATAAATCAGTGGATCAAAACCTAATACATCCACCATCAAGAAAAACTTCTTGGCTGAGAATTTACCCAAGTACGGTTCAAACCAATATTGAGGTTCTTGAATCACTCCCGTTAAATAAATATCAAGATCCACATGGCTCAATTGGGCTTCACCATATCGATCTATATAGGTGGTCATTTCTGTTTTAAAATGATCGTCCGAAAGTAGTTTTAATTTAAGTACTACTGTATCTTCCGCTATTTCTTCAGTTTTAATCAACCTTATATCGATATTAGAAGAAACTTCACCTGCTGGGATCACATGGTCATTGACAAACTCAAAGTCCACTCCTTCTTGAGCAGTCGTTCCTTGACTTAACTCTACTGTAAAACTTCTTTCCTGATCCTTAACTAACCCTAAAACCTTAACTGGAATACTGATTATAGTATCAGTGAAAGTTTGAGGGACTAAACCTACAGAATAAAATAGGCTATCAGTATCCGGGTTAACAGATGTACCTTCTGTGGACATGGAGAAGTAAATACTGTCCTCATTCTGAAAAGTATCTAACTCATCCTCCACACAGCTCCAGCAAGCCACAATGGCCAATAATAGATATATATTTTGAATTAACTTTTTCATTCTTGTCAGGTTTCTAGTTTCTAAACTCTAATTCTGATAGTGGCAAAGGAACCACATAGGTGCTCTCGTCCATCGTCTTGTTGGCCGTATTCGATGAGCCGTTTGGAATGGAGCTGACATTATGTCTTTTGTAATAAAAGAACAACTGGCCTTCTCCGAAGAACTCCTTCCTGTACTCCTTCAGGATCTCGTCCTGGATATCCACACCTTCGTTCAGGTCCTGCAAGCCCCTGTTGTACCTTACCGTATTCAAGTAACCCAGTGCTTTCCCTGGATCAGTGTCCGCCAAGGACTCCGCTGCTATATAATACATCTCTGACATCCTGATCAATCCCAATACATATTTAAAGCTTGCTGTTGAGTTATTGATCTGACCTGGCTCATTGTACTTGTTGAATGTCTTGAAGGAATGGTTGCTGCCCAATACCCATGAAGAATTGAAGCGGTAATCATTTTCATTGGTCTCAAAGGTCTGGTCAAGTCTCCTTGGCCTAGCATACAAAATTTTGTTCTCCTGTAAACTACTGTTGAACAGGCTATTGAACCTGCCGTAAAGGTTCATGTTATAGGTCCCGAAAAGAATCTCAGAAGAGAACACCATATCAGGGGCATCAGGAGTGGACAATACAGCCAAAGGATCTGTCCATGGGAACCACTGGCTTGCATTTTCGATCACCCATTCAGCTGATTCCAGGGCTGCCTGATCATTACCGGCATACTGATATGCCCTTGCCTGGAGTGCCTTCACCGCATAAAGGTTCATCCTGAAGTTCCTGTACCTGAAAAAGTTGATTTCCCCATCCGGTGATTCCGAAAGCATCGTCCCGTTTTCAACGATTGGATCTCCGGAAAGGTAATCCCCCGCCATCTCAAGGTCAGCCAACACTTTGTCCATAAACAAACTCCCGGCAATCAGCGGGACAGCTTCCTTTTCCACTGCATCGTAATAGGGCAACTGGTACGCATCCATGCTTTCCCCCGGTACACCTCCAAAGATCCGCAGCATGTCAAAGTGAAGGAATGCCCTCAAGGCATAGCTTTCTCCCTTGACCAGATTTTCTTCATCCTGGGGCAAAACACCCGGATACTTCTCCAGGCCATCCAGAAGCGCATTGATATTCAAGATGTTCACATAGGCCCTGGTCCAGATGCTTTCAAACTTGGTCATCACGGGCTGCTCATCGTACAAATAGTTTTGGTACGAATACAAGGGTTGGTCACTATTCGGTTGGTTGTACCGCTGTGCTAATGCCTCTATAGCACCCAAAGTAAGGTCCTCTCCATAAGCACGGTTATTGTTCAGTTCCAGATAGATGCCGTTCAAAGCATTTTGTACTCCGACTTGAGTTGAAAATACCTGGCTCTCCAAAAATTTGTCCATGGGCTGTACATCCAGATAATCATCACATGAACTGGTCATCCACACTGCACAAACCCCTACTATATATTTTATGATTCCTTTTTTCATCTTGTGTCCAATTTAGAATGTTGCGTTTAACGAGAATGAAACTGTTCTGGCAAATGGGTACGAAGTTCCACGCTCCACCTGAACTGTAGACAGTCTAAAAATGTCATTCATAATGGCATTGACCCGCAATCGGCTAAGTCCCATACTTTTTAGAAAATGACTATTGGCATTCCACTGGTATCCTACAGAAATGGACTCTCCACTTAAGCTGTTTTCTTCCTGTACAAACCTAGAAGACATTGGAGATGTAGAAGTCAAGCTGATGCTTTTAAACTGGCTGATATCACCAGGCTGCCTCCATCTCTCCGTAAGTGCACGTCTGTCTTGGTTTAACAAGATCCCACTGCTTGAGATATTTTCCACTTTGGAGTATAAAGCATTATTAAATACATCCGCACCTATTTTGTACCTCATGTACACATTCAACAGCCAGCCTTTGTAAGAAACATTAGTACTGATAACTCCTTGAGAAAATGGTCTTGTATTACCTACTCTAACAATGTCAGCTGGGTCATATTCAAAAGTACTTTCTCCATTTTGTTTAAGGAAAACTTCCTTCCCAGTAGCTGGATCTATCCCTAAAGATGGTACTGCCCAAATGTCTGTAGGGCTATAGCCATCTCGGTACCTTAAAAAACTATTGCTTTCTAATTCTTCATTGTTTAAGCTCTCCAGTTTGTTATCAAACTCGGCGTACTTTTGATTCGTAAAACTGCCCATCCAGCCAATGGTCCAAACCACTCTTTCACTAGGTCTGAAAATTGGAGAATAACGAATATTGGTTTCAATCCCTTTGGCATCCATTTTACCAATATTCATTGGGATACCTGTAATTCCGGTTGAAGCTGGTTGATCAATCACCACAATCAAAGGATCCGTGATTTTTTGATAAGCATTTACATATCCTGAAAGTTTGTTGTTAAACAAACCAAAGTCGATCCCTACACTGATATTTTGAGTTCTTTGCCACTCCAAATCAGGATTACCCAAAGTAGAAAGGTATATACCTTGGCCAAAAATATTTCTCTCTTCGTCGAAGTTATAGACCGAAACAGAAGTGATGTTTCCAAAGCTTTGGTTACCGGTAACCCCAATATTTCCCCTCAGTCTCAAAGTACTCACTTTTGAATTTTGCTTCAAGGAAGGCTCATTGTGCAGATTCCAACCAGCTCCTACCGCCCAGAATGGGGAATATGGATTGTTTCTACCAAATGTTGTTGAACCATCTATTCTATAGGTAGCATCGAATAAAAAGCGCTGATCATAGGAATAGTTGACACTGGCTAATCCATTCACCCTTCTAAAGTCACGGTATGCAGCGGAAGGGTTTGAGTTGGGAAGATAAGAAAACGCGAAGGCAGGGTTACCTACTGCTCCAATTGGGAAGCCTACTGCTGTAAATGACTTTCTCTCATTGCTTTGATTTTGAATTTCCATTCGACCATTAGCAGTGATACTGTGCTTTCCACGTACCTTGGAATATATGGCCATGACGTTTCCTCTATAAGTAAAAGAAGAGTTTTGGCTATTGTCATACCTTCCTTTTTCCAAAAAGTCCGTGTTATCAAATTGGGTATTTAATGGACTAACGAACACCTCTGACTCATTTTTACCTCCTGAGAGTTGACCCATCGCCTGCAATCTAAAACTTGGGGTAATATTATACCTTAATTGGATATTATTCTGAACATTAAAAGTCCTGGTTTCATCATACTGATTATCCAAAAGCGCATTGTACAACGGGTTAGCTACTACCCCACGAGAATATCCCTGTACATTGCCATCTTCTAGGTACTTGTCCACTCCCCCATCTTCATTGTACTTCCTAAAATAAGGGTTTGCATTTACGAAGGTTGAAAAGTTACCATAAGGTGATTCTTTGGCCAATGATCCATTAACAAATAATTTGTTACTGATATTGAACTTTCCTTTTCTGTAAACCAAATCCACCGCTCCCTGCCAAGTTTCGCGGCCTGAACCTTTCATCACCCCTTGCACATTTCGGTAGTTGGCAGATACGCCAAAGCGCAACTCATCCGTACCACCATCTGCATATAGGGTATGTGAATTGGTAAAACCAGTTTGCACAGGCTCAGATAACCAATAAGTATCCACTCCTCTTCTTACTTCCGCCAAGCGTGTGCTGTAGAGTTTATCCAGTTCCAGTTGCTTTACTGGATCAGGTGTACCACCATTATCGAAGGGACGATACCTTCCTGAAAGTCGCTCAAACTCTAGTTTTTCAGCGGCATTCATCATATTGTAATCACTCAGATCTGGCATATCCACTCTAAAGTCACCTGTATAAGAGAGTAATATTTTCCCCACTTCTGGTTTTTTGGTTTCTACCACCACCACGCCATTGGCTGCATTGGAACCATAAAGTGCTGTAGATGCCGCATCTTTCAAGATCGTAATGGATTTGATTCTATTGACATCCAAATCCACAATGGTTCTTAGTGTAGTTTCAAAACCATCCAGTACAAATAGAGGTTGGTTTGGATCAGAACCAAATTCGTCTCTCAAGTCCGAGGTAGAAATACTGGTTTTCCCCCTAACCTCAATATTGGGAAGTACGTTAGGGTTAGAGCCTAATTCATTATTTTCCAATACAGCAATGGATGGATCCAATGATCTAATCGCTGTAATGGCGTTTCCGTTGGAAACTTGCTTTAAGTCATCTGTATCGAAAGTGGCTGCAGCACCTGTAAAGCTATCTTTCTTACGCTCCACAACTCCAGTCACCACAACTTCATCCAGTCCAGTTACACTTACTTTCATGGAGACATTGATTTTGGTTTGATTCCCAACCACAATTTCTTGGGTTTCATATCCCAGAATCCTAAATATCAACACAGTCTCCTCATCGGGAACCAGCACCCTATACTTTCCTTCGATATCTGTAATATTGGCTTGGGTTGACCCTTTAAGTTGTACAATCACACCAGGTAAAGGCTGCCCTGTTTCGTCCTTGACGACACCGGTTACTTCCTCCATCTCCCTATCCAACTTTACCGGACCTGCAGATACTTGTAAATTTTTATTGCTTTTGTTAGTGGTTACTTTTGGTTTGAGTACAATTGTTTCATCTACTATTTCAAAGGTTAATTCTGTTGTTTTTAATTGTTTATTCAGTAGTGCTTCTACTGAGATGGACTTTTCATCTACCTTCAACCCTTTGATGGCATCTACATCCTCTGGGCTGTAAAAGAACTGGTAACTGGTTCTTTTTTCTATCTCTTTGATCAGAGATCTGAGCTCAATATTTTTGAAATGAACGTCTTTAAGCACCTGTGAATTCACTGCTGCAGATACGTTGACACAAAACACCAAGGTTAGAATAGCGGTTAACTTCATAACTTTTGGCCATAAATCCCCTTTTAAGGGATAATCCTTTAAATTTTTCTTCATAAATTGTTAGTGGAATATTAAACAAATATTTGACTTGAGGGTGGAGATTGTTGCAGCAATCAACGCCCTCTTTTTTTAACTGATAATTAGTTCTTTACCATTACGTTCTATTTTTATTTTGTTAGTGATTTCAATTATTCTGAGTATAGGATCCAATTCCTCATATCGGTTGATCCATCCTTCAAACCTAACTTCCCGCAGCTCTTGACTACTGTATTTGGTTTCAAAGTCATACCACCTTGCCAAATCTGTCATAATGTCTTCAAGACGAGCATTATTGAAGTAATATTTCCCATTAATCCAAGCCGTAGCACTCACAGCATCAATTTCACTTACTGCTATTTCTTTGGATCTTTTGTTCAAAACTGCTTTCTCATCAGGACTGAGCAGGGTCTCTTGAGAAGTACCATTGAGCAATTTCACTTTTCCCTCTACCAAAACAGTTTCAGTAACTGATTCGTCGGTATAAGCTTTTACATTGAATGAAGTCCCCAAAACCTGAACTCTCATCCCTTCCACTTCTACATAAAAAGGGCGGTCTTTATCGGGAGTAACTTCAAAATACCCTTCCCCTTCTAACTTTACTGACCTGGTTTCGCCAGTAAAAGCTACAGGAAAGACCAATTTGGACTGGGCATTTAAGAAAACCTTGGTTCCATCTGAAAGTCGGAGCTTATATTCATTCCCTACCCTAGTCTCAATAGTATTATAAATTTCTAAATGATCGCTCTGGTCTTCTCCTTCATAAATCAATTCATCCTGGGCTAATCTCACTTTTTCTCCTGTTCCACCTATAATCTCCATTCCAACAGCCTCTTCTAAAACCACCTGACTTCCATCACTAAGCGTCAGTAGGGCTCTACTTTCTCCAGGTAACAATGGGGCATTTTCATTAACATTTTGAAACTGTCCATATAAAACCACTCCTATTGCTAAAGGAAACAGTATCACTGCTGCCCATTTTAAGCTCATCCATACGCTTGCATTTCCTTTGGGTTTGATTCGGGCTTCCACATTTCTCCATGCTTTTTCTTTATCAAGACCAGTTTTTGAGCGTCTGTTGATTTCTTCCCTACTTCTGGTATCTAAAGTGGATATCACCTCATCATTCATGGCAGATTCCTCCCTCCACGCGTGAAGCATTTCCAATTCACCCTGATCCAGTGAATCTTCTCCTTTCAGTTTTTTCTTGACCAGTAGTCTTGAAATATCAAATAGATAATTGATCGGTTTCATCTTTTAATTTGGATTTTGCAGCTCAGTCTTTTAGACCTTCTGTCCTATATAAAACCAAATACATAAAAAGTGGGTGAATGTATTTTTAAAAAAATTTTACCAAACTGTTAATTTTATTAAGAAAAAGATCAATTCATCCCATAAAACACATCAAAACACTAAAAAAACAGCATAAAACTAAATTTTGATTTAATAAAAATATAATCATAATAAGGAATAAAAGACACATAAAGAAGTAATAAACAGAATTTTATTCCAATTAAACCTGTTTAAATCTCCATTAATGCCATGGCCAATAAACCCATAATCTCCCTGAGGTTTTTGTAAGCATTTTTTTTCAATGTTTTCACCGTATTGATGGAAACATTCAGTTCATCTGCAATCTCTTGGTTCTTTAAACCATCCAAATGAAGCTCAATAATCTTTCTCGATTGATCTGGAAGTTCCTTTATTCCCTTTTCCAATAAGCGGTAAGTTTCTTCCTCTACAACATGAGCATCGTAAAACATTTCAGTAAACAGTTCTACCCCATTTATTAAATTATTTTTCTTTGCATCATTTTTCAAAAAATTTAGGCATTTGTTTTTTGTGACTGTATACAAGAAACTTTTTAGAGATGGGTAGGATTGAATGTCTTTTCTGTAATCCCATACTGTAATAAAGACCTCTTGTACTATGTCCTCCGCATTATCAAAATCCTGAAGATATTTATTAGCAAAAAGGCATAAGCTATCATAGAACTCATTAAAGAAAGTCCTATAAGCTTCTACATTTCCTTTCCTAAGCTTTTCTATTAACCCACTATCTCTATAGGCTGATCTCAATTAACCGATTGAAGTTCAAGGATATTACAAGTGATTACAGCCTTGAAAATTAAGACAAAAAAGAGATAAATAAAACCGAACGTATTTCAAACCAAGTTTGAAATCTGATTTTTTTCGAAAAAAACTAATTGATTACTTAATTATTAAAACAAAAAATATTGCATTATCAATACAATACTTCATTATTTTGACTTTATAAATAATTTTATAATTAACAAAAAACAACAAGATATTAGGCTTAACGGACTAAAGTTGTATTTTCTCACGTAAAAAAAGTTAATAATCATTACTATCACTAAAAGCATTTAATAATGCAAATAAGCGTGATCCATTAAACCACGCTTATTTAGTTGTATAAACCGCATTTATTTTCTTTGATATTTCATTTTAATATTCACCCTAACTCTTTAAATAACAAGTCAGGCTTACGCATCATAACTCACATCTCTGTAAAAGGTTATCTGATATTTGCCAAAAATCATGGCTTTTCAGATCAGTTGGTAAACCAACTATTCAATATGTATACTACACGGCGTCAAAATGGGGTAACAAAATTTAAAATAATTTTAAAATTATACTCTATATGAATTCTGTTCCCTCATAAAGAATAGACACCTTCAAGCATGCTGCCTTGTATCCTTTTATTTCTTTAACAATTCGATAAGCTGCTCTTTAAGCGCTGGCTGTGATGGTCTCATGGCATCCGTGGTGACGATATTCCCTTCTTTGTCAAAAATCATAAATCTTGGAATCCCTTTTATTTCATAATTCTTCACCAAGCCAGACTGCCAAGCTTTGTCAGCCATGAGCTGCACCCCTTTTAGGTCTTTTTCTTTCACAAAATCCTTCCACTTTTGCTTATCCTTCAAAGCATCGATGGATACGCTCAAAAACACTATATCTTCTCCATGAAGCTCCTCTTCCAATTTTTTCAAATGAGGAATTTGCTGAATGCATGGCCCGCACCAAGTAGCCCAAATATCCAAGTAAACAATTTTTCCTTTAAAGGAATCAAACGCCACTGCATTACCTTCCACATCCTCATACTCAAATTTAAAACCTGGCTGACCCTCTTCGGTAAAATATTTCTTTTCCAACTCAACGATCAAAGCTTTGCTTTCCGGAGAAATCATATAAGGTTTGGCCAAAGCCATTGCTTTTTGGTATTCTCCTCCTTTGAATCTCCTGGTAGAAAAATAATCTCTTAAATAGACATCCAACAAAGCAGGATCATCAAAGGTTGGAATTACTTCAGCTAGTGGTTTAGGCCCTACTGGTTTTGGATCAGCCAAAAACAAATGATAAGTCATGAAATAATTATCCATATAGGATTTTCCATTCCACAATTTTAAGAGGTTAGCATCCGTGAATTTCACCTCTTTCTCCCATTGCTGATAAAAGATGGGATAATCCTCCGGTCCTGCATGGATAGACTTTGGAAATCTAAAAAAGGCAAATGCCTGTTCTTCTAAATCTGTTTGGACAGACAACTTCATCAATTCATCAAATTGCTCATCTCCTGTGTCTATTCCTTCTTTAAACTCATGAGCATCTTCAATTAGCTCGTTTTCTAACAATGGAAAAAAATCCTCATAGGTCTTTCTTGAACCAATTCTATTAACATCTAGCATCTTTTCGACCGTTCTATTCCATTCTGTCACTACTTCATTATGGCCTAAGTCCTCTCCTCGTAACTCATAGCTGTCTTCCTCAATGGTTACCTTTAACTCCACTCCGCTTTCCAAATAAAACCGAAGCATATGCCCGAATCGTTTTGGTGCTATTTCAATATGATAAAAAGCAGCCTCTGATACTGGATACATAAATGCAAACTCACCATTTTCATTGACCGTGCTAGTTGCTACAGTCACCAACTCACCATCTATCGCTTGTTGGAGTTTCAGCTCTTTAAATGGAGATTCAAAAGCTACTCTTCCACTGATGATAGCATAGCCATCTATCCCAGTGGCCATCAAATCCGAGTGAATAAGTACCATTACTACCAACAGTACTTTGAAAATTGTTTTCATGATTAAATTATTTTATGATTATAATGTAATTCTATATTTCTAATTCTAACTGCATCGCTTGCTCCCCAGCAAGAACCCTGACTGTAATACTGCTTTGTTCTATGTTCAAGAGTTCGTTAAGTCCATTTTCTAAAAGATCGTCGGATGTAAAATCACCAATCATCATGATTTTTCCACCAGGTCTTAATCCTTCCCTACTGGCAGCAGAACCTTGAATCACCTGCTTGATCTCCAATTCCTCTTGATCATTAAAATGTAAGACCATTCCTGCTATGACGAATTCCGTAGGTTTTGAAAAAGACTCATTCGGCTCCAAATAGATTTTCTTATGTAAGCGATCAATCGTCACATGAAACTTCTTGATCAGTTCTATTCCGAAAGAACCCGAGCTGGTAATCCAATCCTTGTTTTGAGGATCATACTGCTGTAATGATACTAGGACATTCTCAATTTTTTGATCACCAATACGTGCGTAATCCATGTAACCAATTTGGATAGGAGTCGCCATTCCCATACTATAGTTGGTGGAATGAAACGCTGCCTCAAACCCCTCTGTTAATTTTTCTTGCCCGACATAAGGACCAAAAAATATCATGCTATATCCAGCGCCCGTATCAAAGACCATTTCTGCTGTAAGTTCTTCTTTCTTATTAGATAAATAATATTTGATGGGTATCTCCGGAACACCGGAACCGAAATCAACATTAAATACTGCTGCCTCTGGGCTGGGCTCAAAAGAATTAAAATCATACAATTCAATCTCTCCCTTGTCAAAATCAAACTTGGTGGTAAACTTTCGCAAGACCCCACCGCCAATTAGACCATCTACTTTATCCTCCATACCTTGAAATATCACCAAGTTCTGATTAGATAAAGACAGTTTTTCGGTAAGATGAACAGTATTCCCACTTGAAAACTTCACCTTGGTACTTCCTCCCACCACGGCGGTCTTATGGTCTCTGATATTTTTTACTCCCACCATTTCTGCCACCTTGGGGCTCAAAGCCATTCCATCTGCCCCCGTATCGAAAATCAATTTCAAGGTTTCCTGACAATCATTCATTTTGGCCTTAATAATGATCTTGTTGTTTTCCATTTCAAAAGGTATGGTGGCCACGAGGCCATGATCAGAATATCGATCCAAATCATAAAAACCATCAAAAAGATCGACATAAGAAAGCTGTGCATCTTTGTTAAAAGCCAGATTGGTGGTGATTTCTTCTCCTTTCTCAAGTTGAATATTTACCTTGGTCAGCACCAGCTTCCTATGATTCTTTTTGCCTTGATAAGTAATGGCTTCTATCGCTGAATAACGCTTTACAATCCCATCCAATAAGTACTGCATTTCTTGACCATCATAAACTCCAATCATAAAATCTGGAGCTAACAGTTTCTTTACAGCCTCTACGTCTCGCGATATCATGGCCTTTTCAAAAGCTCCTACCGCTTCCTCAAGATGCTTTTTAGTTTGCGCAAAAGAGGAGAATACACTAAGGCCCACAAGAAGAACCGTCAAGCCCCATTTTATCCTTTTGTTAATAATTATCATTGCAGTAATGGGATTGCTTTTACAAGTTGCTTGGGTTGGTAACCTTCCGTGTTTCCACTTGAGATTACTTCAGCCAATAATTCTACATCCTTTGTTGTCAGATCAGTATTGTTTTCTTCTATTTGGATCTTCTCCAATTCTGATTTAGCCCCACCTTCTTCATCCATAAGGGCCAATATCAATGCATAATTATATAGTTGATCAGCATCAGGTTGAGCTGACATTACTTTCTCTTCATACCAATCTTTGAGTAATTTGAGGGTTTCTTCATCCTTTGGAAGGTGCTGCAATACCCCACTGATGACGTTAAAAACCTGATCTGCATTATCAATATTCAATTTCCGGTATTCCTGAAGGTACCAAAGGTGCTGAGGGTCTTCTTTATAATACCTGTCCAACAAAAATGGGGTAAATCGATTTGCATCCTTTTCATTTAAAAAATCCTTAATTATCCCAATAGTCCCTTGAGCTCGTTTAATTTGCTTGGCAGCACCAAACTGTTTGATTTGCGATTGGGCTATTTCGTACATCCTTTTGCTCACCAAGCCATAGCCAAACTTGTCCACCAATGCTTCGCCATGTGTCCAATAATATTGATCATACTCCCCTCCTCTTGCAAAGGTGCTCAACACCATAAAAGGAACCTCCTGGCTCCAGTCAGTTTGGGAATCCATATATTGCTTGATCTCTTCCCTATTCAATTTGCGGTTTTGGCTGATAAAAAACTCCGAATAAAAAGTAGGATAATCCAGCTCGAGACTAGGGCTAAATGCCGTAAAGTCTTCTTTTGCTGCCCTGTCAATCATTTCTTTTAATGTATCCGCCAACCCTTTTACATTTAAGTAACCTGTTGCCGTTTCAATCACCTTCCCTTCATGATTCAGGAAAATAAAAGATGGAAAGCCTTTAGCAGCAAACTTTCTACTCAACAAAGCCCCATCCTCCTCTTTGAAGACGTCTGACTTAAAACTGATAAAATCAGCTTCCAAGATTTTACTTACTTCAGGGTGAGGAAAGACCTCTTTCGCCATCTTATCACAGGGCATGCAACCTTCAAAGTAAAGATCCACGAATATGAGTTTATTTTGCTCTTCGGCTTCCTTAAGTACTTCCTTCCAACTTCCATGGAAAAATGGATCCTGAGCATATCCTGAGGATAGGAACAGAAAAAGGGCCATTAACGCTAAACTAATTTTTTTCATAATAATTGGGTTTTCTATTCTTAAAAGGGTCTACGCTTCCTGGGAAGGCTCATAAAGCCTATTATTTCACCCTAAAAGCAAAGTTGTTTTTTTAGTTAATTCATTAAGTGTATAAAAGCTCCTCCCCAAGACATCATCGATGAAGAAAATGCCAAACCAAAAAATTGGGGAGGATACTTTTGTGTTAGGATATTACCTTTCCCTATATGAAACACTCACAATTTTACCGAAGCCTTCCAACTCACTATCCAAGGTAATCTGACCGTTTACCGGAGGCACGTTATAAAACTCCAGCTTTCCTGAACTTTCAGCAGGCAATGAGGAATCATTTGTGGCCACCATCAGCTGTCTTTCATAATCTTCAGTATGTGTTCTTGGAAATGCCAAATTATAAAATTCAAGATGGGTTATTTCTTTATCACCATAGTCCAGCATCTCATGGGCTACTTTAGTGGATAAATCATATTCATACACTTTTGGACCGATGTTAAAGAAAAGGTATCCAAAATCCGGATGAACGGTAAAGTTATCTGCTTGGTCAAAACCAGGAACACTTACTGGCTCAAAATATACTTGCTTAATGTTATTCCTAGTTTGGGTAATTCTAGCAATATGGAATTGGCTATTATCGCTAAGGACTGCAAACGCTTCTCCTCCGTTGTATTCGGAATACCCCATATACTTCAAATCCATCCCAATATTATAATCGAACAAAGTTCCTTCAGGCATTAAATGGGACTCTTCGCTATTGACACCGGTGTGTCTTAAAAAGCGCTTGTTATCCTCATCAAATAAAATAGACTGATCAACTATAAACAATGGATTCACACTGATATATGGTGAAGGTGTATATGGGGCTGCTTCGCCGCTGACCATATTAATAGGAACCCCGTAGCTTATCCCATAAGTTCTGTAATAATAATACACATTGCCACCGCTAACCAATAAGGAGGAGTTAGAACCTCTATCATAAATACGGTCAGCCTTCCAATCTTCTGCAAAAGAACCCGTTGCTTCATAAGTCAATCTTAAATCTTCTGACCATCCAAAAGTATCCGGGTCAATTTTGGTAGTTCCTGTTGCTCCACTGCTGACGTAAATTCCATATTGTCTCGGGTCAAAACTATAGCAGAAAACCAATCCAGGATCACCTTCCAAATTAAGTGGAGAGCCTGTATATGATAAAACATCCGGAATCACCTTGTAATCTTCCTCAATCCGACTGGCCATGTCCAACCTTGGTTGACCATTTATGTCGCTCATTACCATCCAACCTTCATAAACTGAGCTGACCACTTCTATGTCAAATTTGGTGGCAAACTTCACCCCAGTAGTTAAATCCTTAACCCTGTAATAACCTTGATACACTCCAGGCGCTACTGAAAGAGGAATATCCAAAATTCTTTGGTCACTAAGAAATTTTTCTTTATCGCCTGGCAGAGCTCCCGGTAAGTGAAGGAACCACTCATATTCGTAATTATCCGGGTTATCGGATTCGTCTTTGGTAAAAATAAGATTTGGTTCTATCTTAAACTGCTCTCCTTGGTATGCTACATAACTACTATCTATACCCTCAAAATCTATTTCATTGATTTCTGTGTAATCATAGCTACCCAAGTCCTCCATACACGCTGGTAGCGCAACTGGTAGTAGCCCTAGGAATATATATATTAATATCTTTTTCATAATTATTTTAGTTAAAAGTAAGGCCCCATTTCCATCTCTGATCCATCCAATTCATAGATTGTATTTCCAGCTGCTCTTTCGATATCCAAATACCGCTTCATTGCTTTACCGTAATACATCATTTTTGAAACGGACACACCACTCTTGGTAAAAATTAAAGGGTCTATACCTAACACTTCCGCCATCAATAAAATTTTCTTTTCAGAGAAAGGGCCTAAGAAAGGCGCAAACCAGTAGGCAGGTTCTGTAATGGTTCCTGTCAGGTAAACTTCAAAGTTGATATAACTTAGTTCTTCCACACCAAATTGGTTGATCAAACTCTTCATATCCGTATTGAAATGATCATTAGGAAGTAAATTAAAATCCAACATAACGGTATCCTCTGCAATATCAGGAGTCTTATAAAGCCTAACCAAAATTTCAGATGACACTTCTCCAGCAGGGATCGTTAATTCACTTTCGAATTTAAAGTTGGTTCCTTCCACTGCAGTGGATCTATCAGACAGTTCCAAGGAAAATGCTCTGTCGTAATCAGTTGTTTTACCTATAATTTTTACAGGAATACTAATTAGGGAATCCGTAAACCCACTTGGAACCAGACCAACAGAATAAAACAAACTATCAAAAGGTGAGGTGGCAAGGTGCCCTTCTTTGGAATAGGTAAAATAAATACTGTCTTTATTGCTTTCGTAAGTGGTCAACTCATCCTCCACACAGCTCCAGCAAGCCACAATGGCCAATAATAGATATATATTTTGAATTATCTTTTTCATTCTTGTCAGGTTTCTAGTTTCTAAACTCTAATTCCGATAGTGGCAAAGGAACCACATAGGTGCTCTCGTCCATCGTCTTGTTGGCCGTATTCGATGAGCCGTTTGGGATGCGGTCTATATTGTGGCGCTTATAGTAAAAGAACAACTGGCCTTCTCCGAAGAACTCCTTTCTGTACTCCTTCAGGATCTCGTCCTGGATATCCACACCTTCGTTCAGGTCCTGCAAGCCCCTGTTGTACCTTACCGTATTCAAGTAACCCAGTGCTTTCCCCGGATCAGTGTCCGCCAAGGACTCCGCTGCTATATAATACATCTCTGACATCCTGATCAATCCCAATACATATTTAAAGCTTGCTGTTGAGTTATTGATCTGACCCGGCTCATTGTACTTGTTGAATGTCTTGAAGGAATGGTTGCTGCCCAATACCCATGAAGAATTGAAGCGGTAATCATTTTCATTGGTCTCAAAGGTCTGGTCAAGTCTCCTTGGCCTAGCATACAAAATTTTATTCTCCTGTAAACTACTGTTGAACAAGCTGTTGAACCTGCCATAAAGGTTCATGTTATAGGTCCCGAAAAGAATCTCAGAAGAGAACACCATATCAGGGGCATCAGGAGTGGACAATACAGCCAAAGGATCTGTCCATGGGAACCACTGGCTTGCATTTTCGATCACCCATTCAGCTGATTCAAGGGCTGCCTGATCATTACCGGCATACTGATATGCCCTTGCCTGGAGTGCCTTCACCGCATAAAGGTTCATCCTGAAGTTCCTATACCTGAAAAAGTTGATTTCCCCATCCGGTGATTCCGAAAGCATCGTCCCGTTTTCAACGATTGGATCTCCGGAAAGGTAATCCCCCGCCATCTCAAGGTCAGCCAACACTTTGTCCATAAACAAACTTCCGGCAATCAACGGGACAGCTTCCTTTTCCACTGCATCGTAATAGGGCAACTGGTACGCATCCATGCTTTCCCCCGGTACACCTCCAAAGATCCGCAGCATGTCAAAGTGAAGGAATGCCCTTAGGGCATAGCTTTCTCCCTTGACCAGATTTTCTTCATCTTGGGGCAATACACCCGGATACTTCTCCAGGCCATCCAGAAGCGCATTGATATTCAAGATGTTCACATAGGCCCTGGTCCAGATGCTTTCAAACTTGGTCATCACGGGTTGCTCATCGTACAAATAGTTTTGGTACGAATACAAGGGTTGGTCACTATTCGGTTGGTTGTACCGCTGCGCCAAGGCCTCTATAGCACCCAAAGTAAGGTCCTCTCCATAAGCACGATTATTGTTCAGCTCCAGGTAGATGCCGTTCAAAGCATTTTGTACTCCGATTTGAGTTGAAAATACCTGGCTCTCCAAAAATTTGTCCATGGGCTGTACATCCAGATAATCATCACATGAACTGGTCATCCACACTGCACAAACCCCTACTATATATTTTATGATTGTTTTTTTCATTTTCAGTCCGATTTAGAAAGTAGCGTTTACAGATAGGGATACAGTTCTGGCAAAAGGATATTGGATTCCTCGCTCCACCTGGACCGTTGACAGTCTAAAAATGTCATTCATCAAGGCATTGACCCTTAACCTTTGCAAGCCTAAACTTTTCAAAAAGTGACTATTGGCATTCCACTGGTAGCCTACAGAAATGGACTCTCCACTTAAGCTGTTTTCTTCCTGTACAAACCTAGAGGACATTGGTGTGCTTCCAGTCAATCCTATTCCTTTAAACTGGCTGATATCTCCAGGTTGCTTCCATCTTTCTGTCAAAGCTCTTTTATCTTGATTAAGCGTTACTGCTTCCGCATTGATATTTTCCACTTTATTGAACAAAGCGTCATTAAATACTTCTGCTCCTATTCTGTATCTCAAATACACATTCATCAACCAACCTTTGTAGGAGAAATTGGTACTCAAGACTCCTTCTGAAAAAGGTCTTGAATTTCCGATTCTGACGATGTCGTTTGGATCATAAACAAAGGTTCTTTCACCATTTTTCTTTAAGAAAATTTCTTCTCCAGTTGCTGGGTCAATCCCCAATGACTGGACAGCCCATATATCAGTAGGGCTATAACCATCCTTAAACCTGGTCAAACTATTACTTTCCTGCTCCTCCTCATTGAGTTTGTTTAACTTTTCATCAAACCCATCATATTGGTCCACGATAAAGTTACCCATCCAACCCACAGTCCAGACTATTCCTTGTTGAGGCTTAAAAATGGGGGAGTATTTGATATTGGTCTCAATTCCTTTGGTCTCCAACAAGCCAACATTCATAGGAACTCCTACCACACCAGTGGAGGCAGGCTGATCCACTACTACAATTAATGGGTCTGTGATTTTTTGGTAAGCATTTACAAAACCAGACAACCGGTTTTTAAAGAAACCGAAGTCAATACCTACACTATAGTTTTTAGTACGCTGCCATTCCAAATCAGGATTACCTACTGTAGAAAGTGAAATACCTTGCCCAAAAACATTCAGGGTTTGGAAATAATTATATACCGATACAGAAGTGATGTTTCCGAAGCTTTGGTTACCGGTAACCCCAATATTTCCTCTTAACCTTAAATTGCTCACTACTGCGTTTCCTTTTAGACTTGGTTCATTGTGAAGGTTCCAGCCTGCACCTACCGCCCAGAATGGAGAATAGGGATTGTTTCTACCAAATGCTGTGGAGCCATCGATGCGGTAGGTAGCATCGAATAAAAACCGCTGGTCATATGCGTAGTTGATACTCGCCAAACCATTTACACGACGGTAATCTTTATATGCTGCTGATGGATTGCTGTTTTCCTGATAAGAAAAGGCAAATGCTGGATTACCTACTGCCCCCACAGGAAAGCCTGTTGCCACAAAAGATTTTCTTTCATTGTGCTCACTTTGAATTTCTCCTCTTAGGTTAGCTGTGAGGCTATGTACTCCTATAACCTTGGCATATACCGCCATTATATTTCCACGATATAAAAATGTAGATATCTGGCTATTGTCATATTGGCCTCTTTTTAACACTCCAATATTGTCAAACTGAGTATTCATCGGGCTAATAAATGCTTCTTTCTCGTTCTTTGTCCCCACAATTTGCGTCATGGCCTGTATACGGAAAGAGGGACTTATATTATATCTAAGTTGAAGGTTGTTTTGCACATTAAGGTTACGGGTTTCATCATATTGATTCTCCAGAAGTGCATTGTATAGAGGGTTGGGAACCCCAGTATTTGGATAAACAACTAAGCCACTTACCAGGCCTCTTTCTAAGTATTTGTCTACACCGCCATCTTCATTGTATTTCCTGAAATAAGGATTGGCGTTTACAAAATTGGAAAACTGACCATAGGGAGACTCTGTGGCAGTAAAACCATTGACAAATAACTTATTGCTGATATTGATCTTTCCTTTACGATAATTGATATCTACTGAACCTTGCCAGGTTTCACGGCCTGAACCTTTCATCACGCCTTGTACATTTCGGTAGTTAGCAGATACACCAAAGCGCAATTCATCCGTACCACCATCTGCATATAGGGTATGTGAATTGGTAAAGCCCACTTGAGTCGGTTCAGATAACCAATAGGTATCCACTCCTCTTCTTACTTCTGCAAGCCTCTGATTGTACAGTTCATCAAGAGGCAATTGAAATTCAGGATCTATTGAATAGTGATCATATCTTCCCGACAATCTCTCAAATTCCAATTTCTCTTCTGCGTTCATCATGTTGTAAACACTTAAGTCTGGAGCGTTTACACGGAAATCCCCTGAGTAAGAAAGCATGATTTTACCTACTTCAGGTTTCTTGGTCTCTACCACAATTACGCCATTCGCAGCAACAGAACCATAGAGTGCAGTTGAAGCAGCATCTTTCAAAATCGTAATGGACTTGATTCTGTTGATATCCAAATCGACAATGGTCTGTAAAGTAGTTTCAAATCCGTCCAGGATAAAAAGTGGCTGATTAGGATCAGAACCGAACTCATCCCGTAACTCGGAAGTAGAAATACTGGTCTTTCCCCGTACCTCAATATTGGGTAAAATATTGGGATCAGAGCCAAACTGGTTATTTTCGAAAATCACTACAGATGGATCCAAGGTCTTTAAAGCCTCTACTGCATTACCATTTGTGATTTGCTTCAAGTCAGCACCCGTAAAAGAGGTAGCAGCACCTGTAAAGCTTTCCTTATCCCGTTCTACTACTCCGGTAACAATGAATTCTTCCATCCCTGTTACACTGACCTTTAGTCTAACATTGATCTTTTTTTGATTGCCAACAGGAATTTCCTTTACCTCATATCCCAATAACCTAAAAATCAATACGGCATCCGAATCAGGAACCAGTACCCTATACCTTCCATCTTCATCAGTCAAATTAGCCTGACTGGCTCCTTTCAACTGCACAATTACTCCAGGCAGAGGTTCTCCTTCTTCATCGGTAACTACACCCGTGATCTCTTCCATATCACGTTTGATTACTGAAAGCCTGTTTGAGTTTGAAAGTGAAGTGGGATTTTTTGTTAGGTTAGCTTTATGCTTTAGTACAATTGTTTCATCTATTATCTCAAAAGTTAGTGGTGTTTTTCTAAGTTGTTGGTTAAGTAAGTCTTCTACCGAAATTGCTGCTTCCTTTACGGTCAGATCCTTTATGGTGCGGACATCGTTCAGGTTGTAAAAGAACTTATAGCTTGTTTGTTTCTCGATTTCCCTGATCAGCTTTTTCAATTCCACTTTCTCATAATTCAAATCTTTGAGGGTCTGAGAAATGGAAGCCGCTGACAAGTTAACACACAGGGCGAGTGTCAGGATTGCTGTGAGTTTCATGACTTTTGGCCATAAATATCCCCTTAAGAGATATCTCTTTAAATTTTTCTTCATAAATTGTTAGTGGTTTGTTGAACTGTTGTTTGACATTTCAGGGTGGGGATTGTTGCCGCAATCAACACCCTTTCTTTTTTACTTTACGATCAAGGTTCTTCCATTCTTTTCTATTTTAATACTATTTGTATGTTCTATTATCTTTAATACAGGATCCAATTCCTCATACTTGTTGATATACCCTTCAAAACGTTGCTCTTTCAACTCTGGGCGATCGTACTCTATTTCAAACTCATACCATCTGGAAAGATCATTCAAAATATCCTCTAAGGTGGCATCTTCAAAGAAGTAGTAGCCTTCTACCCATGAGGTAGCTCGCCTGGCATCTACCTCTGAAACATCAAATGATCCTTCTGATTTATCCAAGACTACCTTATGGTCTGGAGTTAGTAATGCTTGTTCTACTCCCCTTTCATCCACAATTTTTACTTTTCCTTCCACCAAAACCGTCTCAGCAAACCCCTCGTCCTCATATGACCTTACACTAAAAGAGGTTCCCAAAACCTGCACTTTCATCCCATCCACCATCACGTAGAAAGGACGAGAGGCATCATGGCTTACTTTAAAATAGGCTAATCCAGAAAGCTCAACCACTCGTTCATTTTGGTCAAAACCTATTGGAAAGGTCACTTTACTTAGTGGGTTCAGGTAAACCTCCGTTCCATCCGAAAGCTTGAGACCGAACTCTTTCCCTATCGTAGTTTCTATCGTGTTATAAATCTTTTCTTTACGACCACTTTTTTCACCCTCTATGTAAACCAGTTTATCCGATTCTTTCGATAGCACACCTCCTTCAAGTGAGGTAATATCTTTAAGCTCTTCCAAGTTCACCCTTTCTCCATTGCTCAATGTCAACAATGCTCCACTGTTTCCCGGACTTATTGATTCTTCAGTATGAGGTTTAAGCAATGAAAACAAGACAAGTCCTATGGACAAAGGAATAAATAAAGCCGCAGCCCATTTTACCCAGTGGTATTTGCGGGGCTTCATGGCCGTCCCTCCTTTGGCATAAGCATTCAGTCTCTGCCATGCGCTGTCCTGGTTCAATGCCAATGGCTCTCTTTCTAAAAGCTCTTCTGCTGATTTCTTCTGAAGCTTGGCATAAAGTGCCTTGTTCTTTTCAGATTGGTTAAGCCAATCCTCCAAAAACAACAGCTCCTTTTCACTGGGTTTATTGTTATTATCTAACTTCTGATTGAGGATAATTCGAGCTACCTCGAAAAGTTCGTTCATAGTTTGGTTTTATTTTGTATATAAAACAAGTAACCAAAAAAAACGGGTGACCAAATTGTTAAAAAAGTTTTAAAAAAATGTGATTCTTTGATTTACCAGTATCAAATTCGACCTTATTATATTTAAAGAAGTGGTAAACCTATGAATACTTTTACCAATACCAACATGCCCATTTCAGACCGGATAGCTGTGTAGGCTTTCTTTTTTAATGTTTTCACCGTGTTCAAAGAAATCCCAAGCTGATCTGCTATCTCTTGGTTCTTCATTCCCTTTAGGTTGAGCCGTACAATTCTTTGAGACTGTTTCGGAAGTTTTTCTATGGCCTTGTATAAGGCCCTGTACATTTCTTCCTCTATTATATTTTCCTCGAAAAACTGCTGAGAAAACAAATAATCACCTTCAAGTATCCTCTTCCTATTAGCGCTAACACTTATCAAATTGATGCATTTGTTTTTGGTCACTGTATATAGAAAACTTTTGACTGTTGACAATGACTCAAATTCATTTCTTTTGTCCCACAACACCATAAATACCTCTTGAACCACATCTTCCGAATCATCCTTATCCCCTAGGTATTTATGGGCAAAGTGGCAGAGTCCACTGTAATACCTATCAAAAATATCTCTGTATGCAGATACATTTCCTCTCTTGAGCTTTTGAATTATTTCAATATCGTCAAAATTAACCTGCAAAGATCCCTCTTAATTACTTTATTAAAGTCTGTGACAATTGTGAAAAATAAATGAAAAAAAGGAATTTAATAAGTCGATTAATTAAAAAAAATGCATTCCCAACAATTAATACCTAAAAAAATAAAAATTATACAATTCCCTAAGCTACTTTTATTTATAATCAGGTTTTAAAAAGAGCATTTGACCTAAATACCAGCCCCCACCGTTTCTTATTTACGCTGTATGCCAAGAGTCAAATCAGGTTTTAATCTGCTGACACGAATCCTAATCGTAACTCTCTACAGTATTAAGCTTCACAGATACTGTGGATATTCTTTAGTTTTATAGAGGGTGTATATTTTTTAAACATTGTAGTATCTCCATTAAGAAGAAAAAGGTTATCTTAAGATAATGTATCTCAGGTATACCAGGTCAACATCTAACTAGAGCTTGATATACTTTTTGTTTACCTGTACTAGTTATTGCACATTAAAACCGAAAATATGAAAACCCAACAACCCATTCGATTTCAACTTTTTATTCTTGCCAGTCTTTTGATCATGACGGCTTGTCAACAAACCCGAAAAGAAACATCAAGTTCAAATGGGACTACAAAACTTCCTTATGATGACCCGGAGTTTCAGGGTAAGATAGGTAGAACCTATCGGGATTCTGAAATGGATTGGCCAGATTTACCAAGTCCCAAAGCAGATGCACCCAATGTAATTGTAATCTTGTTGGATGATGTTGGGTTTGGGATGACCAGTACTTTTGGAGGCTCTATCCCTACGCCTAATCTGGATTCTTTGGCTAGTGAGGGCCTGCGTTACAATCGTTTTCATACCACAGCCGTATGTGGTCCCACACGTGCGGCTTTACTTACTGGTAGAAATCACCATCAATCGGGTAATGGCTTTTTAGCTGAATGGGCTACTGGTTATCCCGGCTATAACACATTAATTCCCCGTAGCACCGCCACCATTGGCAAAGTGATGAAATACAATGGAGTAAATACGGCTTGGTTTGGTAAAAATCACAATACACCTGACTGGGAAACCAGTGCTGCCGGGCCTTTTGACCGCTGGCCTACATCTATGGGATTCGATTATTTCTACGGTTTTAATGCGGGAGAAACTCATCAGTATTATCCAGTGATTTTTGAAAACACCGTACCGGTAGAACCGGATAAGACACCTGAAGAAGGGTATCATTTCCAAACAGATATGACAGATCGAGCTATTGAATGGATGAAACTCCAAAAATCGATGTCGCCCGACAAACCAGTGTTTATGTATTATGCACCTGGCGCCATGCATGCCCCTCACCATGTGACCAAAGAGTGGCGGGACAAGTTTAAGGGTAAGTTTGATCATGGCTGGGACAAGGAGCGTGAGATCACCTTTGCCCGTCAGAAAGAAATGGGAATCGTTCCTGCCGATGCCAAGCTTTCTCCTCGAAATGAAGATATCCCTGAATGGGACTCTTTAAGCGATGAACAAAAGGAATTCTACACCTTGTTATACGAGAATTATGCTGGATATTTCGCATTCACTGATCATGAAGTTGGCCGTTTGTTAAAAGCAATAAGCGAATTACCTGATGCCGAAAACACCTTAGTGATGTACATAGTAGGTGATAATGGAGCAAGCGCTGAAGGAGGTTTGGATGGCACGATTAACGAGATAAAAGCGCTCAACGGCATATCAAGTACGATTGAAGAAAACCTGAAAAAGGCAGATGAAGTTGGCGGCCCAACTACAGAGCCCCACTTCCCAATTGGTTGGGCTTTTGCAGGAAACACCCCATTCCCTTGGGTAAAACAAGTGGCTTCTCATTTTGGTGGCTCCAGAAACCCAATGGTGGTCACCTGGCCAAAAGTGATTAAAGACAAAGGGGGCATCCGCTCTCAGTTTTTGCATGTAATAGATGTGGTGCCTACCATTTTGGAAGCTACAGGTTTGGAGTTTCCAGAGTATGTTGATGGAGTAAAACAAAAGCCAGTTGTTGGTAAATCTTTCTACTCCACTTTTACAAATGGCAATGCTGAAGAGATTCGTACCACTCAGTATTTCGAAGTGCTGAGCAACCGTGCCATTTACCACGAAGGTTGGGTGGCAGCCCACCAGCATACCAAGCCCTGGCGACAAGATATAGCACCAGGTTATGAGAATGAAGTCTGGCAACTGTACAATATTGATGAAGACTTTTCCGAAGCTGTTGATTTGGCCAATGAGTATCCTGAAAAGCTCAAAGAACTAAAAGTGCTATTTGATAAAGAAGCTGAAAAATATGGCGTATACCCGCTGGATGATCGTGGTGCAGGAAGATTAACTGTTCCTAAACCTTCCCCATTGGGGGACAGAACAAATTTCACCTTTTACGAAGGTGCTATAAGAATCCCGGAAACGGCTTCCCCAAATACCAAGAATAAATCATGGATATTGGAAGCCTTGCTTGAAACAGATGCCCAACATAAGGAAGGTGTGATCAACGCCATTGGAGGGCTTGGTGGTGGCTATTCCCTATACATACAAGATGGCTATCCTACCTTCCTCTACAACTTTTTTGAAGAGGTAACTAAGATTAAATCCAGCAAAAAACTACCCGATGGTATGGCTTCCGTAAAACTGGATTTTGTCTACGATGGCGGAAAACCAGGTAGTGGAGGTGTATTTACACTTTTCATTAACAATGAAAAAGTGGCCGAAGGCCGTGTGGATAAAACAGTAGCCGGCCGGTATGGAATTGAAACCTTCGGAATAGGCATAGACTCTGGATCTCCAGTGACCAAAGACTATTCAGCCAATGAGTTCTTAGGACGAATTGCCGAAGTAAATATTCAACTAAAGCCTAACAAATAAATTGCTATAATACCTAGGTATTCGTCTTGCCGGAACAATCCAACATGAATACAATGTTGGATGAATCAGCATTTTTGATGATATGATTTTGGAAAAATAAATTTATAAGATATAACAGAAGCAATCTACGATCAGCGGCTTTGTTGTAATTTACCCCAGTAGCGTGAGGTTTTATGATTTATACATTAAGCTTAACCACAACTTTAACAAAGCCCAAGGGTAGATATAAAAGGCTATCTCAAATGAATCCTATCCATCATCTCCCCATTTCTTTATGGGATCACACTGGCGGGAACTTTTGAGATAGCCTCCAAATTTCAATCAGGTTTTTGCTTTCTGGTATTCAGCTCCTTCCTGTTTCTCACTGAAAGAAGGTTCAATGACTATTACAACAGGTGAGTTTGAAGACTTCTGATTTTCAAAATGGATCAAGTATTCATCTCTGTGGATCTCTTCCACTTCTAAATTGGTTTTCGGATTTTCCAATGGAGATACTTTACCCAAGCTAACTTTAGAAGGAATTTTCACTTTCAAAGCACCATTTAAAGGCATATTAAACACCACCATGTAAATCTTTCCGGTTTCTCTGTTTTTGGTATAATATCCCCAGTCCTGCTTTTTCCAATCAAGGTAACCACAACCATATATGGCTTCATGGTTTACGTTCATCCAATCTCCTATTTCAGCTGCCAATTGAGTTTCTTCTTGCCGAATCGAACCTTGGCCATCAGGGCCAAAGTTCATCACAAAGTTTCCATTCAATGAAACTGACTTTACCAACATCTCAATCAGTTCAAAACTGGTTTTTACATGCCCTCTCCAATCAGAATGGTATCCCCATTGGTTTTCCGGCACGGTCATCACACAGTCCCAATCATTTCCTTTGGTGTCTTCAAAGGTTTCTGGCAATTTTCGTTCCCAACCTTGTTCGTAATCCCCCATCAGGTCGCCATTGCTATCAAAATGTCGATTACCATAATCATCCGGTCGAAAACGGCTACCAATAATCAGTCCTGGTATTTTTTCTCTCATTTCTGTTTCCAGCTTATCTGCAAAAGCGGCCTGCTCCTTCCATGCTGCATCCCAAGTACCATCAAACCATAAGCCTTTTGTGGTGGGGTACAGGCCCAAAAGTTCCAAAAGTTGGTTTCTAGTGAACTCCTTGAAACTCTCATAAGCTTCCCTGTCTTCCTCTGTCTCCAGTTTACTCCTGTACCCAGGGTGATTCCAGTCCATTACCGAAAAATAGAGGTACACATCAATCCCCTCTGCATCATAGGCCTCTACCAACGGACCAATAATGTCTTTGCCATAGGGTGAATTGGTCACGTCATACTCGGTGTATTCACTTGGCCACAAGCAAAATCCATCATGGTGCTTTGTGGTGATGATCATGTATTTTGCTCCCATGGATTTGGCTTGTTTTGCCCAAGCTTTTGGGTCAAAATTTTGGGGATCAAATTCCTTGTACAACTTATCATATGCCTCATTGGGCATATCTTTCCAAGAACGAATCCACTCTGCTGCTCCTCCATAATATTTCCCTTCCCAATGTCCACCGGGTATGGCGTATAAGCCCCAGTGTATAAATTGCCCTAGGCCATAATTTCTCCAGCTTTCCATCATCAGGTCTGTTCGATTGCCCAGTTGGTGTGATCCATGCTCCAAGGCTATTGAGGTTCTAGGTGTATTGTCCGGTGCTTTTTGGGCTATTACTGAACCTAGTCCTGCACCAGTCAATGCTACAGCCAATATGGCACCACGTAAAATGCTTTTCATGTGTCTATATCTTTAAAATTCTATTTAATTCAATTCCCATCTTATTTCATCCAAGAGTACTTCACCTGTTTTGCTTACTCCTTCAGCTTTGATGATGTTTTCTCCTTTTGTGAGTTGTATATTGTAAAGCCAATGATGTTCATTTACTCCTTCTAATTTCTTATCCACCAATACTCCATTTACATAAAGTTTAACTGCATCAAGATTGGTAAAAAGCTGCACCTCAGTATTTGAAGCTGTACGTTTATTATCTCTTCTATTAGCCAGATAAATCATGGGGGCGGGGTTCCAATTGACCTTATACCAATAGAAACTATCCTTTTTTCGGTTTCTATCAAAAGTGATCAAACCTTTTAGGTTTCGGGCATTTACCCCTCCTCTATTCCACATGGGGACTGCAAACTCAAACATGTTCCATAAATAAGAAGCCGTAATATAAGGGTGATCTTCAATGATAGCCCATTGCTGGATATGGGTTTCTGTCTGGTAATTTTCCGGAAAGAACTTCCCACTAACAGGGTTTCTGTTCTCAGGTAACTTTTCAGCTCCCTGATCCATATTACCATCTGCCCCATATTCAGTTAGCATTACAATATGATTGGGATATTCATTTTCCAATCTATTTACCCATTGCTCCAGATCACCTATCTCTCCCTCATACCAACCATAATAACGGTTCATCCCTTGCACATCCCCGGCAAGATTGGCTGGCCGATCCATTTCTCCATAACCACTTACCGCTCCCGTAAGTCGATTGGGGTCATTGGTTTTGGCAATATCATTCAGCTCTCTTGATAAAACTGCTACATGCTCATCAGGTGTCTTTGAATATACTTCATTATGAATGCCCCATATATATATCGAGGGATGATTGAAGTTTTGTCGGATCAGTTCGGTCATTTGCTGTTTGGCATTCTCAGTCTCTTCACCTGAACTTCTATTGACAAAGGGAATTTCAGCCCAAATCAAAAAACCTAGGCTATCTGCTAAAGCATACATATCTTCTGCCTGCTGATAATGGGCCAGTCTGATGGTCGTGGCACCTATTTCCTTAATCAGCATCATATCTTCCAAATGTTGGGCGTGGGTCAAAGCATTCCCATAAGTCCAACGATCCTGATGACGGGTCACCCCGTACATCGGATAGGGTCGATCATTTAAGAATAGCCCTTCTCCTGCTCTTACCTCTACCTTTCTAAGACCCAATGGCTGGGTCACAGTATCTAGGACTTTGCCATTATCGACCAAAGAAACCGTTACGGAATAGAGATAGGGATCTTTTACCCCTTGCCATAGGTGGGGTCTTTTGAGGACAAGCTCCTGCTCATGCAGTGTTTCTCCTTGTGGGCTAATTGACACCTTTTCTGAGGCCTTCTTTACCGACTTTCCTTCTGCGTCTTTTATTTCTGTCACCAACTCCATTGACCTTATCTCTTTGCCTTGGTTTTCCAATTTGGCTTTGATCTTGACATGGGCTTGCCGGGCGGAGACATTGTTTTGAGCGATGTAAATACCTGATGAAGCGTGGTCAGTAACTTTTATATTCACCTTATCCGTAACAATCAGGGAAACTGGTCTATAAATCCCTCCATATAATGGAAACAAAAAATGATTAATCGGAATAACATCTGGCCTGGCCACATTGTTTGCTTTGACCAAAATGCTATTTTCTTTACCATAGTTGACTGAATGGGTCAGCTCCAATGCAAAAGCAGAAAAGCTGCCCTTGTGCTCTCCCAAAAATCGACCATTGACATAAACCTCTGCTACTGAACCTACCCCTTCAAACCGTATAAACAAGCGCCTATCACGCAAAGAATCGGCTACAAAAAAATCTTTTTTATAAAAACCATCTCCGGTATAAAAGTCCTTGCCCAATTGCATGTCCTCTCTGTTATAGGTGTGAGGTACAGTGATATTTTCCCATTTTTCGTCCAAAAAGCCAATATCTTTCTGATAATCATTCGCCCCCTTTTTGAATCGCCATCCGGCATTAAAGGGCAGCTCATTCCTACCTTGTGCATTTCCTTGATTCACAAAACAGCATAGTAGAGTTGCTGTAAGAAGCCAAAGATAGGTGATCTTAATATGCCAACTCGTGCTCCAAGTTATAGTGCTATTTTTAAAACAATTCATTTTTACTTGTCTTTAACAAAAAGCTTCTGGGAAAGAAAACCTTTTCCAGAAGCCAAAATATCTCCTATTGCTTTTATTTAATTGATTACTGTAAACTCACGATTATTGAAGATGCTTTATCATTAAAGGAGCTCAAAAAGCTTATGTTTCCAGGACCGGCCACATAGCTATCTCCAGTAAAATTATCCCCATCAAACAAAGTGACCTCATAGCCTAAAGGCACTTTAATCGAACTAATGTCATTGTTCACTCCACCAAGAGCTTCTAAATCGGCTGTGGTATAAGAACCTTCAGAAAGGTTTAGTCCCCAACCATTGTAACTCGAATGCTGGAACACCCCCACCCCTTCTGGCAAGGTAAATTCACCATTAACATAGCTAAAGGAATAGCCATGCGTTTTGATGGTTCCGTTTTCCATAAGCAATTTAATTTTCAACTCATAAGGCCAATCCCCATAATCCTGAATTTCAGACATGGGGATATCCACCTCAAAGGAATTTTGATTTTTATTGGCCACCCAAGAGACTGAGTTATAATCCTTATTAGTTCCAGACCCCTCTCCATTTACATTAGGATCTACCCAAACCAACACATCACTCACCGTCTTGTCACTGGTAAAAGATCCTGTCAGTTCAATTATATCATTGGTATCATCATAACTTAAAACCGGATTCATTATGGTACTGGCAGATCCATAAATATCCGATACTGGCGAAGATTGAAAAATCTGGTTCCTGTTCAAAATAGAAGCATCTGCCAATGGGATAAAAGTGGCTGTTCTACCCCAAGTATAATTTCCTGACCCCATCAACGATGTACCCAAAGTTTGCTGATCTGATGCCTTCGCTTTATTATGGGCTAAATTCAAACCATGTCCCAGTTCATGAAGCATCCCTGCAATAAGATTGGATGAAGTATTAGGTATTTCTTCCACACTTATATTGGGATTATCGACAGCAAAACAAGATCTTCCCCATCCATAAAATGGCTGGCTTCCACCATCAGTTCTTTGAGGTAGAATGATCAAACTATGCTGACTTGTAAAGTCTTCCGGATGTGTAGCTTTATAGGCATCAATCTCGCTAATGATTGCACTTCCGCTTCCGTAGTCATAAGTAGCTTGATCTTCCGTTCCATAGATAAGGACCAGCTTTACCTGATTTGTGGCTGAGTCCAATGGCAAGCCAAATGTTTTCTTTCCAAATCCATTTCTATCCATTTCATCTTCGATAAAATCCTGAAAAGTAATTAACAAATCATTTAGCCTTTCTTGATAACCAGGCACTTCTGGATTATCATTTGGTACAAAATAGACTATGTTAAGATTCTCTTGATGAGTCACAAAATTTGGTACTTCCTCCTCTATTTGAGGGACATTTGGCACTTCGTTACAAGAAAAAACTATTCCCAGTATTACCAAAGTCAGTAATACTCGGGAATTTGATTTCAAAAGGTTTTTCATAATTATGGGTTGTATTTAGTGGTTAGTTATTCTTTAATGGCAATAGGAGATTAGGGAAGAGCTATATTAGCTCTTCCTTATAGATTACCATCATAAAATTCAGTAATTGGTTCAGTGATGAAATCTTAGTTAGCCTCCCAGCCTGGGTTTTGGTCCAAGTTGGGGTTCAATACCAAGTCTTCAATTGGAATTGGAAACAAATATTGCTTCTCCTCATCAAAAGCCCTTCCATTTGGAAGTGTCTCAAAATAAGGCAAGATATACCCTTCTTCGCTCAAGAAAACATCTTTACCAATTTCCACTCCCGGGAATTGGTCTTGGACAAACTTGATTCCTTCTACCGGTATCTCGAGGAAGCGCCCTGCTTTCCAACGCATCAAATCATCCCATCTAAAGCTCTCAAAGGCTAGTTCCACGCGGCGTTCTCTTCGAATTTCCCGCAATACAGGCTCAGGCATGTAGCTACAATAAGTAGCGTAATTTGATTCCATTATAGGGTCTGACGGAATGGCTCCCATGACCAATGGAGGCATATTTACCCTTGCCCTGATCAAGTTTATGGTTTCATCCAATACCGTTTGATTGAGTTCACCAAGTTCATATTTGGCTTCAGCATAGTTCAACAAGGTCTCGGCATATCTAAAAACAATTGCTGCTTGCATTCCATTGGTTACCCTATCCCAATCAGTTGGGTCATTTAAGAACCATTTTGCCACCCTGTAACCTGTTGGACATTGGTTACCACTAAGGCCAGGAATATTTGGGTACGGGGCATTATTAGCTCCCTGCACACCTGCCTGTAAATTATAAGTTCCAAAATTGGCAATAGTTTGACTCAATCGGGGGTCACGGTTAGTCATTTCCTCCTGAATCGTTTCTTTCCCCATGAACAAATCACTTTCAGAAATTGGCTGTCCATCCACACAGAGGTATTCGTCAACTAATGACCTGGTAGCTCCATGTCTATGGCGGAGATTCTGAGCATAGTATCGACTAAAAGCCACTCCTAGGTTCAGGTCTGCAGCGTATTCTTTCCACAGAATCACCTCTGGATTCCCATCATAACTATAGGTAGCAAATAACTCATTGTAGTCATTCTCAATATCACCCGTACTGTAAAGGTTATAAGTCCCATCCATAAGCTGTTCTGATGCAGCTACTGCTTCCTGCAAAAATTCAGTTCCATCAAGCCCTAACTCGGAATGGTACTTTCTGTAAGTTCCCTCATAAAGACATATTCTACTCTTAAGGTGTAATGCCATGTCCTTATTCAAACGATCTGTTTTTTCAGAGCCTTTTTCTGGTAAATAAGCAATTGCTTTATCCAAGATATAGATCACTGAATCCATTACTTCCTCCCTAGGAGTTCTTGGTGCCAGTAACTCTGGTGAGTTGGTTTGAACTACGTGTGTCAACCAAGGCACATCTCCAAATGTTTTGACTTTTTTGAAATAATCCCATGCTTTAAAGAAATAAATCTCACCAGCATAGACATTGCGAACCTCAGTAGCTACATCCCCTCTCTGGTAATTATCCAAGAAATAATTCAAATCTCTGATATTACTCCAATTCCATCCGCCACTACCACTACCACCAGATATATGGCCGTTGTATTGATCAGCGGCAACCTTTGAATAGGTCTGAGGGGCCCCATTATCTGAAATGACATCTCCATAGGCAATGGCTTCATTGTAGCCATAAGGAGAAACGGTACTCGTTCCCCAACCAGAACCAAAACCCGTGATATAGGTAGAATAGAAACTATTACAATAGAGCTCCAAATCCTGTTCGGTTTTCCAAAAATTTTCATCACTGATTTGATCCAGTGGGTATCTTTCCATAAACTCATCATTACAGCTTGAAAGAAATACTGTAAGACAAGCTATTGCTATATATATTTTATTCATGATGGTGACTTGTTAAAATTAAAATGAGATTTGTAAGCCTACAGCCATAGATCGAAGCATTGGATAGGTTCCACTCAATACTTCTGGATCAAATGTATCAGGCACGCTGGTCGCTTCCCATATATTATATGCAGAAGTGTAAACCCTTACTTTATCCAAGCTAATTCGCTCTGTCAAATAAGCAGGCAAGGTATAGCCTAGTGTCACATTTTTTAGTCGAACATAAGATGCATCCTGCAAATACCTTGTTTGGGTTTGTCTATTGGATCCACTAGAGCGATAAGCAGGAAAATAGGCATCTGTTCTCTCTGGTGTCCAAGAGTTATTATACACTTCGTAAGTTCCAGTACCGCCAGCTATACCGCCCCAGAAAAGGTTATTGCCTATCCATACATCCCTTTTCCCTACTCCTTGGAAGAAGATATTTAGGTCAAAGCCTTTCCAAAATGCATTCATGTTTAATCCAAACTGATATTTCGGCGTGCTATTACCAATAATCCTTCTGTCTCCGGAATCATCTACTGTACTTGCTCCAGGTCCCACTTCTCCATCATCATTTAGGTCTGCATATTGGACATCCCCTGGATACCACAAGCCAGAATTGATCAGTTCTTGGCTTGGTGCATTGTCGATTTGCTCTTGGGTTTGAAACAAACCTACTGTTTCATATCCCCAAATCTCACCCATCGTCTGTCCTACATAAAGCCCACTAAGAAGATTATTAGGGTTTCCGTCAAACTTTGTGATTTCACTGGTATAGTCAGATAGGTTCAAGGCTATATCATATCGAAAACCATTTTTCAATTGGTCTCTCCACTTGGCTGTCACTTCCCAACCTGTGGTCTGCATTTCCCCTGAATTCTTGGTAGGAGCACTTGTCCCCAACACTGCTGGAAATTTATCCCCGTTTACCAAAATATCTGATGTAGTTCTTTGGTACCAATCAAAGGAGAAGTCCAGCTTATTGAACATGGCTACATCAAATCCAAAATCAATTGTTGTTGCTGTCTCCCAAGTCAAATTAGCATCCACTAAACCTGGAGGGGTGATTCCCACGGGACGGTTCCCATCAAAAATATAGCCCACTTGTGCCGTTGTACCATAGGATGGGATATAGATATAATTGCTTACATTCTGATTTCCAAGGCTACCGTAAGAAGCCCTAAGTTTTAGCTCATTAACCGCTGGCTTTATGGCAGACGCCCAGTCTTCCTCTGAAATCCTCCATGCTCCGGACAAAGAGGGGAAAAACTTAAAGCGGCTATCTGTCGGAAAACGTGAGGTTCCATCGTATCTACCGTTTGACTCCAAAAGGTATCGGTTGTCATAGTTATAAGTAAACCTATAAAAAGCACCCCTTATCGCCCATTCTGACTCACTGTCATAGGCATATTCATTTCCAAGTGTTTGACTGATGACCGGTACATTGGCTGTCAGCAATTGTTCTCCTCTTCCTCCCAAGTACTCATACCTATAGGATTCTTGGTTAAAGCCTCCCAATAAGTAAAATTCATGTTTGTCCACAGCCAAGGAGTAATCAGAAAACACATTAATGGTGTATTGGTCGGAATGTTGACTCCATCTTTGGACTGAACTTGGATTGGTATGTACTGTTGTGGGGGCATCCCATCTATTTTCAATTCTCTCTAATTCCGGGATAATTTGCTTTCTCCGGAAGTTGTAGGATTTGTAAGAAATATTGGCTTTCAAATCCCAGCCTTTCAGCAAGTGTACTGTTGGTGCAAGTCCCAATAGTATATGCTCTTTGGTTTCGTCATTTCTGGACCCATAGTCCATAAATGATAAGATATTGTCAGTGTACATCTCTCCTACTGGAGACGATTCCGGAGTCAACATAGGCATATTTACATTCCTGCCAGGCTCTTGGGACATGGCTGTCCACCATCCTCCTTTTCCGGCAGGACTAACCGGCTCCGTATAATTTGATTGGCTATATGATGACCTAAAGTCCACAGAGAACCAATCCGAAACCTCATTGGTCACATTTAGCATCATGTTATAACGTTTAAATTGATCGGTATTGATCTTATAGAGACCTTCTTGCCCTTGATACCCTAAGGAAGCATAGTAGGAGCTTTTCTTAGTTCCTCCAGAAAGATTAAGGTTATGCTTTTGCATTGGTGTGTAATCTTTAAGGGCCTGCTCATAAGGGCGGGTATTACCAACCCATATAATATTGTCACCTGCATCCATGTAGTAAGGCAACTCAGCATCAGGGTTAGCCATATACCTTTCAATATTTTCCAATTTTTCGTACATGTCAGAAGAAGGCGTTTGGTTTTGAAGCTCCACCGCCTTGATCGCCGCTTCTTGTATGGTCCTGGCATCCAAAAGGTCCGGTACTGCAGAAGGCTTGTTCCACTGGAAAGCATTAGAATAAGTAATCTTGGTTCCTTCTGTTTTAGAACCTTTTTTAGTTGTAATAAGCATGACGCCGTAGGCGGCCCTGGCTCCATAAATCGCTGCAGATGCTGCATCCTTCAAAACCGATACACTTTCAATATCCTCAGGATTGAGCTGATTGATGTCCATTTCTACCCCATCCACCAATATGAGTGGACTTCCTGTCTGGAAAGAACCTCCCGAGAAAGAAGTTCCACCACGTACATTAAAAGAAGGAACTGTATTAGGACTACCATTTGAAATACCAACATTCAGGTTGGCAATGGTCCCTTGCAATGCTTGGCCAATATTTGCTACTGGTCGGTTTTCCAGCATTTCTGACGTCACTTGGCTCACAGCTCCGGTTAGGTTTACTTTCTTTTGGGTACCATATCCAACTACGACCACTTCATCTAATGCCTTGGTATCTTCCTCCAGTATTACATTAATCTTTGTTTGATCGCCAACAGTTACTTCTGTTGTTTTATAGCCAATAGAGCTGATTACCAGCACAGCACTACCATCTGGAACCTCGATGGAGAATCTCCCATCAATATCCGTAACCGTTCCCGAGTTACCTCCCTTTAATCGAACAGTGACACCTGGAATCCCCTGAGGTTCATTTACTGAAGTAATTTGGCCAGTCACCGTTTGGGCCACTTTAATTATCTCATGGTTTTCACTTACTTGCCTGTTATTGACATTGATTACATAGTTGATCTGTCTGAATTTTAAATCCGCATCTTTCGAAATTTCACGTAATACATCCGTCAGGGATCCGTTTTCTTTATCAAGGCTCAGCGTTTTGGTCATGTCTATTATTTTTTCATCATAGAAAAAATGAAAGTCAGTCTTTGACTCGATCTCCTTAAAAACATCCATCAAAGTACTGTTTTGCTTGTGTAGAGAAATAAAGACCTTATCCATATCCAGCCCTCCTTGCGCCTTAATGGTAGCATTTGCCATTTGACTTCCGCCGATGATCAAAATCAACAGAAGGCTAAATGCACTCTTCCAAAGTCGACTTTTAGTCTTTGGTACATTTTGTTTCATAGTATCAGTGGTTATAGTTTAAATATTTGATTGTTATTTATTTTACAGTGATGAGTACTTGATGGTCATTGATCTGATATGAAATACCTCTAGCATATTTCACCCCCTCCAGTACGTTTTCTAAGCTTTCATTTTGAAACACCCCATTAACTTTCCAAGTATCAGTAGTATTTCCTTCTACCTTAATTTCCACATCATACCACCTTTCCAACTTAGTGATCAAAGTCTCCATCGTGGCTTGCTTGAACACCAACTTACCATCAATCCAACCCATCATTTGCTCAGCATCAAATTGACCTTTTATTGAAGAATCAAATTCTTTTTTGACAGTGATCATCTCCCCTGGCCTTAAATATTGTGGAATAGTAGGCTGTTCAGTAAAAGCGGGATAAACAGAAACCAAACCGCGCTGGAGCGCTATACTTATTGGCGTTTCTGGATATGCTTGCACGTTAAAAGCCGTCCCATGAACCTCTGTAATGATTTCACCAGATCTCACTAAAAATTTACGTTTGGCGTCATGGGTGACGTCAAAATATGCCTCCCCTTCTAGAAAGATTTCCCTTGAACCTTCTCCAAAATGTTCCGGATAACTGATTTCACTTTCCGCATTCAACACCACCTTTGTTTTATCTGGAAGGAAAAAGCTCGTTTTTTGACCCTTTAGATTTCTTTTGGTTATAAATGCAGTCTGCTGGATTACCTCATTGCTATTCTCAATAGAAAATTCAGAAAATAAGAAAGTAGCCATCAATACAAGCACCAAACAAGCTGCTGCAACCCGGTAAAGAGCGGGAAGCATGGCAATGATCAATGGCTTTTTACTCCTGCCCACTTCATAATGCTGACTTGGCGTATTCTTTAGGATCAGGTCTAACAGCGCTTCTTTTCTTTCCCCTATTTTGGCCTCTTCCTTAAAATTAATTCTTAACACCACCGCCTTTGCCTGGTCAAACTCTTCTTGACTCTCAGGATGGTTTCTCAACCATTTTTGCCAAAAGGCATCACTTTCCTCAGTTGGATTATTGACCCAATTGATAAAGTATTTATTGGATAAAAAATATTCGATATTGTATTTGCCTTCCTTCAATTTTACTTGTCCTTTTTCCTATAGACAAGCGAATTCTAAAAATGACATCACATTGAAATGAAAAAAAATAAAAAAAGTTTAATCTTAAATTAATACGATTGCTCTCTATTCCCTGTCATGTTTCATGATGGCCAGCATAAAATGATTAACACAAAAACTTTTTTGAGGCTTTTGATAATTTTATAAATCATGTTCCTGGCTGATTTCACATGATCATAGCCCATCATTTTTTGGACTTCCTCATAACTCATCCCTTTATAGAAAAAATAATAAACGGCTTCTCTCTGCTTATCGTTTAGCCCACTCAAAGCTTGATCAAGTCTGGTCAATTTATCTTTTTGAGATTGGTTGATGATCAGTAAAGATTCATGAGGAGGTATCACTTCAAAAGGGTGCTGTGACAAATCATCAGATAGTACAGCTCTCTTTTTCTTCAATACATTAAGAATTCTTCTCTTTAAGGCCTGAAAGAGAAACAGCCTTATTGAATGCTTAATATCTGGCATCTTTGTCCGTTTCCTTCTTAGGTCCACAAACATGTCCTGCACACAATCCTCCACAACAGGTAACCGAGCATACTGTACCCCAAAATTGCACAAATCTTCAAAGTAAGCGTTATAGATCTGAACAAATGCACTTTCATCCCCATCTTTAAACTTACTCCAAAGCTCAGCATCACTCAAACGCCTAAATTCCTCCTTATTATTTGAAAGAGTTTTGGAAGGAGCGAGAGCATCTATTAAAGCTTTTGGATCAGATAAGCTCATTGATCTATTTTTTGTTGAGGCAAATTAAATTGAAGCTCTAATCATGTAACAGGTAAGTAGCAATCAAACCATTCAATAATTCTATTGATCCTGAATATATAAAACGAAAATTTAAAGAAACAAAACGAAATTAAAATATGATAATATATGCATAATATTCGTCAAAATAATATATAACTCAAGCATATTCTTTCAAAATCTATGCATTTGCCCTAAATACACATCTTCCCATTAACATCGGTCCCTCGCGCTAAGTAATTACTCTACATATTTGCCAACATTCCATCATTTTTGGCAAGCAGAAAAACAGACCGGCTTCCTTCGAGAACTGCCCTTTGTAAATTGCCCGAAACAAAACCACATCAAAATGAAACACATTAAACACTTACTCTTGGCGTTCGCTCTATTAGCTCCTTTCTTCACCCAAGCTCAGGTATCAGAGGATGATGAACTTCAACTGATTCAGGCCGAATTTGGCATGGATAAAAAGAAACTGATCGATGCCTACATGGATCTTCCTGAATCTGTCTCGCCATCTTTCTGGACTATTTATCAAGCCTATGAAGAGGACAGAAAGGCTATCGCTCGGGAGCGCATTATGTTAATGGAGGAATACCTGGAAAAATACGAAGCCCTCGATGAAGAAACGGCAGATGATTTGGCCAAAAGAACCCTTCAAAACACCCTTAAAAGAGACAAGCTACATGCCAGCTACTATAAGAAATTCAAAAAAGCCACTTCCGCCATTGATGCCGCAAAATTCTTACAATTAGACGACTACATCCATTCCACCATTAGGAGTGCCATGCAAGAGGAACTACCCTTTATAGGTGAAATAAGGTAAAGCACATTTGTACAACTTATCCTCTAAAACGGACTCTCTCCAACCAGCTATAATTTGAAACTTAAGATTCCAATTCTTTTGATCTTGTTCTTGATCAGTCAGCAGCTTTTGGGACAAGAAAAGTATAAACCATCTTTCAAGGACTCATTGGACGGTAAATTTGACATGAGTGATTGGGTCATCAATGCCAATGGTTTTGTCCCTTTCCCCAGCTTGATCACCGAGCCAGCTTTGGGTGGCTTCGGAGGCATGATGGGGTTGGCATTTTTGACACCTGTGGAAGGCGCTCCCCCTAACATTACGGCCGGACTTGGAGGATATACTGCCAATAATAGTTGGTTTTTGGGAGGCATCCAAACTAAAAACCTTACCGAGAAAGGCCTCAAACTAAGGTATGGCATTTTCTATTACCATATTAATATCTCATTATATAGAGACCTGCCCATTTTGGGGGAGAGAGAGTATGCCTTTACATTCAAAAGCCTTCCAGTTTTTATAGAGGCTACCAAAAAGATTGGAGAAAGCAACTTCTCATTAGGCCTGAACTATCGGTTTTCAAACACAAAAGCCTCCCCTCACTTTGACCAGCTCCCCGAGTCCATAGAACGTGAGGATTTCAAAGGAAACATCTCCAAAGTATCCCCTGTAATGATCTATGACACGAGGGACAATGTATTCTCTCCCAACAAGGGTACCATGTCCAGGGTGATGTTCTCCATTTCCAATGAATTTATCTTTAGTGACTTTAACTATACGGAATTGGAAGCAGGGCTTTACAAGTATGTCCCATTAAACCCCCATTGGGTATTGGGGATAAGGGCCGAATACCAACAGATTTTTAATGACCCTCCATTTTATGAGCTGCCCGGTATCGATCTCCGGGGTGTTCCTGCCGCAAGGTACCAAAACAACCAAATTGCACTTACTGAACTTGAAAACAGGTTTGATTTGAACCAAAGATGGAGTGTCATGGCCTTTGGAGGATTAGCGAAAGCATTTGATGGCTTCGAGGACTTCGGTGATGAAAAGCTAGTCTATAATGTAGGTTCAGGCTTTCGGTATCTTTTGGCCAGAAAATTCGGTTTGAGAATGGGAGTTGATGTAGCCAAAGGTCCTGACAACTGGGGATATTATATCGTTTTTGGAAGCAACTGGATTAGATAATGTGTAAATATTGTTATCTGTAATGATTCCAATAGCCTAAAATTCTCTGCTTAAGTAGTATATGATTTCTCAATCAAAACGATCATTTTGGTTCACTGTAAAATCTTTACATTTGCAGTTGTGAAAATAGATTTTAGGTTATTATCAATGCAAAGAGGTTGATGAAAACATCAACCTCTTCTATTTCAACCATTTTCAAGCTATTGCTCTTTAATGTCGTTTAATGGCCTTTTTGGTTTCAACAAAATCCTCTCCTATTATCATCAGGTAATACATACCATTTTTGAATCCACTAAGATTAATTTCATAAGTATTGGTATTTAGACCAGTTTCCTCCATCATCACTTCTCCTCTATGGTCGCGGATGATCAGGGAATGGAAAGGTAGATCCGTTTTGATAGTGGCCATACCTGCTAAAGGATTGGGATAAAGCAGCACTTTATTATTAGGCAAATCTTTTCCCTCCAAACCTTTGGGACTTTTTGCAGTTGGCGACTCTTCACTTGGAGTAGCTACTTCGCTTTCTACTTCTGAAACAAATGGAATTAATTGGGGCCTAAACTCTGCTGTCTCATGCTCCCTTGGCGCAAACCTTCCATCTATATCCCCTCCAAAAGCAGTTGAAGTAACTTTTACTGAAAGCCAACTGCCTACTGCAACTTCCTGTAATAAAGAGTCACTGATGGTCAGGTAAACA
This sequence comes from Echinicola sp. 20G, assembly GCF_015533855.1. Lineage (GTDB taxonomy): Bacteria > Bacteroidota > Bacteroidia > Cytophagales > Cyclobacteriaceae > Echinicola. Next base: position 2,479,497 of record NZ_AP024154.1, on the reverse strand, counting down.
TAGTTTCCTCCTCCAACACCCGGAACCTCCCCAAGCAATACATTTCCATTAGGCTTGGAGGCATAAGTAAGACCAGTTTCTGTCCAAGAAGTATCACTTACCGCATGGAACGCCCAATTGGTATTGGTCACATCTGTATTGGCACTTTGCACATACATTCTCAACTGGACACTATCCAACATGCTTGGCAATTCACTTAAGTCAAACTTCAGGTATGCCTCCCTCTCGTATGCCCCATTGGCCTGTTTTACATACAAATTTTGGGTTGGGTAGTTGGTGTTTTCATAAGTTCCTCCTCTTACAAACGCATCTGCCGTTGCTTCTACACCCAAAGGAATTACTACTTCAGGCTCCTCTGGTTCTTCTTCTGGTTCCGTACCATATGGAATCAATTGAGGTCTAAATTCCGGATTTGCATCCTCTCTAGGTGAAAACCTACCGTCCGTTTGACCTCCTAAAACTGTAGAGGTCATTTTTAGAGACAACCAATGACCTTCAGCTATTTCTTGCAGCAATGAATCCGTAATGGTTAAATGGATATAATTTCCAGTTGCAGCGCCCTGAACCTCCCCAATTTTGACACCAGCTACAGGTTTGGTCGCGTAGGTGATACCTGTCTCCGTCCAAGTAGTATCTGAAACCGAAAAGACTTCCCAAATGGTAGAAGTTACTTCTGTCCCTCCTGTGGTCACATACATCCTCAATTGTACGCTATCCAATTCACTGGGCAACTCACTTAGGTCAAACTTCATATAAGACTCTCGGTCATATGCCCCGTTACCATGCTTTACATATAAGTCTTGTGTTGGATAATTATTGTTCTCATATTCCCCTCCGCGCACAAAGGCATCTGCAACTGCCTCAATTCCAGTTGGTACAACTACCTCTTCCGCTTCTTTTATGATCAGCTGAGGCTTTTTATAAACATCCAGCTCTTCCCTGGAAGCAAATTGGCCATCGGTCTCTCCTCCCTGCACCGTAGAGATTATTTTGATTGAAAAAGTGCTATTTCCTGCTGACTTAGCCGCCAAAACCACATTTGAAACATCTAGCTGAACATAGCTGCCTGCAGGCATTCCCTGTACTTCTCCAATTTTTGTAACTCCAGCCGGTTTGTTTAAATAGGTGATCCCTGTTTCTGACCACGTACTGTCTTCCACCGAATAAAACTCCCAACTGGTATCCGTTACTGTAGTATTGGCGTATTTTACATGTAATCTTATCCAGACACTATCTGTATTGCTGGGAAGATCACTAATATCAAACTTAATATAGGATTCTCTATCATAGGTCCCATTCCCTTTTTTCACTACAAGTGTTCCCGTGGGAAAGTTATCCCCATCATAACTACCTCCTCTCACATAAGCATCCGCTATTGCAATTGACCCAAGGGGGATTTCTATCTCTTCATAATCGGGCGAACTATTGTCGATAGTTCCTGACACGGTACTTCCCGCCATTAAACCCGAAGGAAATTGCAGGTCCAACATTTTCATTCCATCAAACCCAGCTGCCTCAAGACCAATACGGGCTGAAATGCCAGAACTTTGAGTTGGTTCAGCAGCAAATACTTCAACCTCCCCAGAGGACACCCCCTTAAGTTGCAAAACCAAAGGTTTGTCCACCTTTACTTTTACACCTTCAGCTTCAAAAGCTCCTGCACTGTAAAAGACGAGCTGCCAGATATCCAAGCCAGCATGTTTCACCACTTGAACAGAGTCGGTATTGGCTAAAACAACGATATTGCTGGCATCATAACTGGACATAGCATCAGCATTGTTCATTCCAGGCACCACTATATATTCATAATTATCATTCGATGGCGACAGGCCGTGATCAATCCACAACTTAAATACATCTTTACTGATCGGATCATTATCAGAATAATAACTATGGTTGATATCATAAGAGTTGCCAGTCTGAACATCATTACTTAAGCGGATATTTCCACCTTGAGGAAACAGGTATGCTACCGAATCATGCCATACCCAATCCAAACCACTGCTATAATTATGAAGTCCTTCAGATAGAGTTTGTATTGTTCCTGATTCAGAAACCACCACATCTCCATCCAATAAGGATTGGTTCATGGTAGTGTTGATCTTTTGACTTGCTGAAGAGCTGATTCCTGCTCCCAGACATACGATCTCATCATCAAAGAAAAACCATGCCTTTTTGGCTTGGGTGCTGTAATCATTCATCGCAAAGACATTTGCGCCATATTTTCCATCAGAAACTCCTCCCACAAAGGTGGACTTACCTGGGTTGGTGCCCCATGGTGATCTAGTGGGGTAATTGGTAATTTCAGGAACAGTTGTTCCGGGAATTTTATTCCATTCCCAAGCTGGGAATATATTGTAATACTCATCACCATTCACAGCAATATAAGTAGCTCCTTCTGTCAAATAGGTTCCTTTCAAATTCTCTCCATTTCCCATTTCTGATTTCATTGTTCGTGTTGAAACAGTCCTGAGACCAAACATATAACCAGGCCGGTGATGAACTGCATAGTCAGTATTCCAATAGTTAAAATGCTCAGCTTGTACCCCAAAAGATGGAGCTTCACTTCCATTCATCCTACTGATCACAGTATCGTAAAAAGATGTATAAGCAGGTAGATCGAAAAGCTTCACTTTGCTTACCTGCGAAGTATTGGCCCTCCCGGTATTTGGCCTAGAAACCCCTCTTCCAAAGACATTAAAGTCCACGTATTTGCCTCTAGAAGTTTTGATAAATCCATTTCTTACAAAATTGGAGAAAATGGCAATTTTTTCAGGGGCTATCTCATACTGAGTTCCCGTAACGTAAATGGCTATATTCCTTATCCCTTGAATAAACTCCAATCCATACCCATAAATGTAAAGTTGCTGACCATGTGCAGCATAAGAACCATCCGCTTGAATGCCTTCTCCATTTGCTATCACAATAGATTCTCCAATAAAGTCAACAGCATTTTCCAATAAAGTTTGATTCTCCGTCAAACACCCTCGAATAATATAGTGCTGACCAACATCAGTTCTGTTGGAACCATTTTTCGATGGAGCATTATAAAGCGAAACGCCTTTGGTCATTACATTGATCAAATCACTCTCCAATGTTGGAGATATTCCCTCTTGAGACTTTCTGAAGCATACCAGCATCCTACCCACAGCATTGGGTATAGTAATTGTCCTGTAAAACCAATTGGTACTACTGGGCTGGGGACTAAGGTTCAACCAGTATTCCGAAGCTTTAATGATACGGGACTTAAGCAAACTATCGCCATAATAGGCGCTGCCTTCTCGAGAATAAGCTTTTGCCATCTCACTCAATCTGTTAAAATGGTAAGCAGGTTGCCAGGCTGTTTGGCTAGTTGAAGAATAATCTATGTTTGACCAATACCCAGCTGTATCCAAGGAATTCAACAAACTTCCCACGTTGGCGTCCAGGGAAGAAGTGGATGTACCAGATTGAAAATCATCAAAGACCTGATCAAGGATCAATTCAAAATCGGTTTGCTGCCGACCAAAGGACATCGTCGTCCAGCAGATTAGCGAAATCGCTAAAAGGTAAAATTTAGATTTCATAGTATATTGTTAAAGGTTAGTCCAATCTTTAAAACTTGACGTTTCTGATAAGGCCAAAAGACCTATCAGAGTATCAAAAAAATACCCCAAAGGGGCAATTAACTTTTAGATACTTCCTCTCAGAATACAGTCAAAAACGTTAGATAAAATATTCAAATATTTACCATAACTATCTGACTAATATAGTAATAATATCATATTTAACGGATTAATAAGTAAAATTTTATACTAATCACCATTTGTTATAGTAAAAAATACATATAAAATTACTGCTAAATCGATATTATGGTTCTAGAATTTCTTTAAAAAAGTAGAACTTCCTTACAAACCAATTTAATCTTTCGATTTAACCATAAGATACAATCTGTATAATCTAACTGGATGAAAAATTGGGCTGATGTATTAATAAATGAAATACCTTTTCTGTATTTCTGCCCTACTATTATTTTTCTTGAACAAAAAAATCCCCGAGACAAAGATCTCGGGGATTTTTACCTTACAAACCCTAATTAAAACCCATTAAATGATTGTAAAATTTTAACCCTACAATAATTTAGATGATAGCAAGTAACTCAAAAATAAGGGCAAATGCACTATGAAATTCAACCAATACCCATACTATTTTTGCATTTCATCCTAATCTTCAAGTTTTTTGACTCATACGTTGTTCATATCGCTATTGTCATTTAAAATCGCATTTTAATTTCCGAGCTTAATGAGCCAAGTTAAGTACTTGAAGATTAGTATTTTAAAGGTATGGTTATGACAAAAGAATTGTCTCCTTGCTTGGCTGCCAACCCTAACATGACTACTTGTCCATTTTCTTCATAGACAAAAGGGCGTTCAAGGCGATCAGGCTTAAGTATTGATCCGTCATCCATTTTCATCTCTTTTGGCATTACCTGGTACTCAGAAGCTTTTTTCCATTTCAATCCATCCTCAGAACTTACCAGACCGATAAATCCTTCTGGAGTATGGAATATTCCATAATACATTCCTCTGCTTTCATCATACCAAAGAGACATGTCCTCAGTATCGATGTAATCAATTACTGGATCAGGCTGAATCTCGTAAGGTCCATCAGGATGATCACTGATCGCCATAGCTTGATTCCGAATAAACCTGGTTTCGTTGGGCTTGTCCCCCTTGACAATCATATAAAATCTATCGTCTTTTCCTTGAGCAACTGCCGGGTTGACAGTAATGGTAGTAATTGGCCCTGATGGCTCTATTAATGGCTGGTTTTGTCTGGTCCAAGGTCCATCTAAGGATGTAGCCACAGCCACTCCTGTTCGTTGATTTGATCTGGCCACTTTCCTACCTGGGTGACTTAACCGGGAACGACTGATCTCCTTCAAGTCATCCTCATTATAATCCTTGTTTTCACCCAAATTTGTAGACACATAGTATAAGTAAAACTTCCCTTTAAATTGTTTAATTTTCGGGTTGTGTGCTGTAATCGCATCCCAATGGCCTTTACCCCTACCTTCCAGCACAGTTTCTTTGTATTCCCATGGACCCACCGGTTGGTCGGACACCGCGTGAGCTATTTCTGAGTATATCATCCAACCAGAAAATTGTGTGGATTTTGGCCATCTGGAATAAAAAAGATGGTATTTGCCATCTTCTCCTTTTATCACTGATCCACCCCAATTATAGTATCCTTCCGTTTTGAAGATATTTTCTTGTCCTACAGGCTGTATGTGTTTTGACAAACTCAGCGGGTCTTGGCCTTTACTGACAGAAAAACACAGTGTTAAAAGGGTCACGCTCAATAATGTAATCTTTAGTGCTTTATTGATCAAATCTATCTAATTTTTAGTTGTTACTACTTCTTAAACTAGTTGTATATTTTGAAAAATTATTGTTTTTAAATATTGGCAATTGAAAATGGTTTTTCCACCAATTAAGTCTGTTTCCTAGGCTTTACTCTTCATTTCTTTTCCTTAGATGAAAAGAAACGAAGCAAAGAAAAATCAAGACACAGCTAAAGCTTCTTCCCACAAGGCCACCCCCGTCCCGCAGCTGTGTCGACCTCCCCGCAATAATAACCTTTCAAAGTTATAAAGTCTTTAACTCACTAGTACTAGGAGGGGGATAATTAACAAGTACAGATGTCAATAATATCACTCAGGCTTTATTGCACCAATAAAATTGATTCCGTTTATTTCTTGTCCTAGAAAATCTGTCTTCATTTGTAAGCCTCTAACCAAACCAAAAGGATCTCCTTCTATTCTTTTTACTTCAATCCCTTGCTTTACCAAATTCGCGTTGGAAGGGATATAATCTGATGGTTTTTCTCCACCGGCATTTGCAAATTGGGGATTTCCATAGATCGGAGATTGGTCGTAAATCATGGCTTCTTTTGGCCAATTACCCTTATCATAGAAGAGATTATTTGCAAAAGTTACATGTTCTAAGCTGACATTGCCTTTTCCGTCATCAGGATTGTACTGATCTCCCAATACATATTTGCTTTCCCCCTCGATGCAGAAAATATTATTGGCGATCAAAATACCACTAGAATTATTCTCAATAGCTATTTTGGCCGTATGGTCTTTGCTTACATAGATGGTATTATTGTAGAAATAGGAATTAATAGGCCCCTTTCTGGCTTTCTTACCCTGATAGCCGCTCAACCAAAAAACTTTTCCTTCCTGAAAAGCATTCCCTACTCCTTTTTCCCGGTGTCCATCATTGACACTGATATTAAAGCGGTAGGAACAATTAAAATTATTCCCTAAAATTTCGCAAAAACCCCCAGCATTAAAAGCACTGAAATTGTACTGCATGACTACATTGTCACAATTAAAGTCAATATGAGCCCCAGCAGAATCTGCGGGCCCATTAGCATGCATAAATTGATTGTGCTCGATCATCACCTGAGAAGCCCCCCAAGTCCAAAGTCCGCTACCTCGACCCCACTTTCTGCTATCATCTGGACTTCCTGAGTATTGCACATTATTGTTCAAGACATGAACAAAACGCACCCCTGACATTTGAATACCAGGCCCACCAGGTCGAATCACTTCATTATTACTGATTTTGACTTGCTGAATATTATGATCTTTGCCTGTCAGCTTGATACCAGTGTGCGCTACATTTTCAACCTTACAATTACTGATCTTTACCTCTTGAATCATCAGCTCTGGGTTACTATTGATCACCCTGATCCCCCAGCCATAAGCTTGGGTTCCATTTGCCGTTTTTATTTCATTCTCACCTCTATTGATACCGGGGTTGGCAAAGAAAACATCATGAATATAAACGTTATCAATTTCGATGCCCTGTACTTTTTCAGCTTCTTGATTCGTTACCAAAATCCCACATCTCATTTTTGCATTTTGCTCGATATTTTGATCATATCCATCTGCCTTGATTTCAAGACCAATAATGTTTATCCATGAACAATCCTTTAGTAAAACACCAGCATCTTCACTCTTTGCATCGATCACAGCCCGTAAACTCTCTCCCCCATTCCAAGCGTAAGACTGAAAAGTAATAGGAGCACTTTTCATCCCTTTCACGTCATTTAGGCTTATGGCACCTAGAAACACTTCTCCCGAAGCCAATAAAACCCGGTCACCGGCTTCTAGTTTTAAATGATTGACCTTATCAAGACTTTGGAAAGCTGCCGATTGGCTTAACCCAGTATTAGTATCCTTTCCTTTTGTGGGATGGACATAATAATCTTTGGCATGTCCTCCCCAGCATATGGCCAAGAACAAAACATGCAATACACTGATTATAAACAGCTTTCTTTTCATCTTATCAATTTTCGAATTTATAAATATTTTATTCGCTTTAGTCGATCCACCAAAGCTGCTTCCACTTCTTTTCACCATCATTTTCCTGAGCCACCCCAGGTGTACTTCTGCCTTCAACAACATATTTGGTCAGAAGATCCTGAAGCTCCTGTACTTTTTCTGGATATTTCGCTTCAAGGTTACTGGTTTCTGAAGGGTCTTCTTTCATGTTGTACAGCTGAACAGGTGGCAAGGAATCCATTTCCGCGACGTCCTGAGGAGTTGGGTAGCTCCATCCACCTGAACCTCCACACATAAGCAGTTTCCAATCTCCCTTTCGAATCGCAAAAGAGCCATTCACTGAATGATGGACTGTTGCTTCACGAAAATCTTCTTTTAAAGTCTCTCCTTTGAGAAGAGGAAGCATATTATAGCTGTCCTCGCCTTCATTGTCTTTCAATTTATAATCGACCAAGGCCGCACAAGTGGCTAACAAATCAGTAGTGCAGATGGTCTGATCGCTGACACTTCCTGCTTTGACCGTCTTTGGCCACTTGACTATAAAAGGCACTCGATGACCACCTTCGTAAATATCCGCCTTATGCCCTCGGTAAATTCCACTTGGGTGATGCCCTGCTTCAATCAATTCATCAATTTTGGAAGCTGGGGCACAGCCATTGTCTGTTACAAATATGATCATGGTGTCATCTTCTACTCCCGATTCATTTACCGCGGAAATCAACTGTCCCATGTAATCATCAATCATCATCACAAAATCACCATAGGGGTTCAACCCGCTTTTGCCTTGCCATTTTTCTGACGGAAGAATTGGAGAGTGTGGGGAAGGGAGCGCCAAATAAAGGAAAAAAGGCTGATCTGTCTTTGCCCTCTCTTGCACATATGAAATCGCTCTTCTGAAGAAATTAGGCGTTACATCTTCATGCTTAAAATCAGGTGCTGTCATCCCTTTTCTCCACCAACCATACTTGTCTTTGCTTTCTGTCGAGTCGGTGGGAATTGCTGTCACCTTTCCATTTTCAACATATACATAAGGTGGAATATCCAATGAAGCGACATGTCCATAAGCATAGTCAAAACCATTATCATTTGGATTATGGGTTACTTCTTTGCTAAAGTCTATATTTCCTTGCTCATCATGTCCCCAGTTCCAACCCAAATGCCACTTTCCCAAATAAGCGGTATGGTAGCCATGGTCCTTCAGCAGAGAGGGTACTGTAGTTCTTGCAGTGTCTATCAAACCTTTATCATCACTCCACAAGACTCCTTCTTTCAACCTAGAACGCCAGTTATAACGTCCAGTTAAAATGCTGTATCGCGTGGGCGTACAGACAGCAGATGATGTATGGGCATCTGTGAAACGCATCCCATCTGCAGCCATTTGATCAAGGTTTGGTGTGGCTATTTTCCCTTCAGGGTAAAATGCTTGAATATCACCAATGCCCATGTCATCGGCCAACACATAAATAATATTTGGTCGTTTGGGTTCTTCACGCTGGCTTTTTTCAGCACATGAAAATTGAAGTAAACAGCAGCCAACAAAAACTGCTTTTAAAAGGTTTAAGGGTATAAATCTCATAGTTAATTATTCAGATTCTTGCATCCACCATAGCTGTTCCCATAATTCTCCACCATCATTTGGCTGAGGCTGACCAGGTGTGCTTCTTCCTGATTCAATGTATTTTGTCAAAAGCGCTTGAAGTTCATCAACCTTTTCCGGGAACTCTGCCTGTAGGTTATTTTCTTCTTTCGGGTCGTCTTTCATGTTGAACAACTGAACTTCTGGCAATGTGTCTTGTTTGGCCACTTGGGCAGGGGTTGGAAAACTCCAGCCGCCAGAACCCGCAGTCATCGCCAACTTCCAATCACCTTTCCTGATGGCAAAGCTTCCATTAATGGAATGGTGAACTGTTGCCTCACGGAAATCGCCTTCCAAAGTTTCACCTTGAAATAATGGCAGCATGCTGTAACTGTCTTCTCCCTCATCGTCCTTTAGCTTGTACCCCACCAAATCAGCACAGGTAGCCATTAAGTCTGTCGTACAAATGGTTTGATCATTGATAGTAGAAGCTTTGATAGTTCTTGGCCATTTTACGATGAATGGAACCCGATGTCCACCTTCATAAATATCCGCTTTATGCCCTCTATAAATACCATTTGGATAATGTCCCTTAGCTGTCAGCTCTTCAATTTTGGCAGCAGGAGAACAGCCATTGTCACTGGTAAAAACAATCATGGTATTTTCTTCAATACCCGCTTCTTTGACCGCGGCCATTAATTGCCCCATATAATCATCAATCATCATTACAAAATCCCCATAAGGGTTTAAGCCACTTTTACCCTGGTACTCTTCAGAAGGCAAAATAGGAGTATGCGGGGAAGGCAATGGCAAATAAAGGAAAAATGGTTCTCCTGAATGGGCTCTTTCTTTGACATACTGGATGCCTCTCCTGAAAAAATTAGGTGTAACATCTTCGTGCTTAAAATCAGGACCTGTCATCCCTTTTCTCCACCAGCCATACTTATCCTTACTTTGGGTGGAATCAGTCGGAACTGCTGTAACTTTTCCATTTTCTACATAAACATATGGAGGGATATCCAAAGAAGCCACATGGCCATAAGCATAGTCAAAGCCATTGTCATTTGGATTATGGGTCACAGGTAAGCTGAAATCCACGTTTCCAGAAGCATCTTTTCCCCAGTCCCAGCTAAGGTGCCACTTGCCTATAAATGCCGTATGATAACCATGTGCACTGAGCATGGAAGCCACCGTTGCTCTGGTAGTATCAATCAAAGGTTTACTATATCCACCTAATACCCCTTTTTTCAACGTTGATCTCCAATTATACCTTCCGGTCAAAATACCATATCTGGTAGGGGTGCACACTGCCGAGGAGGTATGCGCATCTGTAAAACGCATTCCTTCCTTTGCCAATTGGTCAAGATGAGGAGTTGGGATCTTACTATCAGGGTTATTGGCTCCTAAATCTCCAAAGCCCATATCATCTGCTAAGATATAAATGATGTTTGGAGGAGTAATAGCTACTTTCTCACTTTCGGTCGATTGATTCTTACAGCTTGCGGCAATAAAAACCAAGACTATCACAAAAATTCTACACTTTAATATATCCATTTTTTTAGATTGATTACTTTAAGAAATTAGCGCAATTTACCTAAAAACCTCTACCTTTTGTTCCACCAATAATCACTTGATTGCATACTTTTTTATCATGCACTAACAAAAAAGACCCGGGGTTCCCAGGTCTTTTACTATCACTTATTAATTATCACATTTAGCTCCTTTTTCATTTCCTCCATTACCTTTGGAAACTCATCTGAAACCTCATTGGTCTCTCCTGCATCTGCTTTCACATCAAACAGCTGATCCTCTTTGGAGAATCCAGTTTCAATGATCGGCCCCCAAGGCACCATGTCTGGGCCGTTGTTGGCCGGGATATACTTATAACCATCCCTTCTCACATAAGCCAGATTACTGAACAAGGCTTCCTGCACCAAAGCATATCTGCCTTCTGTATCCTCTCCTACCAAACTTTGCCAAGCATTTTCAGTGTCTACTGCCTGGGTGGAGTCATATTCTACATCCAGATAGGCAGCCATAGAACCTAATAAATCTACTTGGCTAAAAAGAGCATTGGAGATGGTTCCTGACTGAATTTCTGCGGGCCATTTCACAATAAAAGGTACGCGAGTTCCTGCTTCAAAGGCACTGTATTTCCCACCTCTTAGGTTACCTCCCGGATGATGGTCACCTACCAGCTCTCTTGCCTGATCTACATAGCCATCGTCCAATACAGGCCCATTATCGCTGGAGAAAATAATCATGGTATTTTTATCAAGCCCTTCAGCTTTTAGTAATTTCACCAATTCTCCTACAGTCCAATCTAACTGAACAATCACGTCTCCACGAGGGCCAAACTCAGTTGCGCCTTGAAAGCGTTCATTGGCTATTCTTGGCACATGAATATCGTGGGTCGCAAAGTACATAAAGAATGGTTTGCCTAAATCCTGCTTGATAAAAGCACTGGCCTTATCCACAAAAGTTTGTGCAAAATCCTCATCTCTCCACAGGGCTGCCTCGCCTCCCGACATGTAACCAATTCGGCTTACGCCATTGACAATGGTATGGTTATGGCCATGAGACCACATCATCTTAAGCAAGTCCGGATTGTCCTTTCCGGTAGGTCTATCACCTACTTTTTTACGGTAGCTAACCTCTATAGGGTCCTTAGGATCCAAGTTAACCACATGATGGTCTTCAACAAACACTGTAGGAACCCGATCTCCAGTCGCAGGTATGATAAATGAATAATCAAAGCCAATTTCCAAAGGTCCCGGGCTTAGTTCACCATTCCAATCTGGGCCATTTTCTCCCCCCAATCCTAAATGCCACTTACCTATGACTGCTGTTCTATAACCTCCTTTTTGCATCACCAAAGGTAGTGTCTCCACTCCTGGTTTGATCAAAGCGGAGGCATCTCCTGGCGCTACTCCGCGCCCCTTTGCTCTCCAGGCATATTCCCCTGTGAGCAATGAATACCTAGACGGAGTGCAAGTGGCTGCCGACGCATAAGCATTCGTAAACAGCAAACCCTGCTCAGCTAACTTATCAATATTGGGAGTAGGGATTTTTCCGCCATAAGTAGCGATATCCCCATACCCTACATCATCTGTATAAATCAGTAGTACATTGGGTTTTCCCTTGCCAGAAGAATCTGTTTTTTTGGCTACTTGCTTTTGACTGCATGAAATACAAAACAATAGCGCTAAGCCTGCAAATAATTTTAGTTCCTTCATTTCAACTTCTTTGATTCTAAAGCCTCTCCAGAAAACTTCAGAGAGGTACAGTAATAATACATCCGATAAAAAAGGCCAGTAAAATTACTGGCCCTTTTAATCTTAAATCTTCAATATTTATTCGTAGCCTGGATTTTGAACCCACTTCGGATTATCTGCAATTATTCCCTGATCAATTGGGAAGTAAAACCTTTCTGGACCAAACTCTCTGGTCACTGGTTCTGCATTCTTCAATGTAATGATGTACTTGTCCTCATCAAGGTCATACTTGAATACCAACCCTTTCATCCTTACATTATCCAAATAATCTGGAGCCGTTCTCCATCTCACCAAATCCCAGTATCTATGAGTTTCAAAACACAATTCTACTTGTCTTTCTTTTCTCAAGTTTTCCTCAGAAATCTGATCATAAAGCGGCATTCCAGCTCTCTCTCTTATCATGTTAACTGCGTCAAGAGATTCCCCCATTTGATTAAGATAGTAAGCAGCTTCTGCCAAATTCAAATACATCTCACCTAATCTGAAAATCGCAAAATCCTGCCCAGAATCACCACTAACTGGTAGATCCAAATATTCATTTACATTCTTACGTCTCAGCATAGCTGTATTTCTTACGTTTCTGGCATGTGCAGAAGCAGGCCAAACCTCTCCATTTCTATCAAGATTTCCTGAACTAACTTCTACCTTTTGACCTTGACCATTAGTATAAAGGGTACTACTATGAAAATAGATTAGCCCTCCCTTAAAGGTTGTTTCCGGATAGAACACAGATGCCCTAAAGCGTGGATCTCTGTTTCCAAAGAACTCGTCCATATCCCACTTATTATTGGCATTAAGTTCATCTCTACTAATTGACGTGCCTAAGGTGCCGTCTTGAAAATCAAACAACTCAACCATATCGTACAATACTGGGAAATTACAGCCCCAGCCCGCTCTAAATTCCGCAGGAAAAGCAAGGTTATCGAAACTAGTACCCTTAATAATTGGCTCAAAAACCTGGGCAAAAATCACCTCGCTGTTATTGTCATCCAAAAATAAGTTGATGTAATTCTCTACCTTATCACTGTACTCATTATAGAGCGTAAAATTTCCCGATTCAATGATTTCCTTAGAAGCGTCATAACTTTTTTGGTAATAACTCTGAGCTAAAGAATTTGGAATCCCTACCACTCCGTCTATTTGCACCTGCCCAAAGTTGGCTATACTCGCTGCATATAATGCTGCTCGGCTTTGAAGAGCCAATGCAGTCCATTTGTCTGCACGACCTTGTCCTCCTATAGCATCAGGACTTAAATAAGGAATTGCTGCATCCAGTTCAGAAATAATGAAATCATATACTTCTTGTTCCGTATTTCTACTAGGATAAAGCTCTTCCTCTGGATCATTTACATCTTGAACACTGGTAATCAATGGTACTCCACCATAACGTTTTACCATTTCAAAATACATAAAAGCTCTTAGAAACTTGGCCTCTGCTGCTTTTGCATTGATATAATCTTGATTATACGAAGCACTTTCTACAATATTCTCAATAATATAATTTACATCACGAACATTGTTCCATGGATAATATCCAACAGGTCCATCACCAGCTGCTGCTGAGTAAGTCCTTTGATATGTGGTATTGGGATCCTGCCAATCAGCAAAACAAATATGTTCGCCACCAATGGCAGGTATCATTCCAATATTTAATCCAGCTTGCCCACCCCAATTAAAAAACCTTATATCCTGATAAACATTAGCCAAATAGGCTTCAGTCAATGCCTCTGATTCAAAGACATTATCCTCCGAAATAAAATCCGGTACCTTAGTCAACTCATCTTCACATGAAAATAGCATGAAGATGCAAAGTGGTAATAATATATTTCTTATATTTTTCATTACTATCTGCTTTAAATTACAATGCTACTTGAACACCAAAAGACATCGTCCTTAACAAAGGCAAGTTAAATGCATTTGGTTGCGAAGATTCTTCAGGGTCAAGGCTTCCCTTGAAGATCCCCAATTTATTAAAGGAAACTATATTGTCACCTGACACATAAACAGTTACCCTATCCAAACCTACTCGAGAAAGAATTTGGTTGCTGACGTTATATGATAAAGTAGCTGTTTTCAATCTTATATAAGTACCATCTTTCATCCAGAAATCTGACTGCAGATCATTCCATGTTCTTGAACCGTCTCTGTTGAATGCTGGCAACTGAGCATTTGGATTGGATCCTACTCCAGGATTGGCAGGGTCTTGGGTCCAAGAATACTCTTGATGTATTGTAAGTGGAACCTGCTCATTATTGAATGGCGATCTATATGCTCCTACTATAAAAACATTGAACTGTGATCCTCCTTGCCATAACATCGACAAATTGAAGTTTTTATAAGTCAAGCTTGGGCTAAGGCTATAGGTCAATTGAGGATTATTTCCGTAACCAATTTCATACCTGTCCTCTCTATTGATCACACCATCACCAGTGATATCAACATATTTAATATCTCCAGGTTTTGGAGTACCATTGATATCTTCAAAAGTATAGGTATCCAAATATTCATCCACTTCAGCTTGGGAATTGAAAAGTCCATCAGACTTATATCCGAACGCAACGTTTACCCAACGACCTGTTCTCTTGTTAAACTTCACTTGAACAGGGTCGGTCTCATCAATATCTTCTTGGTATTTCTCATATTTCTCTCTAGTATATCCAACGCCTGCCACTACATTATATTGGAAATCCCCAACAGAGCCCTTTACACCCAAAGAAGCATCAAGCCCCCTATTACTTCTTGCATCAAGGTTCACCTGAGGAAGTGCTGCACCAAACGTTCCTGGCAAAGATTCCAAAGGTTGTCTAAGCAAACCATCACGGTATCTATAAAATCCATCAATGCTACCAAACACACGTCCACCAAACAAAGTATAGTCAAGTCCTGCATTATACAATGTGGTCTCTTCCCAAGTTACCAGTTCATTAGGTAAGCCACTGGCTTGTATTTGAGGTACCTGCTGTCCATCAAGAAGATAAATATTCCCTGTTCTTTCCTCAAAGCCAGATAAATATTCAAAAGAAGTGTTTCCTAAATTACTATCAACTCCAGTCTGACTAAATGAAAGTCTTAACTTCAATTGATCAAACATCTCTGCATTTTTCATAAAGTCTTCCCTTGCGATGTTCCAACCTGCAGAAACAGAAGGGAAATAACCCCATCTTACTTTAGGACCAAATTTAGAACTAGCATCTGCCCTTAAGGTAGCTTCAAAAAGATATTTTTCATCGAAGGAATAATTCAATCGCCCTGCAAAACTAACACGAGTATACTCTACATCACGTCCAGTACCAGAAGTAGTGGTCAACTCATTAGCACCGCTTACTTCAGGAATATCAGGAGAGAGCAAATCCCTTCTGTTCACAGTCAGACTATTGTAAACATTGTCTTCTCTTTCTCCAAAGGCCAAAAATGAGACATTATGCTTATCTATGTCTTTATTATATCTTGCGTATCCTCTATAAAGAAACCTACTTCTTGGATCACTAGGTCCGTATATACTTTTAATATATCTATTGATCCCTGCAGACCCCTCAACTTGATACCCATCATAAGTATCAGTGATATCATCTGGGTTGTAGGAATAAACCTGATAGAATTTGGTCAATGTTTCTGATACTGCAGTTCTAAATCTAAAGTTCGTTCTAGCCCCTAATGTCAAATCTTTGAAGAAAGGCAAATTATAGCTTAATTCAAGGGCACCAGCTGTTGTCTTTTTATTGGTATTCTCATAACCTACAACATCTTTCTGAATTCTTGTTATTGGTGAACGAGCATTAAATCCAGAGTATGGATTCTTAGTAGGATCAGGCAAAGAAGTAGGATATATAGGTTGTGCGGTCCTCAAATCATTCCAAATATCCCCGATAGAAGATGCAGCATAATCCTGTTGTTCATTGATATGGCTTACATTCAGCTTAAGGTCTAATCCTTCTGAAAGTTTGATATCTGTATTACTAGTAATGGAAAATTTACTGTAGTCATAATCTCCATTGAAGATCCCAGACTGGTCTTGCATACCCAAACTGATGTAATACCTCACATCCTCACTTCCACCCCTAAGGCTTAAATTGTGATTCTGTAAAGGAGAGCCTCCTTTTTTAACGGTAGCATTTGCCCAATCATAACTTGGGGCGCCAGGTGCAGTATATTTTTCTAGATTCTCTTCAGTAAACAAAGTTCCATAAGAAATATCTGCATCTGGATTTGCAGGATCATACTGGGTATTAAAAATAGCGTCCCTGCCTAATTTGATAAAATTACCTGCATCTACCTGCTCAGGGAAAGTCAATCTTTTCTGGGTAGCAAAATAACCATGATAAGTTATCTTAGGCTTACCTGAAGTTCCTCTTTTAGTAGTTACCAAAATAACTCCATTCCCTGCACGAGCACCATAAATAGCAGCAGAAGCGTCTTTCAGAACAGAAATGCTTTCAATATCATTAGGGTCTAGACGATCCAAATAAGACTCCACTCCATCCACAATGACTAAAGGAGCTCCGAATCCTCTAATACTAATATTAACATTATCAGCTCCAGGGAGTCCTGGGTTTTGATTAGTTACCAAACCAGGAACTTGTCCTACTAAAAGTCCTTTTACGTTAGTAGTTGGGTTTTTGGCAAGCTTATCTGCCTTTAAATCCGTCACGGAACCGGTAAGGGTACTCTTCTTTTGGGTACCATAACCTACCACAACCACTTCGTCTAGATCTCCTAAATCTTCTTCAAGTACTAAGTTTATTTGACTATTACTTCCCACTTGAACTGTCTGCGTCTTAAATCCAACAAAGGAAAAGACAAGTTCACCACCTTCTTGAACATTAATGGAGTATTGTCCATCCAAATCTGTCACAGTACCATTAGTAGTACCTTTTTCTACAATAGCTACTCCCGGAAGTGGGTTGCCATCTTTATCAGTAATAACACCGCTTACTTCTACTGCCACGATATTAGCTTCAACAGCTTTAATAATATCGCGTTGTCTTCCAACAAAGACGCTGTTATTGACTTGCTTAAATTTTAGTCCGGTAGTCTTGGCAATTTCTGTAAGAACCATCTCTACAGAAAGTTCTTCGTTACCAATACTCACCTTGGGTTTATTATCAACAACGTCATCAGGATAAACAAAAACATAATCCGTTTTGCGTTCCATCTCTTCAAACAGTGCCTTAACGGTCCATTCTCTCTTTTCAACTTTCACAAAAGCCTTATCAAGTGGCTTTATCTGTGCATTCCCTTCCTTTGCCATCAAGGTCGAAAGAAATAAGCATTGAATAATTATGCCATATAGCAGATTTTTAGACACCATTATTATTAGGTCTAGTAATTTTCTTTTCATAATTTAGTTAAATGTTTTAAGGTTAGTCACTTGAAACTCTCGGGACAGTCACTTCATTTGGCGATGGATGACTGTCCTTATTTTTATATCATAGGCAATTATTATGGTTTAATGATTACTTTGTTTTCTTGTATTTCGTATTTAAAACCTAAGGAAAAAGACAATCCATTGAGTATATTTTCCAAACTCTCGTTGTCAAACAAGCCTGAAACTTTCCTACTGGCTTTCACTCCCTTACCCAATTCAATATCGATTGAATACCATTGCTCCAGGTTTTCAACAACATCTTTCAACTTTTGGCTCTTAAATCTAATCCTCCCCTCTTTCCAGGCCATTACTTTTAAAGGTTCAAAAGCCTCTACTTGAAGCATATAATTTTCTTCAGAAGTAAAGCTAGCCATTTGACCAGGGACAAGTAAAACCTCATTATCTCCATTGGACGGCCCCAACTGCTCCACCTTAACTTTCCCTTCAGTCAAAGCAACTTTCACATCACCATCCCTTGAGTAAGTATTAAATGCAGTTCCTAAAGCTGTGGTCACCAAGCTCTCTGTCCTTACTTTGAAAGGGTGCTCCTTATCAGATGCCACTTCAAAAAAAGCTTCTCCCTTAAGGCTTACTTCTCTAATCTCTTTACCAAACTCTGAGGAATAACTTAATGATGAATTGGCATTTAGAATTACAAAGGTTTGGTCAGGTAATCTCAATTTAAGTTTTTGGCCACTTTTAGCCTCCTTAGTGTAGACTATCAGCTCTTCTTTCACTTCAGGCACATCCAAGTGATAGACCTGACGATATACTGCAAAAGTAATAAGCCCTACTAGCAACACGGAAGCTGCTATCTTCAGTGAAGGCCACCATAGCTTCTTTTCTTTATTTTGCAGTGGCCTCTCATTCTCCTTTTTTATCTTTTTATGGATATTCTCTAAAATCCTCTCTTTATCCTCCTTACTATCGGAGATTTCCGACTCCTCCCAAGTTTTCTCCATTAAGGCGTCCAGCTTTTGCTGAGCTTTAGGCTTTTCCAGCCATTGGCTCACTTCATGCTTTTCTCCTACTGAAGCTTTATTGTTTAAAAATCTTATGAGTTTATCTTTATTCACTTTCGTTTCTTGTAGTCTTCTAAGGGTTATACACTTGGGAAGGGCGAACTACTTAATGAAACTTTAATTTTTTATTAACACTAAAAAACTGAATTCCATCTAAATAAAACAATTAATCAAAAACAAGTGAAAAAGCGCACAATAAAAGAATTTAAATCTTAAAAAATTGAAAATAATAGATATAAATTCCGATAAAATATTTATAGAATTTTTAACTTTTTTTATTACAACAACATACTTAAGTACTGAGAACTACATTTCCTTTGTCAAACGAAGCTATATCTCGTATTAAAAATCATGGATCAAATGGAAAAGTCGAGGAGACGAGAGTTTTTTGATAGCTATATGCTTTCTTTAACACATTTTATTTTACCCAAACACCGATGAACTAAAATATGATTATCAAACTATTACAAAACTGTATTCTCCCTTTTTATCCCGATAATCGTGACAGGTGTAATTGGTTCACCTTTAACTTGCAAATAAAATCTTGATGGAGTGAAATTATGTGCTTTATAAGCTTGCTCAGTTATCAGCAAATACACACAAAAATGATGAGTAGTACTATTCTTTTTTTTGGGGAGGGTAATGAAAATATTTTTTAGCTATTCAGCATAAAAATCACAAAAACACTGACCATGGAAGCATGTTGCAAAATACTAGCCCGTAACTGTTTGCTAGCTAAATACACATGATGCTCTACAGTTCTTACTGAGATATTAAGCATTCCCGCAATTTCCTTATGGCTCAAACCCTCTAATTTATTAAGGGTAAAAACCTTCTTTTGGATTTGAGGAAGTTGATCTAATACACTAAAAGCTGTTTGTTCTAATTCCTGGTACGCTAGCTCATCGTAAACATGCATTTCATTGGAAATGAGATCTACCTCTGTTTCTTCAACACTGACAAACTTCTTGGCATTGCGTAACTTATTGTAAATTTGGTTTTTTACAGACACAAAGAGATAGCTTTTAAAACTTAACTCACTCTTAAGCGTATTTCTCTTTTCCCAAACCTTTATAAAGACTTCTTGGACTGCTTCTTCAGCTTCATCATTGTCCAAAATAAAAGTCTTTGCAAACCCCAATACTCTTGGCACATAACGATGATACAGTTCATCAAAAGCAGTCAACTCACCTTGTCTTAGCAAGGCAATTAACTCAACGTCAGTATGGTTTAGAAGATATCTCATTTAGTACAACACCCCTAAACATAGAAATTATTTATTCGAAATAAAACTTTACGGAAATATTTTATTTCGATTCAACTATTACTATACTATTTTATCTTACGAAACTAATTTATTAATATTTTAACTTGATACAGTTAATCAATAATATTAACACTCTCCTTTGTACAGATGCTAAATTATACAAATATTTAATTGCACTTTTCTACTCAAGGAACTGAGTAAAATTTTTATCACCTAATCATCACCGAAATATGCCATTCGTCACGCCTTTTTTCCTCTCTTTGAGTGAAAAGAATTTGAAATACTTCCGCTCGGTTCCAAGCTTTTTGAAGTCTGGCATCTTTCATTTCAAAGTTTAATATTTTCAAGCACAGGTCTTGATAAGGATATTTCAATATAATATCCTTGCCATCATTTTCTCCGATCTTCACCACACCTTTTCCTATCTCCACTGGCTTATCATAACACATGAAATGGAGTTCACTTTTGGAATGAAATTGTTCCAACTCAAACTGGTCTGTTATATCGAATTTTGCGCGTTCTCTATTAAGCGTATAGGTTCTGTTCCAATGCTTACAAGCTGCCTCAGTAGGATAGGATTTGCTGATATCTAAATCAAACCTCAGAAAACTTCTCCCAATATCAAAATCAACTTTTTGCGCACTATATTTTTTACCAGACTTTTGGGAAAAACCATTGATTTTGGGAAGGTTATGAAAATCAGACTGCATCGTCCATATCTCATATCGCTCACTGCTAAATGTTTTCGCTGAATATGTCTCTACCCCTAGGTCAACTAAAACAGGTTTCCCTTGAAAGTAGAGGATAAAAGAACCTACATCATTATGATTGTGGCTTTCATTATTATGTCCTCCTTTGGCAGCAAAAAAGAAACCTTCTCTGGACCTTCCTCCAATGATTTCTGTTTCCGGATATAAAAAATAGGACTCGGGACTTGTATACGGAGACTGCCTCAATAATTCAGTATACAAACTCAGATTATGTAACATTCTGTCTAAGCTTCCATTTAAAGGAGCGTCTGAAAAATCGACTTGCTGTGCAATATCCACAGCAAATCCCTTTAACTTTTCATCTGAAACATACTTACCATACCTATAAATAATCCCTGGGTGAGCCTTTAAGCTAGCAGAAGCATCTGCGAAGTTCACATAATACTCGCCCGCTATATGGGTTTTACGAATATAATTACCCATATTTTTAATCAAAGACTGATCCCCAATATAAATTTCATTTGAAGAAATTTGATGGATCAACGCAAGGTATTCTAACATCTTTCCCCCAGCATGGTCCCAATAGGCAGGCCCTTCTTCACATGCTCCATCTGATTTATAATAGTTAATAAACTGATCCACAGAACGCATACTCTTTTCATATACTTGTTGCTTGATAGCTTGGTCTTCTTCTACAAGAAAAGTAGCTAACAAGACATTGTAATTACACCATGGATTCCAATTATTTACAAATGATGAATCAAATCCCATCCACCAAAAATCATCCCTAGCGAGGTAAGGAGTAATGATCCTTTCTTTAATTTCATTTTCTAATCGTTGCACCAACAGCGGGGAAACATTTTCTAGGTCACTCCGAAAATAAAAGTACACCCAAGCCAACAAATTGGCTACTTCCCCAGAGCCCAAATCGATTAGCGGATCAGCTATGTTTGGAACTCCAGCGCCTCCCTTTTGCGGTCCTAAATGAGCAGACAATACCCAAGTAGACTGTTCACACAATGCCCAAATGGCATCAGCTATTGGGTCCAGGTATTTTCCCTCTTGCTCTAATAGCTCAGCCATAACCAAACTTTTTAGCACTGATGTCCTTTGATTCTGAAAATTTTGCATCCTTGTCCTATTGCCATTCCGCACAAAGTCCAGATAAGCAGAGGCCGGGATACTCGGCCATTCATATTTGAAAGCTGTTTGAGCATCAACTTGAATTTGCTCTAATACACCATCAGGAAGTTTATCAAAGTTTTTCTTCAAAGAAGCTTTATCCGGGAAAATTCCTACCGGATCATTATGCCAAGTATCCATATTGGCTTTTTCAAGGTCATGTTGTAATAAATCGCGTTTTTCTTGAGCGAAAATAAATTCTGAAATAAACAAAAGAATAAAAGCTAAAACTAACTTGGGTTTCCGCATAATAGAAAGTATTACATCAAGCATAAGAACAACTGTTTTTTAGAGAAAGTAATAAAAAATTAAAACGAGCTTAAGAAGATGATTTAACCCACATTTTCATCCCCACCTCCCACTTTACAAATCATCCCCTTACTATCCAATCGTTATTTTTGATATTCAAAGTTAAAAAAATGGGAACTGATGATTTCTCATAGTTCCCAGTAAATTTAAATGGTTACCAATTTGGATTTTGCTTCAAAGCTGGATTCAAACCTAATTCGTTAATGGGTAATGGCCAAAGGTAATCTCTGTCAGGGTCGAACGATCTGTTTTCCTCTGCCTGTAGCACAATGACATTATCCTCGTTGACATTTGGGGTAACGTCTGTACCAAATTCATCCTCAAAATAGAAATTTCCCAAAATCGCCTCTGGAAGAACATCTTCCGCAGTTTTCCACCTAATAAGATCCCAATACCTATAACCCTCTAACGCTAACTCTACACGTCTTTCCCTTCTTATTTCTTCCAACATATCCAAACCGTTAGTAGCAGCAAATGCATTACTTATCGGAACCACTCCGGCCCTATTTCTCAATAAATTAATGCTGTTATTTAGTTCTTCATCAGAAATAGCTCCATTGATCTCATAGATGACCTCTGCATAATTTAGCAATACCTCTGCATACCGGATAATCGTATAATCAATATAAGATCTAGAGTTTTGCCAATCTGTTAAATTGGCATACCTGCGATTGGCGAACCCTGTCCTTTGGAAAGACAAACTGGGCACAGTAAAAACAGGCATGGTACCAGTATATTCATCCCCTTCTTTATAAAAGGTATCCCACATTCTAGGATCCCTATTTTCAAAAACATCCATGATACTTTCAGGTTCATCGTACAATGGAGATTTATCAATGGGTAAACCATCTACCATCAAGTAAGCATCTGCTAATGCCTTGGTAGGATTAGCAGCACCGGTTTCAAGGTTTCGCTGTGTCACATGACTCAAAATAGATTCTGATACATTTACCCCATACTGTCTGACCAATAGATTTTCGGAATTCCCGGGACCTTCTCCCTCATATTGATAGAGATCAAAATAATCTCCAAACAAACTATGTTCATTAGATGCCATACAACTTTCTGCAGCCTCCAGAGCTAAGTTTAAGTGCATCTGAGGATCACCATATCCATGGTACTTGGCTCTGGTACCTTCAAAGAGCGCTACCCTAGACTTAAAACCCAAGGCAGCAGTACTAGTAACCCGACCATACTCTTCTCCACTCATCTCTGACGGAACGGGTAAAAATGCAACCGCATCATCCAAATCCAGATAAATTGCCTCCAGCACTTCTTCTCGGTCATTGGCTGGAGCAAACAATCGCTCGTCATCCTCTGTCAATGATTCTAAAATCAAAGGAACATCTCCAAATCTTTGTACCAAACTAAAGTATGCCCAAGCCCGAAAAAACTTTGCTTCTGCAATATACCTTTGTACTATTTCAGTCTCTAAACCATTCTCTGTAGCGCGAGGAGCTTTTTCGATGATGTTATTAGCTGCACGTATCAATCGGTATGGAGTATTATAACTACCATCTGTAGCTGGGGCAATTCTAGTCCCGTCGCTGACGGGATTGGGTGCAGTGCCAAATGCATCATCTGACCACACATCTGTCGTAACCGGTAGGGTAGGCAGGTAGGTATATAAGTAGTTTGCCGCTAACTGGAGATCATTTTCATTTCTCCAATAGGATGGATCACTTAAAGCCGTCTCTGGAAACCTGTCCACATCACAGCTGCTAAAACTGATAATCATGGTCAGCAATCCAATAATTATATTTTTATTTTGATATTTCATGATTTTTGGATTTTAATTGAGCAATTTTTAAAAAGAAAGATTTATTCCCATAGCTACCGTTCCGAAGAAAGGATAATCTGCTCTCACATTGTTGGAATTTTCTGGGTCAAAAACACCATTAAATACGCCCATTTTGGTAAACGTCAATACATCCTGACCTGTAATGAAGATTCTTGCCCTATTTAGATTGATCCGGTTTATCAATGCTGCGGGGAGAGAATATCCTAACTGGAAATTTTTCAACCTAATATAACTTCCATCAAGAACCCAACGATCCGAAGGAACATAATTGTGATGTCCATTTAGGTATGGCCTCGGAAAGGCTGCTTCCGTATTCTCTTCTGTCCAATAATCCTGATGATGCTTCATTGGCATGAACCATGATTGGCTCAATGGCATGATCATATCCCTTGTGGGCATAAAATTTCTCTTTCCTACTCCTTGAAAGAATATGGACAAATCAAAGTTTTTCCACTGGGCAGAAGCATTTAAGCCAAAAAGCATCCGCTGCTGATTGGTCCCTAAAAGCACCAAATCTCCCGGATCATCAGTAGTACCATTACCTACGGTGATGCGGTCATCACCATCCTGATTGATGTACTGCAAATCACCTGGACCGGTTCTATTATCTTGAAAAGGCGCGGCATCTACCTGATCATCAGAACTAAAATAACCAGAAGCCGTAGCATAGCCCCATATGGTATTCAATGGATAACCTTCTATAATCCCGTTATTGCCTGCGCTGACAACGTTTCTACCAGCATATTCAATTAA
Source organism: Echinicola sp. 20G (assembly GCF_015533855.1). Lineage (GTDB taxonomy): Bacteria > Bacteroidota > Bacteroidia > Cytophagales > Cyclobacteriaceae > Echinicola. The sequence continues at coordinate 2,454,904 of NZ_AP024154.1, read as the reverse complement.
CTCATTTTGGTTATCACTAAGGTTAAAGCCTACATTGTAGCTAAAGTCTTCACTTACCTGATCCCTGTATTTTACTTCTAGTTCCCAGCCCCACGATTTAAGGACGCCATTGTTAATCATTGGTGTGCCCACTCCAAAAGTGGCTGGCAGTTGCAAAGGAGTAAGCATGTTTTTATTTTGCTTCACATAATAATCAAGGCTCATTTGAAGCTTATTTTCTATTAAACCTAAATCCAAGCCGCCATTCCATGTTTCTATCGTCTCCCAGCTTAAGCTTGAAGAAGGTACGCTACTTTCATAGAAGTAAGTTGTCCTAGTTTCATCAGCTCCCATAACCAAACTTGATCCTCTGGACAGAAGACTCAAATAATCATAATAGCCAATAATATTACCACCAAGAGCACTTCCCAATTGTCCCCAAGAACCTCTCACTTTAAATTCAGAGAAAAAAGGGAGCGTATTACCAAAAAATGCTTCTCTGTGCATATTCCACCCTACAGATGCGGCAGGAAAAACTTTGGTTCTTAGGTCCGGCGCCAATCTTGAGCTTTCATCCATTCTTATGGTTCCTTCAAAAAGGAATCTTTCATCAAAACTATAATTGACCCTACCAAAAACAGATTGGTTTGCGTAAGTATTGATACTTTGATTGGTTACTTTGGTATTGTCATCACCAAGATTTAATGAAGGCAAATCATTACTGATCAAGCTATTTGCTCTTGAGTACAGGCGGGTCCACCTGTAATCTTCCCATTGATACCCAGCCAATGCGTGAAACTGATGTTTATCCGCTAAGGTCAAATCATAATCAATTAAAAACTGAAAACTGGTATTGACTGTATTGTCTTGGGTCAGCTCATATACGTTTGGATTATTCAGGATATAAGCTGGACTTTCCCCCCCCCTATCCCAGAGCTGGACGGTTCTGGCAAACCTTTCCCTATCTGCCCTTCTGTATTGGCGTCCATAAATTGACCTTACCGTTAAACCTTTTACCACCTCTTTCAAGGTAGCCGTAAATACACCATCAAAGTCATTTCTGTCGGTATTGTCATATCCACCTTGAGATAAAATAGCATAGGTATTATTTCCTGAAGTACCTGCTCCTCCAAATAAACGGCCATCTGGCATAAAAATAGGGAACCTCTGCCTAGCTTGATAAACCTGCTGTAATAAACCATAGCCACTAGCTCCCGTTGAAGGAGAGTCCGTTCGATGATTTGCATAGGAAATCCTGGAATCCAAGGACAGGTACTTGGTCAATTGTGCTCCCAAGTTAAACCTTGCATTGTAGCGTTCAAAACTATCTGGTCCAAGTTTGAAAACCCCTTGCTTATTATAGTAGCCCAGTGAAACCAAATAATCCAAATCTTCCGTTCCGCCCCTTGCACTTAAGTTGTGTGTTTGCATTGGAGTAGTTTTTCTTAAAACTTGGTCCCTGATGCTTTGCTGATTGTAGGTAACCCATCTATTCGGATTTGTTTCGCTCGGAACAAACTCTACTCCATCTTTGATATATTGCAAAGCTTGATCATTATATTCTGGACCTACACCAGCATTAGCCCTTGCCAAGTTTGAATACAATGCCTCATCCAATAAGCTCAACCTTTCTGGAACGTTTAATGCCCATTCGGTACCAATTTGATTAGAATATTCAAATATGGTCTTACCCTTTTTACCTGATTTGGTTTTTAAAAGAATCACCCCACCTGCAGCTTGGGCCCCATAAATTGCCGCGGCAGCTGCATCCTTTAAGACGGTCACTGACTCTATGTCATTGGGGTTAATTGTCTGAAGCGTAAAAAGTGGAGCTGGTACCCCATCAACCATAAGGAGTGGATTCACTGCCCCATTGGCCGAAGTCACACCCCTTACCTGAATACCAATATTCTGATTACCTGGTTGCCCTCCTGTCCGAGTAATATTGAGACCAGGTGTGGTTCCTTGCAAAGCATTGGCTACATTGGAAACAGGCCTGTCTTCCAAGGCTTTTGAATCCACAGTAGATACAGCCCCAGTAAGGTTAGCTTTTTTCTGAGTACCATAACCAACAACAACGACCTCCTGTAAATCAGACATATCCTCAAACAAAGTAACCCTAACATTCTCCTTTCCTGAAATACTCACCTCTTTCTGCTCGAAACCAATAAAGGAAAAAACCAAGATCGATTCTTCTGAAATATCTTCGAATGAAAACAATCCATCCATATCGGTTACCGCAACCCTTTTCGTGCCTTTGACGATTACATTGACACCCGGTATAGGCAACCCTCCTTCATCCAAAACCACTCCTGAAACACTTCGCTCATACTGCTCAACAACACTAACAGATGATTCCTTAGGAGCCACATGAAGGGTGTTATTAACTTGGGTGAATTTAAGGTTATAATTTTTGGAAAGCTCTTCCAACACCTTAAGCAAAGATTTATTATTTACAGAAATGGTTATGTTTCTGTCTTTTGACAACTGGTCTTCGATAAAAGCAATATTAAATGATGTTATAGACTCTATTTCCTGAAGTACATCCATGATACTTGCCTCTTTCAGCCTTAAGGAAACCTTGACATTCTCCAATTCCTGCTGGCGGTTCAAACCGGCATATGCATATTGTTGAGCAAGGATATCTCCATGACTTATCAATAAAGCCATCATAAATATCCCTACATTCTTTAAACCAAAGTGTAGGTATTTTTTCATAATCAATGGGTTAGTGTTTAAATGAATAGAATTTTGGGTTTTGTTTATAAAATATATTTAGCTAAATATTTTCACGGTTTTCCCTTTAATCTCAAAGCGAAAGTCATGTATGGAAGACATACCAATGAGTACATTTTCCAAATTTTCATTATTGTATTTCCCGGTATACTTCTTGCGTAGGTCTATCTCTTCGGCTACTTGAATGTCCACTCCATACCAAACCTCTAATTGAGCGAAAACCTTATCGAAGGGAAGGTCTTTGAATGATAGGACTCCATCTTTCCAGCCGATGTGATATACCGGGTCAAAATTTGACTTTATAAGTACTCCCGTTTCCAGGTCCAGCTTAGTCATTTCATGTTTGATTAAGACTTCAGAGTATCCGTGATGGGTATCCACTGCCACGCTGCCAGAAGCCACTGCCACTTCAAACCGATCCGAATTTGGATAACTCAGAATATCAAAAGCAGTCCCTAGAACCTGGATATCCATTTTTTCTGTTCTCACTACAAAAGGAGCATTTTCATTTCTGGTTACTTCAAAAAAGCCTTGACCTATAAGTTTCACTTCTCTTAAAGTGTCCGAAAAAGTAGCCGGAAATTCCAACCTACTGGAGGCATTAAGTTTCACCAATGTCCCATCGGGTAAATAAAAACTAGACTTGGTTCCTTTAGGAGTTAGTTTCGCTATCATCTTTTCAGCAATAGGAAGCTCATTTTTAATAGCTTTGTTAAACAATCCAAAATATTGAGCCGTGAAAAAGACCAAAAACACAAAACATGCGGCGGCTAAAACCTCACGAGGTCCAAAATTCCTGACAGGACTCTTCATTTTTTGAATCTTCTTTTTATCAGCAGCGTACTTCATTATTTCGCCCAAGACTATATCCTTCTCTTCTTTTTCCAGAAAATGACTTTTCTTGGGTTCTATGGCGTTCACTACCGATTTTATCTCTTTCAACACTTGCCCCTTATCAGGGTTATTTTCCAACCATCTTTCCCAATATTGATTGGATTCACGATCTGGAGCTATCAACCATTGAATAAAATATTCATCTTGTAGTAATTCTTTAAAAACTTCATCTTTGAAAGCCATATTTTATAAACCTTATTTCGCCCTTTTAAGTAGAGAGGGGAAAACCTTCAAAACGACCACTTTGAATATTGACTTTTTTAAAAAAAAACTTTAAAAAATCTTAAAAGCACATTTTAAAGGTGATACAGCTTCACCTATCTGAATATAGCTTATAGTTACTAATTCCATAAAGAAGCGATTCTTTTGATCATTGTAATCCTGGCGTAGGAATAGCTTCTAACATATTCAGTTGCCAAAAGGTCCAATCAAAACAATCTTTTAATTAAAATTTAAGCAAATAATGGGCTTGGGATCTATCAAGATATTTGAAAAGCTCCTAAGCAATGGCTGTTAGGAAAGACAATACACCATTAAACACTTTTAGAAGCTGTTTGATAAAATAAGTAAAAGCAAGTATTTTGATCAACAGTCAAAATACCACTCATTTGAAAAATTACAATCAGTAAAGAAGAAGGAAGTTCGGACGTTTTTCTACTTAGACACAGAGATTCTAATTGTTAGACTCGAGCTAAGCCTTCAGAATGATCAGTTCAATAGATCAATCAACAGTAGTGTCTGTAATAATTGGGATTTATATGGAGTAAGAGAATCCGATAATTTATTCAAGCCTCTATACATCATTGTCCTTACTGTTTTGGCATTGGCCAAGCCCATCACTTCAGCAATTTCTTCATATGGCATATTTTCAAAAAACCTCATCATGATAATTTCTCGCTGCCTAATCGGCAATTCATTACAAAATTGTTCTAAAAGTTTCTTTTGATCCAGAGATAATTTTGAGTCAATAAAATATGAACTTGGATCTACAGTAATATAGAAAGCCTCATTTTTAACCATTTCGGCATCAACATCAATGATTTTTCTGTCTTTTTTTAAGGTTTCCATCAGTCTTCTCCTTAAGCAGGAAAACAAATATGCCCTCACCGATTTAGCTACATTTAGGTTTTTTCTATCATCGATCAGCTGAATAAATACATCTTGAATAGTATCCTTTACTATGGCTTTATTTGGGGTAAATTGTCTTCCATAATTATACAACCTGTCAATGTTTTCATCATAAATCTGCGCAATTGCTTCATCATCCCCTTTTAGGAAAGCCTGCCAAGCCTCTTCATTGTGAAATGGTATTTTCTTTTTCAGATTCATTAAGCTACATTTACTTCGATATCTTTCCTATTCAAACCTTAATCGTAAAAAAACAAAAGAATGTAATTTACCACACAACTTACATTAAGATTATCAAATTACAACTACAAAAAAATATTTCATTTATATTTAATTAAAAAAATTAGTATTTAGTGTGGTCTTTTGTAAAAAATTACACTCTTTAAGTTTGTAATGCGATATTTTTTCAAGAATATTATCGATTCATTCGACAACAAACAATTAACTATACTTAATATAATGAACATCAAGCACACCTTAGCCCTGTCCTTTTTAGGGCTTTCGACTGTTTTCAGTTCTTGTGGTAGTAAAACAGACAGCCATGAGGAGAAGGAAGTTTTATCTTCACAAAAAATTACCAAGGAATTTATTCAAAAAAATGTAGACTTATCTGTCCAACAATATGAATACATGAGTACTTTGATTCCTGAAGATAAATTGCCCAGGACCTATGAAAAGGCTGAAGACAAATTCATCACTTCAGGTACCGGTTGGTGGACATCAGGATTTTACCCAGGCACCCTGCTTTATTTATTCGAAATGTCCGGGGATTCTTCCATGCTGAAATTGGCAGAACAAAAACTTGAAATCCTAGAAAAGGAAAAAACCAATAAAGGCACTCATGATCTAGGATTTATGCTTTACTGTAGTTTTGGAAATGCTTACAGAATTACGGGCAACGAACATTATAAAGAGGTAATGCTAGAAGGTGCTGAATCGTTGGCTACAAGATTCCACCCAGAAACTGGTGTCATCAAATCTTGGGATCATGGCAAATGGCATTATCCTGTTATCATTGACAATATGATGAACTTGGAATTCCTTTTTTGGGCAAGTGAAGCAAGTGGAGATGATAAGTACTATAACATCAATATTTCCCATGCTGACACCACCATAATCAACCACTTCAGAGATGATTTCAGCTCTTTCCATGTGGTCGATTATGACCCAGAAACAGGTGGGGTTGTTGAAAGAAAAACGCACCAAGGAAAAGCTGATGATTCAGCATGGGCCAGAGGTCAATCTTGGGGCTTGTACGGGTATACTGTCATGTACAGAGCTACAAAAGAAGAGAAATACCTTGATCAAGCTGAGAAAATAGCTGAATTCATTTTGAACAATCCTAATATGCCAGAAGATTTGGTTCCTTATTGGGATTTTAGCGCACCTGCATCTGACACTACTTATAGAGATGCCTCTGCAGCTGCCATCAATGCCTCTGCCCTGTTAGAGTTGGTAGGATACACTAAGGATAGTGCTAAGGCTAATGAGTATAAAGCTGCTGCTGAAAAAATGTTGATCAGCCTTTCTTCCGAAAAATACCAAGCCAAAGCTAAAGAAAACGGAGGCTTCCTCCTAGAGCACAGTGTTGGATCCTTACCTCACAACTCTGAGGTAGATGTACCTTTGACTTATGCAGACTACTATTACGTAGAAGCTTTGAAAAGATACCAAGATTGGTTCCTAAATGATTAATTAACCAATCTTTAAAAAAGCTGACAAATAAACACCCTACATTTGTCAGCTTTTTTTATTCCTCAAAATCAAAAATTTAAACCATGAAATTTCAACTATTAACCTTTTTGCTTTACCTGACCACTCAGTTATTGTTTGCACAAGCTACAGCTCCTATCATTCCTGCCCCAACTAGTTCCTCCCCTGGAGATGGCTTTTTTCATCTAACGGAAAGCACATCCATTCTTTATTCGTCAACATTATTAAAAGAAGAGGCACATTACTTACAAAAAGAACTGCTAAGAAAACATCAACTTCCATTAGCACTCATTGCTTCTAAAACCCCTAAAAACAAAAGTATTTTACTTGAACTAGACACTGAAATTGATGAAAGCTATCAGCTTTTGATCTCTGATTCCGAGATCAAAATATCTTCTTCTAAGGAAGAAGGTCTGTTTTACGGTATCATTTCGTTGATTCAGCTAGTAGATCAATCCAAACTTTCAACCAAAGGAATGGCCATCCCTGCTTGGGAAATCAAAGATGCACCTAAATACCAATGGAGAGGTTTTATGCTTGATGAATCCAGACATTTCTTTGGCACAGAAAAGGTAAAATCACTGTTGGACTGGATGGCCTATTATAAATTAAACAAATTTCACTGGCACCTCACCGATGCTCAAGGTTGGAGAATCGAAATTCTAAAATACCCTAAACTAGCATTGGTTGGAGGCATTGGAAACAACACAAATCCTTATGCACCTGCCCAATATTACACTCAAGAGCAGATCAAAGAAATTGTTCGATATGCCAATGAGAGAAATATCGAGGTCATTCCTGAAATTGATATGCCTGGACATGCCACCGCTGCCAACAAAGCTTATCCAGAATTCAGTGGCGGAGGATCAGAGAAACACCCTGAATTTACTTTTAATCCAGGAAAAGAAGAAACCTATCAATACCTTACCGATATATTAAAAGAAGTAAATGTTCTTTTCCCTGGCCAAATGGTTCACTTGGGCGGTGACGAAGTAAGTTTCGGCAACCAACAATGGAGCTCACTTCCAGAGGTAAAACAATTGATGCGTACCAATGATCTCTCGAACCTCAAAGAAGTCGAAGACTACTTTATGAAAAGAATGGCAGATTCTTTATTCACGCTCAATAATAAAATCTTGGCTTGGGACGAAATGGCTGAAGCAGGCCTTCCAACCGAAAACAGTATTTTACTATGGTGGAGACATGATAAACCTCAGCAATTTGCCAAACTACTTGAAAACAACATCCCTACCGTGATCTGTCCTCGCATCCCTTTCTACTTTGACTTTGTCCAACAGGAGAGTGATCAATACGGGAGAAAATGGGGCGGAAATTTCAATCCATTGGAAAGAGTTTATTCCTTTGAAGCAAAGACATTCAACATTCCTTCCGGAAAAGAAAAGTTAATCCTTGGTTTACAAGCCAACTTATGGACTGAAACAGTCACCAATACTGATCGATTGGATTATCTTGTCTTTCCAAGAATCGCAGCACTGGCAGAAGCAGCCTGGACAAATGCAGAACAAAAAGACTTCAAAGATTTCGAAGTAAGGATCAAAAAGCATTTTAACCTATACGAAGAAGCAAATCTATATTTCTTTGATCCTTTCGAACCACACAGACACCCTGAACCAATTATCAAATAATCTTTGTATTAATACCTGCAATTATTTGAAGATTAGACCATACGCACTAAATTGAGCGTAATTAATATAATTACAAGTAAATTTATCTAAAATGAACCGCCGATCATTCGTCAAATACATTCCTGCGGTTGGAGCATTGGGTGTACTTCCCAATACCCTTTCTGCAGAAGAGTCAAAAGAATCCAAAAAATCAAAGAATCCAAATACCAGGGCTTACTGGGCAGAGCTACTTTATAAAATTTCGAACCCTGTCCTTGCTCAAATGAGCCAAGGCAAATTAAGGCAAAACATGCCTGTAGAAACACCTCCCAAAGCTTATAGAGGTAGAGAAAATGTCACTCACCTTGAAGCCTTGGGCAGAACTTTAGCGGGTGTAGCTCCTTGGCTAGCGCTTCCTGACACTAATGATGCCGAAGGCAAGATGCGCTTGGACTTAAAAGAAAAAGCCCTCAAGAGTATTGCCCATAGTGTGGATCCAAATTCTCCTGACTACTTAAACTGGACGAAAGGCTCACAGCCTTTGGTGGACGGTGCTTTTCTGGTTCATGGAATCATGCGTGCGCCAGAAGCTTTGTGGGAGCCACTTGACGAGGAAGTAAAAAAACGTTTTGTCCAAGAAATCAAAAATCAAAAAGAGGCAATCCCTCCTTATTATAACAACTGGCTTTTATTTGGTGCCATGCTGGATGCTTTCCTGCTGTATGTTGGTGAAGGAGGTGATTTTATGCGCATTGACTTTGCTGTAAAAAAACATGATGAGTGGTATGTAGGAGATGGTTGGTATGGTGATGGCCAGAACTTTCATATGGACTATTACAATGGATATGTTATCCAACCGATGATGCTCCAAGTGTTGAAAATAGCTGCCTCGAAGCGAAAAAGCTATGAAAAGCTTTATGAAACGGTAGGAAAAAGAATGTCAAGATTTGCAGAGCAGCAAGAAAGGTTGATTTCCCCAGAAGGTACTTACCCTCCTGTAGGCCGTTCCATTACCTACCGAATTGGTGCGTTCCAACCTTTAGCAGAAACTGCCTTACTAAATACCCTTCCAGAAAGCATTTCTCCCGCTCAAGTTCGTAGTGCTATGAGTGCTATTCTTGAAAGACAATTTGAAGCAGAGGGAACATTTGATAAAGACGGTTGGTTGACCATTGGCTTTTGTGGCCACCAACCAGAAATGGGAGATTCTTATATTTCCACTGGTAGTCTTTATCTATGTACATTAGGCTTTTTACCACTTGGGCTTCCTGCTGATCATGAATTCTGGACAGCTCCAAATGAAGACTGGACAGCAAAAAAAGCTTGGTCTGGCGTTAGTATCAAGGCTGATCACGCTATTTCTTTCTAAATCATAAAGCAAAAGGTGGTAAAAAAATCACCACCTTTTGCTTTCACTCTCTCCCAACTTATAGTTCTTCAACTCGCATTCTATAAATGTCGCAATCCACATTGCTAACTTTAAAGTCCTAGACATCCAATTCTTTTCTTTTGTCTTATTATTCATCTTCCCTAGGTTCACTCGCTAAGAAAAACACACAATCATTTAATTATCAATTCATTACACACTAAATTAGTAAGACAGCTTTCACTAAAAGAATTGATAATGAAGTACACAGACAAAACCGCCAGAACTTTTTCTGCTTTAATTGGACTAACCCTAGTTTTATCCCAACCTTTATTTGCCCAGATTCCCACTGGAACACCCAGATCTGATGAGCCGATCAACCTTAACTCAACTGCTGACATTATAATTTACGTCGTTTTGCCATTAGCTATAATTGTCCTTGGAATATTCTGGTGGTTCTTCTACAAAAAACCTAAGAACAAAAAAGACAAAAATAAAGGCATGGACTGAAATCAATCCATGCCTAATTTATATCCGAAGTTTTTTTTCTATCTTTTTCTAAGAATCTCTAAAACTTCCTTAAGTTCCTCTTGATTATTCATATATGGTGCCAGATCAAAAATCTCCACCTTTCTAAAATCTATTGGATGGCTCTCACTCTGAAGGGAGATATATCCTTCCGTAAGCATTTTCCCATCTTGCTTAACTGAGGGATCAAAATTCTTAACATTTCCGCCTCCAATTTGAGGGGAATAATAAGTCAATACAGTATCTCCTTCAACAATATGCTGTACAATAGAATCAGCCAAAACAAGGAAATCTGCAGACACCCACTGCTCACCGTGATAGGTTTGGGAGCTGGAACTTACACAGTGTGGGGTAAATAATTCTCCATCCATCACTACATTGGTTCCAGGAGTACATAGGTTACTGGTCGTGCGATCATGTTCACCATCACCGCCCAAAAGTTGCCCTTCTATGGAAATCGGGAAATCCTGATCCTTTTGCATGGTTTCAGGATCTTGGCCATGCAGCATTGCTCCGCTATTTCTCAAGGCCCAGCCTTCACCATTCGGTGCCTGCTCTCCCACAAACCGATATTCCAGATGTAACAAATAAGTGGAGAAAGATTGATCGTAAAAAATATGTCCATATTGTCTATCAAAATCATCATAGCCATCATACCTGACCTTTAGGAATCCATCTTCTACCCTGAAAGTATTAGCATAATTATCATTTAAATCATGTTTGGAAATTTTAATTTTCCAATTTTCCATGTCTTTCCCATTAAAGAGTGTTTTCCATTCACTCCCTATTTTTTCAGAACTTATCTCTGTAGTTTCAACGCCCTCACTTTGATGGGATTTAGAGCAGGACATTAGTAAACCAGCTACCAAAACTGGAAGGACTATTTTTTTCATAATTATTTTTAATATGCTAATAGTATTTAAAACAGCCATTAATTTACAGAAATACATGACCTAAAAAAAGAAATAAATGAGCTGGAATTTTTCAAATATTAAATTCAATAAAAAAACTTGTACCGGTACCTACTTCTGAATGGAAATACACCTCCCCTTTCTGGAGCTCAACGAATTTTTTGGTGATCATCAGCCCTAAGCCTGACCCTTTTTCATATTTATTTGAATTTGAAGCCCTAAAAAAAGGTTTAAAAAGATGCTCTTGATCATTTTCTGAAATACCTTCTCCAAAGTCCTGAACTTGAATCACCAGCTTCCCTAACTTCTTATAGGCTTTTACAATTGGAGAAATTTCTCTACTGCCATATTTCAGCGCATTCTCAATCAAATTGGAAAGAACTTGCTTCATCAAGTTGGCATCTAATTTAGTTGTGAAATCGTTTTCCAAACGTGATTCAAACTTAATGGAACTTTGCTCTAACCAATCCTCTAATACATTTGTTAAGTACTGATTTACCTTTTTTGGTTTGAGGTTCACCTCTACCACCCCTTGATTAATTTTCTCAAGGTTAAGGAGGTTAATAAGCAATGAATTCATCCTGTCTACTTCACTGTTGACACGATTAAAATGTTTTCTAAACTTTTCCTCAGATGGATGCTTGTTCAGTTGCCTTTCCATCTCAATTCCACAAATTTCAATACTGGATTTAATGGTGGCTAGAGGGGTCTTGAACTCATGTGATGTAATGGAAATAAACTGGGATTTAATTTTGTTCAATTCCTTCTCTTTAAACAGTGCTTGCTCATACCGCTTTTCTGAAAGAATATCCGTCGTTATATCTCTAGAGACAACCATATAACCACTGAGATTTCCCTCGTCATCAGTTATTTGATCAAGCGTGCTATCTATCCACACCTCTTTTTGGTCTTTTGTCTTACAACAAAACCGAAACTTCATGACATTTCCAGACTTTTCCTCCCTCAAATCAGTTACACTATTCCGGTATTTATCATAGAAATTTCTATTCATGAAATCTTCTACTTTGTAACCTAGCAAATTTTCAATAGAAGGAGATATATATCGCGGATATCCATTCAAATTATGTATTGAAATAACTTCAGAAGTGTATTTTACAGCGGTACTGCATATTTCTATTTGTTGCCTTTCCTTGGAATGCTGTAACTGCCTTTTTGAAAATGAGGACATTTTCGCAATCATTCCAAAAGACGCTGAAATAGATAAAAGCTTATCTTCAAGATCATCATTCAACTTTACAGACTGAACATCTAAAATTGCTAACATTCCCATCTCAGTTCCTATCTGTACAGGCACTAAAATAATACCAACTTCACTTTCTATATCACAGGTAAAATTAAATTGTATATCTTTTTGAGTAAGCACTTTTCCATCAGTCAGTTGAGACCAATGTTTCCTAAAGATTTCTTCCGATAGGTTTTCAACTTTCGCACGTAGTGATGTACTCAGTTCCGAAACAACAACTTTGTGTTTATCTTCTTCCCCATTCCAAACAGTAAAAAACACATATTTAAAAGGAGCATAATCATGGAGCAAGCTTATCAAGTCACTATAAGCTCTATTGTCGTTAAAATCAGCTAAGTAATTTCTTTCAATATCAGAAATTTTGTTTTTATCACTCTTTGTATTTTTAGCTTTATCTCTTTTCATTACCCCTGCTTGCATATCTATAAAAATCTTATTTTCTGGACTAAAATTTTTCTATAAAATTTTAAAAAAACCTTTGTAAAATCAGTAATTCTGAATCAAACTATCTTTCATAAATTAGCTCCAAATGAACTAAAATATATTCCATACCTAATTCGGAAGTTTCATGTATTTTAAAGGCATTTTTATATTAAAATTATATTTTATTTAATTTTCAATTATTTTAAAAATCAGTCTTCTTATCCACTATTTATTTTAAAACAGATTACAGCTTCCCTATTTACTATTACGGATTACCTCATTAAAATAACAAAAATACACAATAGAATTTCGATTTCCACAAGATTTATTCTCATCTACAAAAAACAGGCACTTATACCTGGTTTTTAAAAAGATTTATCAATAACAATACCCAAAGAAAAATCATCAAAAAGGCATATTTGTTTTTCAATAACTTGATTTTTTTGCTATTTTCTCTGTATTATTGATGTGATTTTTAACACACTACCCGGTTCAATTGACAATGAAAAAGCAAGTGCTGATAGTTGAGGACAATCTTGACCTCGCAGATAATACTAAAGATTTATTGGAAGCAGATGGATATGAAGTTTGTGACATTCTTGATTCAGATGAAAAAATAGAAGACGTTTTATTCGAAAAATCTCCTTCAGTGATCCTGCTGGATATCCATCTTAGTGGAAATAGCAATGGAATCGATATAGCACACAATATTCGAGAAAAATTCAGCATCCCAGTAGTATTTTTCACAAGTTCATCAGACAAAGAAACAATAGAAAAAGTAAAAGAAATTTCTCCTGACGGGTACATTATTAAACCTTTTACAAAAGACACTTTAATTACGACCTTATCCCTTGCCATTAGCAACTTTGAAAACAAAAACTCCGACAGGGTTTCTGAGCTCATATTTCAAGATAAGGTAATCAAAGGTTCTATTTTCATCAGGGATAAGGGGTACCTTAAAAAAGTTGCAATTCAAGAAATCGATTGGATAAAGGCAGATGGTTCATACACTCATATTTCTACTGGAAAAAACTCAGTATATACCTTAAGAAATGTTTTAAAGGACGTTCTTAACAAGCTTCCCTCGGTACTATTTTGTAAAGTCAATAAAGCCTACATTGTCAATTTGGATAAAATAGACGCACTTAACTCCAAGGAAATCATTATTAATGAGCAAGTTATTCCGGTGGGTAGAAACTATTATCAAAATATCCTTTCCAGACTAAATCAAGTAACCCGTTAGTCTTGGTGCTTTGATAGGCTCAAGAATTACTTTATAACCTTGATTCTCAGGGTTTCTTTTTCGGTTTCGATGCAGTAAAAATATAAACCCGACCTCAGTTTTTGTGCACTTTCTAAATTGATGGATGAATAAGGAAGTAATTCATCTAATTTATTTTCACTGACCAAAGTCCCATTATAATCATAAATTTTGATCATAAGATCAGAAAAACTTTGCCCTGAATGGTTCATCAGTCTTGCTTCATTTTGGATGGGGTTAGGCGAAATAGAAAACATTAATTTTGATTGCCTTGAAAAATCTGCGCGCACCGTCTTAGAAAACTCACTTTTGCCATCTTCATATACTGCTTCTATCCGATAATAATTAGCCCCTTGTTCAGGTCTGAAATCAACATATTTGTAATTTCCAGACTCTCCCTCTAAAAGTTTAGACTTTACACCCCCTAAGTCTACCCATTTTAGGCCTTGGCCAGAACGATGAATGATCATTTTGTCCAATGGTTTATCCATAGAAATGCTCCAATCCAACTCTACACCATCATTGGTTATTGAGGCATCAAAATTCCCCCAGGCAATGGGCAAAACTTTGAATATAGCATCAGATGAGTGCATTGCTCCACAAGGAGTACCTTCATTGTACAAGAAAAGATAAACTGGATCATCATCAGAAGCCCACAGTCCTTCAATTTGTAGCTTTCCTTCGGGAATTGCCTTGTAAGTAACAATATGATCCCCTTTATCCACAGTCTGCTCATCCTCTATTTTATCCTCCCCTAAAGGATTTAAAGTCCAATAAAACTCAGGGTTCTCCAGATCAGAATCATACTCCAAGAATGGCTCCAACACAACTACTTCACCTTCTCCATATTCAGCTTGGCTTGGCACAATGCTAAAATCACTTTCCTCTGGCGTTTCCATTGCAATCAAATTAATGGCTGCTCTAGCTGATTCATAGGATTCACCTCCACATTCATCTGTTGATGAAACATAGTATGTTTGGTCAACAGATACATTTTCCAAAGTCAAACTTTCCCCTTCTCCCATTAGGTTTCCATCCTCATCATACCATTTCAACACCGACCCATTATAACTATCCGGAAAAAGAATGGCATCATCTCCTTGGCAAACAGTAAATTCATTTCCCGAAACCTCAAAGGAAGGCATCCCAATAGTCTTTTCCACTTCATGAATATTCAAGGCTTCTCCCACATCTACATCAAGCAAAGAGCTTACTTTAATTTCAAACCTGTCAAATGAGTAACCAGGAGAGACTGGAAAAGTAACCTGCTCACCATCGCCCAATAAACCTAATAGGTCTAATTTAATCAAACCTAATAATTCATCAGATAATGCACCTAAATCCTGTTCATATACCACTTCGTCACCTTCGTAAGCAAGAAAAGATACATTGCTGAGTAGTTCTAAATTAATCAAGGAGGGATCACCACTTAATGTAACCAAGACTTCATCCGATTGGTCTGAAGCATCTGAAAAATAAAAGTATTGACTTACACTTCCTAGGACGTTCAAAAGCCCTGGGCTAATTGAAGCCGTTGTGGATAAGTCATCGTCTATTGCATTTGATGGGTTTTGTACCCCACCACTTCCAAGTGACAAGGCATCCAAATTTATTCCTTCTCCACCATAAGAAACAAACTCAGGACTATAACTGCATAAATCATCTTCATGGTAAAATGCATAATAAATTTCAGAAAAATTAGTTGAACCAAATAATAGAGCTGCAGTCTTATCTGTAATCTTTATCTTATTAAAATCAGATGAAGGAGTTACAGCTAAATAATAGCTCCCATCTTTCCCTTGTAAAACCCTAAACTCATCGTCAATAGAACTGGTCAAAGTACTTTTTGTCATAACAGTATTTATACCATCCATTACATCTAGCTCCAAAAAGTGATTCCCAAAAATCACTGACCCTAGCAAATCTGCTAATGCTTCTCCTAAAGCCCCTCCAAGCAAAGCCCCAAATATATCATCGAGTCCTCCAATTTTAATATATACAGTTGTACCTGCAGGAACTTTTGTCTCCCCATCTGGAAACTCATCAAATTCCAATTCTATAAAGCCAGAATAACTTCCGACTCCTAATGCCGCACCGCCATATGACTTTACTTTAGCAAAATCATTGTTATTCTCTACTGCATTTTCAGCATTCTCCACATACGCATTTGACGAATATCCTGAAGCATATATTTGAGCAGTACAATTACTATTCACTCCATAGAAAACCATAAAAAAAGCCAAAACCACCTTATAGGCGATTTGGCCTTTAACTAATTTTAACTGAGGGGCACTATTATAATGCTTACCGAATTTCATCCCTCCTGATTAATGTCAGCATTACCGAGGTAATACTAGTGGATACAAAAATTAATAATCTACAATTGTGAATTCCGTTCTACGGTTTACTTGATGTTGTTCGTCAGAGCACTCTACTCCGTCATCACATTCATTTAGTAGCCTTGACTCTCCGTAACCTTTTGCTTCTATCCTGACCCTTGATACACCTCTAGAAATAATGTAGTCAACCGCTGACTGAGCTCTCTTTTCTGATAATATTTGGTTGTATTCGTCAGAGCCTCTACTATCTGTATGAGAGTTAAGATCGATTTTCATGGTCGGGTTGTCTTCCAAAATCTTCACCAACTTATCCAGCTCCAATGCCGCATCCTCCCTAATATCCCACTTATCAAAATCATAGTAAATATTCTCCAGTTCAATGGTTTTACCGATTTCGATTTTATCCAAATACAAGTCCTTTACAATGGTTGTGTCTGCAAACAGCCTTATACCCTTTGTACTCAAATCTTTTAATTCAGCCGCGATATAATCCGTTTTTCTCCCCTCCACATCATATACGGTTTCCTCATTTAGAATAAAGTCATACTCTCCTTCTTCATTTGTAACATAGGTAAAGCTGCTACCTGTGCTCTTGTCAACAAGCTCAACCACTGCATTCGGCAATGGCTCCATTGTGATTTTATCCTTCACCAGCCCCTTCAGAAAAATCTTAGAATTGATATCTAAAATGAAGGCGTAAATATCATCCAAGCCCTTTCCTCCTGATCGATCCGACGAAAATACTCCCCTATCAGGTATATCGTAATTAATAAAAAATGCAAAGTCATCTCTTGTTGAGTTGATTGGAGCTCCTTGATTTTCGGGCTTAGCCCAGTCATTACCTTTAGGCTCACTTTTAAATACATCCAAACCTCCCAATCCACCTTTTCCATTTGATGAAAAATAAAGTTCTCCTTCTTTACTTATATAAGGAGTTCTTTCATCTCCGGAACTATTGATCTTATCACCTAAATTAATCGGCTCTGACCACTTATCGTCTCCCAAGTACTTGCTATAGTAAATATCAGCTTTACCAAGGCCATCTGGTTTATTGGAGGAAAAATACAAGCGTTTACGGTCACTGTCCCAGAATGGATCACTTACTGAATACTCATACGGGTTATTAAATGAAAAGTCTTTCAACTCACTCCATGAACTATCCAGTTTAACTTTATAAAACACCTGAGGGTAAAGTGTATAGTTCTTCTTGTTTACATTTTCACCTTTGATTTCTTTACTAGGTTTGCCAGAACGTACCCAAAAAACAAATTCTTCACTTTCAAAAACTGGCCCACTATGATGGGCACTGCTAAAGCCTTCCAATGCATATACAGAATCTACCTTGAAATTATCCCAATCACCCTTTGCCTCATACACTTGGAGATAGCCATTACCGGTCCATCCATAAAAATCGCTTCTTAACGCATTATATTGATCAACATGCATTTTTTTAGGATCTTCTTCCATCCTGTCACTTGTAAAAGTAAGACGATCCCCAATGATTTCACCTCCAAAATCAGCAAATGGTGTATTGATATCTGTTAAACTTCTTACCTGAATATCCTTAGGATCATTCAATAGATCTTTCGCATTTCTCGCAGTATATAGCAAGTTATCAATTTCTTCCTTAGTCAAGGTTTGCTCTTCCGATCTGGAATACTTTATCAATTGCTCTCTCGCCTCTCCAAATTTTGAATTTGCAATTAACACTTTAGCAAAATTTACCCGATCTTCATTCTCCAGCTCGTTACTTCTATCAAGTTTAGCATACCAAGATTCTGCAAGCTCAAAATCCCTCATTTCCAAGTAGGAATTAGCTAGCCCTCTTGCTATTTCCGGCAACTCATTATGTTCCCAAGCTACATTATAATGTTCAGCAGCTACGGCATAATTAAGCATATCATACTGTTGATTGGCAGTTACCAAGTCCTTATTTTTCAAACTTGAACATGAGGCGATCCCCATGGTCAAAGCGAGGAACAAGTAGTAGGTATTTCTTTTCTTCATAAGTTTGTTTTAAAAATATCTAGGAGAAACTAACTTCACTCTTTTTGGAGGGAAGAGGAATCCAACAGAAAAGTCGTGGGTGGAAAAAGCCTTCGTACTAAAGCCAGACACATTATGATCATATGCATAACCAATTCTCAATTGATCATTCACATAAAACTCCACCAGCCCAACTATTGAAACTGGCCTTTTTTCATTATCTCTGAATTCTTCTCCTTGAAAGTTGACAGAAGTCCTGTAGGATGCCCCAAGCCACAATCTTTCACTTAAAAGCACAAAAGCGTTTAGATCCAACCTTGAAGGCCCGGCAAAATCATCTACATACATTATAGATGGTTTTAAAGCCACATTGTAAGAAACATCTATCAGAGTTCCAGCAGTCAAATAAAGATTGGAATTGGGTTGGACGAGTACTGCCCCGTTATCAAAATTAAAGCTTGATGAGAACATATTGTCAGCTGATATCCCCGCAAAGAAATAGGGATTATAATAGAACAAACCGGCTCTCAAATCAGGATATAGTACTTGTTCATCTCCTGTAGAAACACTTGGATCGGAAGGATCCATTGGATTAAGCATAGATCCATCCAACTTGGTATTGACCATACCTGCCCCAAGTCCAAAACTGATGTATCCTTCACCAGAAACTCTCAAGTGGTAAGCTGCATTTGCATAACCTCCAGTGGTCTTTTGAGCTCCTAGCCTATCGACCATGATATGCCCACCAACACCAACGTTTGTGTCTGTCAATAACCCATCTCCTGAGATAGCGAAAGTTTCAGGACTTCCAGGCACGTTACTCCACTGTTTCCTATAGTAGCTTTGGAGATAGATTTGTTGCTTATACCCAGCATAAGCTGGGTTAATAAACAACGGGTTAAACATATATTGGCTAAAAACCGGGGCTTGCTGGGCTTGTACGTCATAGCACCCAAAAAGAACCCCTGCCGCGATCAAAATGTATTTTAAACTTTTCATCGTCTCGTTATCTTAAAATGGTTACGTATCCTGTAAACTGAACTTCTCTTCCTGATTCGCGATCTCTTATTTTCAATTTGTAGTAGTAAGTCCCCTCATTCAAGGAACCTCCATCCCAATCATTGTTATAGTTGGAGACTTTATACACTTCACCACCCCATCTATTCACCACTATCAAGTCATTCTCAGGATAAAGCTCAGCCAAACCTTCAATTTGCCAAGTATCATTCATACCATCTCCATTTGGAGTAAATACATTAGGAATGGTAATCTCAAATTGATTATGTGAAATAGTAGAGGTATTATCCAAATCAAGTATTTCATCTTGATCAGGGGTCGATACATTGGCAGAATTAGTTACCAAACCTCCATCAATGGCCTCAACAGTTAATTGGATTACTATTTCTTCTCCACCTTCCATTTCAGGAATAATAAAGGTCACTTGTCTTGTTGCGCCGTCATAGACCTCTTGAATCTCACCCCCTGCATTTGACTGAATATACCTCACTTGCTCAGGAAGGAAATCTGTAACAGTTACGTTCCTTGCAGGGATATCTCCTTTATTGGTAATTTTCAAGGCATAAACAAACTCTCCTCCTACTTCAATTGCTGATGAAGAAACGGTCTTCTCAATTGACATATCCACATCATCAGATAAGATTGGCAACGGATCTGTTTCATCATCATCAGGAGTTGAGTTATCACTGGTAACTTTCACGCTGTTCACTACTCCCGCACTTTCAGTCATGGCCATCACACTTAAAGTCAGCTGGACTGTTTCTCCCGATGCGATTTCTGAAATAGACCATGTAACGGTATTGCCTGATATTGTACCATCAGAAGAGGCAGCTAGGACTTGTAATTCTACTGGCACTTCATCTGTAACTGTTACATTTTGAGCAGTTGAAGCTCCATTGTTTGTAATGGCTATGGTATAATCAAACATTTCACCAACAATCACTGAAGTAACATCCATGGTCTTGACAACTTCCAGATTCGCACAGTTAGAAACTGTAATCGCCAACCTCTGAATACTTTCACATCCTGTACTAGGATTCGTCAAGGCCGCGTAATAAGTCACTCCCTGTGTCAGTGCTAGAGCTTCACTTAGGCTATTTCCTCCAACTGGGGCATCATACCAAACTATAGCACTTTCGTTCACTTGAAGATCTCCAATTGTTCCACCGATAGCAGAACAGAAAGACTGCTCTGTCAAGTTGGTAGTCGGAGCTGGCAAGCTGTTCACTGTCACCGTTACCATTTCTGCATCACCTGCCTTGTTCTCACAAACCCCGTCTCCACTTACCGTCACGTAATAGGTTGTTGTCGCGGTCGGACTAACCGTCGCATTTGACAATACAGTTGTCAGGGCAGCATCTGTATACCAGGTAAATACTGGATCGCTAACCGTACTGCTAGTCGCGCTCATGGTAAAGCTACCTCCCTCACAGATTGTGCCCCCTGTCGATTCTATATCGGCAGCAGTTGCAGTTCTGTTTACTGTCACCGTTACCATTTCTGCATCACCTCTCTTGTTCTCACAAACCCCATCTCCACTTACGGTCACGTAATAGGTAGTTGTCGTGCTCGGACTGACTGTCCCACTTGACAACACAGTAGTCAGGGCAGCATCTGTATACCAGGTAAATACTGGATCACTAACCGTGCTGCTAGTTGCGCTCAAGTTATAGCTATCACCTTCGCAAATGGTCGCATCATTAGTATCTATATCTGCAGCAGTGGCATTCCTGTTTACCGTTACCGTTACCATTTCAGCATCACCTGCCTTGTTCTCACATACCCCGTCTCCACTTACCGTCACGTAATAGGTTGTTGTTGTTGTGCTCGGACTGACTGTCGTACTTGATAATACATTCGTCAAGGCGGCATCTGTATACCAGGTAAATACTGGATCGCTAACTGTACTGCTCGTCGCACTCAAGGTATAACTATCACCCTCACAAATGGTCACATCATTGGTATCTATATCAGCAGCAGTTGCAGTTCTGTTTACTGTCACCGTTACCATTTCTGCATCACCTGCCTTGTTCTCACATACCCCGTCTCCACTTACGGTTACATAATAGGTTGTCGTAACAGTCGGGCTTACCGTCGCATTTGACAATACCGTCGTCAAGGCTGCATCTGTATACCAGGTAAATACCGGGCTTGTTACCGTACTGCTAGTCGCGCTTAAAGTGAAACTGTCACCTTCGCAGATCGTTCCACCCGTTGTTTCTATATCTGCAGCGGTTGCGTTTCTGTTAACCGTCACCGTTACCATTTCAGCATCACCTGCTTTGTTCTCACAAACCCCGTCTCCACTTACGGTCACGTAATAGGTTGTTGTCGCGCTCGGACTAACTGTCGCACTTGACAACACAGTAGTCAGGGCAGCATCTGCATACCAGGTAAATACTGGATCACTAACCGTACTGCTCGTTGCACTCAAGGTATAACTATCACCTTCGCAAATGGTCGCATCATTGGTATCTATATCAGCAGCAGTTGCATTTCTGTTTACCGTGACCGTTACCATGTCAGCATCACCTGGCTTGTTCTCACATACCCCGTCTCCACTTACCGTCACGTAATAGGTGGTTGTCGCAGTTGGACTGACCGTTGTACTTGACAATACCGTCGTCAAAGCTGCATCTGTATACCAGGTAAATACTGGATCGCTAACCGTACTGCTAGTCGCGCTCAAGGTAAAACTGTCACCTTCACAGACCGTCCCACCTGTAGATTCTATATCAGCAGCAATTGCATTTCTGTTTACCGTGACCGTTACTATTTCAGCATCACCTGCCTTGTTCTCACATACCCCGTCTCCACTTACCGTCACGTAATAGGTGGTTGTCGAGGTTGGACTGACCGTTGTACTTGACAATACCGTCGTCAAAGCTGCATCTGTATACCAGGTAAATACCGGGCTTGTTACCGTACTGCTAGTCGCGCTTAAAGTGAAACTGTCACCTTCGCAGATCGTTCCACCTGTCAATTCTATATCGGCAGAAGTTGCGGTTCTATTGACTGTCACCGTTACCATTTCAGCATCACCTGCTTTGTTCTCACAAACCCCGTCTCCACTTACGGTCACGTAATAGGTTGTCGTAACAGTCGGGCTTACCGTCGCATTTGACAATACAGTCGTCAAGGCTGCATCCGTATACCAGGTAAATACTGGATCACTAACCGTACTGCTAGTCGCGCTCAAGGTAAAGCTGTCACCTTCACAGATCGTTCCGCCCGTTGTTTCTATATCTGCGGCAGTGGCATTCCTGTTTACTGTCACCGTTACCATATCCGCGTCACCTGGCTTGTTCTCACAAACCCCGTCTCCCTGAACGGTCACGTAATAAGTAGTTGTTGTGGTTGGGCTAACTTCATTATCAGCCAACAATGTGGTCAGTGCTGCATCAGTATACCAAGTAAACACTGGGCTGGTTACTGTACTGCTCGTCGCAGTCAAGGTATAACTATCACCCTCACAAATGGTCGCATCATTGGCATCTATATCGGCAGCAGTTGCATTTCTGTTTACCGTCACCGTTACCATTTCTGCATCACCCGCCTTGTTCTCACATACCCCGTCTCCACTTACGGTTACATAATAGGTTGTTGTAACAGTCGGGCTTACCGTCGCATTTGACAATACAGTCGTCAAGGCAGCATCTATATACCAGGTAAATACCGGGCTCGTTACCGTACTGCTAGTCGCGCTTAAAGTGAAACTGTCACCTTCGCAGATCGTTCCACCCGTTGTTTCTATATCTGCAGCGGTTGCGTTTCTGTTTACCGTTACCGTTACCATTTCTGCATCACCTGCTTTGTTCTCACAAACCCCATCTCCACTTACTGTCACGTAATAGGTAGTTGTCGCGGTCGGGCTTACCGTCGCATTTGACAATACTGTCGTCAAGGCTGCATCTGTATACCAGGTAAATACCGGGCTCGTTACCGTACTACTGCTAGCGCTTAAAGTGAAACTGTCACCTTCGCAGATCGTTCCGCCCGTTGTTTCTATATCTGCGGCAGTGGCATTCCTGTTTACCGTTACCGTTACCATATCCGCATCACCTGACTTGTTCTCACAAACCCCGTCTCCATGAACGGTCACGTAATAAGTAGTTGTCGTGGTTGGGCTAACTTCATTATCAGCCAACAATGTGGTCAGTGCCGCATCTGTATACCAGGTAAACACTGGGCTTGTTACTGTGCTGCTTGTCGCAGTCAAGGTATAACTATCACCCTCACAAATGGTGGCATCATTGGTGTCTATATCGGCAGTTGTTGCATTTCTGTTTACCGTTACCGTTACCATTTCAGCATCCCCCGCCTTGTTCTCACATACCCCGTCTCCACTTACGGTTACATAATAAGTAGTTGTAACAGTCGGGCTTACCGTCGCATTTGACAATACAGTCGTCAAGGCTGCATCTGTATACCAGGTAAATACTGGATTGCTAACCGTACTGCTAGTCGCGCTCAAGGTAAAACTGTCGCCTTCGCAGATCGTTCCACCTGTCGATTCTATATCTGCAGCGGTTGCGTTTCTATTAACCGTCACCGTTACCATTTCAGCATCACCTGGCTTGTTCTCACAAACCCCGTCTCCACTTACCGTCACGTAATAGGTGGTTGTCGCGGTCGGGCTTACAGTCGAATTTGACAATACAGTCGTCAAGGCAGCATCAGTATACCAAGTAAATACCGGGCTCGTTACCGTACTACTGCTAGCGCTTAAAGTGAAACTGTCACCTTCGCAGATCGTTCCGCCCATTGTTTCTATATCTGCGGCAGTAGCATTCCTGTTAACTGTCACCGTTACCATATCCGCGTCACCTGGCTTGTTCTCACAAACCCCGTCTCCCTGAACGGTCACGTAATAAGTTGTTGTTGTGGTTGGGCTAACTTCATTATCAGCCAACAATGTGGTCAGTGCTGCATCAGTATACCAAGTGAATATTGGATTGGTCACGGTACTGCTTGTCGCACTCAAGGTATAACTATCACCTTCGCAAATGGTGGCATCATCCACATTGATATCCAATGCTGTAGCATTTCTATTAACAATAACTGTTAGTGTTGCTGCATTTCCTGGTTTGTTCTCACAAACTCCATCACCCTGAACAGTCACATAATAAGTAGTAGTAGCTGTTGGGTTAACATTAGGATCCAAGACTTCAGTAGTCAATGCAAGATCCGAATACCAAGTGAATATTGGATTAGAGACTGTACTACTTGTAGCTGTTAAAGTAAAACTATCTCCGTTACAAATGGTACCTCCAACGGGGAGGATATCATCAGCGAACGCATTTCTGTTGACAGTAACTACAACCTCTTTTGCATCTCCAGGCTGGTTTTCACAAACCCCGTCTCCACTTACCGTTACATAATAGCTGGTTGTAGTAGATGGGCTAACAGTAGCACTTGACAAAACAGTTGTCAATGTAGCATCTGAATACCAAGTAAACACTGGGCTCGTTACTGTACCGCTCGTTGCACTTAAGGTATAGCTATCGCCTTCACAAATAGTTCCTCCAGTAGCATCTATATCTGCATCAGTAGCATTTCTATTTACAGTTACCGTTACGGTTTCTGCATTTCCTGGTTCATTCTCACAAACTCCATCTCCACTTACCGTTACATAATAAGTTGTAGTAGTGGATGGACTTACAGTAGTATTTGATAAAACTGTTGTTAAAGCGGCATCTGTGTACCAGGTAAACACTGGGTTGGTTACAGTGCTACTGCTTGCACTCAAAGTGAAGCTGTCACCCTCGCAAATTGTCCCTCCAGAGGCATCAATATCATCTGCGTCGGCAATTCTGTTTATCGTTACCGTAACCATTGCCCGATCCACACCAACACAGCCCCCTGAACCATTTACTTCAACCCAGTAGGTCTCATCCGCTGTCACATTGCTTATGGTGATAATATTATCTACTACTGTCACACCTGAAACAACGCTTCCCCCTACTTCTGCATCGTATACAGTATAGCTCAAACCTCCAGAGAAGTTAGTCACTTCAAACACGGCATCATTTCCTGGACCACACAGTTCCAAATCTGCGTCAGTAAAGGTTGGGGCCGGCAAGCTATTGGAAACCTGAACATTTACTTCTTTCCCTGCAATGTTTTCACAAACATTATCACCACTCACCGTTACATAATAAAATATATCAGCACCATCAGCCAAACCGGTAATGGTTAGTTCTCCATCTGCAGCAATATTGTAGGTAATTGCCCCGTTAACATCTCCATCGGTAATTGGATTGGTTTTTGCAGCATCATAATACCAGCTAAAGACCGGATTTGCTATACTGCTTGTTGGGCTTAACACCACTGGTGCCCCCACACATTGGGTTATCAAATCATCCAAATTGATATCACCATCATCTGCATTTCTATTGATGGTAAAGCTGACAGGAGTTGGTTCTGCTGTACAGAATCCATCTGCTATAAGTTGCACATAATAGGTGTAGTCACCTGCGGTAAGTCCAGCTAGAGAAATAATCGCTCCTGTTTCACCTGTAATTATTTCTGGAGTACCTGCATTATCTGAATACCACTGATACGTTACTCCGGATGGAGCACCTGAAATCAAAACCGCTTCTAAAGTAACTGGATCTACGGGACAGAAAACATCCACATTTGCACCATTGATAAGAATCTCATCTAACAATTCATCAGAGGTTCCTAAGACCCTGATTTCAATTGGTCTCCTTTCAATACCATCCTCACATCCGAATCTTACAATCTGTAAATAAACTGTTTGGATAGTGTTTGGAGCCCAACCAGCAATATCTGCTACAGTGATTTCTGTTCCACCAGTTTCATCCGTATAGAACTTCACCGCATCACAAGTTGCACTTGGGACATCTATGATATCTCCAGGGCATATTTCTATGTAATCTACATCAGCAATATCATCATGCTGTTCTCCCAAAATAGTGCTAAGCGGTATTAGCTCTACCTCATAAACCCTCAACTCATTTAATGCGTCAACTACACCGCCTGACAGGATTTTAATTCTATCAAATGGAGCATCATTGATAAAGGTCAACGCCTGTTCTGTTCCTCCTTCCAATAAATTGAGCGTCAAAATATCTGAATCAGCATCCAATGGATCACCAACAGCTTGATTTCCGAAATAACGTTGAATTTGATATCCTTCTAAAAGTGTTAAATCTAGGAGACCTGTTACACCACCTACCTTAATAAATACTGAATCACCGGCAATGGCAGGGGCAGCAAAAGTAATATCAAGCTTACTACTGACATTCGCACCTACTAAATTATTCATCGCAGCAAAAGTATCTTCATCCCCGTCAGCAGCTGCTTCTGGATTAGTAACTGCAGTTAAGCCAGTGGCCACATCAAGTCCGCCTATGATAGATTCAAAACCGGTCATGATATGAAGCACACCAAAAGTACAACTGGCTAAGGTCGCTGACGTTTCATGATAGTACGCTCCATATACTCTTACATTTTGTACCGCATTGAGTAAGGAAGCTAAAGAAACTTTCACTCCATTATATGGCACTGGAATGCCATTTATATCCGTTGGGATAAAGGTATATTCAAATTCATTAATACCATTTACTGCTGAAACCAAGTTTGCATCAGCAACTTGCCTTACTCCAATTAGATTGTCACCACCTACCGGGTCACCATCCAACGCCTGTACATAAATACCTCCAGAAACACCTGCCACACCATATTCACGTCCAAGTTTAATGGTTACTGGAGTTCCTGCTGGAATCATTGTGTTCCACCTGATGGTTTGAGAAGTCTCTCCGGTTAGGCCAAGCAAGCTCGTCCCCACCGTTTCCGAAACAAGGGAGTAATCATCCAGACTACTTCCTGCTGCTAAAGTTGGGTTACTAACCGTTCCCAACTGCAAACCCAAAAGGTTACTCGTTGTAAAGTCTTCAGCACTCGTTGCATACCTCCTATTAAACACAAGCGGGCATCCACCTGGATCAAATACATTGACCACCACATCCACAAAATTAGTACAGTCTGTTCCACTTGCCGATACCCTGTATACATATTTTCCCCCAGTAGTGAATACCCCAGCAGTATTTGGAGCTGAAAAAGGAGCACCATCCAAACCTGACCAAGTTACTGGTACACTGGTTCCATCTTCATTTGTCGCTGATGCAGGAGGGAGAGCTACGCTTTCTCCAATGGCTACATTGTAAACTGCAGATCCATTAAGAGCTATTAAAGGATTTGGATTAATATCGACTGTTACCGGAACCCTAATGGATTCTTCAGGACATCCTGGCCTTTCAGCAGCTGCATAATAGGTTACTTTGGAACCAATTTCTCCCAAGTTAAAACTAGCTCCAGTATGCTGCAATGACCCGCCAACAGGTGCGTCGTACCATTTTACCACATCACCTGTAGCAACTGTTGCATTTAAGGTCACATCTTCACCCGCACAAACCAACATGTTCTGTTCACTATCTACACCATCAATAACCGGTCTTCCGGGTACTCGCATCACTTCATGTACCCTCAAGCTTTCAGAAGTACCCAAATTTAACAATGTACTAACCTCTATCTCAAAACGATCAATAGGCGCTCCTGGCGCCATCGTAAAAGTAACTGGATTTCCGTCTGCCAACAGTCCCAAAAGATCTAGCTGGGCAATACCTAAAAGCTCTCCGCCCAATGTCTCCAAGTTCTGCCTGGAAACTTCTATTTCTCCATTATAGGCCACTAATTCCACATTATCCAAAAGGTCCACATCCAAAATACCTGGTGCTCCACTAAGGGTTACCTGAACTTCATCAGTAGCTTGCCCCAATCCATCAAAATAAAAATGTTGCTCAAGAACGCCTGCCAAACTCAGAACTCCAGGACTCAAAGAGGTATAGGTAGAGGCATCCCCGTCAATTGAAAAATGTAAATCATTCGCTGCGGATCCTGTCAAGTTCAGTAAATCCAAACTGACCCCGCTCACATCAAAGGAAGTACCTATTGGATTTCCACAAATAGTAGCTCCGTCATAGCTGAAAGCGCTATAGATGTCCAAATTCACTTCATCACCCAAACCGAGCAAGGAAAGCGTACCGTTTTCTATGTAAATCCGATCGAAATCTGCATCTGGGGTCAATGCGATGTAATAGTTACCATCTGGACCTGTGATAACTCGCGCCCTGTCTGTATTAAAACCTTCTGTGGTACTTCTTGAAAAAACATCCGTTGTACCATCTCGTGCAATAATGTTAAACTCTTGTTGCCCCAAGGCAACCAAGCTTAGAACATCTCCTAAAAGTTCTCCCAAACTCCCACCTAAAAGTAACCTAAAAAGATCATCGCTTCCCTCAGCTCTTACATATACCGTTGTATTGGCATCAAGTGTCGAAGGAAACTTTAATTCTATCTCTCCATTGTACGAACCTAAGCCCAGTAAAACCCCTGGACTTGCTAGTAGACGTGCAAAATTCTCATCATCAACTAAGGCATTATCTGGATTTTCAACGGTCACTAACGAGTACCCTGATGAAGGGCCCAAACTTTCCGCTAAATTGGCAGGCACATTTGGGCTGGAGTAAGTAACTTCATTAGCTAAAGTTTTGGTACCCTGCCCAAAAGACATAAATGAGTGAAGCACCAGTAAAATCGTAAAAACCAGTGAAAGTTTCCCCCACTTAGATTTGGTAAAAATTGATTCCATACATCAAAATCTTTAAATAATTGGTATTGATCCTAAGCTTATATTGCCATTTCCCTCATTGGCCCAACTGATATGACCAACAAGTATATTCTTTAAACAACAGGGTGATATAAAACAACTAAAATATAACTATACAAATAAATTATATACCTATTTAGAACAATTAGTAATTATGAGATTGCCTTTTTGTTGTAAATAATTATACTAATCAACTATTTGAACATCAAAAAAACTCCGATAATCACTCATTTCAATCCAATAGTTTTCTATCGAGGATATTATTGTCCCCACCTACCTGAAATCAAAATTAACTACAAAAAGATCAATTATTATTAAAAATAATTATATGCTACAACAGTGTCGCTATTTGCTAGGATAGTGACATTTTCTGTTATTTTTAGTCATTCTTCACTAAAATTGGGCAAAAAACCTATACCCATACTTAAAGAACATTTATGAAATTATAAAATGCAAAATCAAAAACACAAAGGACAAAACCCTTAGAAAATTGATATAAAAAAGCCAATTCAAACAAAAAGGCCACCTTCAAAAGAAAGTGACCTTTAAACAAAGTACTATGTTTTATATATCAAGGATTTTGGGTCAAGCCCTCATGAACCAACAATTGTGCTTCAGGAATGTATTCAATTACAGCATTGTCATCTGGAGACACTGATGAAACCGGACTATTCCCAGCCAAATGAGTCCCAGGATAAGCCCTATCCATTGTCCTGTCATTCCTAAATACATCTATTTTTCTGTGCCCTTCAAAAGCCAATTCGAGTTGCCGCTCTTCCAATACCGCATCCAGTACCGACTTATCACCCAAGTTTGCCATCGTATATAAACCAACCTCTGGTATTCCTGCACGCTCTCTGATCAAATTAACATCATCCAATGCCAATGTGGTATTACCCAGTTTAGCGTTAGCTTCTGCTCTGTTCAAATACATCTCTGCCAGTCTTGATATTACGGGAGACCAAAGGTGCACTTGATCTTCTTGACCAGAACATTTCAACACATAATATTTAGGGAAGCCATTTCTTAAATCAAGCTTTTTATCTATCAAGACTTTTTTACTTCCTTCTGAAGTTTCTACGAAATAATCATATCCTCCATGCCCATTAGAAACTTTCTCCAACATCTTGGCTTGACCGTTTTCTGAATAAGTATAGTCCTCCCCTGATTGAGTCACCTCTTTCCACTTATACGTATTAGCATTATCAACGTACAGAGCCCAAGTGATGCTCTCATCTACCACAACAGGCTTGATAAACTTGTATCGCTCATCCTCAGGATATTCTCTAACCATTTCTAAATATGGCCTTGATGCGTACATTTCACCCCAGCCCGTTCCTTGAATATTTGCATACAATGAACCTACTGTATACCACCCATTGGATGCATAATCCGCATCAGGAATAAACTTAATGGCAAAAATTGTTTCAGAATTTGACTCTGGAGCCAACTTGGTATAGTCAGCCAACTTTTCCGTGGCTAGCAAACTAAACTTACCAGAATCAATCACCATATCAGCATATTCGATCGCCTTGGCGTTTTCTTCCTCATAGAGATAAACCCTTGACAAAAGCGCCCATACAGCCTCTTTGGTTGCATAAACATTGGACTTGTCCTCTTTGAAAAGAGAAGCAGCCTTGAGCAAATCAGCCTCTACCTGATCATAAACCTCCCCTACCGTTGACCGGGTAGGGTGATTCAAATGATCTCCATCAAGCTTTAAAGGAACTCCAGGATTGTCTCTGCCCTGCCCATAAGGTCTACCAAAAATATTCACCAGTTGAAAATGCATCAATGCCCTGATGTAATAATTTTCGGCCAAGAGTTGGTCATTAGCGTCGGAAGCTCCTTCTTCAAGTGCCTCAATAGTTTTATTGGCACCAACAATTATCTGGTATGAACTTCTCCAAAAACCAGCCACACGAGAACCGTTTGGAATTCTTTGATAATTATAAGTGAAGAAAAGAGGGTCCGTGGTAGTACCACTTAGAGCCAGATTGTCAGAGGGATATTCATAAAGCCTATGCCAGTTATCACTCCAAGCCTTCATCCTACTATAAGTACCCAGTGTCACAGACTGCGCACTGGATTCTGAACTTTGCAAATCATCTGCAGTAATGGAATCATAAGGGCTCCTGTCAATATCACAGGCAGCAAGGATCAACATAACTAATCCAACCCAATATTTATTATTTAGATATTTCATTGTTGTTTGCTTTTGAGGTTAGAAAGAAAGGTTTACACCAAAAGATATCCTTCTTGGAAGCGGATAAGGAGAAGAGTTATCTCCATTAACAGCTGCCTCAGGATCAAGTCCTGAATAATCTGTAATTGTAAACAGGTTATCTGCAGAAATGTAAGCACTTAAACCATTGATCTTCCAGGCATTGGTAATATGGGTAGGTATGGTATATCCCAAAGTCACATTTCTCATTCTAATAAAACTTGCATCTTCCAAATACCTAGAAGAAGCCTTATGCGCATTATTGTTACCGCCATAAATAGGTTGTGGATGAGTTGCGTTAGGATTTTCAGGAGTCCATCTTGACCACCCATCTTGTAACTGCATAAAATTATAAGTAGGGTAAGCTCCATCACTATCAAACAATTCCCTAGCGCTATGGTAAACCATTGCCCCATGAGAGTAAGCCATAGTAGCATTTAAATAAAAGTTTTTGAACTGCATGTATGAGCTTAGACCTCCAAAGAAATCAGGAGTGCTGGTACCTACCTTTTGTAAACTTGCCGCAGAGTAGCTACCAGTTATGCTTACCTCTCCAGTACTAGGATCAACTGTTTCCCACTGAGGTGTGCCATCTTCAGGGTTTACTCCAGCCCATTTTCTCATGTACCAAGTATCAATATTCTCTCCTTCTTCAATAATGGTTTGACCAGAAACTTGGCTTCTGCCTTCATACAACTCAGTAATCTCATTGATGTTCTTACCAATATTAAAATCCAATCTCCAGTTGAAGCCAGAAGCTGTCTGCAACACATCGGCTCCTAATGTAAATTCAATACCGCTGTTTCTTACACCACCGATATTATCATAATACCCATCGTAACCTGAAATATTTGGCAATGGCACAAAGTGTAACAGGCCACTTGTGCTTTTATTGTAGACCTCAAGTACACCATCCAGCCTGTTCCATAGGCCAAACTCAACGCCGATATTGCTATCGTAAGTCTTTTCCCAAGTCAAGTTATCATTCCCTAAAGTAGTTGGGATTGCTGCAGGGTCTCCATTATACTGGGCATCCAAAGAATAAAGTTCATATTGAGGATACAAAGAAGATGGGGTATTTCCCACTCCACCATATGCGGCTTTCAATCTCAAATAACTGAAAGCCTTGCTACTGAAGAAGCTTTCACGGTGAATATTCCATGAACCACTGATGGCAAAAAAGTTACCATATTTTTTATTCTCCCCGAACCTCGATGCACCATCTCTTCTGAATGAAATCTGCGCATTGTACTTACTCTTAAAGCCATAGTTGGCATTTAGTAAATAAGATTGGAATGCGTAGTCATTTTTGGTTCCACCAATGGTCGTTGGCTCGGAAGTGCTGCTGATGATTGTGGCACCTGGAACTATCCCTTTACCCGTAGCACTAAGGTCATTGTACACATAATCACTGTATTCATAAGCAACCAAGGCATTGATAAAGTGGTCATCAAAACTTTTGGTATAGGAAAGCATTTGGTTGGTAAATCTGGTGATTCTTTTCGCCATGCTATTGGAAATCCTACCATTATCAGCTAAACCGCCATTGGATCGAGGATCAGTGTAGCTAAATCCTTCAGAATTATAGTATGTGATGTTGTTGGTGGAGATAAATGACAAGTTATCGGTGATATCATATTGAAAATCCATGTTGGCCAGGATATTAAATGTCGCATTATCACTGTAATTCCACTGTAGGTCATAAAGGTAATTTCTATTGTCCCTACCATACCAGGTCACATCCCCACTTTGAGGATTTACTACATTCCCTGCTTCATCATATGGATTGTCCCAAGGCAGGTTTCTGTACATATCATAGATACTGTGCTGTCTATTTTCTGTAGTAGTATAGGTTGCTGCAAGTTTTGGTTTGAAAGTAAACTTCTCAGACACATCATAGTCCACATTAAATCTTCCAGAAAGACGTTCATAGGTATATCCTTTTACAGACCCTTCCTCTTTGAAATAATTTCCTGTGGTATATATTCTCGCTTTGCCGGAAGTTCCTGAGTAGGAAAGGTTATAGTCCTGCACAGTCCCAGCCTGGGTACCTACGTCCAGCCAGTCAGTATCTGTATTCAACAAATCTTCTGTATAATAGTCTGGAACAGCATTTTGATTAGGAAACTGTCCCCAGAGGTCATACATTTCCTGGGAATTGGAAATTTTAAAGCCACCTGTGTTAAACAAAGAAACCCCAGTTTTTGCACTTAAGTTGAAAGAACTCACATCAGCACCTTTTGCAGATTTAGTGGTCACCACAACCACACCGTTGGCTCCTCTAGAACCATAAAGCGCAGCTGAAGCAGCATCCTTTAATACTGAAATACTTTCCACATCTGAAGGGTTCAAGTTAGGCGTTCCATGCCAGATGACCCCATCCACAACCCAAATAGGATCAACAGATGAACGTATGGAGTTCTTACCTCTAATTCTTATCGTCGGAAGTGCTCCTGGAGTACCTGAAGAAGTCACGATGTCTACCCCAGCCATTTTGCCTTGGAGCATATTTCCTACGTTTGGAGATGTAATGTCTTTCAATTTGTCTCCATCCACTACCGCAATGGACCCTGTTAGATTCTCTCGTTTTTGTGAGGTGTAGCCAGTCACAACAACTTCCTCTAAGCCCTGGGCATCTTCTTCCAGCACCACTTCCAATTCACTCAATCCACTGACAGAAACTTCCTTGCTTTTAAAGCCAATGAAAGAAAACTGAAGTACCGCATTTTCATCAATTCCTGTAAGAGAAAACGAACCGTCGAGGTCAGTCACTGTACCGGTAGTCGTACCTTTAACCAAGATGCTTACTCCCAAAAGAGGCTCTCCAGTAATATCAATTACCTTTCCGCTCACATCTTTGAAAACCTGATCAGTATTATCAACTTCCTGTGGAACCATCACATGGACGGTCTTATTGATTTGCTTGAATCTAAAGCCATATTCCTGACCAAGTTTCTGAAGTACTTTTTCCAAGCTTTCTTTCTTTACTTCCAAAGTCACTCGCTTGGTTTCTATCTGATCATTATAAGTAAAGTGAAACCCCGTCTTTCTTTCAATTTCCTCTACTACATTCTTAAACGGCTCATTCACAAAATCAACAGACAAAATCATCTTATCCATATCATTTTGCCAAACAGCTGAACCATTGTAGGCGTACTGATTTGCACTTAATGGGGATACTTGAAACAGCATGGACAAAGTCCACATAGTCACAAATCCCAACCGCATTAGTAATTTTTTCTTCATAGCGTTATTAAGTTTATGGTTGGTATACATTTTACATTCCGGCCAATATTTTTCCGGAGAGGCTTACACATTTTGGGTTTTAATTTCATTGGGTTTATAATTAGAAAATGGTCACTTTTTTATTATCGATCTTATATTGAAAGCCTTCGGTATAGGCTAATCCCTGTAGGACATTATCTAGCATTTCATTTTCATATCGGCCATTCAATCCTCCTTTGAACTTCACACTTTCACTCACCGTAATTTCCACATCATACCACTCCTCCAGGACATCAAAAACATCCTTAAAACCCATGTTCTCAAACTTGATAATGCCATCTTTCCATCCAGTTATCGCCTCTAGATCAAAGTTCCCCTTTATCATCTCCTTCTTTTCTTTGGAATAAGTGATCATTTCCATGGGGCTTAACCTTTCTCTGATTCCCTCAAGGGTATACACTTCCACTTTTCCGTTTACTAGTGCTACCTTTTGGTCTTCTCTATCGGGATGACTGCTCACGTCGAATGATGTGCCTAATACTTTCACCTTAAGCTCCCCCGCCGATACAATAAAAGGAACCGCTTCATCATGCTCTACATCAAAAAAAGCCTGACCGACAAGCCTCACCTCTCGGATACTATCTGAAAAATGCTCGGGGAACTCAATAGTACTGTTTGCATTGAGTTTTACCAATGAACCATCTGGCAAATGGAATGACATTTTGGTTCCAGGCTTACTGGATTTACTTAACCATATGATTTCTTTTGAATCCTTTTGTTCTGCAGAAGGCTGGAGTAAATATGTCATAGACCCCAAAAAAGCGACAAAAAATACAATCACCGCAGCCACTCTGTTTGACAAAAGAAAATCTATAAACACCTGAAAACCACCTCTTCTTCCTAAACCTTCTTTCGATTGCTGGTGATGTTTCAACAAACTATCCAGTATTCGCTCATTATCAGGCTCCCCCATCTCAAAAGTTTCCTGATGCAGAGACAAGAACACCTCTTTGGACCTCCTCATCATCAAAGTCTTATCAGGATTCTCTTTTGCCCATTTTGTCCAATAGCGATTAGACTCCTCATTGGGGTCCATCACCCATTGCACAAAGTGCTCATTTAATAAAAAATCTTCTTCTGTACTGGGATTAAATTGCATTCGATAAAATGTTATTTTCTGTCTTCTACTATTAAAGAGACATCACTTTATCAAACAACCACTAATTGAAAATATTTTTTTACAAAAAATTACTTTAACTGCATGCAATAATTTCGTTAACTAATTATTAAATAAACAGCAGGTACATCAAAACAGTTAATGAAATAGTAAAGAGGCTGCTTTTGTAAGGAGCTAACTTGTCTGATAACTTACTCAAAACACGGTAAAGCATTGTCCTTACTGTTTTGGCATTGGCCAGACCAAGCATTTCAGCAATCTCAACATAGTTGAGGTTTTCAAAAAATCTCAAATTAAGTATCTCCCTTTGCCTTACGGTTAGCTCATTGCATGCATTCTGGATAATTTTTTTCTGCTTTTTATCCAATAAAGCATCCATAGAAATGTGGTCTTCGTCAACCAAAAAATTAAAAGCTGCACCTTCCTCTTCTTCATCAACATATTTCCTTTCTCTTTTCAAAGATCTCAGCAACACCCGGCGAAAGCTTGAAAAAAGATAAAATTTAACAGATTGGGCTACTCCAAGTTTATCCTTGTTATCGACTAGCTTAAAAAAAACATCCTGAATGGCATCTTGAATCAAAACCTCATTGGAGGTAAACTGTCTTCCATAAGAATATAATTTGTTGGAATACATCCTATAAATCTTTGCCAAGGCAGCATCACTCCCTTTCAGAAATTCGAGCCAAAGGCTTGTTTCTGAAGAGTTACTTTCAATGTTTACTTTATGATCTAATTGATCAGCTTGATTTGCTTGGAGCCGATTTAATAAAGGCATTACAGCTTCGTTTTCTTATTTAAAAACAAATAACAAGGCTAAATGTAATAAAAAAACATTTCGAATCAATTTCTTATCAGAATTAAAACGCATTGAAATCAAAAAACAATAGATTTTAACTTTTGAATCCTTTCAAATAAAATTTGATTTGGCAAAAGAAAAGCCCCTGCTAGATAACAGAGGCTTTTCTTAATCTGATTTTTTTATCAATCCAAGTTCTCAAAATCAATCTCAGGAGCTTTTCCTTTTGGACTGCGGCCATGCATACTGTTCAACTCAACAAAGTCATTGAAGTATCCTCCATTTCTTAAAAAGAACATACCGCTTTCTTCTCCTCCTGCATAATCAAGCCTGTATCCTCTACGCGCAATATCATCTCCCGTAAATTTTGCTTCAGTCAACTCTTCCCAATTTCCTTCCGTGTCCATGACCCACTGATTATGATAAAAAGCCTTTCGACCTATATAACCATTTCTATCAATAAAATTCTCTAGAAATGAGTGGGGACGCTTATACCAAGTATCTGTCTGAGGCCTCAAGAAACTGGCTATCAATTTCCACTTACCTACTTCTGGAGCATAAAAATAAGCTGTATAAATTGTATTTCCTTTGCCATCAGGCTCCACGGAATTCAAAAATCGATAGGTATTTCCCGTAATCCAATTGTAGCGAAAAAAGCTCTGTCCCCCAGAACCTTCATTGCCAAACTCACCTGTATTCACTCCCTCCCCTTTTTTCAGCAATTTGATGCGCTGATCTTCAGGTATCTCATCAGGGTTATTGGTATGAAACGGGCTCCAAACTGAAAACAGCACCCTTCTTTCTGTATCAGAATTGGCCTGTATTCCAAAATAACCTTCACCAAAGCCATTGGCCATATAATATGAACCATTTGGATCTTCTCCCTCAGGAACAGTGATTTCGTTGTAAAACCATTTGAAGTTTTTATCTTCCGGCAAGGTATAGCTCAAATGCACTGAAGGACCTCTTCTACCCCAATAAAAGCGATTACTCTCATTGTCCTTGACATAAGTAATGTCCACTTCACTCTTTGTAAGAACCATAAGTGACTTAAGCGAAGGGTAGGATTCTCCTGATTTGGACACACCCTGAACATCTACTTGCACATACCCTGCAGGCAAATCAAACAAGCCTACACTCACCGTATCCTCAGTCCCTGCCTCTAAACTGACTACTTCAGCATTTTCTCCAACTGATACTTTTATCTCACTGGAAGATTCTCTGCTATCTACAATCAGTTGCAACAAAGCCTTCTCTGCTTGAGGCAATTTAAAATAAGTACTCAATACAGCCTCTTCTTTTGTCCAGTCTATCACAGTACCTTTCCTGCTGACCTTGGCACCTTCACCACCTGATGTCACATAAGTATTTCCTCCTACAGGAATGGACAACTGGGACAAATATTCCTTTTCTAAATCTTCTAAAGAGTCATTATTGCAGGCCAGAAGGCCTGCAAATAACGACAATGTCAACAACGTTTTAAATCCCATTTTTTTGAGTTTATTTTTGAACAGGCGCAATGATATAGCTATAGGAATGGTCTGCAAATGGAACCCTATACTCTTCTAAAGCAATGGAACCCCAGCTATTAATGCCAGCCACACCTGTTTGGATCAGGTCCACATGCAAATTCGTAAAGCCATTTGGCTCCAACTCACCGCTATGAATATTCTGCTTTTCTTTGCCTGGGTAAAGCTGATCAATACCATAAGGTAGTGCACTTACATTTAGTAAATGATCAACAGCTAAAATCCTTACCCCTTCTTTACCTTCTTTTCTTACTGTAGCCCAGCGAACGTCAGTCTTGTTTCCTGATTCCTGAGGCCTAACGTAAGGGTGGTATTGTTCCATGACACTTCCTTCATACAATCCCACCTGAGCACTGAACTTACGGTCAACATAACTTTCCCAAGGACCTCTTCCATACCATTTGAAATGATCCAATTCACCTGGCAATTTCAAATCCGTTCCTAACTTGAGAAGATAATCATGTTCTCCCTTGATCGCTTTAAAATCATTATCTACTTTGATCTTGCCATCATTGGAGAAACTATATACTTGTGTAAAAGAGGCATCTCCACCTAGCACATCATACAATACTGTCACCTGATAGGCACCATCAGTTGCTTTTTTGTGAGATATACTTTTCAGCTTAGTCACATTCCCATGCAAGTAATCTAACTTCTGACCACGACCGCCACCAAAGTCATTGTCTACCAATGGTCTAAACAAAGACAAAGAAGGACCATCAATGATCAGTTCCTTATTTTTCACTTTATAATCATGGAACTGGCCTGTTGTCTTATCAAAGTTGACGGAGAACAGTTTGTTTTTAATGCTTAATGTATTTCCTTCTTCTGACACTTCTACTTCAGCTGTTTCTGGAGAAAAAGTCGTTAAAACAGGTTCTGTCAGTCCAAACTCAGCTTCAGCTAACAAGGTACCTGGAGACATTCTCCCTTCCTCTTCAATAATTTTGCCTTCAATCTGAAGTCTATACTCAGCAGCCTCATCTCTTACAAGCTCAAAAGGCAATTCCACAACAGACTTCTGTCTTGGAGCAAGACCAAAAGAACCCACCTTTGCTCTTTTCACTTCTACTCCATCTTTCAGTAAAATCGCTTCAAATTCATAGTTAGCGATATCACGGAAGAAGTACTCATTAAAAATTTCCAGTTTATCTTCTTTGGTCAGTTTGAAAGAAACATCCTGATGGGCCCTTCTTACTTCATAAGCATGAGGATTCCATCTTCTATCAGGCATGATCACACCATTGATCAAGAAGTTGTTGTCACTAGGAGTTCCTTCTGGACCCCAGTCTCCACCATAACCAAACACTGTCTTACCATCTTTTTCGAGATATATACCTTGGTCCACCCAGTCCCAGATATAACCTCCCTGGAGCATAGGGTACTTTTTAATCACTTCCCAATACTCCTTGAAGTTCCCCATACTATTTCCCATGGCATGGGCATATTCACTCATAATATATGGTCTTGGAGGATTACTCTCTGCATACCTCTCCATTGTTTTTGGATGCGGATATTGTGGTACGATAATGTCTGTATTCCATTCAAAAGTAGATCTTTCATACTGAACCGGACGGGAAGGATCATATGCCTTGATCCACTCATAAGCTTTGTAGAAATTGTAACCATTTCCAGCTTCATTCCCCATACTCCAAGCTACTACCGATGGATGGTTTTTATCTCTGAAAATCATTCTCTTGATTCTCAACATATGAGCATTTAGCCATTCTGGGGCATTACCCAAAGATTTTTCCGGGCTATAGTACATTCCATGTGACTCAATATTTGCCTCATCTATCACATAAAAACCATATTTATCACATAGCTCATACCAGTAAGGATCATTTGGATAGTGGGAAAGTCTCACCGCATTCATGTTCAACTCCTTCATGATGCGCACATCTGTTTCCATTTGCTCACGTGTCATGACGTGGTGCGTCTCAGGATGAGACTCGTGTCTGTTCACCCCTTTAAACAATACTGGTTTTCCATTCACCAAAAACTGATTGGCTACGATTTCATAGGTTCTAAAACCTACATTCTGGCGAATCACTTCCTTTGTATCTCCAGACTCATCAGCCAAAATCAATTCCAATTCATATAAAGTAGGGATTTCGGCAGACCATGCTAACACACTTGGGATTTCTGCCGCAAAATTCAAAACAGTCTTTCCTAACACCCTTTTCAGCCCAACTGTCTTTTGAGACTTTTCGAAAATCAAATTACCCTGAGGGTCAAAAAGCTTGGCAGTTACCGTGTTCTCACCCTGCTGCTCTTCTGTCCTGTTCCACAGATCAACGGTCACATTTAGCTTTCCATCTCTATAGTTATTCACCAAAGGACTCTTCACAAAAAGATCATAGAAATGCACCTTTGGTCTGCTGTACAAATAAACATCACGCTCAATACCAGAAATCCTCCAAAAGTCCTGCGCCTCCAGATAAGAACCATCATGCCATCTTCTTACTTCGATCGTGATCAAGTTGTCACCTGATTTTACATAATCGGTAAGTTCATATTCGGACTCCAGCTTACTGTCTTCCCCAAGGCCTACGTACTCACCATTTACATAAAGTCTAAAAGCTGACTTTACCGCTCCCAAATGGATAAAAACCTGCTCATTCTCCCAAGCAGTTGGTAAAGAAATTGTTCTTCGGTATACACCTGCAGGATTATCCTTGTTTTCTATATAAGGGGGATTTGGGTTTTTGACTGCAAATTCAAACGGATGGTTTACGTAAATCGGAGTACCATAACCATTAAACTCCCAGTTGGCTGGTA
This sequence comes from Echinicola sp. 20G, assembly GCF_015533855.1. Classification (GTDB taxonomy): domain Bacteria; phylum Bacteroidota; class Bacteroidia; order Cytophagales; family Cyclobacteriaceae; genus Echinicola. Next base: position 2,414,305 of record NZ_AP024154.1, on the reverse strand, counting down.
CTTTAAAATCGTCCCAAGCCTGATCATCAAAACCAATTGTCTCAAAATCTTCAGGCAATTTTTCATAATGATCTGTCCAAAAGAACTTCCAGGTTCCATTCAGGTCTAAAAATCTCTCAGATGCCGCCTTATCATTAGCCTCTGCTAATTGCTCATTTTCAAAAGGAAAATAAGAAGATCTCATGGGGAGCCTATTCTCCTCCTGAACATTAGGATTTTCGAATATGGGGTCAGCTTTTTTTTCCTGTGCAAAAGTGTTATGCACTAGCGCCATTACGCACAAAGCTGTGGTAAAAAAGGACTTCATGAAGTATAAAATTTTAGTGATTGAATCTTAGGTAGTCAGAGTTTCATTTTGTCTTGACCAAGCAAATGGATTTTTCTTTTGAAACTTAACTATTTACAAAAAAAAGAAATAAAACGAATTAATTATACTTTAATATGAAATAATTTGAAATAAAAACATGATTATTTATGAAAATTAAAAAGTTTTACCACTCATATCTATTTGAGTCCGTTCAATAAAAAATCGTTAATTCAGCAAAAAAACAGGAAGCAAAACAGTTTTTACAAAAAATAAATTAACCACAAATAGTTATCAAATATAAACACTTAAGTTGATTCAATAAAACAAATAAAACAATAAAGATAAATACTTACCCTAGTTTTAAGACTATTTATGAATTGCTTCAATACAGATAAGCTCCTTTAAAGTCCTATGGTACAACTTTCCATTAGCAAATGAAGGCGTATTGACAGACCAAGTCTCCCCAAATGGGCCAAGGTCATTTACACTAACCAAAGCACGCTTATCAAAATATTCTGTATCTGTGCGCACACAATAAACAACCCCCAACATTGTTGTAAAAAACACCTTATTGTTAACGCAAATAGGATTTCCATTAAAATTCCAATGCCACCCATCCCTTTGAGACCTTTTATCATGAGCTACATCAAGCCCTCTAACATTGTTGGTTTGGGTCTTCAAATCTTGATTCCAAAGATAATTTTTCGTACCTCTTTCATGACTGACCTGAACAGGAACTTGGAGATACTCCACCTTGCCTGTTTGCAAATCCACTTTTCCAAAAGAATAATCAGGCCCAATATTGTCTCTATAGTTTCCTTTTTTAAAACACATAAAAAAAAGCTTTTCACCCACTTTAATATTGGAATACCATGCTGGAAAAACCACTGGGTTTAACTTCTCATCCATGTCAATATTTTCAAACAAATCATATTGCTTCTTTTCTGAATTCCACAACCTAACATCGACATTATCCACCAGAGATATTTTCTTTTCCAACTTTCCATTCTGGGAATTTAAAACATGGATTTCATTCTCACTTTCGGTATACCAGATGGCCTGATCCTCATTCCAAGTAGCATTGTAAAGGGCCATACCTTCAGCAGTTTGATATTGCCATAACCGTTTGCCCTCTTTAAGATCAACCATTGAATACCCTTTAGGCGACTCTGGGACACCATGATGTCCTCCACGCCCTATCAAAACGGCCGGAGTTCCATCCTTCATACAACCATATTGGGGAGTATTATAATGCGTCAATCCATCTTCAGAAATCCATTTTACTTTCCCAGTATGCTTGTCAATGGCATAAATATAATTCCAACCATAAACACGGTCGCCACCCTTCTCCCAATAAGGTTCCATATTCAAAACTACATCGCCATGGACAATTGGCTCAAACTGTTTGTTGAAAGGAAAATGAACTCCATCCAGCTCTTCTACAGGCTTCCAAGTCCTTTCCCATTGTCTATTTCCTTCAAAATCATAACAGCTGAGGTTGCCACTGGCATTGTAAAACCAAACATATTCCCCATCTGTCACGGGCCCTGGCGTGCTGGAATCAGAAAACCCATACATATATTCACTTTTCACACTTCCACTCAGCTCCTTTTCCCATAAAACCTTCCCATCTTTAGCATCCACACATAAGGCCAAAATATCAGCTCCCAACAAATCACTTTTTTCGTTGACAGCAGCAACTGGCTTCATCACCGAAAGAAAAATTCGATCTTCCCATACTGCAATCCCACTTTGTCCCCCTTCAGGCAAAGGAGTCTTCCAAAGGATGTTTTCGCCAGTAGTCACACTAAAACTTTCTGGAACTTGTTCATCAGTCTCCACAACCCAATCCCCATTTGGACCCGCCGGCTGAGGCCAATAAGTACTATCTTGAGCACTTTTAGAACAGGAAAAGCTAATTAAAACAAGGAAGGCTAATGAAAGTGCTCTAGTCATAACATAAATTAATTTATACTAATTTTCAAAAGATAGAACCGAAATCACACGGTAATAGGATGCTATTATTATTAAACAGAAACCCCTTGATACATCTGAAAACAGACACATCAAGGGGTTAAAATAGCTTAAATCTTATGGTTTTCTATTCCCAACCGGGGTTTTGTTCCAAATTAGGATTCAGAGCTATTTCCTGAGATGGTACTGGGTAAAGATATTGATAATCTTCCCAAGCTGGTGGGGTTCCAGGAAAAAACTGGATATAACCTTCAGCAGCTCCTCCTTGGATTGGGATACGATTATTTACATCAGCTCCTACAATCCATCTACCTAATTTAGGATCGTTGGTATAGTCCATTTTCTTCCATCTTCTCAAGTCATTGAACCTATATCCTTCCGCCATTAACTCAATTCCTCTTTCTCTTCTTATCTCCCAAAGTATCGGGTCCACTTCTGGATCCCTTGTTGGATCAAATTCAGCGCCAACCGCTGAAATCTCCATAGGTGCTACTTCACCTCGTTCCCTCAACATATTGATGGTAGCATCTGCAACAGTTTGGTCAAATTCACCCAGTTCCCATTTAGCTTCGGCATAATTCACCATTACTTCTCCCATTCTGAAAATAGGGGCATCATTGAAATCATTATTCTGAATATCATGAAGCCTGTTATAGTATTTAAATAATTTGTAACCTGTTCTTGAAACATTATAGGGATCACCCTCATTAAAGTCCCTGAAATGTGGAGAAACCCTCAAAATATAACCAGCATGATTTCTACTTGGTAATTGCTTTTGAGTAGCATCACTTATTCCTTGCATAAAGTCAATATATTCACGGTCTTTTGGATCATCAGAATAGTCCCAAGCCAAGCGATTACCAGATACCGGCTTCACCCTGAAAGGAGGCGTGATAGTATAAAGCATTCTTAAATCCCTATTTCTAAACTCTGCATAAGGATCTCTATCCGTTTCAAATAAATCGCTATTCCAGCGAGTTTGTCCATCTTTCATCAAGTAAGAGTCGGCACCTCTTTTTGTTATATCCCAATTACCAGCTGAGTTCCTATGTCTAGAAGTAAGTACATGTGTCAAAACTCCGTTCTCATAACTTTTATACAACAAGACACCAGGAACTCCTGCCAAATCTGCACTATTAAAAAGCTCATTATAATTAGAGTGCAATGTGGGATTATTGGCTATCAACACTTCACCAGCATCTGCACTTGCTCTAAGAAAAGCTTCAGCTCCTTGAAGACCATGATATTTTCTCCAAGTCCCTTCAAACAAACCAAATCTGGAAATCATGGCCCTTACCACATCACTACTGATCGAATTTGATGGAATACCATTGGTACCTGGTTCCATGATGTTTTCCTCAGCGAATAACAAGTCATCAAGTATATGCTGAGCCACTTCAGCCCTTGGGGTCCTTGGAGCATAAAGCAATTCATCATCATCAGTCAAAACCCTATCTATCCATGGCACATCCCCATATGCTGCAATCTTGTCATAGTAATCATAAGCCCTAAAGAAATAGCCAACTGCTCTCCAGTGGTTCTTTTCAGCTTCAGACATATCTGAAGCATCTAAGTTTTGAAGCATAATATTCACTCTTCTTACAAAGGAAAAATCCCAAATTCCAGACGTAGTAGGAATGATTTGTCTCCCCCAAATCCAACTTGAACCTTGATTGCTATTATTATGCATCATCAGGTCTCCATCCCATTCACTATTTGGAACGCTCAGGTCAAAACCGGGAAATATGGTATAGAAACCAAATGCGTAAGTTTGCGTTACTTGAAAGTTAGCAAAAGCATTATCTTCTGAAAAGGCCAATTCGGGAGTTTTATCTAAAGTGCTCTCCACACAACTTGCTGTCATCCCTAATAATGAAAGGCCTAAGACTATATTTTTTATCTTTTTCATTTAATTCCTGATTTAAAGTGTCACATTAAGTCCAACAGATACCTTTTTGATAAAAGGATAATTCCCCCCTTGGCTGACATTGGTCAGCTCTGCATTCAAGCCATCAGGTAAATGATCAAAATTGAACAGGTTTTCTCCTGACACATACAACCTAAGTCGATTAATCCTCAACTTATCCAATAAGTCCCTGTCAAATGAGTAACCTAATGTGATATTTTGAACCCTCAAATACGCTCCATTGGATAGATACTTCGTCTGTGTCCTTAAGTTACCACCGTAATTTCCTCCACCATTAGGATAGTTTCTAGGATAGAAAGCATCAGTATTTTCTGGAGTCCAGTAATCTAACTGGTGTTTATAAATAGTTGTAAATTCAAAGGTATATGGGAAGACAACTGGATTACTGATCCACAAATCTCTCTTACCTATCCCTCGGATAAACAAGGAAAAATCAAAGTTCTTATAGGAAGCCGATCCATTTAATCCAAATTCAAATCGTCTGGTATTGTTACCAATAATGGAACGGTCACCTGGATCTGAAAGAGTGCTGTTACCCGTAAAGATTTCTCCATCACCATTTAAATCAGCATATTTAACATCTCCAGGGTTTGGATTCACCCCATTATATGCAGGCACTCCCTCTACTAACTGTCCATTCATCAGATTGGCATCCAACGACCCTTCCACAAAATCATCAACTGTATAATAACCATCTGTAGTAAAGCCCCAAATCTCACCAGCCATTCGTCCAACATAATACTGACTCAATAGCCCAGCTTCGTTTTTAAACTTTGTGATCTCTGTTGAATTGTCATAAAGATTAAAGCCTAGGCTATAATCAAAAGCGCCATGGTTTTCTCTCCATTTGATATCTAGCTCCCAACCTACTGTTTTCAAATCAGCCACATTTTGCAATGGAGCCGATGCACCTAACACGTTAGGTAGTTGTGATCCTGGGGCAAGCATATCCAAAGTCTGTCTATTGTACCAATCAAAAGCGGTATACAATTTATTGTCAAACAAACCAAAATCAACTCCAAGGTTCAATGTCCTCACTCTTTCCCAAGTATAACTCGCACTTACTAGATCTGGTGCACTTAAGCTCACCGCTCTTGTTCCAGCATCTACATCAATCCAAGCAGCGTTATAAGTAGACATAGTTGGTAGATAAGGATAATTCCCCCACGTATCTTGAATGGCCTGGTTTCCAATCTCTCCCCAAGACGCTCTAAGTTTCAGGTTGGTAATCGACTGGGCTATACCTGCCATAAAAGGCTCACTACTTACTTTCCAAGCAGCCGCCACTGAAGGGAAGAATCCAAAACGATCTCCTTCTGGAAATCTCGAAGAACCATCATATCGACCGTTAAGCTCCAACAAGTACCGATCTTTCAAAGCATAATCTACTCTCCCAAAGAACCCGATAATTCCATAGTCAGTGTAACTATCATTGACATTAATAACACCAGTAGAAGTAGAAAGCCCAGGGTTATCTGGAGATATTAACATTTGACGTGAAGCACTAAATGACTCCGCAACAGATACCTGTTGGTTCATCCCCAACATAAAATGAAAATCATTATCACCCAGCTGTTTATCATACTTACCATACAAGTTTACAGCATGATAGTTTCTTTTCCAGCTATTCGTAAAATAGGAAGATTGACTTGCCTGGTATGGACTAACCGCCAAAGTAGCAGGATTAATCATGGTAGGGGTATAGGAAGGGTCCTGTACTTCTGTTCTTTTCTTTTCAAAAGTATACTCTGCATTCAATTCCATTCCCTCAACAGGCTTCAAGCTAGCTCTTCCAAAAAAACGGATCAACTCATCATAATTCTCTCGCATTGGAGAAAGCTTGATTAAATTGGCTGGAGTCGCAAAAGGAAGTTGTTCACCATCGATAACTCCTTCACCGATTGGAGTGGCCGAATGGAAATTGATGGCACTGTAATACATGCTACTCCAATCTCCACTAACCGGACCAGTACGAAGACCATTCTTGTAGAAAGAGTTGAAAGTTGTGCTTAGTTTTGGAGTAATTTGTGTGGTCAAGTTAAGGTTAACATTATAACGCGTATAACTATCCTTATCAGTCACCATAATTCCGTCTTCATCATTATAACCTAATGAAGCTCTGTAAGTGGTCTTTTCAGACCCTCCTGTCACTGACAAATTGTGAATTTGTTCAAAACCACTCGTACCTAAAAACTCCCCATACAGATCATTTTCTCGTACGTAATACCTAAGACCGTTATCATCCGTAATATACCCATCTGGATAAGCACCTGGGTTAGCGTTGTACTCATTTACGTAACCAATCCATGTATCCACATCTTGGCCTGTCCAATAGGTCTGCTGGCCCCAATCTTTAAGGGCTGTAGTAAATTCCAGAGGGGAAGCTTTTTCAGGCAGGGTACTTGGCCTGGTAAAACCAAAATTATTGGAATATTCCAATTTCAAAGGTTGATTTTTGCCTCCAGATTTAGTAGTGATCAAAATCACCCCAAAAGCAGCTTCTGCACCATATATTGAAGCCGCTGAAGCGTCCTTCAACACATTGACACTTTCAATATCTCGAGGGTTTACATCATCCAAATTCATTGGAACATTATCTACTAATACCAATGGAGCACCACCATTAATTGATTCAAACCCTCTGATATTAATAGATGTTCCTGATCCTGGCTGACCGCTTCCATATGTAATCTGAAGCCCTGGCACTGACCCTTGAAGGGCTTTAGCCGCATCAGTTACTGGTCGATCCCCTAATACTTTATCCATCTTCACCGTAGTTACAGCACCAGTAATGTCCTCACGCTCTTTTGAGCCAAAGCCTACTACTACAACCTCATTGAGAGCAGACACTTCTTCTTCCATCACTACATTAACAATGGTCCTGGCTCCTACAGTGACTTCTTGGGAAACATATCCAATTGAAGAAAAAACCAATACAGCCCCTTCTTCAGGCACACTAAGTGTGTATTTCCCATCTATATCAGTAACAGTCCCTCTAGTTGTACCTTTTAGTAATACATTAACCCCTGGTATTCCCTGCGGTTCATTTTCTGAGGTAATTGTTCCTGACACTTCCTTGTCCCTAACTTCATTAGTCAAAATCAATGACTCCTCTCTTTGGATCCGACTTACACTAATTGTTTCATTTACTTGTCTGAACCTTAAGTCTGACTGAATGGATATTTCTCTAAGGTATTCCTCTACTGAGGCTTCTTCTTTGCTCAGCTGCACTTTCAATTTCAAATCCACTCCTTTATCTGTAAAGAAGAAGCTGAAATCGGTCTTTTGCTCAATTTTATCAAACAATCGTTTCAACGATGTTTCGGAAGTACTGAGCTCAATCATCACTTCTTCTATGTCTTTCGCTTGCGCACTAGCAGAAACTGCAGCCAAGGAAGACATAGCTAAAATCATGATCAAGCAGCCACAAATAGCATACTTTGTTGACATGATTAAAATTCGTAAGTAATTATTCATATTTTAGGTTTTGATTAAAACATTGTTTTTTAATAAATATCAACTCTTCAATTGACCGTTGGCAGTTGATATTAGAATTCAGTGTTCCGGAAAGTATTGGCGTACTTTCCGGTTTTTTTCATACATCTTCAATACATAGGCATTATTGGGTTAGGTTAATTGTTACTTCATTTTTACTTATTGCATAATCAAAGCTCATCGAATAGCTTAACACATCAAGCACATTATCAAGGGATTCTCCATCCCTAAACCTACCTGAACCTTTAATAGCGCTCGCATCTCCTTTTACAGTTATGGTCACACCATACCATCTTTCTAGCTCTTTGATAATTTCAGGAAATGGAGTCTTCTTAAACTCCAAAACTCCATACATCCACTGGGTAATAAATTTGATATCTATCTTTTGCTTTTTCAATGAAGGAGAATTCCCCTTTACCACTGCTCCTTCACCTGGATCTAAAAACAAGACCTGATCTGTCACTTTATCACTGACACTCACTTTTCCAGTTAAAAGTGCCACCTCAATCTTTTCTTTCTCAAAAGCTTTAATGTTGAATGACGTACCTAAAGCTTGAGTAATTAGCCTATGACTTTTCACCTCAAACGGATGCAAACTATCCTTCTTCACTTCAAAAAATGCTTCTCCAATTAAAGTTATTTTCCGGTCACTAATAAAGTCCTTTGGGTAGGTGATGCTGCTCTCAGAATTTAGATACACCATAGATCCATCAGGAAGTCTAATTTTTGTCTTCATACCAGATGGATTGGATTTTGTTACAAAAATTTTCTCCTGAATTACATCCTCTTTAGGCACTTTTTTAAACAATTGAAAAGTTAAAAGAGACAATAAAAAAACAATGGTTATTGAAGCAGCTATTTTCCAAGAAGACAACCTTTTCTTACTATCTATTAACCTAACTTCCTTCTTATGGGATTTCGAATGAGTTAGTATTACCTCATCATTTTTCTTTTGATGAGTCTTCTTTAGTAATGTTTCAATGTCTAACTCTGCATAATTTTCATTTTTATGGGGCTGATCCCAAGCATCATCTATGGCAGCAGACAGTTTTTCTCTCCCCCCTTCGGATAAAAACCATTCCACAAACTCTTTCGATTCCTGTTCAGAAAGTTTGTGTTCCAAAAAGTCTTTTAATTGTTTGTACCTATCCATTTATCTCGCCTTATAATATTATATAGACGCGAGGTAGACAAAAGACCCAGTAGGATTAAAATATTTTTACAAAAAATTCACACTCACTATCAGACAGCTTGCAATAAGGAAAACCAGTGAAATTATTTTTGAATCAAGAAGCTTTTCTTTAAGGGATTTGTTAGCCCTGAAAAAATGATTCTTTACAGTCTTTTTTGAAACCTGAAGTTGATCAGCTATTTCATCAAGACTTAGATGATCAAAATTTTTCATCATAAAGACTTGCTTTTGTTGAGGAGGAAGACTGTCCATCACCTTACATGACTCATCCATCAAGTCTGAAAAAATCACATAGTCTTCCGTATGATTATGTCCTTTATCGGTTGTCATGAATAAATGATCCTTGTAAATAGAAAGCTTCACTTGTCTTTCTATTTGCCTAATGACTATAGACCGTGTAATGGTAATTAAGTATGCATTAAATGATAATGAAGGATCCAGGTTTTCTCGGTTTCTCCAAATTTTGATAAACACTTCCTGAACCACTCCTTCAGCATCCTCATGACCCAATCGCATTTTTCGGGAAACATGATAGATTTTCTTGGCGTATTTCCTAAATAGGCTATTATAAGCAAATTCATCACCCTTTTTCAAGGCCTCCACCTTTTCTCTATCTATATCTTTCCCTGCTTTAAACATTCATATATACTATTCTTGCTTCGAAACACATTCTGAACAAATTTCCCAAAACTGAATCACCTTTAAATATAATAATAACGAATTATAGAAAAAATGAAACTAAATAAAATTAATAAAAAATGATACGAAAGATTGAGTGCTTTCCTAAATCTTCTTTTAGGGTTTATACCTTAGACATTAATTAAGAGCCATTGATACAATTCATAGTATTACATGCCACTACCTTATGTCAAAATTTAATATATTTGATTTTAAATCAGTAAAAAAATTTAGTAACCTTCATTAAGCTGACTAAATCTCAAAGCCATAACCTATTTCCATATCCATGAGAAATTTCAAAAACTTCCTTCTAGGACTTGCTGGAACTATACTTCTACTTTCCTGCCAAAGTCAAGAAAGCAATGAACAAAGCACTCAGCAAGCCAAACCAAAAAGTAAACCTAATGTGTTGGTTATTTTAACAGATGACCAAGGCACCTTTGATATCAATGCTTTTGGTTCTGAGGACCTGGAAACGCCGAATCTAGACCGAATCGCACACGAAGGAACCCGGTTCACTCAATTCTATGCGGCTGCACCAGTATGCTCCCCATCCAGAGCCAGTTTGCTTACAGGAAAATTCAACTTTCATGCTCGCTTGTTTGGCAATGTAGCACCGCCACATGCTGACCCGGAGTTCAAGTCTGGCCTTCCAACGGATGAGATCACCATGGCAGAGGTTTTCAAGAAGGGAGGATATAATACAGCATTGATCGGAAAGTGGCACTTGGGACACAGTCCGGAAAAACTACCAAATGGCCAAGGCTTTGATTATTTCTTTGGTCACCAAAGAGGATGTATCGACAACTTCTCCCATTTCTTTTTTTGGCATGGCCCCAATATGCATGACCTTTACAGAAACGAAGAAGAGGTGTATTACCAAGGAGAATTCTTTGGTGACCTTATGGTCGATGAAGTCAAAAAATTCACTGCACCTGAAAAAGAAGACCCATTCTTTATCTATTGGGCCATCAACATGCCTCACTACCCTTATCAAGGCAGAAAAAAGTGGCTAGATCATTATAAGGACACCCCTAGCCCAAGAAAAGAATACGCGGCATTTATCAGTACTTTTGACGAAATGATAGGTGAGGTATTGAATCATTTGGAAGCTACTGGACAACTGGACAATACCATTATAGTTTACCAGTCTGACCATGGTCATAGCACTGAGGAACGAGCTTTCTATGGTGGTGGTGACAATGGTCCATTCCATGGTGCCAAGTTCTGTATGCTGGAAGGAGGGATTCGTGTACCTGCCATGATTCGCTACCCGAAAGCAATACCGGCCAATGAACTCAGAAACCAAATGGCCAACAGCATAGACTGGTTGCCTACTTTGGCCGAACTGACCAATACTGAAATTCCAAATAAGGATGATATAGACGGAAAGAGCTTGATGCCAATCATCAAAGATAAAAATACACCTTCCCAACATGATGTTTTACACTGGGCTACTGGTGACCCTGAAATCACCACTAATTCATGGGCTGTGCGAAAAGGAGATTGGAAACTTCATGGCAACCCTTGGGATTCTGAAAAAGAGCTGGAGTTTGGTGAAGACGATAAATTATACTTGGTCAACATGGCTACGGACTCTACAGAGACCACCAACCTTGCGAAGCAGCGTCCTGATAAAGTCAAGGAACTTCTTAAAATTCATAATGACTGGAATCAAGAGATGATCAATCTCAAAAACAAATAATTTAAGATCACTTTAAAACAAAGCCTTCTCCAAAATGGAAGGCTTTGTTTACTTAAAATCTAATACCTTAATGAAGCAATTTCAACTCACATTGCTGTGTTTACTAATTGTCCAGACAGTAAGCTTTGCTGACTCAAATGACACCATTCAAGTTATCAGTCATGATGCCATCACAGTCGTGACAGATCCTTCTAAGGGAGAAAAATCCTATACCCATTGGGCCGTATTTCCGGATCAAAAAGAAGCGATTAGAAAAATCATCATGAAGATCAAATTCGCCTGTCCTGACAACATGCGCTGTGCTGATTGGGATTATGTGGATCATATTACCTTGAAGCGAATCGGTGGGAAAGATGGGGAAATGATGGATTATGAGATCGGCCGGATGCTAACACCTTACGGTGGTGCTTTTGGTGAAGATTGGGAATTCGACTGGGCAGTAGATGTGACAGACTTTAGCTTATTACTTCGAGACAGTGTAGAAATAGAGTACAAGCACACTGGCTATGAGCCTAACAAGGACCGTGGCTGGAAGGTAACCGTCGCGTTCGACCTAATCAAGGGCCAACCTACCATGGAGCCTGTTTCCATCACTAAAATATACCAAGGACATTACCGGTATGGTGATGAAGAAAATCCTATTGAAAATGTATTAAAACCGATAAATGTATCTAAAGAAGAAGGAACTTCTTTGGGACGATTTAGGATCATCCAGACAGGTCATGGCATGGACAGACCTGATGGCTGTGGAGAATTCTGTAACAAGTTCAGGGATTTTCTTTTGGATGGAAAAGTAATGGCCAGCAGACAAATCTGGAAACAATGTGGAGAAAATCCACTTTATCCTCAGGCAGGCACTTGGATTTTTGATCGCGCGAACTGGTGTCCTGGTGATTTGATCCAGCCGGACATTTATGATTTTGAATTCAGCCAAGCTTCTAGAACGGTTCAGCTGCAAATGGAAAACTATGCCTCTCCCAAGCCAAGCGCCAACGAACTGATTTCTGCTTATGTGATCCAGTACAAGCCTTATGTAGAAAAGAATGATGTCTCCATTGAAGACGTGATTATTCCTTCTAATAAAGCCATCCACAGCCGAGTAAACCCAGCTGCTTTTGGCCCCACCATCATTGTCAAAAACAATGGAGCCAACACCTTAAATAGCCTACAAATTGATCATGGAGGTGAAAGCCAAAAACCGATCAAATTTCAATGGAAGGGCAACTTAAAACCAGGAGCAACAGATACTATCAGAATGGATGGAGTCATCCCACAAGAGGGAAAACTGCAATACAATTTTGAACTGAGCAAACCAAATGGAAAAAGAGACGGGTACACTGAAGACAACCAAATGACTTCTAGCTATTCCCGTACTCCTGTTCACGAACCAAACTTGATTTTCCATTTGGAAACCAATCATGCAGCCGAGGAGAATGCTTATAAAATTATTAATGCTAAAGGGAATATTATTTTTGATAGAGTGCTAGGCACTTTGGCTGCAGACACCACTTATAAAGATTCGCTTAACTTACCTTCTGGAGCATATCGGTTGGTACTGACCGATAAAGGAGGGGATGGTCTGGAATTTTGGTACAAAACAAAAGCTGGACGAGGAAAGGCCATTTTACTCAACCAAGAAGGTAAAATCCTCAAAAGTTTCGATTCTGACTTTGGCAGCAGCATTACCTATAATTTTACTGTCGGAGAAAACACTGACCCTATCAAAGAAGACGAAATCTCCTTGGGTGTGTTTCCTACCCGAACCAATGACTTCACCTATTTTGATTACCTTTCCAACAACCCTGAAGAAGTTTTTATCAGATTGATAAAGGATCCTGGCGGAGAAGTAGTCGAAGAACATCATTACCTGGACTTCAAGGAAGGAAGACTTACCTTTGACCTGAGTAGGTACCCCAAAAGCCGGTACTACTTCCGCGTCTATGTCAAAGGAAAGGTGGTGTACAATAAACGGGTACGCGTCAAAGAGTAAATGAAACAAAAAACTCCGGGCTGGATTTAACCCGGAGTTTTTTTGTTCTATCCATATAATCTCCCTTGTCTATATTCGGAAGAATATCTTCTTTTTATATAGCCAAAAGCAGATGTACCACATCGCAAAAAGCACCAAAAGACTGAGCACAATAGCAGCGCTCAACTCTCCCATCCAAGCAAACAGGGCGTTAGAAAAAGGAAGTAAAATATCCCGGATCAGGTCCGCTCCACCCACATGGGCAAAGAGGTAGATGAACAATGGGTTCAATCCAACGATAGCAAAGAACCACACGCCTCTCTGATTTTTACGAACATCTATCCACCAATAACATATAACCAAAGCAATCAAGGACCAACCTCCAGAAGCAAACACAAAGCTACTCGTTGAGATCCGTTTAATAATCGGAGTAAACGGGCTAATTCCATAACCAAATATCAAAGCCAATAGCCCCGCCAACAATAACACCTGGAGCTTTTTCTTATCTGAGCTTTTTCTGAGTAGCAATTGTCCAGCGCAAACACCCCAAATGGTATGAGCCGCTGTAGGAATGGCGTTGAACATCGCCCAGTGACCTCCATCTTCCTTACCAGAAATCAATATATTGAACCAAGCTCCAAAATTCTCCCCTGCGACAAAAGCTTGATCAAATCCCACTACAGGAAAAAACCTATACAGCAACTCACTGATCAATATCAACAAAATAGAAAAACCAATCTGAATCGCAGGAGATTTACGAAGAACCCAAAAAGCTAAAATATAAGTAACCCCCAATTGAGCCAATACATTCTGAAAACGGAAAACTATCCTTCCTGGACCGATACAATACAAAGCCCATCCCAAAATCAATAACCAAAAGGCCCTCCAATAAGCATGCTTGCTAAGTTGAGCATATGAATCCCCTTTCTCCATTCTTTTGGTAAAAGACAGGGGCATGGCTACACCTACAATAAACATAAAAAAGGGCTGGATCAAATCCCAAAAATGTAAGCCTTCCCATTCGACATGATGAAACTGTTCGCCCAATGTGTAAATAAAAGTCCCTTCCAAGTCAGGGGACACCAGATAGGAAAACAGCTGGGAAAATTCAGCGATCAAAAGAAACATGGTCAGTCCTCGATAAAAATCGAGAGACAATAATCGATCATTTGAGGTTTTAGGTATTTCGGGCATCATCGAAAATAAGGTTAGTGCCCTTTAATTTACTAACATTAGCATTATATCCTTCCTCATTATCAATCTATATCAATACAAAATAGGCTGCCTCGAAATTTCGAAGCAGCCTACCCGCTAATAATTAAAATAACAGTTAGTAAAGACCAAACTCAGCCAAGTGGGTGAAGTATACATTTTCACCACTTCCATTATCATGACCTTCCGTAACCGTGACCTTAATATATCGGAAAGATTGGGACGAAGTAAACTCAACCATTTCCTTAGTTGTATCACCAACTGAAAACTGACCCAAGTCAATCCAGCTATTGGCGTCATTGCTGATTTCCACATTGACGGTTTTTACCCTACCATTATACTTATCCAATCGCTGGCCAAACACCATTCCTTGAACAACCTCGGCCTTTTCCAGGTCTAAAATAAAATGGTGAGGAAAAGGAGGACTAGCTTGATACCACTGGGAATGCCAAAATGTATCATCCTTCCCATCTAACATATTAGAGGCAGCACCCTTGTTGGTACCACCACCTACCAACTCTTCAGAGGATACACCAACTACTTCCCAATTCTCCTTGGAAATTTCATTTACTTCCTTGAGTTTCTCATCGATATTGGGTTTACCTCCTTCATAGGCATAAGCATATTTAAGCTCTGTAAAATTGCCATTTACATGGCAGAACCTTACCCTCATCTCAAACGGATATTGTTTAAAATCTTGGTCAATTCCAGCCAAGGGCATTGTGAGGGAAATACTATCTCCATCAATGATGTTTTTGGTAGCCCAAGTGATGGCATTGTAATTCCCATCTCCCTCACTCGTTTTTGGGTCATTATAAACGATCACACCGTTAATATCTATCTCAGATTCAAAACGACTCTTCAGGTATAAATTTTCCCCATCCGCGTAAATCCGCATTGATTTCAGGTTAAAGCCTAAATCACCCTGGTAGTGATCACTGCCCGCATCTTTGTTCATGATTTGATTGTTATTAAGGATCAAAGCGTCCGCAAAAGTCAACTTTACCTGATCAGGGGTATCATTGAACTCATGGTTTCCCCAAGACATCATGGAAGTCCAACCATCTGTTGCTTTATGCTTGTTGTGGGGTAAATTCAACCCATGCCCCAACTCATGAATGGTTCCCCCAATCCATAGCTCATCACCCTGCCTGCTACCATCCTGCCAATATCGCATATCATAGTTTAAGTAATCCAGCGCGTAGCACCACTTTCCGAGTCCATAAAAAGGTACACCTCCAGCATCCCAACCATTTTCACCGGTACGACTAGGCATAAACACCAAAGTGTGTGCTCCTGCCTCCTCGTCAGGATGTGCATTAAAGTACGATCTGATCTCATTTCCTGCTGCATTTCCTCCTCCCTCATACGGATAATCCTCTTGTCCCCCTTGTCCTCGAACAACAATCACTTTTACATAGTCAGGGTCCACTTCACTCTTTAGTAGTCCAAAGGTTTTGCCGGGAAAGCCTAATTCGGTCATTTCATCCTGGAACCAATCCTGCATGAACAGCATGATCCCCGATAACCGCTCGTGATAGTTTTCTAATGGCTCGATGTCCGCAGGAACGAAATATACAACGTTCAAATTGTAGTTATAATCTGAGTCATAATTGCCCAGATCCACTACTTCTTCTTCCTCCTCTTCATCATCCACCACGGGAGGATCTGGCTCAACATTCTCCATAGAACAACCGTAGAGTCCCGCAAACAATAGAAAACACAAAATTTGACTTTTTTTCATTGTGGTTAGTTTTGGTATTAAAAATTGGTTTAGTAAAGTCCTATTTCAGCAACGTGCACAAAGAATTCACTTTCTGTTCCATCATGATGACCTTCTGTAATTGTCAACTTGATGTATTGGAAGGTAGCGGGAGCGTTAAAATTAACAGCACCTCCATCCAATGGGATACTAAGGGTTTCCAAAGAAGTCCACGTGGAATTATCTGCACTTACTTCTACTTCAATAGTTTTAGGCCTTCCATTCTGTTTGGACCTATTTTGTATAACCAGTCCTTTTGCTTCCCTTGAAGCTCCTAAATCCAAAGTGATATAATGGGGATACCCTGGGTTACCTCCTGCCCATTGACTGTGCCAAAAAGTAGCTGGGTTTTCATCAATGGCGTCCGCTGCACGACCATTATCAGCCCCTTCTCCAGATGTCTCTTCTGAAGAAAAATCAATTACAGACCAATTATCTTTATCAAAAGGAACAACTTGATTGTCCAGTGCTTCATCTACTCGAGCTGTCAAAACGGAAAGATCAGCACCCGGTGTATTGGTTTGTATATTTGCAAAGCTGACAGATTGCTCATCAGCATGAGTGTAACCTCCAGAGCTCATATAAAACTTACTGGATGATCCTTGTAAAAGCCCTCCTGCATAATCATCTCTACCCTCTGGCACTCCGTCTGTATGTGTCATACTGGCTTTATTGAAGTTGATCCAGTTTCCATCTACTTCCTTTCCCCACATATTGTAATATTCAGCCATACGGAGTTCTTGTCCATTTCTGTTTCCGAAGTTTTCTAAGAAAGAATAGAATCCATCAAAATACCGCTGCTCTTTAGGGGCTTTCCACGTGGCCATGTATTTCCAGCCTTCAGCCTCTACATCCTTAAACCAAGCAGACAACAACACTGTGTTGTCATTGTTTCTTCTCACATTCATGATAAATTTGACAGGAACGGCCGTTTCCCAGGGATACTTCCAATAAGACTGCCCTCCAGTTCCTTCATTTCCAAAGCCACCTGCGTAAACCTCCTCACCTTTGTCAATCAAAGTCACCAAATCCTCAGGGTTCACATCCTCACGATCATCTGGCACATCCGAGCTATCCCAAACAGAAAAAAGCACCCTTCTTTCTGAGGCACTATTGACTTGAATCCCAAAGTATCCTCTATAAAATCCCAGGCACATGTAAAAAGTGTACATTGGATCAGCATTTTGGGGAACATTAATTTCTCCATACAACCAATCATACTCCCTAGCAACTTGATCACCCGGCTTAAAACTCAAATGAACTGAAGGAGAGGACAACCATTTGGCATACCTAGCCGATCCCTTATCAGTTAGAAAAATAAAGTCATCCACCTCTGCCACTTGGACACCTGTCTTGGAGATAGGGTCTAACTCAAACCTATAAAAACCTTTTTGACTGATTTGGATAGTGTCAAATAGCGTTTCCTGAAAACTTCCGGAACCACTTACTACTGCATTGGAAATTTCCTGAAAACTCTCATCGTTTGGTGAAGTAATTTTCAATTGGAAATCAGTCTCTCCCCCATCAGCAATCTTTAACGATATGCCCGTAATGTATTTCCCAGGGGTCAATTCATAATACCCTACCAAATTATGGTCAACGGATATCCAATCCTCTACTATGTCCTGATCTGCATCAGGGTTATAACTCATCGCAGGGTTTTGACCATCCCAAGGTTCCATATACGACTTATTGGCAGGAATCAATTGCCTATTAGCATATACCGTCTCAGTTTCAGTGGAGTCCGGCTCATCAATAATAGGACTGACATCCTCTGCTGCACAGGAAGTACAAAAAATTAAAACAAATATTGGAATAACTGTATAATTGAATCGTTTCATGAAAATTTAGTTAAAAAAGTAGGGCCAATGAAAGTTGGCCCTACAGGTTGGTAAAACAAATTATTTACTGTCCAAAAACATTGAATTCGCCTAAATGTGTATAATTATTAGGACCTTCGGTAGCCACCATTTTGATATAGCGAATTTCCGGATTCGATGGTAAACGATACCTTTGACCATCATTGGTCTGATTATCGAAATCAAACTCTCCCAATACTTCCCAACTTTCATTATCCAAACTTCCTTCGATCCTGAACTTAGTCATTCCCGTTCCATTGTTTTGTCTTCTAAACAATTCTACTCTACTCACCACTTTCACCTCTTTCATATCGATGGTGAAATGATGGGGAAATGCGGGAGAAGCACCATACCATTGGGAATGCCAGAAAGTACTTACATCGCCATCTAACACAAAAATGGCTTGTCCATTTGCGGATCCTTCTCCAACAGCTTCCTCGGAAGAAAAGTCAACTATTTCCCAGTCGCTTTTATCGAAGATCTCCTCTTCATAAGGTGCTAATGTCATGGAAACCTCTTCGGAACGTGCACCTTCGGAATTAGCCACATAAACTACAAAACTCTGCTCCTCAACTGCAACATCCGAAATTTCACCTATACCTTCCACTGCACTGGAGTTAAACACCTCTGTCTGTGGCTGACCATTAACATCAGTATAACTTATATTTACCGCCACTTCTCTCTCGGTAACATTTTCCCAAAGCACTTTCACGCTACCAAAATCTGGTATAAGCTCCACAGTTTCTGCCACAAAAAGGTGAGGCGGCTTGTTGGGAGTAACGGAGACTATCGTCGAATTCGATAGATTACCACTTTTATCTCCCAGACTAATTTCAAAATCATACGCTCGCTCCTCCAAACCTGCAATCACTGCATTCTCTGCATACTGACTAAACTTTTGGTGTTTGTTTTCCCCAGCAGAGTTTTGATAGGCCACTTTCACAAATACCACATTTGGGTCTTGTGGAAAATCCCAGCTAAAAACCACTTCTCCATATCCAGCTTCCGCTTGAATATTATTTGGGCCATCTGGCAGTTTCACCTCATCATCTTCCATACAAGAAGTGGCTAAGCCCAAAATCAATAACCCATATATATATTTAATCATGCTCTTTTTCATAAATGCTTAATTTTACCATCCCGGATTTTGAACTAAACTTTGGTTGATCTCCAACTCGGAAATTCTAATTGGAAACAGGTAATAAGAAGGTGAATTGAACACCCTATTTTCTGTGTTGACTACCTTATAAAACTCCTCAGAAGAATTGGCAGTAATATTCAAGCCTTGTGCAGCAACATCAAATTCTTCTACCCCTTCTT
Source organism: Echinicola sp. 20G (assembly GCF_015533855.1). Classification (GTDB taxonomy): domain Bacteria; phylum Bacteroidota; class Bacteroidia; order Cytophagales; family Cyclobacteriaceae; genus Echinicola. The sequence continues at coordinate 2,394,905 of NZ_AP024154.1, read as the reverse complement.
TCCACCTTCTTACATCCCAAGCCCTGTGTCCTTCAAATGCGAGTTCAATATTTCTTTCTTGCTTGATGATCTCTCGCATTTCTTCTTTGCTAAAACTGGATTTACCTACTAAAGCCCATGATTCAGCAATGGTTGGTACACCCGAACGGGTTCGGATGTCATCCAAATAACTAGTTACCTCGGTGTGTCTAGCTGACCCATAATATTCATTCAATGCTTCTGCATAGTCCAAATAAAGTTCACCCAACCTCACCAATGGCCAAGGATAGTTGACCACTTGGTTTTGACTTGCTGTAATAATGGTTTCAGGATGAACTCCTTTTTGAACCAAATAGCCTGTTGGAGAATAATTATTTTGTCCACTGCTCCAACCATGCTGCTCTCCTTCTCTCAAGTACATCACCACTTCATCACTGTTGGCCATAAAAGTTCCTCTATCAAAGGCTATGGAAGCATAAAACCTAGGCTCTCTGTTTCGATGCAATGCAATGGTACTATCAGCCATATCATAGCGATCCTCATAATCAAACTCCGGATCGACATCTATTGGTAGCCCGTTTTTGGTGTAGTATTTTTCAACCATAGAAATAGAAGGAGCTTGACCATTATAAGCTGCACCAGCTACCCTAGGCATGCTGTGACGCTGCCAACCATAATATCCCTCTGGTATGCTGTACCCCCAAATCAATTCCTCATTCCAAGGCTCAACCATTGAATAACGGTAGTTGTACTTACCTTGCTCGTCTGTTCCTCCTTCTACTGCAGTATGTTCATACAGCTTGATCCCCATGGCTTCTGCCTGGTCTATTGCTTTTTTTATTTCTTCCGCAGCTCGCAACCATTTCTCTTCCGAATAACTGGTGTTCATCAAAGGCGTTCCGTCTTTGTTTGTGAAACCATCGTAAAACTCTGAATTTCCATTGAACAAAGGACTGGCCGCATACAATAGCATTCTAGCTTTTATGGACTGGGCAATTACCTTGGTCACCCTTCCAGCTTCACTGGATGAAGCGACATTATTTGGCAATAAGTCTACCGCCTCATCAAATTTACCTGCGATAAAATCCACACAAACATCATATGGTTTTCTTGCTGCAAAATAAACTTCCTCAGGAGCATCAAATGGAACCTCATTTTCCATAAGAACAATTGGCCCATACTGTCTCAATAGATTGAAATGGTAATAAGCGATCAAAAATGTAGCCTCTCCTTTCATTCTGGTAATCTCAGAAGCTGTAAAACCTGGGGTATCGTCAATGTTATTAAGGAAAATATAGCACTGTCTGATCCCATCATACATATCGATTTCACCACTAGGAGTCCAATAGTCAAAAAATGGATCTGTTGCATTTAACTCTCCTCTCATCATCCTTTTGGCATAGTAATGAGAGCGGTCCCACGGAGTCACCATCTCATCAGTACCCCACAAAGCAATCGCACTGAACATATCATTCTCAGCAGGCATAAATCCATAGAGCGAGTAAAGAAAATTCATCGCTTCATTGGGACGCTTAAAGGCATCCTCAACAGTACTTACATCATCAGGGACAATATCCAAATAGTTACATGAACTCACTGTCAAAGCGCCAGCCATGGAAAGACCCAAAACAACTTTATTTATCTTATTTTTCATTGATATCATTTCTTGCAATTTTAAAGGTTAATTTGAACACCAATATTGATCACTCGCTGTGGTGGGTATCCCAAACCATTTCCTCCACCTTGCTCTGGATCCCATAGTTTGAACTTGCTAAAGGTCATTAAATTCACACCATTGGAATAGAACCTAACTTTCGGATTATATTGGTAACCTATTTCTGCATTTTTCAATCTGACAAAAGCGCCATCACGCAACCACCAAGAAGAATTTTGGGTATTGTTTGGATTATCAAATTCTGAAAGTCGAGGATAGAAAGCATTGAAATTCTGGTTTTCCTCAGTCCAATAGTCATCAGCTATCGCTTTCAGCACATTTCTTTCGTTTTGAGCAAAAGGCTGAATATTATTGATAAAGAAAGAGGTATTGGCCACACCTTGGAAAAGCACTCCAAAGTCAAATTTCTTATAGATTACGTTTACACCAAAACCATAAGTGATCTCCGGCACTGAAGGGTGCCCCATTGGAACCCGGTCATTGGCATCAATTTGATCAAAACCATCATACTCTTTAGAAACATCAGTGTACTTGATATCTCCAGGGTAGTACTGTCCACTAAAAGTCTGGGTGGAGGAGGCATCTATTTCAGCTTGGTCAATAAACAACCTCTCTGCCTGCAATCCCCACAATTGGTTGATGGGTTGCCCTACTCTTGACAAGTATGGATATAACCTATTAGGTTCGTCGATTTCAAGAATTTTGTTTCTGGCAAAAGTAAAGGTACCTCTTGTCGAAACCATTAGGTCTTGGCTGAAAGACTGATTATAAGCTAAAGTAAGGTCAATGCCCTTGTTTTCAACCTTACCCAAATTGGCATAAGGCTTCGCATCACCCACCCCGATAGTACCAGGCACAGTATTTCTTTGCATAAAAATCCCGCTTCTGATCTCTTTGAAGACATCAACATTCAACATCAACTTACTGAAAAGTTCCAAGTCCATTCCGAGGTTTAGCTTCTTGCCTTCTTCCCAAGTGATATCAGGATTAGCATAACGATTGATAACCACCCCATTTCTCGAATTATTAAAGTTCTCCCCAAAGGTATATCCTGCTCCATCACCGGCGCTCAAGTTTACATTACTTAGATATGGGAATCTCTCGTCACCAATACGATCATTACCTGAAATACCAAAGGAACCTCTTATTTTCAACAAACTAAAAGTATTGGTCAGGCCTGCAAAAAACGCTTCATTGCTCAGCACATACCCAAAAGCTACAGATGGAAAGAAACCAAAGCGTTTTCCCTCTATAAAGTTTTCCGATCCATTATAACCAAAGTTGGCCTCTAGCAAATATCTTTCGTCATAAGCATAAGTTACCCTCCCTGAGATCCCTTGGTTTCTACTTGGAAGAGAAGCTGTCAAATCACCTCCTACAATGTTGGTATTATATTGCCTTTGTAAATACACCAAAAGGCCTCCCACATCATGCTTCTCAAAAGAACGGTTGTAGTTTAAAGAAGCTTGGAAAAAAAGTGATCTGTCCCCATTATTTGAACCCGACTGTGCCAAAGCTTCACGTCCGCCCTGTCCGATCAGTCCCAAATCATAAGTATATTGACCAGTTGCTTCATCAAACTCATAACCAGTCATTTCATAGAAATAAGGTTCGTACGATCTGGTGATTTGTGAAGAAGTCCAATTTTTAAAAGAAGCCAACCCAGCAAATGAAAGCCCCTTGGTCACCACATCTAGGTTTTGTCTGATTCGGACTGTCGAAAGCAAGGTTGAATTGTTTCTTTCCTTATACCCTTTTACCAAATCAGCGTAAGGGTTATAAAATGCATTGTTTACAAAACCACCAGTCTTATTTCCAAACCAGATATACCCCGTTTCTTCTTGAGCTGGATAGGTTACTGGAAAACGAACAGGGTTTGAATTCATCACATTTCCAAAAATCCCAGAAGCATCTACCGCCGGACCATTGTAGTCAATGATATCTGCATTGAGGTTCAGCTCCAGTTCTGTTGTTGGAGAAACGTTGACAGTGATGTTATTGACAAAATTATAGCGGTTCTGGTCAATGTTATTATTGAAATCATTGACATCAGTTTTACGTAAAATCCCTTGGTCTTTATAATAGGATACTGCCATGTAGTATTTAGCCATCGTACCTCCACCACGAACATTCACATTGGCATACTGGCGGGTAGAGTAATCTTTGAACAGTTCATCCATCCAGTCCACATTAGGAAAAACATATGGATCCAAACCGTCCCTTGTACCTTGAATTTTTTCTTCGGTGTATTTGGCCGGCTGAAAAGGGTTTTGATTTCTTCTTGCGGTATTGTACATCTCCATAAAAGTCACTGCATCCGCAAACTCTGGCAATTTGGTAGGACTCATAAATGAGTTTTCCATCATGATATTCACCTGAGGCTTATCTAAAATCTCCCCTCTTTTGGTTTCGATCAAAATCACACCATTGGCACCTCTGGCACCATAGATAGCCGTCGCAGAAGCATCTTTAAGGATAGAGAAGTTTTCAATATTCATGGGATCAATACTGTTCATATCTCCAATGGAAATCTCTATTCCGTCCATAAACACCAAAGGATTGGTATTTCCAAAAGTGGCCAGACCTCTGATCCAAAACTGGGCAGCATCTCTACCTGGTTCACCAGAACGCTGTACGGCAACTACCCCTGAAAGTCTTCCCGCAAATGATTGGGAAAGGTTCGAGGTAGGTATTTTTAGCTCTTTAGGTTTGATAGTCGTTACAGATCCTACCACAGATACTTTCTTCTGCTCGCCAAAACCTACCACGACCACTTCATCCAAAGCTTCCTGATCTTCTTCTAAAACAATTTCATAAACACTGGAAGCTCCAATGTTTACCTCAAGTGATTGGTATCCAACAAATGAAACTTTAATAACAGGACTGGTGGTGGTCAAGGTAATTTCAAAGTTTCCATCTATATCCGTGGCTGTACCATTTGTAGTACCGACTTCTATGATGTTTGCTCCCGGAATAGTTACTCCGCTTTTATCCATCACTACACCACGAATCTTTCGCTCATCTTGTATTATAGATGGTGTAGCACCTTGCTGTTTTAAGCTTAAGCCTATCGAATTATTGATTTGTTTGTAGCTGTAAGGAGATTGTTTTTTCACTTCTCCTAGTATCGACCTTAAATCATTGCTTTTTTGATTTAGGCTAATCTGATAGCTCAGGTCAAAATCCCCTTTATAAGAGAAATTAAAATCAGTTTGTTCTTCGATCAGCCTGATCAAAGACTGCAGGGTATACTGTCGGCTGTCCACCTTCACAAAAGTGTCTTTCAGGTTTTGAGCACTTAGGTTCCCCGCTAAGCTGACGGTCATCGAAAGTCCAATGATTGCAGCGAGACATAGCATTCTTGTGGTTACCCTCATAAGCAGGATAAGTAGATTTTTTTTCATAATTTTATTGTTGTGAAGAGTTTAAGTGATTTTCGAATTGCTTTACTCCAGTTAAGGCAAGGCTGTGCCAGCAGCTTTGCCATTAACATCCTTCATTAATAATGATTACTTTTTTCTCATTGATGGTATAATTTATATTGGTTGAATATTGGATAATCTCTAACAGCTGATCAATGGTCAGGTTATTGTAAGTCCCGGTAATCAAACATTCTTTTGAAGTTTTGCTAAGTACTTCCACTTCCACACCATACCAGTTTTCCAACCTTTTAGCTACCCCGTTTATGGTTTCATTGAAAAACACCAGTTTTTCGGATTGCCATCCAAATACAAGGTCCTCATTCTCGATTGGAGAACTAGATAGATTACTTTCGTCAAAAATGGCCTGCTCACCTTTTTCTATTATGACTTCATCTTCTTTTCTATTTGAGGCCACCATAACTTTACCTGACTTTACCGCTACGGATTCATTAGCCTCATACCTTGCATTGATATTGAATGAAGTACCCAAGACAGTTGTTGTCAACTGATGAGTTTTTATCTGAAATGGTAATGATTCGTTTCTTTTCACTTCAAAAAATGCCTCTCCTTCAAGCATGACTTGTCGGGCCTCATCAAACTCCTTATTCACTTTCAACACACTATTACCATTAAGATAAACTTGTGACCCATCCTGAAGCTCAATTTTCTTCCTCTCTCCTTTCTCACTTTTATAAGTCAAAAATTCTTGATGTTCAGTTCTTGTTAAAAAATAAAACAATACAGTAGCGGCTACACAGATGATACTGACAGATGCGGCCAACTTGGTCAAAAAAGTCAAGCCCCCTTTTCGTTTGGTATCTCCTTTTTTGATCTTATCCAAAGTAGCTTGATAGAGCTTTTCTTTATACTCCTCTTTAGAAAGATCTGTATAAACAACTGGCTCCTCCTTCTCTTTGGAAAGGTACCAGTCATCCAGCAACTGCTTTTCTTCTTCGGTTATCTGAGCTTTGAAAAGCTTATTGACCAACTGTCTGAGTCGCTTCTTATTTAGGTTTTCATCATTCATATATCTCTAAGTGATGAAAACTCCATTTTACTACCTCTAAGATTCAATATTTATTATCAAAAACATTTAAAAAACACCAATCTTAATTCATAAAATCATTCAATAGTTAGTTGTTAATTACGAAAAAACCAACACAACCCCTTTAATATTATGTTTATAAAAAAAATAACATACATTTAACTCAAAAAATATAATTATTACTAAAATTCATTTAATTAACGAAACAAATGAATTACCCAATAGATACTCGCCATAATTTCATCTGAATTAATATCAAAATCAGTCAATAACAGTTCAAAAGATTATCTATTCTCTGAAAACCTACGGGATAAATATGAAGAAGGGAAATTATGTCTGAAGCTCTTTAAAAAGTGTTCCTATTTGGAAAAATCTTTCCACAACAATTATAGAAGCTTTATAATAGGCCTACGATTATTCAAGTTAGCAGCTTGGTAAAATCAATTTGCAGCAACAAGCATTAAAAAAAACAAAGGAGCATAGTCCTTTAACTCCACTCGTAATGAGCTGAGCGATTTGTGGAGGTTGTTATGAACGGTCTGTTGAGACAACTGAAGCTTCTCTGCTATTTCTTTACATTTGAGTCCTTCAAACCTGCTCATCTTAAAAATCAGTTGCTGTCTCTCCGGTAATTTTTCCAAGGCTACTTCCAGCTGATCAAATAACTCATCAAATTCAACCTCATTGGATTTTGATCCAAGATGCGACTGATGGATTCTTTCCAAACTACCATCCCATTTTCTTTGCTCTATGGCTTTATAAACGTGATACTTGACTGCAGTATGTAAGTAACTCTGAAAGTTGGTCTTTATCCTGAGCGTTTTTCTTCTTTTCCATATATCTGCAAAAACCTCTTGGACAATATCCTCTGATAGTGGCTGAGACGCCAGCCTTTTAAAAGTAGCAGCATACAATTGTTCCCAATACTTTTCAAAAACTTCTCTAAAAGCGGCAGTATCATCATGTCGCATTCGATTAATAAGTTCAATATCGAGGCTTCTTTCTATCATATAATGGGTGGGACGGGTTTTTGCTTTTTGAAGCACTCACAATATTAACATAAAAAATTAATAATCATAACATTATTAATTTTTTTCATTTTATTTCCTTTACCATACAAAAAACTTCATATCAATACTTTAGGGAAATTTAAAATCTTTACCGCTCCATTATGAGGTTTGTAAACCTTTATTTCAAATTCATCTGACTTTAGATTTATATCCTTCATATTGGATTAGGATGATACTATTTCACTGAATACCTTTTTAACAAAAAGCTTCACAGCGCCAAACCAATCACAATACTCTGACTAACTACTTTTTAAAACAACCAAATACTTTATTTGCCTCTTCAAAGTCTAATAAAGTATTTATATTCTACCTCCTCCATAAAAAACAAAATCAGCTCCAAAAAAATTGGAGCTGATTTAACTTCTATTTACCGATCTGAAATTCCTATTAGAATCCGTATATCTCAGCTAGGTGCGTAAATTGTGTATTACCATGAGTGCTCGTGATCGTCACCCTAAAATACCTGGCGTTTTGGGGACTCTTTAAGAACACTGGGTTATTGTTATTATCGTCTGGAAGATTTCCTGGAAAAATCTCTACTTGTTCCCAGTTTGTTCCATCTTCACTTAGTTCCACAAATATTGCATTCACATTTCCGGTTCCTCTATTTTGCCTTTGGATAAATGAAAACCCATTTACCAACTTACTTTCTCCCATATCAACTGCTATGTCGTGCGGCAAGCCAGGTAATGCCCCTTGCCACTGCGTATGCCAAAATGTATCAATATTATCATCCAAGGTATGCTTTGCATGCCCATTGTTTTCACCTTCTCCTGACACCTCTTCAGAGGACACGGATAAAACAGTCCAAGAGGCTCTACTAAACGCTTCATAAACAGGAGGCTCTGCATCTATCAAGAAATAAGTAGTCCGCAAGGACTCATTTATAGGCAATTCACTTTGCACAGACTTAATTGTCACAGGCAGTAAGTATTTGGTCTCAAAATCAAAGCCATTAGTTGGAGTAACCCATACCTTCAAGGCTTCTGATCGCATTTGTTCTCCATCTATCGACACCTGATTACCTGACAACTCATAGCTCCCTTCTGGAGCCATATCATAATTGGTCCCATTTTCCTGATTATAGGTATCTACCATTTCAGGAGCTACCGCAAACTGAACCCCCATAGTTGTATTCAGAATATCAGGAGAGCCATAAGCAGCTCCAAAAACCAAAGCCTGTGCACTATCTTTCAGCACCAAAGTATGTTGATAAGGCTTATCAATGGCCTGAGGCATATAAATTTGCGCATAAGGGCTGATTTCAGCCTCGTCATTTTCGCAAGAGGACAATGCAGCCATACTAAGGATAGCTGCAAGCGTCCAATACAATATATTATGTCTTTTCATATTATTCTACAAGTTTAATTGTGGGATAAAACAGCCACTCAATTAGTAACCGGGAAATTGCACCAAGACCTTATTTCGATCTATTTCCCGCTGAGGAATTGGATAAAAATAGAATTTATCTCTCCAGTCAGCTCGCGTAAACGCAACCACTCTTTGATGAAAAGCTGGATCTGACAAATAACTCCCTTCCTCTATATTCATCCCATGGAAAGCACCACCTTGATGATCTTCTTCATTTTCAGGGATTTTCCATCTTCTGACATCCCAGTAGCGATGTCCCTCATACATCAATTCTATCTGTCTTTCCAAGCGGATTTCTTTTCGCATAGTAACCTGATCAGTATCTCCTTCATAATCTTCCAGTCCCCCTCGGTTCCTGATTTTGTTGAGATAAATCAATATATCAGGGTGGCCTGGAGAATATTCATTGAGTGCCTCAATATAGTTCAGGTAGATCTCTCCCAGACGGATCATCATGGCAGGTCTGGTAAAACTTGTTCCACTCCTGAAGTCCGTGTTAGGGTGGATGTTCTTCCTTGCGGTATACCCTGTAATTGGCCAGTCTCTTGGAGCCCCTTGCTTACCACTATTGCCACTTAAATAGAATTCCACATAATCAGATCCTGGTACTGACACCACTGGCACTGTCGCCCCATTAAATGTTACATTAACATAAAACCTAGGTTCCCTTCCAACATACATATTATAAGTACCCGACGCATAATATTCACTCGCCTCTGAAGTAAACCCTGTTTCAGTATATCCACTTGTCGGGTTATCTATACTTTTACCATTAGCCATTCTAAAATCATCCACCATCTCTTGGGTAACGGCAATTCCATTCCAGGCTTGGCCATTGGCATTTCTTGGAGAACAATGTCTTTCCCAAGAACCATTAACATTATTGTCCGGTCTCAACCAAATACCCTCGGTATCCCAACCATTGTACATCAATTCTTTGCAGGAAAGGTATCCTTTCACAAAAGGATCTTCATGATCTACTTCATAAAGCCCCCATAATCCCATATCGATCACTTCTTTTGCTGCATCTGCTGCATTTTTCCATCTTGCCTCTTCATAAGTCTGGTTAAATAGAACTGTCCCATCTTGGTTTTTGAAGTTGGCCAAGCTTGTATTTCCATTAAACAAAGGACTGGCATGATACAGCAAAATTTGTGATTGTACTGCTTTGATGATTGGTTTGGTCATTCTACCTGTTTGCTGCAAATCCTCTTGATTGGGATTGTTAGGGTTTAAGTGCTTTTCAGGAACCAGCTCATGGGCCTTATCCATTTCAGAGAGCACATAACTTACACATTCATCCCAAGTACTTCTAGGGATTTGATAATCGGCGTCTGGCGACAATGTACTTTCACCCATAATCACTATTGGTCCATACTGCTTCATCATCAACCAATAGAAATATGCTCTCAAAAACCTGGCTTCTCCTTTGTATTGCGCAATCAACTGCTGTCCCCCTGGTTGCTCCAATATTTCCTGGTTCATATCAATATTTTCGAGAAAAATACCTGCTGACCTAATGGTTTGATAATACCAATCCCAATGATTGGGGCTAGTATTTACTGGTGTAAGCGCCCCGGAATTGATAGCTGGTTGTGACCAAGCATAGTTTACTTCATCAGACTGCCCACTCCATGGCGTACCGTAAGGCTGATCCCACATTTGGGGAATTGGATTATATATCCTTGCCAGCCATTCCTCAGTCATGTTTTTGTTGGTAAACACGTCTTCTAGTGTAGTGATATTATCTGGAACAGTGTTCAAAAAGTCCTCATTACAACTTGAAGAGAAAAGTAGCTGCCCTATTAAGGCCAAAGCAATTAATCTATATTTTTTTTCTTTAAAGTTCATCATTTTCCTCTAGGTTTTATTGAAAGCTAGCTCGTACACCAAGGTTAATGGCGGTCGTATTGGGGTATGCTGTTCCTCTGCCATCACCCAATTCAGGATCCCATATTTTCCAGGGAGAGAAGGTCAAGAGATTAGTCCCATTCACATACACCCTAAGGTTTTTCATGCCAAATTTCCCCAAGGCATCCATGCTGAAATTATAAGCTACCTCAGCATTTTTCAGCCTGATATAATCTGACCGGTACAGCCACCAAGTACTTCCATAATAGTTTGTAGTCACATCCTGCCTGGTGGACAACCTGGGGTAAAAGGCATTAGGGTTCGGATTTTCCGGAGTCCACCGATCCAGCACTTTATTATATAGATTTCCCCTTGTTGGGCCTTCTGAAAAAGGAGTGGTACCTGTTCCTCCTGAATACATAAAATCAGATTTTCCAGCTCCTTGGAAAAACACCACAAATTCAAAGCGTTTGATCCCTACTCCCAAATTAAGCCCATACAAAATCTGAGGAATCGATCCATAACCAATGGCTTTCTGGTCATAACTATTGATCATACCATCACCATTTAAATCCTGGTATTTAATATCCCCGGGACGGATATCTCCAGCCTGCTCAGGAGAATTCAGGATATCTTCCTCATCTTCAAATAAGCCCAAGGCTACATAGCCAAATCGCTGGTCTATGCGATGCCCCACTCTATTTTCCCAAGGATGTTGCCAAGGAGGAAGTCCATCATATACATTTTTATTTTGGTTGTAATTAAATGTTCCCCTAAACGATACGAAGTCAAAAAGAGAGCTTGTCGGGAAATATTTATTATAATTGAGTGTGACATCAATTCCTCTATTTTCTGTAATCCCTATATTGCCATAGGGGATATTGGATGTGAATCCTGAGGCTCCCGGAATATCATTTTGTATCAACAAAATCCCTGTACGACGTTCTTTAAAAAGCTCCACGATCAAGGAAAGGTCGTCATCCAATGAATTGATTTCTATCCCTAGATTATGGCGCTTACCTGTTTCCCAAGTTACGTCTGACCCTACTTGGCCTTCTTGAAGGCCATCCCAACTTCTGGTATTACCCGGAACACCAAAAGTATAGCCATCAGCATCATCAATTCTTGTTTGGAAAAGGAACCTTGAGCCTGTATCACTATTTCCGGTCAGCCCATAGGTATACCGGAATTTCAAATGACTGATTACATTTTTAATGGGCTGAAAAAACTCTTCATTAGATACCATCCACCCTATACCAAAGGAAGGAAAAAAACCAAATCTTTTCTTCGGAGAGAAGTTTTCTGAACCTGAATACCCAAAATTGACTTCTGTAAAATACCTATCATCATAACCATAGGTTCCTCTTCCTGAAATCCCTCTATGCCTAAAAGGGATTGAGGCTATTAAGTCACCTGCGTCACCATTAACATAATCGGACTGATAATACAACAATAGGCCTGAAACATCGTGTTTGCCAAATGAACGGTTATAATTGATGTCCGTTTGCGTATAAAATTTTCTGTTTCCCCCACGGGAATTTTCAAATCCAAGTACGTCTGACCCAGCATTAACTACTTGAGTTATCAGTTCACCATTTTCATCTCTTCCTGTAGCAAAATAGGTCTGTACACTTCTTGTTCTGTTCAGGTTATTCCAACCATAGGCATCAAAAGAAAACATGGTGTTTGCACTGAGCCCTTCTGTTATAACATCAAGTTCCTGCCTGAGGCGAATATTTGACCGGATAGTATTTCTGAATTCGGTAGCATAGCCGGACTGCGTCAAGTTTTTGTAGGGATTAGGGATATTTCCGCCTCCGGATCCTTGCGGCCACAGCCCATTAGAATACCTTGGAGGAATAACATGGGGTGGTGTTTGGGTGGCCTGATCAAATAGATCTCCGGTTCCCACACCAGGATAATTCCCATTGATGATAAAACCGCTAATCCCCAATTCCAGTTTAGTGGTCTTGGTCACCTTTACATCCACATTTGTCAGGAAATTGAATCGATCGACTTTTAACTGGGAATTATAAGACTGCACCTCATCGTTCTTCAACATGCCCGTTTCAGAGAAGTATCCTGCAGACACATAGTAGTTGGCGAAATCCGACCCTCCCCTAACATTCACATTGGCACTTCTGTTGTACCCATATTTATTAAAAAGCTCATCATACCAATTCACATCAGGATACAAATCAGGATCTTCTCCTGAAATATGCTTAAGGATTTGTTCTTCAGAATACTGTGGGTTTCTACCCCTAACTTCTAATCCTTCGTTATAAAGTCGCATGAAATCTGCTGCTTCTACAAATTCTGGCAGCTGAGTAAATTGTGTGACAGCATGATTGATTTCCACATTGATTTGAGGTTTTCCCGCTTGACCGGATTTTGTATTGATAATGATCACCCCATTGGCTCCTCTTGCACCGTATACTGCGGTAGCAGAAGCATCCTTCAAAACTGTAAAACTCTCTATGTCTTCCGGGTTAATATTATTGATCCCTCTATCCGGTACACCGTCCACTATTAGCAAAGGACTACGCGGACTTGATCCAAATGTAGCAATGCCTCGAATAAATATATCCGCACCATCATATCCAGGCTCCCCACTTCTCTGTACTGAAACAACACCTGCTAATCTACCACCTAGGGAATTGGTCAAGCTTCTGTTTGGCAACTTAAGTTCCCGGGCTTTTATAGTTGATTGGGATCCTACCAAACTTACTTTCTTCTGCTCTCCAAAGCCCACCACCACGACTTCTTCCAAAGCTTCAGTATCTTCATGAAGTACAACCTCATATCGGCTAGACGCCCCTATTTCCACCTCTATAGGCTCAAAGCCAACAAATGACACTAAAATCTTTGGGCTAGCTGTAATCAACTTTAATGAAAACTCTCCATCCACATTGGTCGCAACGCCATTCGTCGTACCTACTTCTGTCACATTAGCTCCCGGAATCGTCACTCCCTCACTGTCTTTGACTATACCAGTAATAGTCCTTTCTTCTACCTTCTCTTTTTTAACTTCAGGATTTGTCCGTTTGGACTTGACAACATTAACTGTATTATTAATTCTTTTAAAATCTAATAAGGATTGATTTGCGATATAGCCCAATACATCATTCAACTGCACATTTTTGAATGTCTTGGTAAGTCTAATCGCTGGATCCAAATCTTCACTGTCATAAGAAAATTTAATAGGAGCCGATTTTTCAATTAATCCAAAAGCAGCTTCCAAACTATGGTTTTTGAATGCTACATTCAGTAGAATTGCCTCTTCTTTTCCATTCTTTTGTTTGAGCTCACCTACTCCCCGGCCATACAACTCGCCTATCTTCCCTATACACAGTAGCACCACAAGTATAATAGCAGGGGTACTACCGAGTTTAAGTAATAGTTTTTTCATATTTTTACTAGGTTTTAATAATTAAGAAGTGTTAAAACAGATTCATCAATACCAATACATCCCCATGCTTGGTATTGACTTTAAAGGAAAGTGCTTCATCAGAAAATACATCACCAGTAGAAATAGAGTAAAATGGTCTTCCAAGCCAATTCAAACTACGCTATATTTACGATGACGTTTTACTTTTGAGGCACCTCCTATTCTTCTTAAGAGCTGTTGATATTTTTCATATTCGATTTATTTTGGGTTTAGTAAATAATCACTTTATCATCTTCGATTTTAAACTCAAAGTCCTTAACAAAACCAATGCTCCCTAGAACATTTTCCAGGCTCTCGTTGTCAAAACTCCCTGAATAGTCCCAGCCTTGCTTCGGGATCTTATTGTTTTTTACAATGACTTCCACTCCGTACCACTGCTCCAATTCTTGCCATACTTCTTCACTACTTACATGACGAAAAGTCAAAACCCCTCTTTTCCAAGCCAACACTTCAGACACATTAAACTTCCCTTTTACAAACCTGATTTCCTCTTTAATTTCCACTGCAACCTGCTCGCCAGGAAGCAAAAGTGTTGATTCCTCCATCCCCGCAGTACTTAGCATATTTACCCCAACTTTACCAGTGACCAAGGATATACTGACCTTATCACCATCTTGATGGATATTAAATGACGTTCCTAGGGCAGTTGTAAGGGTACCGTTTGTTTTCACCCTGAATGGACGGCTATCTTTGGCTACATCAAAAAATGCTTCTCCTTCCAAAGTCACGTATCTGACCGTATCATTAAATACCTCTTCGCATTTTATACTACTCCCTGCATTGAGCATGACAATGGTTCCGTCACTCAATCGGGTCGTCAATTTTTGTCCCTTTTGCGTAGACTTAGTAAGAAATGCTATTTGGGGAATGGTGGAAGACGGTTGATTGGAATGCTGTAAAAATAAAAGGCTTATGAATAAACCAATACCTGCTATCAATGCGGCTACCCATTTCCACCCATTGTTTCTCTGAGGCTTGTATTGCTTATACCCTCCATGCAAAGCCACTACATTGGCTTCTTTATCTCCCATTTCCTGCTTCTCTATTCGTTTGTTGATCTTCTGCAGAAGGTCAGAAGTTCTCTGCTTGCTAATTTTAGTTTCAGAAAAGTTTAGTTGGAAAATAGTGCCTTTCGCTTCTTCTGCTAAGGGAATAAGATGAGGATACCGATCAAAAATATCTTCCCAATCAATGTCGTTTTTTGCTCCTTTTGCCCAGCTGATAAATGATTCATCAGTCAAAAAATCCTCAACCCGATAATCTTGATATGTTTTTCTCTTGTCCTTCAAAGTAAATACCTACTGATCTTTACTTATAAATACTGGGACTTGTCAAATTACTCCTTGATTATAAAAATAAATTCAAAAAACACTTTTTGGGTAAATTAGGACATGCTCAGCTTCCCAAAAAAATAATTGCGATCTAATTTAATAGTCGAGATGAAAAAACACAGGCACGTAGTCATTCCAATCCACTATCCAATTCTTTTCTTAGAATTATCATGGCCTTTGACATAGCATTATACACAGCCTTTTTTTCCAAGTCCATTATTTCACCAATTTCATCAAAGGTCAATTCATTATAATATTTCAAATAAACAATTTCCTTCTGCCTGGAGCTTAGCTTTCCAAAAGTATGGCTTAACTTCTTCTGTAACTGTTCCTGAGATTCCTTCTGAATAATGGTTGCTTCCAAAGAAGCATTGAAGTTCACCGAAGATTCTGAAAAAATTTCCCAAATTAAAACCCTTCTTTTTCTTTTTCTAATATCCTTTAACAATTCATTTCTAAATGAGGCCAAGAGATAATACCTAATGCTACTTGTTTGCTTCAGTTCGGACCTTCTTTGCCAGACCCGGCAAAAAACTTCTTGGATATTGTCATCTATAATGGAAGCGTCTTGGGTAAAACTATGTCCATACCTTACCAAATGGTTAATGTTTTTGGCATAAATTTGATCAAAAGCATCTTGATCACCTTCCTTCATCCTTTGCCATAAATGGAAATCATCCTCTTCTTTATTTAAAAGTTTTAAAAGGGACATATGTGGGTTAATTGGGTTTTTTATCGATGTTACCAAAAGATATATCCATTCAAAACCTAACATCTAAATGGTTTTAGCAAGAGCGTATTTGGCAACATTGGGAAGATATGCAGAATACCACAAAAAACCAACACTTATACCCGTAATGACAAAACAATTATAATATTATGAAGAAAATGACTTAAAAAAGCTTTTGAACACTCACTATTCAATAACAAAAAAACCGGAGCTTTGCACCGGTTTTTTTACACTTCCGAAAAGAGTTTGTGAATTATTTCATACTTACATACTGCATAAACTCTTTTCTAGTTGTTTCTTCCTTATCAAATTTACCACTATAAAAAGAAGTAACAGTTTTACTACTTATATCCTTAACTCCTCTAGAGGACACACACATATGGTGTGCATCAATCACTACTGCTACATCCTCGGTTCCTAAAATTTCTTTTAGCTCATTACCAATCTGCATAGTCAACCTTTCCTGTACCTGTGGACGCTTCGCAAAATACTGAACTATTCTATTGATCTTGGAAAGTCCGATTACATGTCCATTAGAAATATAAGCAACATGGGCTTTACCATATATTGGCACAAAATGATGCTCACAATGAGAAAAAAACGTAATGTCCTTTTCCACCAGCATCTCACTGTATTTGTATTTATTTTCAAAAAGTTTTACATCAGGTTTGTTCTTTGGATCCAAACCACTAAAAACTTCTTGGATGAACATCTTGGCCACCCTTCTAGGGGTTCCACTGAGGCTATCATCTGTCAAGTCCAACCCAAGCACATGCATGATTTCTTTAAAATGCTTTTCGATAAGTTCCATTTTGAGCTCATCATCCATTTCAAAGGCATCTTCTCTCAAAGGTGTCTCGTGGGAGGTCCCAATATGCTCATCCCCAATTTCATCAATGGATCTATCCAGATTAATCCCCGTCGTATTCAACATAATTTCTTTCTGTTTCATATAATCGAACCGTTAGATCGTATTTCTTATCAATTTCTTTCCTTAAAATATTCCAAATAACCACAGCAATGTTTTCTGCAGTTGGGTTAAGTTGTTTGAATTCATCGGTATCAAGGTTTAAATTTTTATGATCAAACTTCTTTAATATTTTTTCCTTAATGAGATCACTCAATACTTTCATATCAAAAACATAGCCAGTATCAGGATCAATAGGACCTACTAATTTTACAAAGAGCTCATAATTATGCCCGTGATAACTCGGGTTGCTACACTTCCCAAACACTTCTTCGTTTCTTTCGTCTGTCCAATTTGGATTATAAAGTCGATGTGCTGCATTAAAATGCTCTTTACGGAAAACCGATACTCTCATTATAGCTTTTAACCATTTACGAATTCCATCTGATTGGGTGATTTATTTTCACTTCCTCAATCAGAACAATATTTTTCAAAGAATTGTTTAACCTATTTGTCAACTTGGTTAACAACCCACAACCAACCTCTTAACTGTCAAGCGCTTTGATCTTTTTAAGAGCGCAAAATTAACCAAATAAAATTTCATATGCACCCCATTTGGTGATTATACTCCTAAAGTCTGCTTTTTTTGCGGATTTTTTAGAGAATTTAGAACCTAAGAACAAAATGAAACAGGAAATCAGTTCATTTTTACAATCTTTACTTTATTTTTGCGTTATCAACAAGAAACTACAACCAACTAGTTTCCAATTCATTACATCACCCGATTACCAACATAGTTGAAAAAAATAATTTATGCTTAAAAAGACCGGACTTATTCTGGCCCTTGTGCTTAGTACAGCCCTTTCTGCCTATACACCCGAAAATAAGCTTGAAGGCTTGCCTATTACTTCCTTATCCGAAAATTCAGCAGAAGTATTATTATCTAAAATAAAGGCACACCTTCAAAGTGATAAAAAAGAGAGCACACTCAGTGAAGAAGCTTTGCAATTGGGGGTTTCAGGTTATCTAAAACTAGCCAAATCCGGTGAAATACCCAATGACAAACCATTGACTATTATAGACTTTAGCCTTCCTTCTTCTATAAAAAGGCTTTGGACAATTGATCCAATATCAGGAAATATACTCCACCATACTTTTGTGGCACACGGAAGAAATAGCGGCAACCTTATGGCCACAAAATTCTCCAACACCAATTCCAGTTACATGAGTAGCTTGGGCTTTTATCGAACTGCCGAAACTTATCATGGAAAACATGGCTATTCTTTGAGACTTGACGGAATCGAAAAAGGACTCAATGACAATGCACGAAAAAGAGCTATTGTCATTCATGGTGCTGAATACGCCAATCCTGATTTCATTACAAAGACAGGAAGGTTAGGAAGAAGCTTGGGATGCCCTGCTTTGCCTATGGCTGTTTTTAAAGATATCATTGACACAATTAAAGAAAACAGCTGCCTGTTTATCTACGCCCCTAACAAAACCTATCATGAAAATAGCCAGCTGCTTGCTACCATCTAACAATAGGATTTAATCTTAAAAATAATTTCTACCAATGGGTTCTCCCATTAATTTTGCCAATTTAATATCGTTGTCATAAATATCCTCTCTAACCTGAAAACCACCCTTGCCGTTCCAGGCAGTGAGGTAAAGAATCCAAACTGCTGGAGTTTGCTTTAAATTGACTTGCTTTTCTTCATTCCTTCCCATGGCAGCGGCAATAGAATCTGTTCCCCAGTCCTTTTCTGCTTCCAGCAATTTTGCAGCGAAATCCGCTGGCTTCTCAATTCTTATGCATCCATGGCTAAAAGTTCTTTGATCCCTATCATATAAGGATTTTGCTGGAGAATCATGAATATAGATACTATATGGATTTGGAAACATAAATTTCACTCTTCCCAACGCATTTTCATCACTAGGTCTTTGTCTAATATAATAAGGAAATGTATCCTCTTGGCTTAACTTGCCCCATTTGATCTTTCGATAATCCACCTCATTACCATCCAGATCAACCACCATCATATCGTGATCTTTAAGGTAGTTATCATCTTTTTTGATCGCAGGAATTACTTCATTCCACAAAATCCCTTGGGGTAAAGTCCAGTTTGGACTAAACACTATATAACTCATTTTGGCTGTAAAAACAGGGGTTTGGTGATATTCTTTCCCCACTACAGCCCTGGTAGTAAAAACCGTGTCTTTTCCTTCCACATAATCCATATAAAAATTAGGGATATTCACCAATACTTTAGGGCCATCATCTTTGCTAAAGTCTGGTAACCATCTCAAACGTTCCATATTCACTTTAAGCTTGACGGCCAAGTCTTGATCACTGAGATTTATCGCGTGCCAGAAGTCTTGCCCCATCACTCCATCATCCATTAATCCATGTCTCGACTGGAAACACTTCACCACCTTCTCCAACTTTTCATCATACCGACTGGTCTCTTCTGAGGAAACTTCTTCATACCCCAGCGAAGCCAACTTTGTACGCACTTGAGTAATCACAGCATTACTATCACCTACTTCAAGTTTCCCTTCATAAACTATTGGCTCCACATTTTCTTCTTTTTCTTGCCGAGCCTGTAAAACCACTTTCAATCTTTCCCTCAGTTGCCTGTACAAGGCATTTTCAGGCCTTAACTCTTCCAACACATCTTCAACCGACCCTTTTTTGCCTTGCCCAATTTCTTTTAAAAGAACTTCCAATGAGGCTGCTGATTCTTTCCGGTCAATTTTCCATGTTTCTGAAAATTGGGAAGGATCCACTTTGCCCAAGTGCAAATCCTTGGAAAGCTTCAAGAATTTATTACTCATTAGAATTTCGAGATTGGCAATATCTTCGGACTTACCATCCTCTTGGATCTTCCCCAAAAGTTCATGCATATCCTCATTAAAATAGTCTGATTTCTGAAGCCCATCATATACAACATCTTCTAAAGCCTTCATAAATTGTTCCCCTTTATTGGTAAGCCCATCACTCTCCACCCAAATGGGCATATACTCAAAAGATGAATAAATGCTGTCCAAAACAGCATCACTTTTAGCTTTTACCCGAATTGCCTTTAGTGTATTTTCATCCACCTTGGATTTACAGGCTGCTACAAACAAAAAACTCAAAAAAATCCATTTAGCGTATCTTTCCATAAAATTGTTGTTGGTTAATAATGGACATCGCAATGACTGTGCCATCCCAGCAACATGGATCTCACTAAGCGTTATTCAAACAAGGCATCAGATATTCGACGATCCCTTTCATAGATATCTTTTCGAATATGTGGATTACCACTTTCATCCGTCCAAAATGTCAGGTAAAGCAATACAACTGGAATTTTTTCCTTGAGCATGACCGTAGTTTCTTTACCTGAGTGCATCACTGCTTCAATCTCTTCATGCCCCCAATCTTTATTATCTTCTAGTATCACTTCTGCCAGCCGTTCAGGGTTTTGTACCCTAATACAGCCATGGCTAAATGCCCTGATGTCTTTCGAAAACAAGGATTTAGATGGAGTATCATGAATATATACATTGTGTTTATTCGGAAATATAAACTTGGCCAAGCCTAGGGAATTATGAGGACCTGGACTTTGCCTGATCATATAG
The DNA here is from genome assembly GCF_015533855.1 of Echinicola sp. 20G. GTDB lineage: Bacteria > Bacteroidota > Bacteroidia > Cytophagales > Cyclobacteriaceae > Echinicola. The sequence continues at coordinate 2,374,455 of NZ_AP024154.1, read as the reverse complement.
GGAAAACTCTTGGAAGATGTTTTTGACCAATCTATTGCACTGGGGTCAACCTCCTTACCAGAATAAGTCAAAATCTTCAAATGGTTTCTATTTAAGTAATTAGGATCTTTTTTGATTTTGGGGATCATTTCGTTTCTAATAATAGAAGATGGCACTGTCCAAGTTGGGCTCAAAACGATGTAGGACATCTCCCCATTAAAAATTGGTGTTGTATGATACTGCCTCCCCACTATCACAGGAGATGAAAAAATAGTATCCAAACCATTCTGCTGAACAAGGTCCAACTGGAAATTGGCAATATTAACCACAACAAAGCGGCTATCCATAACTGTATCTGGAAGCCATCTCATCCGCTCAAGATTAACCGCTACCTTCTTTATCAAAGCAGCAGGACTTTCATTCAAAGCATTATAAGTATCTTTACCGACTACCCCATCGGCTGTCAAGCCATTCCTTTTTTGAAAGTGTAAAATACCTTCCATCATGGTAGAATCATACAACTCCACATCTTCAGGGGTATATTGTTTTAAATCCTTCCAAAACCAAAGCCTTTCCCTAACATCTGCAACAGCTTTACTAGACTCCCCTACCTTAAGCACTTTATTTCCACTAATCTTGCTCCAATCAATTCCATCATTCTGTTCCATGTCATGATAAGCCCTTAAATTTTCACGCATTCGGGGATAAACCTTGAATACTGGCCAAAATCCCTTAAGACTTTCTGTTAGTCTCCCACTTTTCAAAGCTGTCCCCAACTCTTCCTCAAACTTCAACTTCATTCTCTTGGGTTGAATCTCCCAGTCTGTCTTCAAAGCTTCCTGTGGCACTTTTCCCCTGTAAAGATCAGTGGCCAATTTCAAGTAGGCATCTGACAGGATCAAATCAATATAAGCAAGGTGCAAAGAACTCTCATTTTGATTTTTTTGAGAAAACTCATTTATAAAATTATTGATCTCGGAAAGGTGGTACTCTTCTGGGGTCAACCCATCAAAACGGGCTTCTTCTATTTGCTCCAACAATTTCTGAGCATTGTCGGACAACCTTCCCTTTTGGGTCCATGCCTCCTGAAAATCCCTATCAGTATAAAACTTCAACAACAGGTCATATTGGTCCAAATTCAATTTATCATTATGACTTACTCCATTTGTAATATGGGACTCCAATAAATTCCTGATTTCAACAGATACATCACTTGCTGTCAAGGCTGACTGAGCTAAAACATGTCCTATAATTAGTGCTAACCAGAATAATAAAAATACCTTTTTCATAAAAATTGATTTCTTTCAATCAATTTAAAAATAAAAGCATAAAAAAAAAGCCGGACGAACCGGCTTTATATTTATTGTACTTTAAAATCTGCAAATTCCTGTCCCAAACTCCAAGATGCTTTTAGCATGGCCAGAAAATCCGCCATTCGATCAAGCGGAATCATATTGGGTCCATCACTTAAGGCTTTGGCTGGTTCAGGGTGTGTCTCTATAAAAAAGCCATCCACACCTGTGGCTGCCGCTGCCCTGGCCAAAAATGGAGCAAACTCTCTTTGTCCTCCACTACTTCCTCCTTGCCCTCCAGGCTGCTGTACAGAATGGGTGATATCAAACACAACAGGTGCAAACTGCCTCATGGTAGGCAGAGCCCTCATATCCACTACCAAATTGTGATACCCCAGGGTAAAACCTCTTTCGGTTAAACATACATTGTCATTACCTGTTGACCTGACTTTGCTCACAGCATACTGCATGTCTTCTGGAGCCATAAACTGACCTCTCTTCACTTTGACAGCCTTACCTGTCTTACCTGCTGCTAGTAACAAATCTGTTTGTCGACATAAAAAGGCAGGAATCTGTAGAACATCCACCACAGCTCCAACTTCATCCGCTTGGTAACTTTCATGGATATCTGTGACCAATGGAACGCCCAATTCCTTTCCTACCCTCTGCAACACCTCTAGAGACTTGTCCATTCCAATTCCACGAAATGATCCAGAAGAGCTTCTATTGGCCTTGTCAAAAGAAGCTTTAAACACATAGGAAAATCCATTTTTCTCCGCTTCAGCCTTCACTGTACTGCCGATTTCCATGCAAATATCAAAGCTTTCCACCGCGCAAGGCCCAGAGAATAACACAGGCTTATCCTCTCCCAAAACCACTCCTTCAGTGATTTTCATTGCTTGGGTATATTTTTTCATCTTTTATTATTTCTCTGTCAATTCTTTAATAATCTTCTTAAGCAATCCTTTGGAGCTCAATATCAAGTCCCCTACTTCCCTGAAAACCCCACGGCCTCCTGGAAGAGAAGAAACCATATCTACTTCTTCCTTTACATAAGGTAAAGCATCCAATGGAGCAACCGACAAGCCCACTTTGCAAAGGATAGGCAAATCAATCAAATCGTCACCGATATAGGCGCATTCTTCCAAGGAAAGGTTATATTCGTCCAATACTTCCCTCAATTGAACTCCTTTATCTTTGATGCCGTGATGGTGAAAATCAAAGCCCAGCTCTTTACAACGGCTCCTGACCACAGGAGAATTCCTTCCTGTGATCGCCCCGACCATCACTCCATGCTTTTGCAGGACTTTCACGATAAGACCATCTTTGACATTGAATTTTTTCAACTCCAAGTAATGGTCATCATAAATCACGCCTCCGTCTGTAAGCACACCATCCACATCGGTGATCAGTAGTTTGATTTTTGCTGCTTTCTTTAAAATTTTATCGTCTATACCCTTTAGGTAATTTTCCATATCTATTTATTTTTCTTCCACTGGATAGAATAAAGATCCAGCCTTCTTTGGGCCAAATTCCTCACACTTCCCTGCTTTCTGAGCTTCGTAAGCAAATCCAAGTCCACGTCTGCTACAATGGTAGTCTCTGTATTCAAAGAAGCTTCCGCAACTACAGCATCATGGGGAAAGGAAAAATCAGAAGGAGAATATATGGCCGCTTGGGAGTGCTGAATATCCATATTCTCTACCCTAGGCAAGTTCCCTACAGAACCAGTAATGGCCACATAACATTCGTTTTCTACTGCCCTGGCCTTTGCACAGGTACTGACGCGAAGGTAGGCATTTTTGGTATCAGTCCAGAAAGGAATAAACAAAATGTCCATTTCCTGTTCCGCCAATATTCTACCTAGCTCTGGAAACTCCACATCAAAACAGATCAATATCCCTATTCGGCCCGCATCCGTATCAAACACCCTGATCCCATTGCCTCCTTGCAAACCCCAATAAGCCTGCTCATCTGGAGTAATGTGAAGTTTATATTGCTTGTCCGTAGTTCCATCACGGCGACACAGATAACTCACATTCCTAAGCTTCTTCCCATCATATTCCGGCATACTACCTGCGATAATGTTCACATTATAAGATAAGGCCAAGTCCTGCATGCGAACGACCACTTCTTCTGTATAATCGGCAAGATTTCGGATAGCCTCAGAGGCATCCATGTCATTGAAGTCAGCCAAAAGTGGCGCATTGAAGAATTCTGGCAACAGACAAAAGTCCGACTTATAGCCTGAAACAGTATCAACAAAGAATTCTACTTGTTGCATCAAGTCATCCACATCCCGAAAACGCCTCATTTTCCATTGCACCAGGCCTAGCCTCACAATGGACTTCCGGTTCCCTATGAGCTTTTCTTCTTTTTCATAATATATATTATTCCACTCCAGAAGGGTGGCATAGGCACGGGAATCCTTATCTTCTGGCAGGTACTTGGTAATTACTTTACGGACGTGAAACTCATTGGCCAGCTGAAATGAAAGCACAGAATCATAAATCTCCTTGTTTTTCACCAATTCTATATATTTTCTTGGTGTCATCTGATCCGCATATTTATTATAACCAGGAATCCTTCCTCCTGCAATAATGGATCTAAGGTTTAGGTTTTCACAAATCTCTTTACGGGCATCATACAACCTTCTCCCTAGCCTTAGCCCTCTGTATTCCCTGTCCACAAAAACGTCCGTTCCATAGAGGGTATCGCCATTTTCCAAATCATGCGTATCAAACTTTCCAAACCCTGTAATTTCATCATAAGTGTGGTTATCCCCGAATTTGGCGTATTCTACTACCAGACTCAAAGCAACTGCCACCACCTTTCCATTGTCCTCAATACAGATCTGCCCTTCCGGAAATGTATTGATCTGATTTTTAAACTCTTGCTTGGTATAGGCCATACTTTGGGTCTGATAAATGGACATCATGATATCACGGATGTCGTTGTAATCAGAAAGATGAATATTCCTTAATTTGAGTCTATGTTCTAGCTCTTCCTTTTGCTTGCTCATGCTTCAAAGTTATCTTATGACACAACAAATATCTGCCATAATGCTCATAACATTTATGGTCAATTGTAATTAAATCATTCAAATATCAACTGGTTTGGCAATATAAATATTATTAATTTGTAAGTTATACTTTGAATTTATTGATCAACTATTAAGAAGAAACATGGAAGAACTTCTACAAGATGTTAAAGAAGACGGCGTTGGAGCTTTTTTAGATAAAATAAATGAATTCCTTCAATACACCATTATCACTCTTGGAGAGTCCAAACTAACCATTGGCTTGATCATCGCCCTTGTGTTTTCCATTTTTGTCCTGATTATTGTCACAGAATGGATCAAGAAGTTCATTGTCAATAAGCTGCTCACTCGGTACCACATGGATCTTGGCACCAGACAATCCGTCGGGACCATTATCCGTTACGTGTTATTGATCGGTGGCTTTGTGATTATTGTTCAAAATACCGGCATTGACCTGAGTGCATTAGGCATTTTGGCCGGTGCTTTGGGTGTCGGTATTGGTTTCGGTTTACAAAACATCACCAACAATTTTATCAGTGGCCTGATCATTCTTTTCGAACGCCCCATCAAGGTAGGAGACCGTATTGAGGTTGCCGATGTCAACGGAGATGTTATCAAAATCTCAGCCAGATCCACGATGGTAGTGACCAATGACAATATTTCTGTTATTGTTCCAAACAGCCAATTTATCGATAATCCCGTGATCAACTGGTCCCATAATGACAGAAATATCCGCTTTAACTTTCCTGTAGGAGTTTCCTACAAAGAAGATCCTCAAAAGGTAAAATCCATCCTTATGGAGGTGGCCCAGAAAAACGAAGGAGTTTTGAAAACCCCTCCACCTGATGTATTGTTTGTTGAATATGGAGACAACAGCATCAATTTCATCTTAAGGGTTTGGACTTCTGACTTTATCAACCGTCCTCAAGTGCTGAAAAGCCAACTGTATTATGAAATTTTCAGAAGGTTCAACGAAGAAAATGTCGAGATCCCATTCCCGCAAAGAGATTTGCACTTAAAGTCAGGCTTCGAAAACCTAAAAGACGCGTAAAAAACACTCCTTAAGATTTGACCACCCCAAGTCCTAATAACATATAGGAACTTGGGGTGTTTTTTTGTACAAGCTTAAATAACACAACCACACCAGAACCCCTGTAAAACCTATTTTATCGTACTTCAAATCAACAAATTAGCTGTTAAATACTAAATTTGAAAATTTTAAATAATAATCGTTTATTTACAATTATAAGTTGAATCACCCTAAAAACTAGCAACTTAAACACACTTGTTAATTTTCATTATTCAACACGAAATGAAACGATTATTACTATTTTTTTTCATTCTGCTCCTGATGGCCAGCAGCCTGAAGGCACAAAGCTTCTATCGTTTCAGATTTGAAGAGCCATGGTCAGTGGGAATGGGTGGAGGGGTCTCCCAATACTTTGGAGAACTCTACTCTCTTTGGAAATATGAAGAAGGCATACAGCCTGATTATAATTTTTCCATCAACGTCCGCAGGACCATTGGAACCAAGACAAGACTTAGGTTGGAAGGCTCGTACATTCAAATCTCAGGGCAGGACCCTCCTTCTGACCCAAGGAGCTATAGGTCACCACGGAACCTACACTTCAGGGCCAGAAACATTGAAGCAGCCTTTTTAGCAGAATACCATTGGAAACCTGTAAGGCTGAACAACATAACCCGTCACTTTCTCAATTGGTACATCTTTGCCGGGGTGGGAGCAAGTACCAACACTCCTAAGGCACAGTTGGATGGTGAATGGATTAGCTTAAGACCCTTGGCGCTTGAAGGAGAAGAATATCCCGGTATCGTGATGGTCTTCCCTATGGGACTAGGCATGAAATACAAACTGAATGTTTACACTGATTTGTTCATTGAAGGGAACTACCGCTTTACACTTTCTGATTACATGGACGACATCAGTGCCTACAATATCAAAGATTTTTATCTTAACCTTCTGGAAAGCTATGGTGAGTATGGAGAAGGTCCTATGCCAGAAAGATTGCGCTTGGCTGTAAGGAATCCTGATTGGTTGGATGAAAATGGCATGCCTGATGTAGAAAAAATCCGTAATGGCATTTACTTCGACAAGTATGGAAATTTCCAACACCGTATTAGAAGAGGCAGTGGTTTAGAACACCGGTTTGATGGCTACTTCACTTTCAATGTGGGCGTAGAAATTTACCTCTCCGAAGACATATGGGAAAACTGGCTGAGAAGAGGCCGAACCAGGCAGCGTGGCTGGAGATTCTGGTAATACCTAGGCTTTTTTAGATTTTAAATATTAGACTAAAGGTTCCACATTTAATCAGGGCATGATCTATAGTCTTGCCATGATTAAAAAGGTCTTTTCGTATCTCTTACTTCTTTTTCCTGTTTTACTTCAATTCATATTCAACACTTCCTGCCCTCTTACCTATCATAGCTCCCTACTTACTACACAAATACAAAGGCATATCCCATTTATTTTTATAATTTTGCAAGCAATCCTTTTATAAGTAACAATTTTGCTAAAAATGGCTGATTATAATTTTCAAGAAATAGAAAAAAAATGGCAGGACAGATGGGAAGCTTCCCAAATTTTCAATGCCAAAGTTGACCCACAAAAACCTAAATTCTATAGCTTGGACATGTTCCCTTACCCATCTGGCGCTGGGCTTCATGTTGGACACCCTCTTGGCTATATTGCCTCGGACATCGTCACACGATTCAAAAGACTTCAGGGATATAATGTCCTCCACCCAATGGGTTATGATTCTTTTGGCTTACCAGCTGAGCAATACGCCATCCAAACTGGTCAACACCCAGCCATTACCACTGAGGAAAACATTAAAAGATACACCGAGCAGCTGAAAAACATTGGCTTTGCTTTTGACTGGGACAAGGAAGTAAGGACTTCTGACCCCAACTACTATAAATGGACACAGTGGATTTTCATGCAGCTATTCAACAGCTACTATGACAAAACTGCTGACAAAGCCAAGGACATCAGTGAGTTGATCAAAATATTCGAAACAGAAGGAAATGCTACGGTAGATGCTGTAAGTGACGAGGATGTAGAAATATTTACAGCAGAAGACTGGAAAGGCTATTCTGAAAAGAAACAACAGCAAGTATTGCTTCAGTATCGATTGACCTACTTAGCTGAGACTACCGTTAACTGGTGCGCGGCTTTGGGCACTGTACTTTCGAATGATGAAGTAAAGGATGGTTTTTCTGAAAGAGGTGGACATCCAGTAGAAAGAAAGAAAATGATGCAGTGGAGCATGCGCATCACTGCCTATGCAGAGCGCTTGCTCAATGACTTGGACAAAGTAGACTGGAACGAACCCATCAAAGAGATGCAGCGAAATTGGATCGGTAGGTCCAAAGGAGCTGAAATGGTCTTCCAAGTGAAAGGACAAGATAAAAAAATCAAGGTTTTCACCACTAGAATTGACACCATCTATGGGGTAACCTATTTGGCACTGGCTCCTGAAAGTGAGTTGGCTGCCGAACTGATCACCGAAGACCAAAGGGAAGAGGCTGAGGCCTACATCCAAATTGCTAAAAACCGTTCTGAAAGAGAACGCATGAGCGATGTAAAAACTATCTCCGGTGCTTTCACAGGTAGTTATGCCATCAATCCATTCAATGGAGAAGAAATCCCTGTCTGGGTAGCCGACTATGTGCTAGCTGGATATGGAACTGGTGCTGTCATGGCTGTTCCCGCACATGATGAGAGAGATTACAATTTCGCCAAGCATTTTGGGCTGGAAATTCGTCAAGTATTGGAAGGCAGCATGGAAAATGGCTCTTTTCCTGGAAGAGATGGCATAGCCATGAACTCCGACTTCTTAAATGGCTTGGTCATGCAGGATGCCATGGACAAAGCCATCGCCTTTTTGGAAGAAAACAAAATCGGTAAAGGCAAAATCCAATTCAGGATGCGCGATGCCATCTTCACCAGACAAAGATACTGGGGTGAGCCACTACCGGTTTACTTCAAAGATGAAATCCCATACCTGGTAGAAGAAAAGGACCTTCCTATCGTATTGCCGGAAGTCGACAAATATCTACCCACTGAAGATGGTGCACCTCCACTGGGCAGGGCTCAAAACTGGACTTACAAGACAGCTGATGGTGAATACCCTCTTGAGTTGAGCACCATGCCGGGTTGGGCCGGTTCTTCTTGGTATTTCCTGAGATACATGGATCCGCAAAACAACACGGAATTTGTAAGTAAAGAAGCGCAGCAGTACTGGGAAGCAGTGGATCTTTACATCGGAGGAGCAGAGCATGCTACTGGTCACTTGCTGTACAGCAGATTTTGGACAAAGTTCCTTTTTGACAAAGGCTTGATCAATATTGTGGAGCCATTCAAGAAGATGATCAACCAAGGCATGATCCAAGGAAGATCTAACTTTGTATACAGGATCAAGGGAACCAACCAGTTTGTCAGCCATGGACTGAGAAAAGATTATGATAGCGCTGCGATGCATGTCGATGTCAACATTGTCTACAATGACCAATTGGACCTGGAAAAATTCAAAGCATGGAGACCAGATCTGGCCGATGCAGAATTTATCCTTGAAGATGGAAAGTACATCTGCGGTGCGGAAGTGGAAAAAATGTCCAAGTCCAAATACAATGTGGTCAATCCAGATGACATCATCAACCGATATGGGGCTGACACCTTGAGGCTTTATGAAATGTTCCTTGGGCCTCTGGAGCAGTTTAAACCTTGGAACACCAATGGCATCGACGGTGTATCCAAATTCTTGAAGAAACTCTGGAGACTCTATCATGACAAAAATGGAAACTTTGCTGTTTCTGATGCAGAACCAAGCAAAGAAGAGTTAAAAGCCTTGCATAAGACCATTAAGAAAGTAGAAGAGGACATGAACAATTACTCTTTCAACACCTCTGTGTCAGGTTTTATGATTTGTGTCAATGAGCTTAGCGGCATGAAGTGTAATAAGCGGGCAATTCTTGAGCCATTGGCCATCATTGTCTCTCCTTTTGCGCCTCATATCGCGGAAGAACTTTGGTCGCTTTTGGGCAATGACCGCTCTATTGTGGAAGCTGCCTTCCCTCAGTACAAGGAAGAATTCCTTGCTGAAAACAACCATGAATACCCAGTGTCTATCAATGGTAAAATGAGGGCCAAGCTACCACTTTCTCTGAGCTTGAGTAAAGAAGAAATTGAAAAAGCCGCTTTGGCTGATGATACGGTTTCCAAATGGCTGGACGGCAAGACACCGAAGAAAGTCATTGTGGTACCAGGAAAGATCGTCAACATTGTGGTTTAAACACCATCAAATAGATTATTCTAAAAGGTTTGCCCCTAATTCAGGGCAAACCTTTTTTGTTATCTAAAAAATCATTCACAACCGTAAACGCAACAGTAATCCACTTAATTAGCAATTCACGTTGACAGTTCATCCAAATTTATATCTTTGCTTTTAAAGTAAAATTGAACACATGCAAATATCCAACAACAAAGTAGTAGGACTCACTTATGAACTAAAGGTGAGTAAAGAGGAAGAAGAATCAGCTCCTTTTAGTGTAGAAATCAGGGACCAAGAAGACCCGTTCTATTTCATTTTTGGTAACAGTGGATTACCAGAGAAATTTGAAGCTTACTTGGCCGACAAAAAAGAAGGGGAAAGTTTTAGCTTTGTTTTGGAAGTGAATGAAGCCTACGGCGCCGCAGATGATGAATTGATCGTGGATATTGCCAAGGCCCAACTGACCGAAGAAAGAGGTTTCAAACCTGAAATGCTTCAAGAAGGTAATTTCTTGCCTTTGGTAGATGAAGAGGGTTATCCCATGCAAGCTAAAGTATTGAAGGATCTTGGGGATGATCTTTTATTGGACTTTAACCATCCTTTGGTGGATTTCAAATTACATTTTGACGGTGAAGTGCAAGAAGTCCGAGAGGCTACCGTGGAAGAAATCGCGCATGGTCACGTTCATGGCGAACATGGACACCAACATTGAGTTTAGATATTAGACGCTACACACTAGATAAAAGAAAAAAGCTGGGCCAAGTTATAAACTAGGCCCAGCTTTTTTTACAATATTGATTCTCATCTCTACCCTTATTCTTCAAATCGAATCAAATATGCTGGATCAAAGCTCAAGTTCAGCACATCTCCCACTTGATATTTCCGTGAGGTATCTTCAACCTTCCACTTCAGTTTTTCACCTTCTAACTCCACAGTCAACAAATTATAATGAAGCAGGTATTGCTGCTTATCGACCTTAGCTTTATAAGCTCCACTTTTTCCTATCTCCAAATCTGAAGGCCGGATAAAAGTATTTTTCTCGCCAGGAATTTCATTCAGGTTTCCAAAAAGCTTGGCCACATATTCATTCTTGGGCTTCCTAAAAACCTCGCGAACATTGCCTTGCTGCACTAACTTTCCCTTTTGGATAATCAATAGCTCTTCGCTCATGAGAAGTGCATCATCCACCTCATGTGTAACAAAGACAACCGTCACATCCAGCTCATCAAAGATCAGCTTCAACTCCTCGATCAATTCACGCTTCTGAATAGCATCCAAACTACTGAAGGGCTCATCCAACAGTAACACTTCTGGCTCAATACTCAAAGCCCTTCCAATGGCCACTTTCTGCTGTTGTCCGCCGGATAGCTGCCTTGGCTTTTTGGAACGGTGCTCCTGAAGCGACAAAAGGGTCAGCAGCTCCTCCACCCTTTCTTTCTGATAGGTTTTATCATACAGCAGCAAAGGCCTGGCAATATTTTCTTCAACGGTTGAATTGGGATACAACTTATATTCCTGATGGATCAGCTGAATCTCATCATATCCGGGCACAAGCTTTTGCTTAGGGTTTAGGATCTTCTGGTCACCCAAGTGTACCACTCCAGAGTTTTGGACTTCCAGCCCGGCGATGATCCTCAACAATGAGCTTTTACCAGAACCACTTTCTCCCACCATGGAAACGACTCCACCTTTGCTGATTTGCAAGCTGAATTTTTCCAAGGCAATATTCTCCTCATCATATTGCTTGGTGACTTCACTGACCTTAAGAAAACTCATGTGGTAATTTCGTTTTGAACCTTTTTGGAAAGACTCTGGAAAACCAGTTCATAGGAATGATCCACGAGCTCGAGAATAGCTGCATCGGCTAAGTCTGCGCCGAAAGCCACTGTATTCCAATGTTTTTTATTCATGTGATACCCCGGAATGACCCCATTATATTTCTCTCTCAACTCTACCGCCCTTTCAGGGTCACATTTAAGGTTGACACTTTCGAATTTTTCAATATCAATCAAAGCAAAAAGTTTTCCTCCAACTTTAAAGACAAGTGTATCGGGGCCAAAAGGAGTATCCTCGGACACTCCTGGCTTTCTCAAACAATAATCCCTAAAAAAAACGATATCCATATTGTTGCCTATTGTTGTAGAAAGGATGTCTTACGGTTAAGACAAACAATTTAGAGTTCCTACATTAATCTTCTTACAATCCAGAAAATCAACGCCGCTAAAAACACCAAAATCGATATTTTGTTGATCCCATGCATCATGCGCAGGTTATAATTGCTTTTCTGGTTAGGATCCGGTTTTTTAAAAACCCGAATAAAATAATTTCCTACCTCACCCAATTGAAAGAACTCCTTGAATTTATTACTGGCCATACTGTTCAAATCTAATGTCTGGTACTCTGGTTCTACTTTCTAACAACTACTCCACCGCTTCTGGTTCGATCCACTGACCATCTTCACGGATAATGTTGATCAGTTCGTCCACTGCATTTTCTGAAGGAACAGACCGCTTCACCACTTCTTTGCCTTTGTAAAGGGTTATTTTTCCTTTCCCAGAGCCCACATAACCATAATCGGCATCTGCCATTTCTCCAGGGCCATTGACAATACAACCCATGATTCCAATTTTCACCCCTTTCAAATGATCGGTACGCTTTCTGATCATGGCCGTAGTTTCTTGTAGGTCAAAGAGGGTTCTACCACAGGAAGGACAGGAAATATATTCTGTCTTAGACATTCTGGTCCTGGCTGCCTGCAAGACGCCAAAGCTGACAGAGTTATGGAGTTTGACCGTCTCCAACATGGCCTTTCTATCTTGTTGCTCCTTTTCCTCCAATCCCAACATCACACCATCACCCAAGCCATCAATCAACAAACCTCCCAAATCTGTCGCCGCGTAAAGCATGGTTTGGTCTGCATCCTGCTCCTTGTATCCTGCTTCCGTGACGATGGGCAGTTGGATACCCGCATTGATCAAAGAGATATAAGCTCTTCTTAAGGCAGGCATATTGTGCTTGTTATCACTATGCAAGATGATCACCACATCCTTTCTACCTTCCAAAACTCCGATCGCCTCCACTACTTCTACATCTTTTAGCTTTAGGATATTCAGTTCTGAGTGGTAGTTTTTTGTCGCTAAAAACTCTTCCAAAGTGAAAGCTGGAAACTTATTGTTTTGGTCTGATAACTCCATCCAAAACTTCCAATCCACAATTTCCTTCAAACCATTCGGCAACATAAAAGAAATCGGGTTGCTCCCGGAATAAACAAAATCACATCCCTGATCATTCATCTTCCATTTATCCAGCTCAGGCAAATAGAAGTGCCCAACATGCTTCAATTCCTTTTTGGTGATATTCTCCACTTTGGAAATATCTGTAATCACTCTTGGCACATTGGCACCACCAAAATTATAGACCTCTAAGCTATGTCTTTTGTTATATTCAAATGGGTTTAGCGGATAGTCCTCTATTGCTTTGATATCCTCATGACCAGGCCTTTTGGTATATCGATCGATCAAAGCCCTTGCAACAGGTGCTTCAAATTCCGGATCTTCTGTCAAAGAAACCCTCACCGTATCACCGAGACCATCTTCCAGCAAGGTTCCTATGCCCACAGCTGATTTGACCCGGCCATCTTCACCATCTCCCGCTTCAGTCACACCGAGGTGTAAAGGGTACGGTTTAAAGCCACCTTCATCCAGCTTTTGTACCAATAAACGGTAGGCCTGCACCATCACCTGAGTATTGGAAGATTTCATGGAAATGACAATATCATGGTAATTTTCCTCCTCACAGATTCTCAGAAATTCCAAGGCAGATTCCACCATACCCAACGGCGTATCCCCATAACGGCTCATAATCCTATCCGACAAAGAACCATGGTTGGTACCAATCCTCATGGCGGTACCATGCTCCTTACAAATCTTTATCAAAGGCAAAAAGCGTTCACGGATTCTTTCCAACTCTTCCTGATAACTCTCATCCGTATGTTCGATAACCTCAAATTTCTTTTTGTCCGCATAATTGCCCGGATTGATCCTTACTTTCTCCACAATTCCAGCAGCAATTTCTGCTGCATTGGGGGTAAAGTGAATGTCCGCCACCAAAGGCACATAGTAACCTTGCTTTGCCAAACCATCCTTGATATTCCGCAAATTCTCCGCTTCCTTGATACTTGGCGCAGTGATACGGATCAGCTCACAGCCACTTTGGATCATGCGGATACACTCTGCTATCGAGCCTTCTGTATCCATGGTATCCTTGGTGGTCATCGACTGAACCACAATCGGATTATCGCCTCCTACCCACACATTGCCGATTTTTACCGGAATCGTCTTTCTTCTGGAGTAACTGGTCAGGCTGTTACAATACTTGGTATTTGCTATGGTCTCTTTGACTTCCATCATTTCTATATTTAAAGATCCCCGAGTTGAGGCCTTATCACTATCTCTTCAACAACAGATTGGGGAGAAAGGTTATAAGCTCCCCAAACTGATTCCGCCACATCACTGGCTTTCATAAACCTTTCCTCTGGGATGTCCACCCCTTCCCAACTGGCAGTTAGGGTAGCTCCTGGCATCACAGAAGTCACCTTGATCCCATAGGGCAAGAGTTCCTGACGCAAGCACTTTGTCATTCCCAGCATGGCCCATTTGGAGATTGCATAGCTTCCGCCATTTGCATAAGCGGTCAAACCTGCAATAGAGCCCATAGAGAAAATATGACCGGATTTCCTTTCGATCATGGCACCGGTAAATTCCCTAGTCAGGTAATAGGCACTGTACAGGTTGGTCTGCATCATCAACTCAAAGTTCCCTTCTGGCTCCTCATGAATGGCTCCTGGCAAAAATACCCCCGCATTGTTCACTAACACATCTGGAACAAACTTTTCCTTTACCGCCGCTGCTAAAGCATTGACCTCCTCCTTCTGGGAAAGGTCTGCTACTTTGGAATATAATTTTATGGTCGGAAAGTCCTTTTTGATGGATGCTGTCAACTCCTCAAGGTCTTTTTGGTGTCTGGAACAGGTAAAAATATCGAATCCTTCTTGGGCAAAACGTTGGATAATCGCCTTGCCAATGCCTTTGGTTCCGCCTGTCACTAAAATACTTTTGGACATAAGGTTGTCTTTTGAATTATTTGCTTTTTCAATAGTTAGTGTAACAACTATTTCCTGTTCACAAAGTTACCATTTTTTAAAAGAATCGCTATTATCTAGATCATTCGTTTCTCTTTATAAAACCTCTAATTTTATCATTTGAAACCTACCATTTCCCCTCACCTTCTTAGCTAATCGAAAACGTAGGGTTTTGCTGATACGTATAAACCAAAACTGTACTTCTTCCTTGGAAACCATAAATCCGCTGGGCTTGCTTATAAGTCATTATCCCTTTTTCAACCTTGAGGATTACCGAGAATTTAAAGCTCCCGGTATAATCTCGCTGGCTGCGTTCTCTATCCAATGGAAGGAGGCTGTCTTGATTTTTCATAATAAAAAAAGCCCTCGCTGTGAGCAAGGGCTTAAATCTCCAGAAAAGTACGGTTTTTATTTCTTATAAATCGCCTTTTCAAACTCCACCCAATGTTCAGGGGTCATTCTTCCTGGAGTAAATAGGCAAATTCCTTTTGCACCATTGTCGATGGACTGACGAATGGCTTCTGCCATTTCACTTGGAATCAAGCCATGCCCTTCTGGATCGGCAATTTCTGCTTTCTTCTCAGGGTTGGGACAGATAAACAAGCCACTGTACACCGGCATTTTCCCATCCACAGCGGTCACTTCCTCCTTGGTGATGGAACCAATCCAGTCCGTTCCTTCCAAATAAAAATCATTGTAGTTCATCGGAAACACCGCATCAAGCTTCCAAGTATCCCATTCCTGGCGTACCATCTTCATGGCATTAGAAGGTCCAGGGAATACGGCAGCATTAATTTCTTTGCCATGCTCATGCACCATATCAGAGAGCCTGTTCACAATGCTGGTGATCAAATCATATCGGAATTGCTTCCATTCTTCTACTTGGGAGGGATCTTCCACCGCTTTGATATCGATACCTGTTTTTTCTTTAAAGTCTCCTGTACACTCGTCACAATAACAGTAGTCAAACTGAGGATATTCCCTGTCCATGGTCAAACCATATTTATCCCACAATCCTCTCGCCAAGATTACATCCGGAAAACGGATATAATCCAAGTGAATAGCATCCACCTCTTCCACATCAGCCACTTGACTGTACATGTTTTCTAGAAAATTATAAGTACCATCCTTACTTGGGCACAAAAAGGTATAGTGAGGCACATAGGCAGGCTTCTCCAAGGCAGACTCTCCAAGACCATTGACTGCATACCAGTCCGCATCGATCTCATCGGTTTTGTGCTGCACCATGGTAGGGATCCAGGCATGGAAACCCAGGCCCACTTCTTTGGCTATCTTTCCTACCTTTTTATAACTGGCTGGATCATGGCCTCCATTATACATTAAGGCATCGATGCCGTGGTCTTTGAATTCCTGGAATTTTTCCTTGATCTCAGCCTCAGGCTTGTCATTATAGCCTCCCAGCCAAGCATGTACCGGAATTTTGGTTGGTGCTGTAACTTCTTCTTGTGCTTCTGTCTTCTCTTTTTGGCTGGAGCAACTCATGGCCACCCCCAAAGTCATCAATACCAGTAGTATTTTTTTCATAGGTTCTAATTAGAAATAGGGTTGTAATTTTATAAAATGGGTAAAGTTGATTAAATCAACCAAATCGAACAGTATACATTAAAATTAAAATATTTTATCATCAATAACCATCTTTATCTATTTTTTTATAAATCAAAGTACGTATGTATAATGGAAGTGATTTTAAAACAAAGCTGAAACCTGCATTCTTCCGGTATGTATCAAGCGGTTCAATCCTTCAGAATCCCTACCTTCATAAGTCATATTCAACTGAAGCCCTTCGCCTATCTTTTGGATCCAATTGACACTCCAGCTTACATTGCTTCCATTGGTCAGGGCCTCAAGCATCTCATAGCCCACTGGTGAATTGGCCTGTCCGTTATAATCAATATGGGTAAATTTGAGTAAGGCATTGATGGTGGTCTTGATGGCTCTAGCATAACGCAGCTCAGCAGCCAATTCATGAAGGCCCGCTACTTCATCATATTCCTCATTCTGAATATTGAGTTTATGGGTATAGCGATAATTGGTGGTCGCTCTAAAAAAAGTAGAAGGTTGCCAAGTGAGCTCAGGACCAAAGCCATACTGGTTGACATGATAATTACGATTATCCAAATAATCCGAGGCAGCCACTCGCTCTCCATTGCTAAAGATCATTCTCAGGTTGATGCTTTTATTGAAATTCACCCGGGTATTTAACCGCCAGTCTTCTTGTTGGGCTTCCTCAAATCCCCCAATAAGTAACTGTTTGTTCCTGCTTTGAAAGAAGCCCAAATCAAAACCATAAAGTGCCGAAGTACGATTAAAAAACAATGTTGACCGAAACACATGCCTCAGGGAAACAAGATCATCTTCGGCAATTCCAGCCGAAAAAGGGCTCACCCGATCCCAAAAACCAGTGGAAGTAATTTTCTTCTCTACGTTCCAACTGGTTGTGTTGGAGAATTTATACAGTGCTCGTTTTATACCAGCCTCATCTCCCCACTGGTCCGGAAAACCGGCATTAAGGCGATAATTGAACAAAGTGGTGTAGGCTTGGATATACTCGTCAGTTGGGGTAAATACTTTGATATAGTTTTTCTCTTCTGGATTTATGGCCAGGTAAAATTCATTGAGCTGCTGCACTCCATCCTCATTGTCATCTCGCCAAGTATGGGTTCCTTCTCCTGTGGGAACAGGTAAGTAGACAAACTCTCTTTTCAGCTCCCGTCCATTACCAATGGCATAGCTAAGCTCATTCCTGAAGTTATTGTCCCATATAGCGCTTTGGTAATCCAATCGTCCCATCACTGTACTTTCATCTCCCAAACCTTCTCTGAGGTGCTCAAGCTTACGATAGGTAAATGTTCCCTTCACATCATGTTGACCAAATCGGTGCTGCAGTCCATAGTTGGTGGTAAAGGCTTTGGTGTCTGGAAGCATTTCGCCAGCTACCGGAAACTGGTCTTCCCGCCAGGTGACATCCGCAAAAAAACTATAAGGAAGAGTATCATTGGACTTAATATAAAATTGATGGGAAAGGAAATTCATGGCACTGCTGATCACAGAATCTTGCTCAGTATCTCTAATCTGATTTCTATCCACATTAAACTGATAGCCTGGCACCAAAATCTTTGACTTATAATAAACCTCTGCATCATACCGTAGCCAATCTGATTCGGTTTGGGATAGGTCACTATTCAGCAAAAACAAGTTCTGCCCGGTAAAAATCCTATTGCCCAACTGCTGGTAATATCTTCCCCTTTGTTGAGTCCCTTGTAGCTGATCCCCCCGCTTTCTAAAGTTCACCTGATAGGAAAATTCATTGGCCGCATCTTTGGACATACCGATATTTGCCATCACCAGCTTTTCACTGGTAGGAATATCCAAGTCTGCCTGAATCAAGCCCCAATCCCTATCAAACTCAATATAGCGCAAACGGTCAATGAAACGAAAATCCATGGAATTGTACTCCAACTCTGTCGCCGCTTTCAATTGGTACCCTTCCAAACCATTCACTTTTCTTCCTGTTGACACCAAACCAGTCTTCACTCCAAAGCCCTTATCATCCTCATTGCCCAGATCAGAAAATAGATTTTGGTCCTGATTGGAAAAGGCTGCTTCTCCATATGCCTTTTCATACTCTCCCAGTATCACCTCTCCCCCCATGGTCATCATCTGTTTTTTATTGGGAGCTGGCAAAATCGAATATAAGGTGTAATTACCTTGCAGTTGATCATCTAAAGGAGGAACATATTCATATACAAAGCCATTGGCCAACTGTTCTTTCCGCCTGTAATTGCCATTTCCTTCCCCTACTTCCGTAAAAGTCACATTGAAATGGGCCTCTTCTTTATCCGTCGAATACTCATAATAAGTCACTGGCCTTCCTTGCAAATCTATTGTCACTACTTTTCTGTACAGAATTCTTTTTGGGTCAAACGCTACACTATCTACCCTAGGGACAGCGGCCGCATTGACATTGTCACCCACTGATGCCAAAAGCTGTTTATCCGCATCAGAAAAATCATAAAAAAGGGGGCGGTTTCGGTTATCCTGCTCTTTGTAATAGTTGACATAAAAGCTGGCATTATCGCTTTTTTGAATGTGGTTAGCCGTAATGATCGATCGGGTGAAATTCCGCTCCGCATATTCATAGTCCACCCTTACCCTAGAATATTGGGTAATCAGCACATTGGCAGTAAAGGTAATTTGACCTTGATTGTAATCAATGACATAATCTTGGTTAAATCCCCGCTGAAGCTGCTTGCCGTCCAAAAAGACTTTTTCGGAGTTGGCCATAATGATCACATAACGTTCATTTTCAGGTCCAGGCACCCTGTATGGTCCCAAAACACCTTCCTGAACTTCCATGATGACTGAGCTAAATTTCCCCTTGGCGATGGATGCTCCTACTTGTGTGGATGCTTTCCAAATCTCATTAACTTGGTAGTCAGACGTAAACTGAAGCCCCTGAACATTTTTATAATACCGCAAAAATGAAGATTCTCGTTGCTGAAAAACGACATCACCCGCTTTTAGACTGAAATTATCATTATATAACTCCACCAGCACATTGTCAAAATCCTGGATCTGCTGGGTATTTCCCTCTGGCTGGAAAGGGACATTCTGGTCGGTAATACTCGCCCTAATAAATAAATCATCAGTCAGCTCACCATCCATCTGTAAATTCAAAGAAGAGTTCACAAAGACATTTTGAGTGTTTCCAAAGGAAATCCCCCGGGTCAAGCTTCCGGATTTATTCAGTTTGGTATCTGGAAAAATCTCTTCCCTAAAATCAAACACCTCAGCCTGGATTTCCTTTTTGGACTTGAAGTAGGCCATGGAATCATAGTCCTCCTCCAAGGTTCTCTTTGCAAATGTTTGGTGAAGACTAAAAGGAAAACGCTGATAACAAACTTCCAATGAGTCAGGGAAAGTCTCCTTATTTCTTATGGTCAAATGCCCCGTAGTGGAGTTGTAATCCCAGGTAATTGCTTGTTTGTTGGAAGGATTAACAATAATGGAGCTTTCCAGTGCAGTCAATGAATCAAGCTGAAAAACCAGGGAATCCTGAGCACCTTTTGTGGGCACCCACTTGCATATCCTGTCTTGTGCTTTCCCAGGCAACACAAGACCAAGCATCAACCCGCAAAGTATTGCTAAAAAAGTTATGCTACTATTTCTGCACCAAACACTCATTCCTTTAGAAATAGTCTTTAAGAAGACGAATGAGCTGGCACATTGGCCAATGGAAAGGCCAAAAAGAAAGAAGTGCCTTTCTCCAACTCGGTCTCAAACCAAATATTGCCTCCCGCTGTTTCAACCCCTCTTTTGGCAATGGCCAGTCCCAAACCTGAGCCTTCGCTCTTGGTGCTAAAGTTTGGTATAAAAATCTTTTCCCTAAGCTCCTCGGGGATACCTCGTCCATTATCTTTTACCTCTAGTCGGGTCCAGCCACTTTCCGCTGTGAGTACTACATCAATTACCGCTTTTTTATCTTCTTCCACAGCCTGAATGCCATTGATAATCAAATTGGAGATCACTCGGCCAAAAAGCTTGTCATCCCCCATCACTTTCAAATTGGCATTCACCTGATCATGAAAATTCACTTCTGCCTTTTCGTTGTTATTGAACAACTCCACAGCTTTTGTCACTACCACTTCAAAGTCCATCAGCTCATTCTTAGGCAGTGGCATTTTAGCAAATGTCGAAAAAGAGGTCGCAATATCACTCAATGTATCCACCTGATGAATCATGTTGTTGATCGGCATTTTAAGCTTTTCAGGATCATCCAAACGTCCCGCGGCCTGCAACCTCAACATATGTTGCAAGGTGAGTTTCATTGGCGTCAATGGATTTTTGATCTCATGGGCTACCTGCTTGGCCATTTCTCTCCAAGCTGATTCCTTTTCATTTACGGCCAACACTTTTCGACTCGCTTCCAACTTAAACAACATGTTATTGTATTCATTAACCAACAAGCCGATCTCATCTTTGATTGGCCAAAACATCGGTTCATTGTCTTCCAAATTTGTAGCTTTTAACTTTTGGGTAAGCAGCTTAAATGGATCTGTCAAATTCTTGGACATGAAAAACGAAACTATCAAAAACACTATAAAAATCGCAACAAAAATATTAATAATCGTGCTGAACACGTCTACTATCAGCACATTGAGTTCCTCTTCGGATTCAAAGAATGGGATGGCAATAATTCCTAAAATATTTTGTCGTCCAACATCCCGAAGGGCCAAGTAAACTGTTTTGTATTTTAAGTCTCCCACTTGCTCTTCTAAAATTATCCTATTGTTTTGGGCCTCCAATACTTCCGCATAAGCTTCTGGGTTCAAGTACTTAGTCAGCACTTTTTTCTCAAAAATATTAGGCTGGCTGGTAGCCATAAGCATTCCTGAGGGTAGATAAACATTGATATCAGTTGCCGTGGTACTCGCTAAAACATAAACCTCTGCTAAGAAATCATCTAAATCCATCGTTCCTTGGTTTTCCTCTTCCATATATTGGGCTAGATTATCTCTGATAATTTCTGCTTTTTCAAAATATTGTCTGTGCAGATCTTCCAAATAAGACTTGCTCAATAGTCCTATTGAAATCGCACTGATGACCAACATAGGAACAAAAAAGGCAAAATTAAGATAGAACTGAAGTTTAGTGGCATAATTGAATTTCACCTTCCCCACTCCTGTAACCAAGGCATAGACCATGATAAAGAAAAGCGTACAGGCAATGTAACTGATAAAAAAGAAGGAAACATCCGCTAAAATATAATTGTAAGGATAAATTGGACTAGATACCAAAATGGTTTTAGATTGATTCCTTACACCAAAGTGGTGGTATCCGTTTCTGAAAATACCTGTAGAAAAAAGGTTATCATTTTCCAATAAGCCGATCACAACTGGACTTCGATAATTAAATGCTCCAACACTGAATTGCAAGATATTATCCCTAAAAACAGCATAGTCAAAGCTTTCATTTTGGATGTCATCCATGTACTTTTTGTCCATCAAAAGTTTTGGAAAAACACTATTGGACTGAATTCTTCTTTGGATAAGTTCCAATAGAATAGTCCCAATAAAATTCCCGTTTTTAAACATAGGCACGAAGGTGTAAAATTTATTCCCCTCTATTCCCTCATTACCTTTGACAAAGTACAAGCCTGGAACAGCACTTATGGCATAATCACTGTTCATGTACCTGAACCTGTAATCATCCAATACCTCTTCACTTTCCCGATTAAGAATATCCTCACCTTTCACATTATATATCATCACTTTCAAGTCATATTGATCGAAGTAGTTGGATATATAAATCTTCCTGATCTTTTGTTCAATGGGTTCTTTGGATCTTGATGGATCAACCATTTTGTTTTTGATAAACAGATCATCTTTTAGTCTATCAATCACGTCACTGAGCAGAAATTCGGCCATGGCATCACTCTCCATCATAACCTGCTCAGCTACTTTTTCTTTGGAATGTATTTCCCTTTTCCTAAAATCCTGATAAGAAGCTGCACCGGTAATCACCGCTCCCATCAGACAGCCAAAGAAAAAAGTCAAGAAAGTATTCAACTGTAACTTCAGCACATTGTCATAAAGCTCAAAAGTGATGACAGCTACTAACAGTATAAAATGAGCCAAAAAAACCACCAGGTAGATAAAGTCAAAATAAGCTGATACAGCCAAAAATGGTATAGAAAACAATATCAGGATTTTTAGCGCATAAGCTCGCTTCGCCCTTGCCTGATAAAAAACTAAATTGATGGACATGATGGTAAAAAGTAAATATGCCGCACCGCCCAAAAACAAAATGATGATACTGATGACTTTGAAATAATCAAAAGTAGGAACATCAAGAATATTTAGGTTCCACTGGGAGTTATTTGAAATATTGGTAAAGAGCTTAAAAAACAAAAACAAAAAAACTGTTGAAAGCGAATAAGCCAATAAGTAAAAGAACCACTCGTAGTATTTTTTCCTGACCTTGGCGAATACCACTATCACTTCTCTTCTACCTAATAGGCTAATAATCATCGCTAAAATGATAACCGAAGCCATCACATTTAACAACAAGTCACCAAGGCTTGGGTTGAGCGCTGAAGAAGCGTAATAGGAAGGATCAAATAATGGCACCTCAAAATAGTCCTGGGGAAAGTGAAACACCAACATCATTGCCCTCACGCTAACCAAGATAAATAAAGCATACAGAAGCCCTAGCTTTCTCCTACCTCTCTTCCATAATTTCATCACAAAATCACCACCTAGGATAAACACCAAGCCTGTCAAGGAAAAGAAAAACAACAACAAGGTCGTATTGGAGCTATGCCCTACTGGCTTGTATCCACTGCGTAATGAAATGGAAAAATAATATGTTCCATTTTCACCTTGAATCTGTTTATAGTCGTTTATAGGATCACTTGCTAAAATAAACCGATCATTCCCAAAAACATTGTCATTGTATCCTGCATGTAAGTACTCATTATCTATCTCTACTTTATCGTAAAGCGAATATACCTGGACCATTATGTACTTTTGACCATTTCGGGGTATTGTCCTTACCCTAGAAAAATAAGTACCTTTTTGGTTATCGATCAATTGATAAGACCTATAATTTACCCCAGTTCTAAAATCCTTAAAATCTGGAATCATTGAATTATCTGACCAGTATAGTAATTTGCCCTCGTCACTGTATAGATAAAATGGATGCTTGAAATCGAAATTTAAGGTTGAAAAAGAGACTTGCTTATCAGGTCTATTGTTCATCAAGAGCTGAATGTAATCATCATCAAACTCTTGAGCCACATCCCTGATTTTAGTTTCTATTTGCTGAATAGCAAGCTCATCTAAATTAGAATTGGATCTACCCGAAAAAAAATTCAATGCCAGCACTGCTGCCATCAAGATTATAATAAAAATGATTATTAGCCTTCTTTTCTTAAGCATACTTCACCTCACAATAGTATTAAAAGTAAAAAAGCAAAGTCTAATTTCAAACTTTGCTTTCCTTAATTAACTTATCAAGCCGGCACCACCTTTTTCTTTCGTGAATTCCTATACCACAAAAAACCAATAACCGCTGCCAGTAAATAAGGAGCCACAAACAAGTAAAGAATACCCATATTCAACCCGGCTCCCACAGTAGTATCACCGTTGGAAACATTATTTTCCACAGAGGCCCGGCACATGGCACATTGCGCCAAGCTGAAAGTTTGTGGCACAACTATTAATAGAACAATTAAATAAAATTTATAAACAAAAGACTTCATAACCATTCAACGACTGGATACCTGTTTTAGTTTAATGTGAATAGTAAGGACTGATCATCAAGTAAACGATCACTCCACTAATGGTGACATAGAGCCAAATAGGATAAGCATATCTCACAATTTTCCGATGCTTCTCCACCATACCTTTGGTACCATAATAATACGCCAAAAGAATAGGGAATAATGCTACCGCAGCCAACACAATATGTGTAAGCAGAATAACAAAATAAACCGTTCGAATAAGACCTTCTCCACCAAAGCTGGTGCTTTCTGCAGATGCATGGTAAACCACATAAGAAACCAAGAATATAGCTCCTAAGCCGAAGGCTATTGTCATGCAAATCCGATGAAAATTAATCCTTTTATTTTTGATAAAAACCAAGCCAGCAATCAATGCTAAGCTGGCAGTAAAGTTGATTACAGCATTGAGATGTGGTAGAAAATAAACCCATTCGCTGGCCAGATCAAGCTTAGAAGGCATAAATAACAAGATCGCTACCACCACAGGAATCAAAATAGAAATGATGGTAATTACTCTATAAACCCCTTTTTCCTCTTTTGGGGATGAAATGCTATTCTTTTCCATGTAATAATATTTTTGTCTCTAAAATCAGCAAGTCCACATCCTCTCGATTGGTGCCACTATAGTACCCCCTAATCCTTCCTTTCTCGTCTATAAGCGCCAATTTATCACTATGAACAAAGTCTTCTGCTACACCTTCTCCATCAACAGTAGGCAAAATAAAGCCACATCGGGCCAAGTCATAAACTTCCTGTTTGGGACCATTAAGAAAAAACCATTTTTCAGGTTTGGCACCATGAAGCTCTGCATATTCGGAAAGCACTTTAGGGGTGTCATAATCCGGATCTATACTGATCGAATAAAGCTGTACTTTGCTTTCGTTACGAAAAGCATCCTGGACCCTCTCCATTTCCTGTGACATAACAGGACAAATGCTTGGACAGCTAGAAAAGAAAAAGTCAACTACAGTCACTTTTCCTTCCATTTCAGCTCTTCCCACCACACTACTGTCCTGAGCCACAAAACTAAACTCTGGAATATAATGCTGGCCTTCAGAAGTAAAGTTACAATCACCAAAAGGATCCTCTACCCCATTTTCATAAAGCACGGGAATATCATATTCATTTTCTCCAAAATTCCGGAGAAACAACACAATCAGCACAGGTACCATCAAGATACAGATGAGCACCATAACCTGTAATAATCTTACCACTTTCATATCTCCTCTACAAACAAAAAAGTAGGTTGGAAGCATTCCTTCCAACCTACTTTTATTGTAAATATTTTATTGATGTTTTACCATCTATACATAAAGATGTCAGCACCTTCTTTGGATAGGGCTATTAGCAACCAAACCAAAAAGATCAAAGGAAGCATGATAGACCAAAACAAGGTCTTGGACTCATCTTTCAAGTGCATGAATTCCATCATGATGTAGGCCGCTTTCACCAAAGTAAGACCAATGAATATGGCGAACAATAACATTCCCCTTTCCATGGTAAAAGCCAACAAGAATTCTACGGAAGTGATCACCAAAAGGATCAAAGCTGTCTTCCATATTTTTTTGATCTTCTCTTTATTGCGAGGCAATACCTCCAATGTGCTGTTATTTTCGTGTAATGACATAGCTATTGAATATTATTGTTAGTTAGACAAGGTAGTAGAAGGTAAATACAAATACCCACACCAAATCTACAAAGTGCCAGTATAGACCAATTTTTTCAATCATTTCGTAGTGACCTCTTCTTTCGTAGATACCTACAGCTGCCTGATAAAAAGCCAAGAAAAGCAATACTACACCAATGGTTACGTGGAATCCGTGGAAACCAGTAATGAAGAAGAACAACTGCGCAAAAGGAGCCGGACCATACTCATTGACATGCAAGTTAGCCCCAAAAACTACTTCTTTCACGGTTTCTCCAAATGTATTGACATAAGTCATCATCGTTCCCGCGTCCGTTCCATGGATAAAGTGAGACCATTCCCAAGCCTGACAGCTTAAGAATGTAATTCCACCTAGCATAGTCCAAAGCATCCACTTCACGACATCCTGTCTATCATTTCTATGACCTGCCTCTACTGCCAACACCATTGTTACAGAAGACATGATCAAGATAAATGTCATGATACCTACGAATACCAAGGGAGCATGAACACCATGCAGAAATGGCACGGCATTGAAAATCATTTCTGGAATAGGCCAGTACTCATTAGAACTGACAAAATCATGAACAGGGCCTTCAAAGGCAGGATAACTTACTCTGATCGCACCATAAGTGATCAAGAAAGCAGCAAAAGTAAAGATGTCGGAAAGAAGGAAAAACCACATCATGAGCTTTCCATAGCTGGCCTTTAAAGGCTCATTTCCACCACCCCAGGTTCCTCTCTTGGAGTTGATTTCAATTGCAGTCGATGACATATAATCTAGATTTTAACTTAATATTCTTAATGATTCAATAATAAAAACACAAATAGATAGATCCAAAGCCCACCCAGAAAGTGCCAATAAGTAGCACACATTTCCATGGTATTCATCCTCTGGGAATGAATTTTATATCTAAAGGACGAAATTAATACAATAATTAGAAATATCACACCGCTTATCAAGTGCGCTGCGTGCAATCCCGTCAGTACATACATAAATGAACCTGCTGGATTCCCCACAAAATAAACATCTCTTTCCACCAAGGCAACCCAACTGTACCACTGACCGATCAAGAACGCAATCCCCAAAACAGTTGTGATGGACAGTGCCACTTTAAGGTTGGTCAGTTGATCATTTTTGGCTGAAATATAAGCCCAATGCAGACTGGCACTGCTCAGTAAAATAATACCTGAGGTAAACCAAAGTACTTGTGGCAAATCATAATCCAACCAATTCCCTTCACCCTGTCTTACTATAAATGCGCTGGTCAACGCTGCAAATATCATGACCACACTCACGATAAATAACCACAAGGCAAACTTCTTCGGGTGCATGGCAATAGGTTGCTCTGCCTCCTCTATGTATGCTAACTTCTCTTCCATTATGGTATTTTATCTAATAAATAAGCTATCTGCACTATTGGCAAATAAAGGAATGAACCAAACATTATTTTCAATGCTGACTTTCTGGAACAATCCCTCATCAAAGAAAAGGTTTGTGCCAAAAACAAAGATCCGCAAACGGTAGCTACAATTCCTGAATTCAAACCTGTCAAACCAAAATAACTTGGCAATAAACCCAAAGGCAATAAAAACAGGGTGTAAATCATAATTTGGATGGCTGTATTCAAATCCTTTCTACCTCCTGAAGGAAGCAACTTGAATCCAGCTTTTTTATAATCCTCATCACTTACCCAAGCAATGGCCCAGAAATGCGGGAATTGCCAGATAAATTGAATACCGAAGATAATCAATGCCTCATATGTAATAGCTCCAGTAGCTGCGGTCCATCCCAGCAAGGGAGGCATGGCCCCAGGAATAGCTCCTACAAATACAGCTATTGGCCCCACTCTCTTTAGAGGAGTGTAAACAAAAGCATAAAGGATCATGCTCAGTACGCCCAAACCTGTAGTAAGGGGATTGGTAAAGAACCATAGTACACTGATTCCTATCAAAGCCAATACTACGGCAAACCAATATGCTTCATTGACAGAGATAATGTTTAATGGAAGAGGTCTATTTTGTGTCCTCTTCATCAATTTATCATAATCCCTCTCCAAAATCTCATTGGCAGCTCCAGAAGCCCCACTGATCAGAAAACCTCCGACCATCAAAGCAAAGAACTTGCCCCAAGAAAATATTACGCCACTGTCTCCCAAAACAAATCCGAAAACAGCAGAGAAGGTAACCAAAGCAGAAAGCCGGAACTTAATCAGTTCATAATAAGCTTTACTTCTAATGATTATACTCTCTATGAAGGACGCTTCAGATAAATTAACTGTCCTCATGATTTGGATGTATTTAACACTATCTTCTTTTGATCTCTCAATTGTAATAAAATCACAAATTGCACCCCGATGATCAAGGATCCCACCAATAAGTGGATAGGCTGCAAGAAGGCAGGAATACCAAAGTAGGCCATTCCAGCCCCTGTGATGATTTCAAAAAAGATTAAAACCACCATTATTTGTGACCATTTCAATATACTTGACTTCCGATATGAAAGTCTATATACTTTATATATAAACCAAAGGTGAATGCCTAATAGCAGTAAAGAGAATGATCTGTGAATAAGAAAATCGATTCCCAAATGATCAATCCACTCAGCTCGGAAAAGATTGCCAAACTTCACGGCCACCATATCCACCTGCTCTCTTACCTGTGTTCCCCAGACAACTTGCAGCATCATCAGTACAAAACCAATGATTAATACTACAAATAAATGAGAAGGCCTATCCGTCTTCAGTTTTACAACATGATTCAGTTTGTATGCCCTATAGTGAACATAAAGCAATAAACATACAATCAGTAAAGCCAAGATCATGTGTACCGTAATCATCCAGTGAAGGAGATTGGTCGATACCACTATGGAACCAATCCAGCCTTGGAAAATAACCAACCCCAAATTCAGGAAGGAAAGAAGAGGCAGTAACTTATCTTCTTGTCGCAATTTCCATGAATATAGGAAAGTGGCTATTACCAATAAGCCAATAACCGCTCCGGTAAGCCTATTCAGATATTCAATCCAGGTCTTTGTCGCATTAAACTCACCTTCGATAAGTATTGCTTTATCATGCTTGATTTCCTCAGCCTTCTCATGGAAGCCCAAGGCATGAAGCATTTTGACAAACCTTTCGTTTTTCTCTAACCTTTTGTTGAGATAAACTTCTTGATAATTTTCGGGAAGTTGACTGGCATCTGTTGGAGGCACCCAACACCCGAAGCATTTTGGCCAGTCTGGACATCCCATTCCGGAACCGGAACTGCGGACAATCCCTCCAACCAAAATCAAGAAATAAACAGCTATCACAGTGATCAAACTGACCCTGCGAAAGCTGCTAATATTTTTAAGCGTCTTTTGATTCATTAGCTACAAGGACATCTCCACCCTCTTCTGCCATAATTTCCTTCTCCAATTTCACCTGCTCCGCTTCGTGAGGTAAGTTAGACTCTGGAGTTGAAGACAATGGTACAGTTTGAGGAATAAAGTCATCTTTTGCACCTGGTTTGGAGTAATCATATGGCCATCTGTAAACCGTTGGAATTTCTCCAGGCCAGTTACCATGCCCAGGCTCCACTGGAGTAGTCCACTCCAAAGTATTGGATTTCCATGGGTTTTGAGGTGCTCTTCTTCCTCTATACATGCTGTAGAAGAAGTTGAACAAGAAGATAAACTGAGAACCGAAAGTAATGATCGCTGCTACAGATACAAACATGTTCAAGTCTGTATACATGTCAGCAAAGTTAAAGTTCGTCCAGCTATAGTATCTTCTAGGGAATCCCGCAATACCGATGTAGTGCATTGGGAAGAACACCATGTAAACTCCTACGAATGTCAACCAGAAGTGGATATAACCTAATTTGGCATCCATCATTCTACCAAACATTTTAGGGAACCAGTGGTATACACCTGCCATCAATCCAAAGAACGAAGCAGATCCCATTACCAAGTGGAAGTGAGCCACTACGAAATAAGTGTCGTGAAGCTGAATATCCACAGCAGAGTTACCCAAGAAAATACCAGTTAGACCTCCAGAGATAAAGAAAGATACCAAACCGATAGAGAAAAGCATCGCTGGCGTAAATACCAAGTTGCCTCTCCAAAGAGTAGTCAGGTAGTTAAATACTTTTACAGCTGAAGGTACGGCAATAATCAATGTCAAGAACATAAAGATAGACCCTAAGAATGGATTCATTCCAGACACGAACATATGGTGAGCCCACACCACGAAAGACAATACAGTAATGCCCAACATGGAAAGAATCATGGCTTTGTAACCGAAGATTGGCTTTCTAGAATTGGTTGCAATTACTTCTGAAGTGATACCCAATGCAGGAAGCAATACGATGTATACTTCTGGGTGACCTAGGAACCAGAACAAGTGCTGGAACAACACGGCACTACCACCAGTATTCGGCAAAGCCTCTCCACCAATATAAATATCTGACAAGTAGAAAGAAGTACCGAAACTTCTATCAAATACCAATAACAATGCCGCAGCAAATAATACAGGGAAAGACAATAGTCCAATCACTGCAGTCAAGAAGAATGACCAAATGGTCAAAGGAAGTCTAGAGAAAGACATTCCCTTTGTTCTCAAGTTAATAACAGTAGTGATGTAATTGATACCACCCAACAACTGAGAAGCAATAAAGAACACCATAGCCACCAACCAAAGCGTCATTCCTAGACCTGAACCTGGAATAGCCTGCTGCAAAGCAGACAAAGGAGGATAAATCACCCAACCACCACCGGCAGGACCAGTAGAAATAAACAAGGAAATAAACATGATCAAACCAGCCATAAAGAAGAACCAGTAAGAAAGCATGTTCATAAATCCAGAAGCCATGTCTCTAGCACCAATCTGAAGTGGAATCAAGTAATTAGAGAATGTACCACTCAGACCAGCTGTCAATACAAAGAATACCATGATGGTTCCGTGCATGGTCACCAAGGCCAAATAGAAATTGGTATCCAAAGCACCACTTTCGTCAATCCATCCACCCAATAAAGGCTTTAGGAAAGTCATGTCCATCTCAGGGAAACCTAATTGCAACCTGAATAGGATTGAAAGGAAACCACCGATTAGTGCCCATACAATACCGGTAACCAAAAACTGCTTACCAATCATTTTATGGTCGGTACTAAAGATATACTTAGTGATAAAGTTATCACTATGTGCATGATCATCGTGATGATCATGTGCCGTAGTACCGTGTGATGATATGTTAGCTACTGCCATAATTATTTTATTATATCAATTTATATCTTATTCACCGATTTGAATCTGAGCCAACTCCTTGATCTCAGCAGGAGCGTCAGCAATCAATTCAGGGTCCATTTCAATAAATGTTTGTTGCTCAGCCATCCATTTTTGGTACTCTGCTGGCTCCACTACTTCAATCTCTCTTCTCATGGAGAAGTGACCACCACCACATACTTCAGTACAAGCCAACTCATACACAAACTCTTCATCCTGAAGTTCTGCTCTCATTTCAGCAGTAGTCTTGGTAGGCACAAACCAAAATCTAGTTGGCATACCAGGTACTGCATCCATTTTCAATCTCATGTGAGGTGCAAACACAGAGTGCAATACATCTCTAGATCTGATTTTGAAAAGCACAGGCTCTCCCTTAGGAATGACAATTTTCTGCGAAGGAAAATCATCCAAAGAATTCTTGTCAGTGAAATCCACTCCACGAGAGTTAGAAGGATTGATCAATCGGTAATCATAGCTTCCCAACTGGTTGTCCTTGCCAGGGTATCTAAATTCCCAAGCAAATTGATATCCCATTACTTCCACAACATGAGCATTTTCAGGTGCAGGAGCAGTAATATCCGTCCAAGCTTTCCATCCAGAAACAATCAAAACAGTCAAAACCAATGCAGGCACCAAAGTCCAAATGATCTCCAACTTGTTGTTGTCAGGATAAAAAGAAGCTCTCTTATCCTCTTTGTACTGGTAAGCATAACTGAACCAGAAAAGCAAGATATGTGTGATGATAAATACCACACCAGTAACGGCCATGGTTATCCAAAACAACTTATCAGTAACCACACCATGCTCAGAGGCAATCGGTAGGGTATAATTATCAAACTCTTTGATGGAATACCAAAACATCAAGCCACCAGCACCCAATAGGAAAAGGATAAACAAGGCAGCATTGATTTTGTTGCTTCCGGTAGCGGTTTTCTTGTCAGAACCTTTAACTACAGAAACCAAAGATTGTATCCTGTACACCATCCATATGATGGATACTAATATTAAAACACCTAGTGCAATAAGAAATCCCATAATTCTATCTTTTTCGGATACGTATTAAATGTGATGATGATAAGTTTCCTCCAACATTGGGTGGTTCTTAGCGATCAAGTTTTTCTTAGAAAGACCTGTCAACACAACCATAATAACCACTGATCCATACAACATAAACATGCCAATCTCCATGAAACCAACCCCACCGTTATGTCCTAAGGTACCTGGTTGAACCATCAAGAAGAAGTCAACCCAGTGTCCAATGATAATCAAAGTACAAACTACTTTCAAGAAAATAGCATGTCTCTTCGCATCTCTGGTCATCAATACCAAGAATGGCAATACGAAGTTCATGATCAAGTTAACAAAGATAAAGGCACCATACTTATCGCTGCTCAATCTTTCTATAAAGTAAACAGATTCCTCAGGAATGTTGGCGTAATAGATCAATAGGAATTGAGAGAACCACAAATAAGTCCAGAAGATGGAGAATCCAAATACAAACTTACCTAAATCGTGAAGGTGGTTTTCATTGAACATTTCCAAATAACCTCTCTCCTTCAACATAATGGTCACCAAAGTAATAGAGGAAAGCCCTGCTACAAACCAAGAGGCAAATACATACCATCCAAAAAGTGTAGAGAACCAGTGTGTATCAATTGACATTACCCAATCCCAAGCACTGATAGAAGAAGAAACGGCAAAGATTACCAAGAAAATAGCTGACCATTTTCTAATGTTATACCAATAGCTAGTTCCTCCATTCAAGTCTTCCTGGAAAGAAAGGTTTTTCAATTTGTTGAAGAAGAAGATCCATAAGCCAAAGAAGATTACCATTCTGGCTACCCAGAAAATCGGGAAGCTACCTTTTGCCAATGGCCAGTAGAAAAATCCACCTTTTCCATCAATGATTTTGTCATAATGAGCACCACCTTCCACAAAAAGATCATGATGTGTCCAGTGGAACAGATCATGTCCTGCAATAAAGTACGTTACGATCATTAAAATCGCAGCAAACGGCAACCAGTTACCAAAAGAGATCATTACTCTCAAGATTGCTGTAGCCCATCCTGCTTGTGCTGCATATTGAATGGCAAAGAAAAATACACCAATAATGGCGATTCCTGCAAAATACACATTGTTAATCCACAGATTGGCGAAGAAACGCTTTGACCAGTGGTATCCACCATGTCCTTCATCTTCATGAGCAGCTTCAGCATGATGATCACCTTCCTCTGCATGTCCAGCCTCAGCAGCATGGTCGCCGTGATCAGCAGGAGCTTCTACATGTTCAGTTCCATGACCGGCCGCTTCGTGTCCGTGTTCCCCACCTCCCATAGAAGTGAAGATTCCAATGACTAACAAGATCGCTCCAATACCTCCCATCAGCATGATGGACTTCTTCAGAGCAGCCGTGAAGTCAAATTTTTGATCCAGGTTAAAATTTGTAACGTGCGCCATTATTATTGTTTCTGAATTACTTGTTTAACATAGTGAACAATCTTCCATCTTCTTTCCGGAGTGATCTGAGAAGCATGAGCTCCCATTCTACCTTTTCCGTGCGTAATTACATGGAAAATGTGTCCTTCTGTAAGGTTGATGTAAGCACCACCTGTAAGGTTAGCGACACCACCAATTACTTCACCTACTTTACCATCACCCTGACCTGCAGGCCCGTGACATGGCAAGCAATATTGCATATAAGTATGCTCTCCCTCTTTCAATACATCCTCTGATACTTCAATAGGATTTTGAACGCTGTCAGCACCGGTTAAGTCGGCAACTTTCAGTCTATAAGGAAGCATTCCATATTGATTTCTAGGAACCGTGTTTGGCACTGGTTCTCTCATGTTCATATTATGAGGATTGTGAACGTTACTGTTGTAAAATTCACCTTTACCATCTTCTCTATTGGACAACCAGCTACCAGCTTCTTCATTTTGAATTTGGGTAAGTGGTTCATAAGCGACAGAGTGATACATTTGAGGAGCATATTCCAGTCCCTGATTATCCCCTGAAGCTCCGCAAGATACTACTCCCAATGAAGCAGCAGAAAGCGCAACTAAATATATGGATTTAATAATTTTCATATCTTCAACGTTACCTATTCAAAACTTTTATTATTCACTTCTGAAGCTCCTGAAGACTGTAACACTTCTTTTATTTTAGCTTCTTCGATACTGGCATTGTTCGCAATATCAATCGCCATCACATGCTTGTCATCTGTACTTCTTAGGTCAAAAATTCTTGGTTGTCCCCAAGGCTTAAGATTACTGCTGATCATGAAAACACCCACCATTCCGAATGAAGCCAAAAGTACGGTCAATTCGAAGGTTACAGGGATAAAGTCAGGAATCGGAGCGTGATCTTTACCACCAATGATCATTGGCCAGTCAACAGCCATCATCAACAACTGCATGGTCAAGGCAAGGCAAGTACCTAGCATCCCGAACAAAAATGCAGCGATTGGCAACCTACTTCTTCTATATCCCAACACATCTTCAAGACCGTGAACAGGATAAGGAGTATATACTTCGTGAATCTTCACGCCACTCTGCCTCACCTTGGTTACTGCGTCTTTTAACACATCCTCATCATCATAAATACCGAGGATAAAATTCGTATCTCTTTCCATTATTTATTTACTTTTTCAGATGAAGACTTTAATACTGATTTCACCTCAGCCATGTTGATTACCGGGAAGAACTTGGCAAATAACAAGAACAAGGTAAAGAATAAACCAAAGGTGAACAGGTAAACTCCAACATCTGCCCAAGTTGGGTAGAACATGGCCCATGAAGATGGCAAGAAGTCCCTGTGAAGTGAGGTTACAATAATTACAAATCGTTCGAACCACATACCGATGTTTACCACCAATGAAAGTGCAAAAGTAAAGACAATGGAGGTTCTAATTTTCTTGAACCAGAAAAGTTGAGGTGAAATTACGTTACAAGTCATCATTGACCAGTAAGCCCACCAATATGGCCCAAAAGCACGGTTGATAAAGGCATATTGTTCAGCAGCTACTCCAGAATACCAAGCGATAAAGAATTCCGTAATATAAGCGATACCTACAATCGACCCTGTAATGATAATTACAATGTTCATCAACTCAATGTGTACCATTGTAATATAATCTTCCAGTTTAAACACTTTCCTTGTGATGATCATCAAGGTCAATACCATGGCAAAACCAGAGAAGATCGCACCCGCCACAAAGTAAGGAGGGAAGATCGTGGTATGCCATCCTGGGATAACTGAAGTCGCAAAGTCAAAGGATACAATAGTGTGTACAGAAAGTACAAGAGGCGTAGCCAAACCTGCCAAGATCAAGGATACTGATTCATATCTCATCCAAGTTTTTGCAGCACCATCCCAACCAAAACTCAATGCTCCATATATGGTCTTTCTAATTCCAGTTGCTCTATCTCTGATGGTAGCAAAATCCGGAATCAAACCAATGTACCAGAATACCAATGAAACCGAGAAATAAGTAGAGATCGCAAATACGTCCCAAAGCAATGGAGAGTTAAAGTTAACCCAAAGAGAACCAAAGACGTTAGGAAGAGGCAATGCCCAGTAAGCTCCTAGCCAAGGTCTACCCATGTGTAGTACTGGGAACATCGCTGCACAGATTACGGCGAAGATCGTCATCGCCTCTGCTGCACGGTTAATAGATGTTCTCCATTTTTGTCTGAAAAGTAAAAGTACCGCGGAAATCAAAGTACCCGCGTGACCGATACCTACCCACCATACGAAGTTGGTGATATCCCATGCCCAACCGACAGTTTTGTTCAATCCCCACATACCGATACCTTCCCAAACAGTGGCAGCCACCGCAATGAATCCCAATAACAAAACGCCTATTGATACGGCCAAACCCAAAAGCCAGCCAATTGTTGGCTTGCCTTCTACCTGTCTGGCAACGTCATGGGTAACGTCTTTGTAAGTTTTACCGCCCGTAACTAACGGCTCGCGTACGGATGAAGTAACCTGCATATCTTATAAAATTATTATTTACGCTTCTTTTTTGTCCTTATTTCTAATCTTGGTGAAGTACCACACATTTGGGCTCACGTTGATTTCCTCCAATACGTGGTAAGCTCTTTCCTCATTCACCTCTTTCACTGCTGAAGTTGTATTCTCCTTGATCTTCAACAATTGTGAAACTTGGCTATTTGGATCATTCATATCACCGAATACCAATGCATCAGTGGAACAAGCTACAGCACAGGCCACATTTACTTCTCCATCCTTGATTTTTCTATTCTCACGCTTAGCAGCCAACTTACCAGCTTGGATACGTTGAACACACAAACTACATTTCTCCATAACCCCTCTGGCCCTTACGGTCACATCAGGATTAAGTACCATTTTACCAAGATCATCGTTTTGAGCCACATTGACTTTAGCGAAATCTTTATTGTCATGGTATTTGAACCAGTTAAATCTTCTTACTTTATAAGGACAGTTGTTGGCACAATAACGAGTACCGATACATCTGTTGTAAGTCATTTGGTTAAGTCCTTCAGAACTGTGCGTTGTAGCCGCTACTGGACAAACTGTCTCACAAGGAGCATTGTTACAGTGCTGACACATCATTGGTTGGAAAGTCACCTCTGGGTTATCAGAAGCATTTTCCAAACCATCCAAATCGCTCGCTTCAGCATCTGAACTGTAGTAACGATCAATTCTGATCCAAGCCATTTCCCTTCTGTTCAAGACTTCTTGCTTGCCTACTACAGCCACGTTGTTTTCAACTTGACAGGCAACGGTACAAGCTCCGCAACCAACACAAGAGTTCATGTCAATTGCTAAGCCCCAGTGGTGTTGGCTATACTTATGACCATTCCAAAGTGAGATTTTGGAAGGTTTTACAAACTCACCATCCTTGTAAATTTCCGGATGAACTCGACCTGCAGAAGGATCTTTTTTATACTCTGATAAAACAGATTCCTGAATCACATTGTCGCGATTCATGTATGTCTGGTGAGTCTGAGTTTGTGCTATTTTATAAGAGTCAGCAGTTAATTCAATGGTAACTCCTGAAGTGATGTCAAAGTTGACAAAGCCCTTAGAGTTGTCCAATAGCTGATAGGCATTTACACCTACACCGTTGGCTACTCTACCTGCTTTGGTTCTACCATATCCTATCGCTAAACCGATAGTTCCTTCAGCTTGACCTGGTTGTACCAATACTGGAACAATAAGCGATTTACCATTTACAGTAATTTTGGCCTTCTTAGTTTCTCCTTCAAACATCTTCAGGCCGTTTTCATTGGCCCATTTTTGAGAAACAGTCAGATAATTGTCCCAAGTAGCTTTCGAAATTGGATCAGACATCTCCTGCAACCAAGGGTTATTGGCGAAAGTACCATCACCAATACCTACTTTTTGGTACATGATCAATTCAGCACCGGAATTAGAAGCAGAATAAGTTTTACCAATGGCAACTGCAGCAGCGTTGATATCTCCAACAGCAACCAGTTCAGCTTCTTCAGTGTTCAGTTCTACTGAATAACATCCATTATATAGTGACCTATCCCAGAATTCCTGAAAGGTGCTAACTTCTGATTGATTAGCGTAAAGCTCTTTCCAACTATCCTGAAGGAAATCGTAATAGTTTGTAGAAACCCCAGCCCAAGTCAAGAAAGACTCTTGAGCTTGTCTAGTATCAAAAAGTGGAGAAATAGCTGGCTGAGATAAACTGTACTCTCCTGCTTTAGGGTTAAAATCATTCCAAGATTCCAAGTAATGATGATCAGGAGCAACATATCCCACTAGAGAAGCTGTTTCATCCAAAGTGCCATTGGTCGCAACAGAAACTTTAGCTTTTGCAATAGCCTGTCCTAAAGCTTCACCTTGCGGATGGTCATATACTGGATTACAGTTATAGAACAATACCCCACCTACTCTGCCAGCAGATAGATCTGCAACAAACTTAGACATTTGTGCATCATTACCTTGCTTAAAGTTTACAGCTTTTACATAGCTTATTGTAGCGTTGTTGTTTCCTAGCAATTCGTTAATTGCATTAACAACAACTTGTACATTTGGATCGTTAGACCCAGAGACTACCAATGATTTTCCTTTGTTTGCCCAAAGTTCATTAGCAGCCTTCTCCAAATGAGCTACTTCAACACCCGCTGCTCTTAAAGTAGCTGCTCCAGCTTTTTTGGCGATCAAGTTATATAGTACCAATACGGCTAGTCCACTTTGGGAAGCTTTTATTGGAGTCCTATAATCAGCATTAGCACCTGTCAAAGAAAGGTTGGACTCAAACTGGAAATGACGAGACATGCTCGGGTTTTCCTTGGTGATTTTTCTTCCTTGAGCATACTGCTTGGAATACTCAATTGGAGCAATCCAAGTTCCAAGGAAGTCAGCTCCAAAGCTTACAATTACATTAGCTTTGTCAAAGCTATAATTTGGAAGAACACCTGCTCCGTAATAAGTTTCATTTGCTTTTATGATACCATAAGTAGAAGTTGGGTCATAAGTGACCACTTCCGCACCACCTATAGCTTCGGTCAGAGCATTTAAAGCTTTCTCAGTGGAAGGAGACATGATCGTGTTGGTTACCACTTTCACATTTCCTGCAGCTCTAAGTTTCGAAACAACTTCTTTATCTACAGTAGCCCAATCTGATTTTTCACCATTCTTATATGGGCCTGTCAATCGTTCTTTATCATATAAAGAAAGTACGGAAGCTTCAACAATTGAGCTTGTACCTCCCTTGGTAACCGGAGACAGTTTGTTACCGTCTACTTTTATCGGTCTACCTTCTCTGGTTTTAACCACAACAGATGCATACTCACCACCTCCAAAGAAGGAAGATGCATAGTAATTTGGCACGGAAGGGTTTACATCCGCTGGCTTGTTCACATAAGGAATAGCTTTTCTAACTGGTGCCTCACAAGCTGCCAATGAAGCTGCTGCAAGACTGAAACCCATTAGTTTTAGGAAGTCTCTTCTAGAAGATCCTCCTTCTTCTTGTCCGCTAATAGGAAGGTACTCAGGAAATTCGCGATCAGCATTTTTTACAAATTCCGGATCGTTTGTCAACTGTTCTAATCCCTTCCAGTATGTCTTTTTATTTTCTTTCATTTTATATTAAAGAAAAGAATGTTCTTAAAGATTTTTCAATTAATAGTGGCACTTAGCACATTCTAGGCCTCCGATGTCCTTCACTTTAAGGGCATCTTTTGATTTAGACTCCGCGTGCAACTGTACCAACTTATCGTAGTACTCGTTACCAGCAGTTTGGATGTCTGTCTTTCTGTGACAGTCAATACACCATCCCATAGTCAAGGCACTGTGCTGGCCTACTACTTCCATCTCCTCTATAGGACCGTGACAAGTTTGACACTCAATCTGACCCACCTTCACGTGTTGTGAGTGATTGAAATATGCCAAATCAGGTAGGTTGTGAACCCTTACCCACTCTATCGGCTGATCATTATCTATTGCATCGTATATTTTCTGAATCTCAGTGGACACACCTTCTTTACCCTCCACATTCTGAATGTGCATATGGCAGTTCATACAGATGTTAGGAGAAGGAATATTGGCAGACCTTCCGATCTCAACTCCGGTGTGACAGTACTGACAAGGAATCTCTTTATCACCAGCGTGAAGCTTGTGAGAGAAAGCAATAGGCTGTGTTGGTTGGTAACCTTGTTGAACACCTACTGAGAACAAGCCATCAATTGCTGTTTTAGCTACAAGAGATATAACTATCGCTGTGATAATGATTATGAAAGCGTCACTTCTGAATACTTTCTTAAGATCTGTCTTTTGATTGATAAACTCTTTGTCATCTTCCTCAAGTGGCTGCTTGTTCAAGTATTTGGTCAACACGGAAACAATCAGTCCTAAAACAATTAGGATCAACAACAACACAACCACTAAAACCGCTAAAATAATGGTTAAGTATTCACTTGGAACACCTCCAGTTGTTGCTGCAGCACCAGCACCTCCTTCGGCAGTAGCGACCGCAGCTTCTTCCTTACCTCCAAACTCAATGTAAGACAACAGGCTCATGACGTCTTCATCACTTAAGAATGGGTGGGCAGGCATCACCGTGTTGTTAAATTCTGCAAAAAGAGCAGTAGCTGTAGGATCTCCAGCTTGGATCACTTTTTGTGAGTTTTTAACGAATGCCTGGATCCAGGCTATATCTCTACGATCACTTACACCTCTTAATGCAGGGCCAGTAAACTTTTGATCTAGCTTGTGACAGGTTTTACAATTAGCATTGAAGAGTGACTCACCGGCCTTGACGGCTTCATCACTATCAGATACTTCAGGGTCAGCAGCAAAAGCATTTATTCCTATCAAAAGGAAAAAAATCAACGCCATGTTGCAAAATCTGAACGGAACACTTAATAATGAGCGTTTGATTGACATATTTATAACTCTTTAATCAGTTTATTTCACGGTTTTTAAAACTCCCCACAAATGTACTACCCAACTTCTATTTTTCAAACCCGTATAATATGCTTCAGCCAAATTACCTCAAAGCTCAAAAAGCACCTATAATACTGAAAAACAGCCTCTTAAAGCCTTAACTTATTTTTAGATTTCTATTTAGAACCTTTATAAATAACTAGTTTTGAGCAATTAGTTCTATTTGAACTGTACATCGGCAACCAATTTGCAATGTCGGAGCCCAACTGATTAAAATCTTTTAATAAGACGTGATAAAAATTACTAAAATTTTAATTCAACAATTTTGCATAAAACCAGAATATCTATACATTTGCATCTCAATTCAGATGGTCGAGTGGCCGAGTGGCTAGGCAGAGGTCTGCAAAACCTTGTACAGCGGTTCGAATCCGCTCTCGACCTCACTCAAAAAAGCATCCACTATGGCGGATGCTTTTTCAATTTTTTAGCTCAATTCACCTTACCGTTCTAGCACAAACACGCATTTCATCCAAGTGATATATTGGGCAACCTTTGACCTAAAAGAACATTTATTCTTTCCATATTTTTCTTAAATTAAAGGTCCATAAAACTTAAAAGACCAAACCATGAAATTCGGAAGTGTTGAAGATCCTTCATCCATAGATTTTACCTTACCGGAAGACCATCCGGAAACAAAAAAAATCCTCAATAAATATAAATCCGACAAACCCTTTGAAGTATATGTGGGATGTGCCAAATGGAACAGGTCTGACCTAAAGGGATTCTACCCAAGAGGCACCAAAGATGAGCTGACCTATTACTCTACACAATTCAACTCCATTGAGCTCAATGCTACATTCTACAGCTCTCCCAGCATAGAACAAGTGAAAACTTGGGCGGACAAAACACCTAAAGGGTTTAAATTCTTTCCTAAAATACCTAATTCTGTCAGCCACTTCAAACGTCTGATCAATGTACAGGAACCTGTAATGGCCTTCGCAGATGCTATTGCCAATTTTGAAGACAAGCTGGGCATGGCTTTTCTTCAAATGCACGATAATTTCAAACCAAAAGATTTTGACAGGGTAGAGAAGTTTGTCAATGAATTCCCACCAGAAATCCCACTTGCCTTGGAATTAAGAAATGCTGAGTGGTTTGCTAATGAAGAGGTTTTGAACAACTATTGTAATCTATTGGTTGACAACAATCGGGCAAATATCGTTGTTGATACAGCAGGCAGAAGGGACATGCTCCATATGAGGCTTACTAATGACACTGCCTTTATTCGTTATGTTGGAGCCAATGCTGAGAGCGATTACAGCCGATTGGATGATTGGATGGAAAGAATCATCAGCTGGAGAGAGATGGGTCTGCAAAAACTCTACTTCTTTGTACATCAAAATATTGAGAAGGAGTCACCCCTACTTTCTGCTTACCTCATCAAAAAACTGAACAAGCAATTTAATCTGGATTTAAAGATCCCCAACGAGGACCAATAGCGATTTAGATCACGACTTAAAGTCATATAAAAAATCTATCCCCCACAAAAACAAAAAAAGCATCCGCCGCGGCGGATGCTTTTACTTTTATAGCGGAATAAGCTTATGCTTATTTTTTGTCTCCACCTTCCATTTTCTCTTTCAATGCAGAAAGAGCATCTAGGTCTCCAAGAGTAGACTTCTCTTGAGGCTCAGCACCAGCAGCTTTCTTCTTAGGAGCAGCTTTCTTAGCTGGCTTAGCAGCAGGGATAGCTTCTTCTTTGAAAGTAGCAGTGTGAGAAAGAACGATACGCTTATCATCTTTAGAGAATTCAGTTACTCTGAAGTCAAGAGCTTCTCCAACTTCTACTTGAGAACCGTCTTCTTTCTCTAGGTTTTTGATAGTAGCGAATCCTTCCAATCCGTAAGGAAGTTCTAGAACCGCACCTTTGTCATTTTTAGAAACAACAGTACACTTGTGAACAGAACCTACAGGGAAGATACCTTCAAAAGTATCCCATGGGTTTTCTTCCAATTGCTTATGACCTAGGGCCAATCTTCTGTTGTCAACATCAAGCTCAAGAACGATTACTTCTAATTCATCCCCTACCTTAACGTACTCAGATGGGTGCTTGATTTTCTTAGTCCAAGAAAGATCAGAAACGTGTACAAGACCGTCGATACCTTCTTCAAGCTCAAGGAACAATCCGAAATTAGTCAAGTTTCTTACCACGCCTTTGTGCTTAGTGCTTACAGCATACTTAGTCACCATGTCTTGCTTAGTCCATGGATCTTCAGTCAATTGCTTGATACCAAGAGACATTTTTCTGTCTTCTTTGTCCAAAGTAAGTACTACTGCTTCGATTTCGTCTCCTACTTTAACAAAATCGGCAGGGTTTCTCAAGTGCTGAGACCAAGACATCTCAGATACGTGGATCAAACCTTCAACGCCTGGAGCCAACTCAAGGAATGCACCATAGTCAGCAACATTAACGATTTTACCTTTCACTTTAGAACCAACTTCCAATTCAGCAGAAAGAGAATCCCAAGGATGAGCAGTAAGCTGCTTCATACCCAAAGAGATACGTTTCTTGTC
This sequence comes from Echinicola sp. 20G, assembly GCF_015533855.1. Classification (GTDB taxonomy): domain Bacteria; phylum Bacteroidota; class Bacteroidia; order Cytophagales; family Cyclobacteriaceae; genus Echinicola. The sequence goes on along the minus strand of NZ_AP024154.1, from coordinate 2,331,524 downwards.
ATCATCGAAGTCAAGTACCACCACCTGAACTTTATCGTCAAGGTTAAGCACTTCTTCTGGATGGTTGATTCTGCCCCAAGAGATATCTGTAATGTGAAGTAGACCATCTACACCACCCAAGTCGATGAATACACCGAAGTTGGTCATGTTCTTGATCACACCTTCCAATACCTGACCTTTCTCTAGGTTGTTTAGGATTTCTGCTTTTTGCTTCTCTAGATCTTTCTCGATCAATACTTTGTGAGAAACAACAACGTTATCATTAGCGTGGTTGATCTTAACCACTTTTACTTCCATTTTCTTACCTACATAAACATCAAAGTCTCTGATAGGCTTCACGTCAATTTGAGAACCTGGCAAGAAGGCTTCTACACCGTAGATATCTACGATCAAACCACCTTTGGTTCTTCTTTTCACAAGACCTTCGATCACATTGTCAAACTCAAGTGCATCTTCGATGTCTTGCCATGCACGTACCATTTTGGCTTTCTTTCTAGAAAGAACCAATTGACCCAATGCATTTTCTTGCTCTTCAATGAAAAGTTCTACTTCGTCACCGATCTTAAGATCAGGAAGGTCACGGAATTCAGTTCTTGGCACCAAACCATCAGATTTGAAACCGATGTTGATGATCACATCCTTATCATTGACACCTACTACAGTACCTTTGATTACTTCCTTCTCACTGATTTCAGTCAAGGTTTGGTCATAAAGTTTTTCCATCTCTGCTCTCTCGGCAGAAGTGTAGCCTTCACCAAAACCTTTGGTTTCGAACTTGTCCCAGTTAAAATCTTCGTTATTAGACATATTAGTAAACGACTCTGACTTTCAACAGCCCTAGAGTCTTCAGGCTGAGGTTTTTAGTTGTGAATTTTTCATTTCACCAAATGGCAAAACAAAAACCGTCCACCCGAACGGACTGCAAAGGTACTGATTTTTTGCAACATCAAATAATTTGGATTGAAAAAATTAGAGGACAATAGCACATCACCATCAAAAATAACCACTGTATTTCAATAAGTTATCAACCCATATCACTCTAGAAAAAGGTCTGTTACATCAGGACCATGCCTTTCTCAAAAATCTGAGCCAATTTCCGTACATGACTTTCTCAATATCTATATTTGAATAACCTCTTTTCCCCAATAATTTTGGGATTTTTTGTAAATCTGAAATTGTCTCCAGATCATAAGGGCATTGTTCCTTTCCAAAAGCACCATCTAAATCCGTTCCAATGCCAATGTGATCTGCATTTCCTGCCAGCTGACAGATATGATCCAGATGATCTAACAGGATCTCTAGGTTACAGCCTGTTTCCAAAGGTGTGGACTTCCCTCTCACCCAACCTGAAACCATCATCCAAGCATCCAAGGCCCCACCAATAACGGCTCCTCTTTCTATGAGCGCTTTGATCTGCTCATCACTAAACTGCCTGTTATGATCCACCAAAGCTCTACAGTTATTGTGACTGGCCCACACATGGCCATTAAAGTGCTCCATTGCTTCCCAAAAACTATCATCACAAAGGTGTGTCGCATCCAAAACAATATTCAGACGCTCCATCTCTTTTAGAAGTTCTTGCCCCTTCTTACCCATAAAACCTGTCGCATCAGTTCCCTGCGCATACCTTCCGGGACCATAATGGGCTGGTCCAAGCGCTCTCAAACCATAATCGTAGGCTTTTTCAAGATAGCTCAGATCAACAATCGAATCTGCCCCTTCCAAGGATAAGATATAACCAATCGGCTTATCTTCATTGGGCAAATCACATTTCCATAAACTCAAATGCTTCTCCAACCCATCCAAATCCCTTATTTGAACCATTTCCCCAGCGTCCTCCATGGCCTTATACCAAGCCAATTGTCCTTGGGTCTGGGCCCATGCTTGCGCAGGCGAATGCCAACCGGGCAAAGGATTATCGGGAGCAACATACCTCGCTATTTGCGTCGCCACTACCAGCCCAACATCCCCTTCCCGCAATGAAGGCAAAGAAACAGTAGCTTTCCCTCTGTCTGGCTTATCGTTTTGACCTTGCTCACGAGCATTGATAGTCGCTACAGGCTGTGTTAGATCCCTGTTCCACTCCAAAGCATTCATGCTTAAATCCAAATGGGCATCTATGGTGAACATATTTATATTTCTTGTTAGAGTTTTGTTGATAAAAGCCTATATCAATAATGAGCGCTAAAATGGCATACATTAAATGTTAATTTTCCTTTTTCTAGCCAAAGTCAACCATTTACCATTTACCACATGACTTTCAACAGTAAGCACCTTATCATACATCGCAACAGTTGGGCAAATATGATTTGGAACAGCATAGATTTCTTGGCCCACTTCTAAAGAATCCCTGCCCACATCCACCACCATATGTTCCTCATGATGACCAACAATTTTCCATTTTGGATACCCTAAAAACCAAGCCCTGTTTTCCAAGGAGCCTTCAGAAGCAATTGATTTATAACCCAAGTCCAAACAGGCCAGATGAGGTGCCGGCTTAGAAACTACCCTGCAGAGCAAAACAGCACCAAAATCAAATTGCTGCTCAGGCAAGGCATCATGATACCCTTTATCCCAATAGACAAATGTCCCCGGGCTACAAATTACCCCTTTTCGCTTTTGATGAATGGGAAATGTAGGGGTTCCTCCTGCTATTACTTTTATATCCTGACCATACTTTTTCACGATCTGGTCCATCATTTTATTAACAGGTTCGAAAGCTTCGTCACAACATCTCGCTCGCTCATTGATATCCAGTTGCCTAATATGTCCATCGTAAATATGCAATCCCATCGTGATCAAGTGGCTGGTTTCTTTACAAAAATCATAAAGCTCCATGGCACCTTCATTTGGACCGATTCCGGTTCTATCCGTTCCTACATTTATATCCACATAAACGCGGAGATATACATCAGCCTGATGGGTATGGTTCGAAAGGTGCAGTGCCTGTTCTGGGCAATCTACCAGACATGAAAATTGGGTATCTTGATAGGCCAACATCAGCTTGATCATTCTGTTCACCTTAGGACCAACCATTGGGTAGGCAATCAGCACTTCCTTGGCTCCTGCGATCGCCAACATCTCTGCCTCGGCTATGGTGGCACATTTAAACTGGAGTATCCCTTCCTCCATCAACATGTCCACCACTTCCCTACATTTGAATGTCTTGACATGAGGTTGGAGCTGATCGAGGCTCTTGACCATCGATTTAAGCTTTTTGATATTATTCCTCACCCTTTTGGGGTAAACGATCAAAGCAGGTGAATCTATCTTCTCTACATCTCTTACAACATACCAGTCTTCTAAGTCTTCAGGCATAATTAATGTAGTTCAAAAACAGCTTCAACTTCTACTGGAATATTATCGGGAAGAGAGCCAAAGCCTACAGCGCTTCTAACCCCAATCCCATTTTCTTCCCCCCAGACAGCCGCAAAAAGTTCGCTGCAGCCATTGATGACATAAGGGTGTTTTTCAAATTCAGGTACACAGTTTACCATACCCAACACCTTGATCACTCTTTTTACCTTGTTAAGGCTTCCAAGGTTGGCCCGAATTGTGGAAAGCATGGCCAAGCCTACTTGCCTAGCGGCTAGCTTACCTTGCTCCATATCCATTTCCTGTCCAATTCTCCCCATGATCAGGGTTCCATCATCCTTCACCGTTCCGTGTCCCGATAAATACAAATATTTACCGTCAATCAAGCAAGGCTTATAAACTCCCAAAGGCTTGGGAGCAGGTGGTAAATTAAGTTCTAGCTTATTAAAGTTCTCTTCCGCTGACATATTGGTCTTTTTTATTGATACCTTTTCTAAAGTGTTTACAATTTACTTCAATCTCAAAACAAAATCCAATCCAAGATCATTACCCCAAAAAGCCCTACTACGGCCACTATGGTTTCCATTACTGACCAAGACTTGATGGTATCCTTTATACTTACATTGAAAAATTCCTTATACATCCAAAAGCCAGCATCATTAAAATGAGAAAACATCAAGCTTCCTGCACCAATAGCCAGCACCACCAAATTTGGGTCAGCACCAGCATCGTGAATCAATGGCCCTATGATCCCAGCTGTGGTCAATCCAGCAACTGTTGCTGAACCTACACAAACCCTGATCACCGCTGTAATGGTCCAAGCCAATACCAATGGATGCACCTCCCAACCTTCTAATCCATCTGCTATCACTTGACTCACTCCACTATCCATCAATACTTGTTTCAAGGCTCCAGCACCCGCAATGATCAAAATGATCATTGAAACATCCTTGACTGCCACCACATAGATATCCATGAGTTCCTTCATTCCCACTTCCATTTTCAGCCCCAATGTAAAAGTAGCTACGAGTAAGGAGATCAACATAACCATTCCCGGGTCGGAAACAAACAAAATATAAGGATAGAATGAATGTTCCTCTGGAACCTGAAGTGCCAAAACCGTAGTACTAATCAACAAAACAACTGGTAAAAGGGCTGAAAAGAAACTATTAAATGTCCCTGGCAATTCTTCTTCTGGCTTTGAGCTGGCTCGAAATGTCTCCAAGGGACTGGAAGGAATCTTTTTCAACATTTGGGAAAATAAAGGCCCCGCAACCAAAATGGTAGGCACAGCTATAATGATCCCATATAATAAGGTAAGCCCCATGTTGGCATCAAACTGCGCCACCAAGGCCGCAGGTGATGGATGAGGTGGCAAAAAACCGTGGGTCACGGACAAAGCTGCTAACAATGGCATCCCAACAAAAACCGCTGGAAGTCTATACTGGTAGGCCACAGTAAAAACCAAGGGTACTAATAAGACAAAACCCACATTGTAAAACAACGGGATTCCAACCACCAAGCCAGTTAGCATCATGGCCCAATGGATATATTTCTTTCCAAAAATACTCATCAAAAAATCTGCTATTCTTTGCGCAGCACCACTTTCTGCCACCAGTTTCCCCAACATCGCTCCCATGGTGATGATGATAATCAAATCACCTAGAAGATTACCCATACCTTTTTGAACAGAAGCCGCAATATCCTGAGCAGGGATACCCAGCAAAAAACCTGCAGTAATGGAGGTAATCAGAAAAGCAATAAAAGGATTGATCTTTGCCCAAACAATAAGCAAAACTAAGAGCAATATGCTAAGCAGCACAAATAATATGGTCACAGGTAGGTTGGATTTTGGTTAAAAAACCAATATAAAAATTAATCCCTGAAACAATGGGTTAAATCATTATTAATCAATCAAAACAATGTAGATTTCTCAGTCACTCTGAACAGTCCTCACTTCTAAAAACGGCATCCATTCTTCTGCATTTTTCTCCGCATATTCTGATAAAAAATAGGATAGGGATGGTTTAAAAGGTCTTCTTTTCATCAAAAAGCCTACTTCCTCAGGAGTCTTGTCCCCCTTCTGCACATTACACCGGTGGCAAGCGGTAATCAAATTAGTCCAACTGCTTTTGCCTCCCTTGGACCGAGGGACCACATGATCTATTGTCAAATGCTTCTGCGAACCACAATATTGACATTCATTATTATCCCTTTTGAATAAATTGCCCCGGTTCAGCAAAACACCTCTGTAAGGGACATTTTTATATTCGTCCAGCCTAACTACTGCAGGATACTTAAATTCTTGATCCACTGTTCGAATACTTAGAAAAGAGTAATCTGCCAAAATGCTCACTTTCTCCAGAATAGAGAGCACCATCGCTTTCTGTACTGTTACCACAGCCACAGGCGTATGATCTAAGTTGAGCACCAATACCTTCTTTTCCATCTTATTTCATTAATCTCCTGATTTTCAAAACCTGATATAAAGGAGAATTGTTTTTTGCCATTTTGGTTCCATCAAGCTTTACTGTATCCATTCTCACCTTACCTTTCACATGAATCACCTGATTGTCACCAATATATATTCCTGCATGATGCGGAATATCTTTGTTATTTCCAAATATTACCACATCACCCAGCTGGATTTCGTGATAATCTATTTCCTTTCCCGCTTCCACAAATTGGGAGATATACTTTGGAGCCTTATAACCTGCAATCTTGTATACAAGCTGGATAAAACTTCCAGACCCAATACCAAAAAAGCCCCTTCCGCCAGACAGAAAGGGCACATTTATGAACATCTGAGCAAGGGACACCAGTTCTTCCCCAGTGGCCTTGTCCTTATAATGCCTAGAATTTCCTTTGAACTCGAGGGTTCCATCCATATCAAACAATTCACTGGAACCTATATGTAAACTACTACCTGGTAAAATATAAAGGAGGTCTCCCTTGAACTTGATTGATGAGAGAGGGGAAGTCACCACTTGAAAATCCTCATCTTTATAAAAATTAAAAGCTTCCTCAGGTATGGCCTCATGTTGGGCTGCCGGCATCCAGCCCAGAACACCATCAGCCTCCACCTTTACTTTGAGCCATTTACGATCTGGGGTTACTTCCTCCACCTCATAGGTCTCTCCAAAAAGTATCTGTGTTAATAAGCCGGCACCCGGTCTAGGCTCTTGATAAACACTTATTAAACTTAGCCTGCATATTCCATATTTCTCATCAATAGGCCATTTTGTCAAGTTCTCTTTTTGCATCTTTTTTCTTTATGTCCTGACGTTTGTCATGAAGTTTTTTACCTCTACCCAGGGCAATTTCCAGTTTAGCTAAACCCTTGTTATTGATAAATATACGAACCGGAATGATAGAAAGCCCTTTCTCTGTTAATTTACTTTCTAATTTATCAAGCTCTCTTTTATTAAGCAATAGTTTTCGCTCCCTTACCGCGTCATGATTGAAGTGTGCGGCTTGGGAATAGGGAGAAATGTGCATTTGTTTGACAAAAAGCTCTCCCCTTCTAAAATAACAATATGCTTCCTTCAAGGAAACTTTCCCTTCCCTGATGGACTTGATTTCAGTTCCTACTAGAGACAAACCTGCCACATAGGTATCCAGAAATTCAAATTCAAAACTTGCTTTCCTATTTTTTATATTGATGGTTTTACTAAACCTATTCTCCTTGGCCATTACTATTTACTTATTTTCCTAATTTCATTTTTGCCATTGGGCTGACATCAAGTCCACAAAACTCTCCTTTGAGGTATTTGTAGTGAGCAGCCATGGCGATCATAGCAGCATTGTCTGTGCAATACTCAAATTTTGGGACATAAACTTTCCAGCTCAATTCTTTTGCCAAATTTTCCAACTCATTCCTTAACCCTGAATTAGCAGAAACGCCACCGGCAATAGCAATGTCTTTGACTTTATATTCCCTTGCTGCCCGCTTCAGCTTTTGCATCAGCATCTTGATCAAAGTATACTGCACGGAAGCACAAATATCCACTATATTTTCATCTATAAACGATGAATTGACTTTCAACTGATCCCTTAAAAAATATAAGACAGCCGTTTTGATGCCACTGAAAGAATAATTCAAACCTGGCATTTCCGACAATGGAAACTTATAAGCACCCGGATTTCCCTCTTTGGCATATTTATCGATCATCGGGCCTCCAGGATAAGGTAAGCCCAACAATTTAGCAGTCTTATCAAAGGCCTCTCCTACCGCATCATCCAAAGTCTCCCCAATTACTAACATCTCCAAGTAGTCCTTCACCAAGACCAACTGGGTATGGCCTCCACTTACCGTTAGACAGATAAATGGAAAACTTGGCTTGGGGTCATCTATGAAATGAGCCAAAATATGCGCTTGCATATGATTCACATCGATCAAAGGTATCCCCAGCGAATAGGCAAAAGACTTGGCAAAGGAAACCCCTACCATCAAGGATCCCATCAAGCCGGGCCCTCTTGTAAACCCCACAGCAGACAGGTCTTCTTTTTTTAAGCCAGAACTTTCTATTGCCTCATGGATCACTGGAATCAGGTGTTGCTGATGCGCACGGGATGCCAATTCAGGAACCACCCCCCCATATTTTTCATGAACCGATTGCGTGGCGACAATATTATTAAGTATTTTGCCGTCAGATATAATAGACGCGGAAGTCTCATCACAGGAGGACTCAATTGCGAGTATATTAATATTCTTCATAATCCTTTGGAAAAGAAATCGAAAGTTACGGAATTTTTGCAGAAAGCTTTGAGGGGAATGCTTCGCGTAGCAGTATTTCTCCTTCTAATTATCATCTTGGCAGCCATTGCCCTGCAAATTCCTTCGATTCAAACCTCTGCCACCCAGTTTTTAGCAGAGCAGTTGAGCAAGAACACTGGATTTGAAACAAAAATTCAAAAAGTCAACATACGATGGTGGGATGCCATCAACCTGAAGGGGCTGACTGTACACGATCCAAAAGACAGCCTAATGGCAGATCTTCAGGATGTATATATTGACTTTTCACTCAGAGGGCTTTTGAACAGTAATGAACCCGGCTTGGATGAAATCCAACTCAAGGGAGGGCAACTCCGTTTTCTGACTCACCCCGATGAAGACCTACCCAATATTTCCTTGTTCATCAACCAAATCAATGGCTTTTTAGGCAAGCGCAAGAAACAAAAAACAACTAGCACCAGTCAATTCTCCATAGATCGGATGTCATTCGAAGGAACGTCATTGGATATTTTTGACCTACGAAAAACGCCTATAGTTGATGGCTTTGATTATACAAGACTCCGTTTCAGAAACTTGATAGGCGGAGCAAGGGATTTTCTTTCCAAGGACGGGGAAATCTCCTTTGATATCAGGTACCTAAGAGGTTTGGAAGCGACTTCTGGCATGGAATTCCAACAGCTACTGGCCAACTTTTCCTATTCCGCTCAAGCCATGGAATTCAAGGATTTGTTTTTCAAATCCAATGAAACCATCGTCAAAAACTATTTGAAATTCAGTTATGAAAACGTAAAGTCACTCAGCGATTTCAACAACCAAGTGACTATTTCTGCGGTATTGGATGAATCTGTACTGGACATTAAAGATCTTAAATATTTCACAGATAAAATCCCTGATTTTGACGACCGCATTTACCTCAGCGGAGCCATCAATGGAAAAGTCAGCGACCTGTACTCTGAAGAGCTTTTGATTAGATTTGGTGAAAGGAGTGCATTATTTGGCCAATTCAAAATTGATGGCCTTCCCAAAATAGACAGTACCTTCTTCCAACTTTCCTTGGTCAATTCCAGTGTCACAAGTGCGGATTTAGCTCCTTACTTGGATGAAAAGTCTCGCAAAGAAATCAGTAAATTCCGGGACATTCACTTCGACACTGATTTCAACGGCTACCTGACAAGGTTCCAAGCCAAGGGAGAATTCAGAACGCAAATAGGCACGGTAGCTGGAAAACTAAATTACCTGATTGATGACAATAGTCCGAGGTATTATGGTCAATTAACGGTCAACAACCTGGATTTAGGCCGAATCATGGAAGACCGTGAGACCTTCCAAAGAATCTCACTCAAAGGAAACCTTCGAGGAACAGGCACCACATTGGAAACTGCCTTATTGGAGTTGGACGCAAAAGTAAGCAAAGTAGGCATCAATCAGTACAATTACACAGGAATAACCACCAATGCCACCTATGGCAAAGACCTTTTTAAAGGAAGGCTGACCATTAAAGACCCCAATTTAAAAATGAGTCTTGATGGTATTTTAGACCTTAGAAATGGAAAAGATTCCGCAAGACTTTCGGCCAAACTCGACACTGCATTTCTGCAAAATCTTAATATAACTGAAAAAGAATTCTTTGTAAGTGGCGGAGTGGAGTTGGACACCAAGGGTACAGATGTGGATGAAGTAGAAGGAATCGCTCGCTTTAGAGACCTTTTGATTAGCCATCAGGGAAGAAACCTTTCTATTGACAATTTCTTCTTTCAATCAGTTTTTGCTGAAGAAACGAGGATGATTTCCCTTAATTCTGATTTGCTAGTGGCAAGTATCTCAGGAAAGTTTCAGGCCAAAGAAGTTTACAGGGACATTCAATACTTGCTTGATGACTACCTGGCCATAATAACCAACACGGATATCGAAAAAAAAACAGACAAATTGGAAGGGCTCAATGAATACAACTTGGACATTAACATGAGTCTAAATGATATCAATCCAATTGTACAACTATTTGCACCATCCCTTTACATTTCCAAAAACACCTCTGTAGAAGGAGCATTTTACCAAACTGCAGAGAACACTATTTTCAACTTCTATTCAGGGATAGACACTATTCAATATGACAGCAAAATATTTCTCGAAAATGACTTAGATTTTAACACTTTCAAAATCAGAAATTCAAGGGAAGTATTGGCTGCTTTTTACATCAACTCCAAGGAGCAACAGCTTACGCAAGATGTGGTCTTCAATAACCTCAGCATGGAAGCCATTTGGGATGAATCTTCGATTGATTTCAACCTAGGGATAGACCAGCTTAAGACTGAAAGTTATGCACAGATCCAAAGTGAGATTCAATTGTCTCCCTCTCAAACATCAATAGTTTTCGCTCCATCAGATATTAAAATACTGGAAAACTACTGGGAGTTTGATGAAGATAATTCAATTGTCATCTCAGAAGGGCAAATAGATTTTGATAATTTGAAGCTCTCCAATGATGGGCAGTTTCTGGCTTTAAATGGGCGAATCAATGAAAACCCTGAAGAAATCCTCAGTTTTGAGATCAATGATGTCAACTTGGATTTCCTCAACACTTTTGACACCAAGCAGTACCAAGGCACCGCCAATGGCATATTTGCTTTCAACAGTTTTTCAGAAAGAGCTGGCTCTTATGGCAGCATCACGCTGGACAGCTTGCGTATCAACAATTTCCTCATTGGAAACTTGGAAGCTGCCACCTATTTTGAAGACGAAAAAGTCAACCTGAACCTCACCAATTATAGGGATGAACAGAAAACCGTTGAAATTACTGGGTTTCTCAATACAAATGATGATCAGTTAGCCCTAGAAGGTAATTTCGAAAATACCAAACTGGACATTTTGGAACCTTTCCTTTCTGATTATTTAACTGAATTTGGAGGAACTGTTTCTGGAAACATCGAGATGACAGGCACCCTAAACCAACCCAACGTAAGAGGCATAGGAAAACTGACAGGTGGTGGGGTCAAGGTCAATTACCTAAACACCTACTATACCGTTGATGGAAACATCAATTTCACTCCGAATGAAATTAGTTTCAAAGGCCTAAATATTACTGATATCCAAGGAAATACAGCTAGAATGAATGGTGGTATTGCCCATGATGGCTTTAAAAACTTTGTATTAGATATCTCATCTGACTTGAATAATTTCCAAGTACTTAACACCTCTTCCCGTGACAATGATCTCTTTTACGGCACTGCCTATGCCAGTGGAAAACTGGAAATCTTTGGAGCAGCCAGCAACCTCGACATTACTGCAAACGCCACCACAAGACCTAATACCAAAATCTATATCCCAATAGGAGAATCTGAGGGGCAAGCCCAAGAAGAGTTCATCAACATTATCAATGTAAGAGATACCACCAGGGAAATCCAAATCGAAGAAATAGTAGAAAAACTGGAAATAGATAATGTCCGAATGAACTTTGTATTGGATGTCACGCCAGATGCTTACACTGAAATCCAAATTGATCCAAGAACAGGCGAAAATATCCAAGGGAGGGGAAGAGGAATTTTGAACCTCAATATTGATACACAAGGCAATTTCAGCATGACCGGTGATTATGAAATCGTGGATGCCAAATATAATTTCTCCCTTTACAATATCATCAACCGTCAATTTGAAATCTTACCGGGCGGAAGGATCTCATGGTACGGCGACCCTTACGGTGGCGTAATGAACATCAAAGCTACCTATGAAGAGAATGTTTCCCTGACCAGTTTGCAAAACACGCAAACTTCCAATTCAGAATTTGATAATTCCCAACTGTACAGAAGGTATCCTGTTAAAGTAATTATGGACTTGGACGGCCCGCTTCTTTCTCCTGATATCAACTTTGATTTTGACTTTTCAGAGTTTCCCGACGGTGAAAGCCAAACCACTATTTCCGCTTTCAAAAACCGAATTGCCAATGACGAGCAAGAAAAAAACAGGCAGGTTTTCTCTTTGATCATGCTAAGAAGATTCTCTCCGGAAGGTCAATTTAACAGCGCTGGAATTGGCTTCTCCAACCTGAGCCAATTGGTTTCTTCCCAGTTAAATGCCCTGATATCACAAGTTGACCAAAACCTCGAAATCAATATTGATCTTGCGTCTTTGGACAATACCGCTTTAGAAACTTTTCAGCTCAGGGTGGCTTACACATTCTTGGATGGAAGATTGAGGGTAACCCGTGACGGCAGCTTCACAGATCCACAAGGCAATGCGGACTTCAGCAGTATTGCGGGAGATTGGCAAGCTGAATACCTCATCACGGACGATGGCAGATACCGAATTAGAATTTACAATAGAAACAATTTCAACTCCTTCACTTCCACGTTAAATATTACGGACAGGGTAAATACCTACGGTGTTTCTGTATCCCAGACTTTGCTTTTTAGCTCCTTTAAGGAATTGTTCCAAAATATTGGAAGAAGTAAGAAAGAAAAATTACTGATTAATGACACAGATGATTTTTTGCGATACGATTACCAAAACAATTCTACACCTGCAGTGCCAGACCCTATCAGTCCTGCTGATTCAATAAAGATCAATATCATTGATACCAAGCCAAAAGAAGAAAATGAACTTGCTTCTCCAAACAATTGAGGTCCTTTTTGATTCTAATGTAAAACAGAATTGAAATATGAAGGAAAAAATCACACTCTATTGGATGAGAAGAGACCTGAGGCTTGAAGACAATACAGCACTCTATTATGCCTGTCAAAATGAAGAAAATGTCCTTCCGGTTTTTATTTTTGATTCCCAAATTTTAAATGAGCTGGAAGATAAAAAAGACGCCAGGGTAGAATTTATTCTCCAAGAACTTAAGAAAGTCAACCAATCACTCCAAGAGAAAGGCTCTACTATTTTAACCAGGGTCGGAAAACCTGTTGAGGTTTTTAAAACCCTTATAGAGCAATATAACGTCCAAAACGTTTACACCAACAGGGATTATGAACCTTATGCTATTTCTCGAGACAAGGCCGTTGAAAAGCTTCTAAAAGATCAAAAAATAGACTTCTTTGATTTTAAGGACCAGGTGATCTTTGAGAAAGATGAAATCTTGAATGAAAGCGGAAGTTTTTACAAAGTTTATACCCCTTATAAAAATACATGGCTACAAAAATTCAATGCAAATCCTCCTTCTCTTCATCAGATCAATTACAAAAAGCTTTATCAAACCGATCATCAAAACCTTCCAGAACTGAATGAGCTAGGTTTTGAAGCGACAGATATCCAGCTTCCTGCTTTGGAAATTGACAAGGAGCTGATAAAAACTTATGACCAAAACCGGGATATCCCAGCACTTGATCATACTTCAAGACTTGGTATTCACCTCCGCTTTGGCACCGTCAGTGTAAGGCAGTTAGCCCTCGAGGTCAAAAAATTAAACGAGGTTTTCCTTAGTGAATTGATCTGGAGGGAGTTTTTCATGATGATTCTTTATCACAATCCTCAGGTAATAGACGAATCCTTTAAATCAAAATATGACCAAATTCCGTGGAGAAACAATGAAGAGGAATTCTCTAAATGGTGTGAAGGCCAAACAGGTTATCCAATTGTTGATGCCGGCATGAGGGAGCTCAACCAAACCGGTCATATGCATAATCGGGTCAGAATGATTGTGGCAAGTTTCTTAACCAAGCATCTTTTAATTGACTGGCGTTGGGGAGAAGCGTATTTTGCGAAGAAATTACTGGATTACGAATTGGCCTCCAACAATGGCAACTGGCAATGGGCTGCTGGAACTGGAACGGATGCCCAACCCTACTTCAGGATTTTCAACCCATCATCCCAAGTCAAAAAGTTTGACAAAGACTTAAAATATATTAAAAAGTGGGTCAAAGAATATGGTAGTGACCAATATCCTGATCCAATAGTAGACCATAAAATGGCTCGTGAGCGAGCATTGAAAACTTACAAATCTGCATTAGAAAAATGAATATAGGAGACAAAGTGCGCTTGTTGCACGGAAACGAAGAAGGTACCATCACCAAAATTTCCGGAAGCGGTAGGATTGAAATAGAAATCGAAGATGGTTTCCGGATTCCAGCCATGAAAAACGAGGTGGTGGTCATTCATGAAACTGAAAAACAATATTTCGGAGGAGAAAAAATCTCACCAGATAAAGAAGCTCCATTAAAGGCTGTTAAGAGCCCTCAAATGGATGCTGGTTTATACCTTAGCTATGTCCCCATAAACGACAAAGACCTCAGCCTTCACCTGATCAACAACAGTGAAAAGGATTATGTATTTGTCGCTTCGGAAGTTTTTGGAGACAACTCCAAAACGTTGGCTTCAGGAACCATTGCTGCCAAAACTTCAAAAAAAATGGATGAAAAATCCATTCCTCAGTTTGAAAAGTGGCCCACCCTTTTCCTCCAGTTTATCCCCATAAACCATCAAGCAGAAAAAACGCTTCCCCCATTTGAAAAAAAGGTGAAATTCAAAGCTTCCTCATTTTTCAAAAGTCAAAGCACCGCACCTGTAACAGGAAAAAAAGGCTACTTATTTGCGATTGACCAGCAAGTAAAAACGCTGGACATCCAACAGTTGAACAAGGAGCTTAACAAGGGGAAAGCAGAAGAAGTCACCTCAAAGCAATTCAAAAGACCAGAAAAACAAATTGATCTGCACATTGAAAAGTTAACCCAAGAGCATGAGTTGATGAGCAACACAGAAATGCTCAAACTTCAGCTAGAGACCTTTGAAAAAAACCTTAATTATGCGATCGCCTCAGGCATGGATGAAATCACTTTTATCCATGGACTGGGCAATGGAGTATTGAGAAAAGAAATCCATAAATACCTGAGCCAATTGGAAAATATTAAGTATTTTCAGGATACCCAAAAGAGCCGGTTTGGATATGGTGCTACTCTTGTACGTATAAACTAGAAAACTATGCAGGTTCAACAAGTCTCTCCCATCTTTCAGCTCTTCGACCAACAGTACACTTTGGCCAAAAAACTGTTTTATTCTTTGACCAAGCTGTTCAAGTCAAAAAAGGCAATTGAGTTGGAAGAAAAACTGATCTTTCTGGAGATTTACATTGACCTGCTTAGCAGAATCCACTTTAATGAAAAGAAGCTGAAATTTCAACTTTTTGGTCCTTATAAAGAATTATTTAAAAGCCTCAAAAAAGTCCTTCATATCAAGTTGATTCAGGAAGCTCTTGAGTCAGAATCCATCAAAACGCAAACTACTTTTTCTACTTATGAAAGGGAGCTTTTGAGAGACAAGAAAAGTATTTACACCGAAGCTTATGATGTCATCATGGCCACTCCCCTGAATATCTGGGAAGATCTTTACCGGGAGGCATTTGAACACAGCAAAAACTTAAGGCCTTTGATGATCAATACTTCCACAATCCAGATCATTAATGAGGAGTTGGAATTCTTCAAGTTTGACAGCGAGAAAAAACTGGAGGCTAAGGAAATTAAAGATATTTATGAAGGGCTTCAGGAAATCATCACCTTAGAAAATGTTCGAATTGTTTCTGGCCTCAATGCTACATTCACAGAAGTGGTTCACAAACATATGAATGAGCTCAGTCAGCTTCTTTACAAGTGGTACCAAAACCATCTTTTTTTACAACATTTAACTTACACACTTTCTGAAAAAGAAGAACTACCTTCCAAAAAATACCAGGCGCTGATCAGTTCACTGAAAAGCAACAAAAAAAAGCTAACCACCAAAGTGGTTAGCCAATGTCAACATCTCTTTTCTGATATTTTAGGTTAGATTTTACCCAGCGCAGCGGCCAAGTCATTTTTAAGATCTTCTGCATCTTCCACTCCTACACTTAGTCGGATCAAAGAATCAGTCAACCCAACCTTTTCCCTTTCGGCTTTTGGAATGCTGGCATGGGTCATCGAAGCAGGGTGACCACATAGGGATTCCACTCCCCCCAAAGATTCTGCTAGAGAGAAATAATGAAGATTCTTCAAAACCGTCATGGCATCCTCCAGTTTGTCTCCAATGGTGCTAAAAGAAATCATGCCTCCAAAACCCCTCATTTGTTCAACTGCAATATCGTGATTGGGATGATCTTCAAAACCTGGCCAAAAAACCTTGTCCACTTTAGGGTGGTTCCTTAGGTAACCTGCAATGGTTTTTCCGTTTTGACAATGCCTTTCCATTCTCAAGTGTAGTGTCTTGATTCCTCTCAACACCAAAAAGCAATCTTGAGGCCCAGGAGTTGCTCCACATGAATTTTGAATAAAGGCCAAATCCTCCGCCAGCTTATCATTGTTCACCACCAGTGCTCCCATCACCACATCAGAGTGGCCAGCCAAATATTTGGTAACCGAGTGCATGACCAAATCTGCTCCAAGGTCAAGCGGGTTTTGCAAATAAGGAGTTGCAAAAGTATTGTCTACTCCCAATAAAACATCATGTTTTTGGGCTATGGCCGCCAAACCTTTGATATCAACGATGTTCATCATGGGATTGGTAGGCGTTTCTGCCCAAATCAGACGGGTATTATCATTGATATATTTTTCTATGGAAGCTGGATCGTCCATCGGTACGAAATGGAATTTGATCCCATATTTAGCAAACACCTTGGTGAAAATCCTGTAAGATCCACCATATAGATCATTGGTACTGATCACTTCATCACCTGGACTCAAAAGTTTGATAACCGCATCAATCGCCCCTAATCCGGAAGAAAAACACAAACCATACTTCCCATTTTCCAAAGCAGCAATGCTATTTTGAAGGGCTGTCCGAGTAGGATTATGAGTCCTGGAATACTCATAGCCCTTATGCTGACCTGGAGACTTTTGTACATAAGTGGAAGTCTGAAATATCGGTGTCATGATGGCACCAGTAGATGGATCAGGCTCTACGCCTGCATGAATTACTTTCGTTCCAAATTTCATAGTATAATTCGTCTTTTCTGCTTTTTTCTCTTGAACTTCAATCAAAGAAAACAAATTTACCGTTCTCTTTCCTAAAAAATTCAAAAAAACATATTCGGACCAAAAAGACAATCTTGTAAACCAAAATCAACAAGGGGACCAATACGCTATAAAATCCAATCGGTCATCTACAAAATAAAAATGATAAGCATCATCATATAATGGAACGGTGATGCAAAACACCTCCACTTCCTTATTCTTTAAGGTCGACTTAAACCATGCATTAACTCCTCCTTTGCTCTTATCAACGCTTACCTCTAAATCACCTGCTATTTCTAAAAACTTCGTACTACTTGTATTTTGGCTTACCAATTCACTTTGAAACTTAATCAATAAGCTATCTACTTTTTCTATTTTTAACTCTTCCAAAACATAGTCTCGCTTTTCTGTCCCCGTCCATTTAAAACCATCATACTCCAAAGAATAAAAGACCTCCCCTTGTTCATCCGAAGACAAAAAACCACATTCATAGTCTGGTTTGGTAATGGCAATAGGCCCGCCAAATTGTTGGAGAATTTCAGTTTTCGAAGTAAAGGCATTCACTCCATTTAAAGTAATGAGGTCTTTATCTTTTTGTTGTAAAAAGGCCGATGTGGCAAACAACATGAACAATATCAGTAAGCTTATTCCTTTTTTCATGGCTCAAAAAGTGTTAAGGTTATATTGACAAAACAAAGATCTTTTGATTCAAATCAAAACATATTCCCAGAATTCAAAAAAGGCAAAATTGAACGCAAATAAAATAAATTACCTAATTTCGGCGCAGATTTGACTCAAAAATGCCCATTCAAAGCATCAGCCTTTTCCATCGCTTAAAGTTAATTTACAAAGATAGCCCAGCCATGGCCTTTGCCCTGTTGTGGGTGATGATCATACCCATTGTTGGAAGCTCTCTTTTGCTTAGTTTTCTTTATGAAACCGACACATCTTCTCTGAGGGAAACCAACTTCCTTGTAGGTTTTGGGCTAACATTAATCGGTAGTATCATGATGGGATTCGCTTTTTGCCCTACCACTTTATTGGCTCTAATCACTGGTTTTTTTTGGGGTTGGACTGTCTTTCCTTTTTTGGTTATTTCCTATTCTCTGGCTAGCCTTTTAGGCTACTTTGTTGGGCTAAAACTAGACCACAACAGCTTGGGTATTCTTCTAGAAAATTACCCAAAAGCTGCCCAAGTAGTACAAGAAAAAAGAAGTAAAATGGGCACTTTAATATTCTTTGTCAGGATTAGCCCGGTTATTCCTTTCGCACTGTCCAATTTACTCTTTGCCTTGCTCCGAACTGGCTGGAAAAATGTCTTGATTTATGGACTTTTCGGTATGCTCCCCAGAACTGTAATGGCCTTTGGAATGGGAGTTATGGCTGAATCAATTTTAGAAGCCCTGTCAAACAGAAAAGGAAGCCTTGAAGGCTTCCTTTTCTTAGCTTTGCTTGTCCTGAGCATTTGGGGGATTATCCGTTTTTTTAGATCAGACCGCTCCAAAACCTAGCTTACTTCTTCTGCATCTCCTTTTGGATAAACGCATCCAGTCTTTTCTTATAAGTATCGATGTTATCTTCATAAATAGGAGACAGTCCTTCCTTTTCCGGGAATGTTTCCATATGCAATGTTTGCGTAGGGAATGCAAAATTGACTCCTAGTTCCTTGGCCAATTTCACAATTTGGATCAACACCTCATGTCTAGCCTGAAGCTCATCCCCCCAAGTAGGCACCTCAAAAAACACATAAAACATGATGTCCAAACTGAATGCAGACATGTTGTTAAAGTATACATTGTAATAATCTTTTCTGGTCTTAGGGTGGCTTTTCACAATTTCCCTCAAACCGTCCACAAAAACATTGATCAACTCAGGTGGCGTGTCGTAAGTAACTGTTATGGTCGAATAGAACCTTCGATATTGCCTCAAACCATGATTATCAATTGTGGCATCAGCAATACGACCATTGGGAATGTACATCAGAGAATTCCGAAAAGTCCTTACTCTGGTCGATCTAAAGCCAACTTCTTCAACAGTACCGTCCACATCTCCACTGGTAATCCAGTCACCCACTTGAAATGGCTTGTCAATAAAAATCATTACCGATCCAAAGAAATTCTTAATGGTATCTTGGGCGGCCAAAGCAAAGGCCAGACCACCGATAGATAGACCTGTCAAAAAAGGCCAAATATCCACTTGTAAGCCCTCTTTCAAAATAAAAAGGGAGCCAATTACTATCACAAAAGCCTTTAAGGTCTTTCTAGCCAAAGGCACTAATTGATCATCCAAATTGGATTCTGTCTTGTCAGCTTGCCTTTCAAAATACGCAGAAAGCAAATCCGCAAGCTTATAAAAAACTATGGTGATGATAAAGGGTTTTGCGGCATTCAGCAGCAAAGCAATCCAAGAAACGATTTCAATAGGCAATTGTAAGACACGGATAAAAATATCCATCAGCAGCACAATAAAATAAATACTGATTACCCTGGCGACAGGCAGTAAATACTTCTCGGCCACATGCATGTAACCCACACTTTTAGAAGCATGAAAAAGCCCCCTATCGACAATGAAAGTAAAAAGCTTATGTGCAGTAAAAACAAACAGCAACAAAATAAATATCCCAACCAATTGCCATAAGTGTAGCCCAAAATATTTCTGCTGCCCAATCTTTGGCAATAAATTCAGCAGTTTATCTGTACCGTAAGGATAAGTCTCTTTGTGTATTTCATTAATTTGAGAGACTGTAAAGCGGGAAAACTTCCAATCATCCCCTACCTTCTCCAAAAATATCTGTGGAAGCCTATGGGTGTCAAAGTAGAATTTTTGCTGATAGCTGTGAGCTGAATCGGCATATTGAGGTTCGTTGGGAACATCATCCATATCTACATATACCCCTCTCCCATCAAAGATCTGCTTCAATTTGACCACCTGTTTGATGGCATCATCAGTATCCATTTCATAACCGCCCAAGGTCTTGGCTGCTAAACCGGGCTTATAATTCTCTTCTTCCAAGTTGTGAAAGAAAGTCAAGGTGGTATGGTAAGGTGAAGACAAGTTTAAATAAGAAACTGTATCACTAATAGATTGAAGGGGATCTTCAACCATGGCCTGCCGCCCAAAAAGATTATTGGTAAAAACAAACGCTATCCCAAGGAGGAAAAGCTTCATTCGAAACCTCATAATAATTGATCTATGTTGAATATTTGACAAAACTACACATTTATGCGACTTGATCCCACAGCCAATCATAAGGGCAGCTTATAAGTCGCAAATTGATTTTGATGAATTGTATAAATACCGTATTCATTCTTACTTCCTGAATACTTTACTTCTATCTCTCCGCTACCATTAATTGGTCTAGTATTGAGCAATTCACCATTGAGATTATAGAGATAAATGAACTCTTGAACTTGGTCAATGATGACAAAAATATTTTTGTCGGATCCAAAGGAGAAAAACTGAAAGTCAAGGTCTTCTGAGGTCATATTCTTTTCAAAAAGCACCTCCATTTCGCTGCTCATTACCGAAACCCTATTAAACTCATGAATCACAAGTAAGTATTGATCACCTGATTGATCCTTTACTAAGTTAAATCGAGTGCTTTTATCTGGCCTTAAAAGTTGGTTCCGAAAAGTAAGCTCACCGTTAAAATTAACACGAACCACTTCTCCCTCACCTGAAATGGTCGCCAACTGTGTTTCCCCTTGATCTCCCCTTTGTAACAACACATAATCTGTAGACACTCCTTCCCCTAAGTTAATAGGACCTCCGCCGGTCTGTAGTTCCCCGCGCCTATTCATAATGTACAATTCTCCGTTTTGATTCATGGCTACCATATAATCTCCTATTCCTGAAAGCCTGTAGTGGGTTGGGACGGTCGCTAACTTTCCAGAAGTCTTCCTAGGTGTCCAACCTTCTAGGTTATTTCCTTTTTTGTCGAATAGGTAAAGATCACCATTTGAAGCGGCTACAAAATACCGGTAATTTTTGGTGTTGTTATAATCCACCAAATTCATATGAGTAATGGCTCCATCATCCAGCAACCGGATCGGGTATCCTGGCAATGCTTCTCCCAATCGGTCAAATGCATAAATAGCATTTTCCGTAGCAAATACTATCTGCAATTTCCCATTCTTATAATAATCAATTTGAAAAATATCACTGACTATTTTGCCCTCTATGCCTCTATCAAAAATCCTTTCTCCTTCATCATTGAAAAAGTGGATATTGTTCATTTCATCCTGAACCACAAAGTCTGTGCTTTTGTCATTGAAGTTCTCTATGGCTTTGGGACCATAAATCAGGTTTTCACTAAAACGCAAGCCCATACTTTCTGTCAACAGAATATCCTGGACAGACTTGATTGGATTCAGGTTATAGCCCAGTTCTAAGTTCACATATTGATTGCTGCCCACTTCACTGAGTTGTAAAGCCATCAAGTCAATGGACTTAAGTTGGGGTGCATATTTCTGGAATAGCGCTTGCCAGTCTGGTGAACTATCATCCAAGAGCGTATTCCAAAACCTAGGAATGTTGATGATAAAATTAAAACCGGCATTTTTGGACACCCCATCCAAAAAACGCCTTTGGTTCAAGGATCTTCCCCAAGTATTGTCATTGTAGATATCATCCACAAAAACCTTAATGGCTTTCATATTATTGGCCATTACGATCATGTCATCATATTGGGTAATGTAGGTTCTTGTAAACCCTTTAAACTGACCACTGAAAAGGTGTGCTGGAAATTCGGATTGATTGATCTGAAACACTTCATTTTCCTTATAATAATCACTGATCAATTGAGATGAATCCCCCTCACTCAATGCTAAACTGAAAGATTTCAATAATCCCATCTGTGCTTCAAGATCAGCTGTCTTCATGATCAGTACCTTATCCATCTCCATATTGGGCAATTCTTCTAAAATCATAAAGCCAATTTCCCCAGACAAATCTTCTAAAAACCCTTTTCCAATCACATACTTGTCCACATCCCCTTTTAAGGTATTTTTAGGTTCAAAAGCATAATTATGCAGAGCCTCTATCTGCTCACTTTCATTGATATTGTACTGATAGTATATGGCAGTTCTATTGGATATATAATTACTAAAAAGACTTCCTCCTCCTCGCTTGTCATTGGCAAAGTCCATTTTGTCCCCATCCTTATAAAAAGTAAACCCATCCAAAAACACTTTGTTCTCTGCAAATTTCAGTTCGAGATTGGCTGATAGTTGGAGCTGGGAAAAGTTATTGATAAAATCCAAATTCTCGTTTTTGACAATTCCTTTGACAAAAGTGGCTACTCCTCGGCTTCCTATTCTAAAAATCCCCAAGCCATCCTTAGGCCTAGGCTTGGAGTCGTACAGTTCTTGATAGGCATCTTTAAAACTCCTCAAATTTTCGGATTTAACGTAACGGATGGCTTCTTCAATCAAAAATGAATTGTAACTGGCAACCACCACATTCTCCAGCATAGCGTAGGACAGCGTAGTCTGCTGCTCTTGGTCATTATATTCGTAAATGGTTTCTCCACTATAATTCCTTGCATTTAAGTTGGAGGCGTCCACCCTGTTTTTGATGGAATTGATAAAATCGTTTTGGCCTTTGTCTTTGAATGCAGTCAAAAACAAAAAATCAAACTCTGATTTAGCTGTTGGGTGCAAAGAAACCACAAACTGGTTACCGCTTAGTGTACTCTCCAACTTCCCTGACCTTCCGGTAAGGCTATCCAACATTACCAGCTGCTTTTCCACTCCCTTTAAGGAAGGTACTGCCGATAACCTTTTCCAGATAGGCTGACTCACCAATTGATTCCAAACCTGAACAGGCTCATCGGTTTCAAATACAAAAATGGCTTCGTCCGAAACCAAATCAACAGCATCTAACTCTTCCGTAAAAGCTCTTGAACTATAGAAAAGGTAAGCAGCCAACCCCAAAATCACAATCAGCAAAACTACCAATAAACGCTTCAACATACTCTAGTAGGCAAATATTTTGATTTACATATAAACGTAAAATAAAAACAAGCTTTTGTACTTTCAAATTATAATCCAGCCAAAAACAAAAATCCCGACCTGAGGCCGGGATTAGTATTTTCTGAGATCAAAAAGAAATTACTTTGTAGCAAGGTTCTCCAATACAGACATCACCTCTTTTACGTGAGATCTGGAAGTTTCCAACAATGCTTTTTCTTCTTCATTTAGATCAAGTTCGATCACTTTCTCGATACCGTTTTTACCCAAAATAACCGGTACACCTAAATAGCAGTCATCAATTCCGTATTCACCTTCCAATTTGATACAAACTGGGAATACTCTTTTTTGGTTTTTAACGATGGCTTCCACCATTTGAGCTGCTGCAGATCCTGGAGCATACCATGCTGAAGTCCCCATCAATTTCACCAATTCTCCACCACCGAATTTGGTTCTTTCGATGATCGCATCCAACTTGTCTTTCTCGATCAATTCAGTCACTGGGATACCTGCCACAGTAGTATATCTAGGAAGCGGCACCATGGTATCACCGTGTCCTCCCATCAAAATCGCCTGGATTTCTTTAGGAGAAATGTTCAACTCTTCTGCAATAAATGCTCTATACCTTGCAGTATCCAATATACCGGCCATACCGATTACCTTGGTGCGTGGTAACTTAGAAGTGATGTGCGCTTGGAAAGTCATCACATCAAGAGGGTTAGAAACGATGATGATAATTGCGTCTGGAGAATGTTTGATAACATTTTCAGTCACAGACTTCACAATACCAGCATTGGTTTCGATCAAATCGTCACGGGTCATGCCTGGCTTACGAGGAAGACCTGAAGTGATTACCACTACATCAGAATTAGCGGTTTTAGTATAGTCGTTAGTGCTTCCTACTGTTCTGCTGTCATAAGCATTGATAGGAGCTTTTTGCCAAATATCAAGGGCTTTGCCTTCTGCTACACCTTCTTTGATATCTACCAATACGATCTCTTCGGCGATTTCTCTGTATGCCAAAACATCAGCGCAAGTTGCCCCAACATTACCGGCACCAACTACGGTTACTTTAGTCATGATTTATGATTTTTTATAATTTTATTGAACTTTTGAAAAGCTCCGCTAAGATATTAAAGAAAGCCTATTTTATAAAGCAATCCCTTGATTAGTTGAGGTATTTCGCTGCCTTTTCAGCTTCAAAATCGTAAATCAGACACTTCTGAAAAATCAAGGCTCTTTTTGGTTTTTGGCCAAACCAAACTCACTCAAACATTTGGCCTAAATTAAAGAAACCAAAAGAGCTTCTATAGGAAGAAAACAGTCTATGGTTGTTGGTATTGTAAAAGGCCGCTAGTGAAGTAAGCATCTTGGCTTTGATCTTAGGGCTGCTATCAAAAACTTCTTTCATCGCATAATTTGGAATCACCATCAGTTCTGCCTCCTCTGACTCCACCATGGCTGTATAAATCCTTTTGGCATTATCCAGTAATGCATTTTCCCCAAATGCGGTACCTGGCCTAACCCTCAAAATGGTTTCAAAATTATCCTTAATATCCACATTCAATGTTACCATGCCACTCTTTACAATATAAAGTGCTTGACTCGGATCATTCCTAAAAAACACCACCTCGTCCTTTTGGTATTTCCTGTGGTGGATAGCCGGCATAAACCGATACATCTCCGAATGTCTGAGTGCATTAAAAAACTGGGTATTGGCTAAAAATTCAAAAATCTTTAATTCTCCCTCGGTATATGTTCTTTTAAAAGGGTTAAGCATATTCCTCTATTTTAATTTAAAATACATCACCTCCTTGGTGACTGGGGTAATCTTAAACCGATCATCTACCCGGTAGCCCAAAACCCAAACCACCTCACCATCGGCATCGCAGAGCACCTTGACATCTTTTTTGATGATCACTGGCACTTTCAAATCTATCAAAAAATCACTGATTTTTTTAAACTTTCGCATCCCCAAAGGCCTGAACCGATCACCTTCTTTCCACCTTCTCAAAAGCAAGGGAAATTTTATACTATCCCTATCCAACATGGCATTTTCTGACCGTATATCCAATGAACTGTCAGCAGGTAAGACCAAAATATCATAGACCTTTTCAGTAAATGACAATTCCAAGTCTGTCTTTTCCAGAAGTACCTCTTCAAAATCTTTTACTTTTTTGCCCAAAATCAAATACTCCCGGTCCACATTAACCATAAATAGCTCGGACTCAAAACGCTGCCCTACTTCTCCACACCATAAGACATCCAATATATCGTATACTTGAGCATTATTGAACCCATAATCCCTCAACCAATAGTAAAGCAGTGATTTTCTTCCGGGAACCTGCTTGAGTCCATCCTTTTCCAGAAACTGTATTTCTCCATCTGTTTTGACATGATCTTTTTTCCACGCATCAAACAAATGAAAAAATGCTTTGCCTGTATCCTTTAAGCGATCAAAACTTTGTCGAAGATTTCCTTCAAAAGCCTCATCATGGCGCTTGATCAATGGCAAAACCTCGTTACGCAGAAAATTTCTTTTGTAATTACTTTCGCTATTAGAACTGTCTTCTCTCCAGTCAAACCGTTCTTTCACCGCAAAATTTTCAATATCATCCCTACTGAAAGGCAAAAGCGGACGAATGATATAATCCCGTATTTCAGACATGCCGTAAATACCTTCGATACCGGTTCCTCGAAACAAATTGAGCAGCACTGTCTCTAGCTGATCATCAGCATGATGGGCCACCACTACACCATCCAAGTCAAACTCTTCAAGAAGTTGCTCAAACCAAGTATACCTTAAGTCTCTGGCTGCCATCTGAGTAGAAACACCCTTTTCAGAAGCATATACTTTAGTTTCAAATCTTTTGACTGAAATCTCCACCCCTAACTCTTGAGCCAGCTCTCTGACAAACAACTCATCACCGTCGCTTTCTTCCCCTCTCAATCCAAAGTTGCAATGAGCCATTCGAAAAGGTATAGCCGATTTCTTTAATAACCTGGCCAGCCCCACACTATCTATCCCCCCACTGATGGCCAAAAGATATTGCTTATCGGTATCCAAAAGCTTTTTTGTCCGTATATGACTGATAAACTGTTCAAGCATAAACCAAAAATACCATTTTTGATTAATTTTGTCGTTGATTAAAATTAGAATGCTAAAAAAGAATTTCACATACCTATATATATTCCTTTTTTTGACTTTGAGCCTAAAAGTTGCTCAAGCCCAAAACCAAGGAACCACCAGAACAATTCAAATTGTCCAAGCAGACCGGTTGCAGGCAGCAGGGGCCATTCAAAGGCTTATTGATAATGTGATTATGAATCACCAAGGCACCATCATCCACTGCGACTCTGCTTATTTTTATGAAAAGGAAAACAAAGCAAAACTTTTTGGTCATGTAAAAATCGATAATCCAAAAGATACTGTGACCAGCACCAGCAGATATGCCGACTACGATGGCAATACTCAACTTGCCAAAATTAGGGATAATGTAGTTTTTAAGAAAAGCTCCACCACGCTCTATACTGACTTTCTGGACTACAATAGAAGAACAGGAATAGCTGACTATTTCAACTCAGGAAAAGTGGTCGATTCAACTAACGTTTTGACAAGTCAAACAGGTAGGTACGAAACCCAAATTGAAAAGATTACTTTTAGAGACAATGTCATTTTGGTCAACCCCGAATACACCTTAAAGTCAAATACATTATTCTACTATACCGAACCAAAAACTGCAGAAACAGAAGGTCTAACCAATATACTCTCCACCCAGGGAGATGAGCTCAACGCCCAAAAAGGCAGCTTCTACGACACCCAAAACAAGCTTTTCCGCTTCTATGAAGGAGATGTGGAAAATGAAACCAGTCGCGTCATTGGTAAAGAACTCTTTTATGATGAAAACAAGAAATACTATGAAGCCAATGAAGATGTAAGTATTTTCAATAAAGAACGAAACATTGAGGTTTTTGGAGATTTCGGCAAATATTGGGAAGAAGAAAAATACTCTGAGGTATATGGTAATGCCTTGGTTCAAAAATATTTTGAATCGGACACCCTGTTTATGACCGCGGACACGCTCATCAGCAAAGACAGCGAGCTAGTTGAGGAAAGAAGAATGCTCGCATTTCCCAATACCCGACTTATCAAAGGAGAGCTTTCAGGCAGAGCGGATTCTACCGTATATATTTATTCCGATTCCACAATTTATCTTTACGGAGATCCACTTCTATGGAACAATAAAAGCCAAATATCCGCTGATAGCATCCACTTTCTCATTGCCAATGAAGACATTGACCGTGCCTTCTTGAAAGACAATGCTTTCGCCATCACCTCTGACACAATTGCCAATTTCAACCAAATCAAAGGCCGTGAAATGACCGGTTTTTTTGCAGAAGGAGAAATGACAAAACTCGATGTTGAGGGGAATGGAGAATCTCTGTATTTCGCTCTCGAAAATGACACCACATTACAAGGAGTAAACACCTTGCTTTGCGGAAAAATCATTATGCACTTTGAAAAAGGAAATGTTTCGAGCATCAACCACACCATCAACCCCGAGGCTTCTTTTATCCCTCCTCACATGCTCAAAGAAGAAAACACCAAGCTGGAAGGTTTCGTTTGGAGAATCGAAGAAAAGCCATCCATGGAAATGATTAATGCCTGGCGTACGCCAAAAAGCAAAGACGAAAATCGGAAGAATCTTTTTAATGAGCCAAACATCAGAATCCCCTTTCCGGACGAAGATGAAATACAAATCATCATAAACGAATGGCTTGAAAAAGAGTCTAATAAACAAGAAAAACCCTAAACTTGACCATGCCATTAGGGCAAAACGAAACCGTTTAAAAAAAATTTCACAGGGCTTAACATTTTTTAACCGCCATTCCTTTAAAAGAACGAATCTTATCGGTATTTTTATACGTATAAGATTTAGAAATACCCACATTTAAACAAACATCATATTGGCATAACATTTACATGAAAAATTTTTTATCGCTTTTCACCATTATTTTTATCTTATTTCAGCTGTCTACAGCTGAGGCAAGACAGGTGCGCGTACTGAGCGATAAGACCCAATTCACTGGAAAAATCAACAATACCCAAAGAAAATCCGTCATTCTCCATAATGATTCCGACAAAGCCAATGACTACGTCTTGAAATTTATGCGTGGACAAATTGGATCTTCACAAGACATCAAGATCTGCTTAGGTGATGTATGTTTTGATCCAAGAAAAGATCTGGCCAAAATCAAAATCCATCTGGAACCAGGAGAAGTATATACTGATTTGTACATTGAATTTCACTCAGGCATAACTGAAACCAAAGGCACCTTTGATTTACACTTCTCTAATGTAGACAACTTAAGAGATGTATTTATCATTGAAGGGGTTTACGAAATATTCGCACCGCAGGATGAGGAAGAAGTCAATCATAAAGACATTTCATTTGGCAGTGTGTATCCCAACCCAAGTAATAAAATTGCTCAAATAGATTATCAAATTAAAAATCCTGATGCACAGATTAAATTGCTCATCAATAGTTTTATTGGAAACCCTATTGAAGAGCTTACCCTTTCCCCACAGCAGAAAACACTCCTTATCAATGTGAGTGACTTTAATCCTGGGGTTTATTTTTACACTTTAATAGTTGATGGTAAAAATATTGTTACCAAAAAGCTCGTTGTCAAAAAATAAGCTCCCTCACATACCCATAAAGTAACTTTGATACAGAATCAAATTCCCTTATATTTGCAGATTGAAAATGATGAAGAATACAATTAAGCATACATTACTTCTAGTGATGGTTATCACACTTGGTGCCTGTGGCAGGTTCTATAAACTTGAAAAAAGCACCAATTGGGATGAACTATATACAGCCGCGAACGAATATTATCAAAAAGGAGAATACAACAAAGCTATTATTCTCTATGATAAAGTTTTGCCGGTTATTAGAGGAAGTGAGAAGTCAGAATTGGCACAATTCAATTATGCCTATGCTCATTTTAGGTTAAAAAGATACATTGAAGCAGCGAGCTATTTCAACACTTTCTTTGAAAGCTATAGCCGTAGCCCAATGGCAGAGGAAGCCCTATTTATGCATGCTTATTCCCTTTACATGGACGCTCCAGACTATAATTTGGACCAAAAAAGCAGTAGAGAAGCAGTAGCGGCCATTCAGCAATTTATCAATCGATTCCCGCAGTCCGATTCCTATGAAAGGGCTATGACCATGATCAATGACCTACAGGAAAGATTTGAGAAAAAAGCCTACGAGGAAGCCCAAATGTATTACCGATTGACAGAGGGACTGTTCCCTGGTCAATTCTATTTGGCATGCATTGTCAACTTCCAAAACTTTGCCAAAACCTATCCTAATAGTGAGCACAATGAAGAATTGGCTTACAAACTTGTCGAAGTAAGCAGTGCCTATGCAGAGAGAAGTATTTTCACCAAGAAAGAAGAACGTCTGAACGAGGCACTTGAATTCGGTGACAACTTCAAAAGAAAATTCCCTAAGAGTCTTTATAATAATGAAGTCAATACGCTTGTTGAAAAAACTAAATCGGAGCTTTCTGAGCACCAAAGTCTGAAAAAACAGTACGATGAAATCAGGAAGTTAGAGCAGGCTTCAAAAGCCAAAAGAGAAGCAGAAGAGAAAGAAACTGAGCAATCAGTAACACCAACTGCAACTCCGGAAGGCACTAATTAATCAATTCCAAAGCAAATAAATCAATATCAATATGGCAGTTAATCCTTCAATCATCACAAGAGACCTAGACAAGGTCGCTGAAATCTCAGGTAACTTGTATGAGTCGCTTCACATAGTTTCTCAAAGAGCCAAGCAAATCTCTTTGGATACTAAAGAAGAATTAAACAACAAACTTTCTGAATTTGCTTCTACAGTGGACAATTTAGAAGAAGTATTTGAGAACAAAGAGCAGATCGAAATTTCTAAATTCTATGAAAGAATGCCTAAGCCATCTACTTTGGCCATGGAAGAATTCATTGAAGGAAAAGTTCACTTCCGTCGCCCAGAAGAAAACAGCGAGGAAGAACTTTAAAATCATATTATGGAGCTGAAGGGCAAAAGAATATTACTTGGCGTAACAGGTAGCATTGCCGCCTATAAAGCAGCTCACCTGACCAGGTTAATGGTCAAAGAAGGAGCTGAAGTGCAAATTATCATGAGCACTTCAGCTCTTGATTTTATCACCCCCCTTACACTTTCGACACTTTCCAAGAGGCCAGTCTATCATCAGTTTCACAAAAATGAAACCGGTGAATGGAACAACCATGTAGAACTAGGACTGTGGGCTGATCTTTTTATAATTGCTCCCCTAAGTGCCAGCACCTTATCAAAACTTGCCAATGGCAACTCAGATAATTTGCTCACCGCCACATATCTCTCTGCCCGCTGCCCTGTCATGTTAGCTCCAGCTATGGACTTGGACATGTACCAACACCCTTCCGTTAAGAGCAACTTCACTAAAGTTCAAGAATATGGCAATGTCCTATTAGAAGCGGAAAGTGGTGAACTGGCTAGTGGCTTAAGCGGACAAGGCAGAATGATGGAACCAGAAAACATCCTCGATTACGTCAGAAAGCATTTCGGTACTAATCAAAATGATTTTACCGGTAAAAAAGTTTTGATTACTGCAGGACCAACGCAAGAGGCCATAGACCCTGTTAGATTCATTGGAAATCACTCCAGTGGAAAAATGGGCATTGCCTTGGCAGAAACCCTTGCCAAAAGGGGCGCTTCCATAACCTTGATCCTTGGACCTAGTCAGGCTAAAGTGAACCACCCCAATATCCACACCATACCTGTCACAAGTGCCCAGGAGATGTTCGGTGAGGCACTGTCACATCATGAAGTAAACGATATCTGTATCTTTGCCGCAGCGGTAGCAGACTATGCGCCCATGGAACCTGCTAGTGAAAAAATTAAAAAGTCAGACGAAAGAATGACCATCACTTTAAAGAAGAATGTGGATATTGCCGCTAGCTTAGGAGAACAAAAAGCTTCGAATCAAATCCATATTGGTTTTGCATTGGAAACACAGCAAGAAGAGGAGAATGCACTGGCCAAATTAAGGAAGAAAAACTTTGATATGATCGTGCTCAATTCCACGAGAGATCAAGGAGCGGGATTTCAGCATGATACAAATAAGGTAACCCTTTACCAAAAGACGGGAGAAAAGATTGAATCTGCCCTCTTACCCAAAACCGACATCGCTAAACTGATAGTTGATACCCTAAAAAAACAATTGCTTAAGAAAATTTGATTCCAAGTTTATTTTTTAACTTTAAGCAATACCAAGTACCTATGAGATTCAAATTATTTTTATTCTTTTTCATTATCCTTACTTCAAAAGTAAGTGCACAAGAACTCAACTTTACCGTAACGATCAACAGTGACCGGGCAAGAACCCAGAATAAAGACATCTTTGACCAGATGAAAAACTCCTTTGAGCAATTCCTCAATGGAAGAAGCTGGACCAATGACCAGTTTGATCCTGAAGAAAGAATCAAAGGAAACATGCTGGTAACGATCAATGATATGCCTCAGGTCGGTTTTTTTGAAGCAACTGTTCAGATTCAAGCTGTTAGACCAGTCTATGGCTCCAGCTATGAAAGCTTGGCCTTTAATTTTGTGGACCGAAACTGGAGCTTCGAATTTTTGGAATCCCAACCCATGGAATTTAACAGATATTCTCATTTAAGTGAAATCACTTCCTTGCTTGCTTATTATGCTTATACAGTCATTGGCATTGATTACGACACTTTTGCTCCAGAAGGAGGTGAGCCTTATTTTGAAATTGCCAATAATATCGTTTCCAATGCCCAGCAATCTTCCCGCCCGGGCTGGGAGCAAAACCCAAGTAATAAAAGGAACCGCTATTGGTTGATTGACGAGCTCTACAGCGCCCAAGTAACCAGACCTGTTAGGGATGCTTACTACCTGATGCACCGTTTAGGAATGGATCAACTTACCAAAAAGCCAGAGGAAGCCTATCAGAATATTCTGGAAGCATTGAAAAAACTGGAAGAGGTAAACAGAACCCAACCTAACAGCATTCTGACCATTACCTTTATGGATGCAAAATCTGATGAGATCAGTAAAATTCTTAAAAATGCTCCTGATGAGATCAAAGAACAGGCGGTGAGCATCCTACTAAAAGTAGACCCAAACAATGCCAGAAAATACAATGACATCCTAAAAGGATAGCTGGTTTTTGATTACTTTTACCCCAAATCAAAGAAAATCGATTTTACTGTATGCTAAAGAACCTGAGCATCTCTAATTATGCTTTAATAGAAACTTTGGAAATGGCGCCCTCTTCGGCGCTGAATATGATTACGGGCGAAACAGGAGCTGGTAAATCCATCATGCTAGGTGCTCTTGGACTGCTTTTGGGAAACAGAGCAGATACGAAAGCATTATTTGATGATTCCAAAAAATGTATCATTGAAGGTGTTTTTGAGATTGGAAACTATGGGTTAGAGGCTTTTTTTGAAGAAGAAGACCTTGATTTCGAAATTCCATGCATTATCAGAAGGGAAATAGCTCCTTCAGGAAAGAGCAGGGCATTTGTCAATGACACACCAGTTAGGCTGGACATTCTAAAGACATTGGGAAAAGAGCTGATGGACATCCACTCTCAGCATGACAACCTCCTATTGGGAGCAGGTGAATATCAACTGAGCCTAATTGATGCTTTTGCTCAGACAAAAAAAGAAAAAGCAAAGTATAGCGATGCTTATAAATCCTATAAAAAAGCGCTAAAGGCGTTTGATAGGCTCTCTCATGAAGCCGCTGAACTTAGAAAAGAAGCTGACTTCAATCAGTTCCAACTAGAAGAACTTTCAACTCTCCAACTTCAAAAAGGTGAACAAGAAGAACTGGAGAACGAGCAGGAAATCCTTGACAATGCCGAAGACATCAAGTCAAAGATCCATGAAAGCCTTCAACTATTAAATGGGGAAGAGTTGGGTGCAGCCAACGTGCTCATGCAAGTCAATCAAGTCATTCAAAACCTGAGCAGGTACAGTCATCGTTTTGATGAATTAAGAGAAAGATTCAACAGTATTTGTATTGAGGTTGATGACATCGCTGCCTCATTGGAGGATGAAGACAGCAAAATAGAAGTGGATTTTGATAAGCTGGAAGAAATCCGAGAAAGGCTAAGTAAAATCTATCAATTGCAAAAAAAGCATGGTCTGCAGACCGTGGAGGAGCTAATTGATCTTGAAAAAGAATTGGCAGATAAAGCGTTCCAAATAGACAACCTTGATGAGGAGTTGGAAGGCTTACAAAAAGCCACAGAAAAGGCTTGGAATGAACTGACTATAGCCGCAGAGAAACTTTCTCAGAAACGCCAAAAAAGCTTCCATGATTTCTCCGGACAAATCACAAGCCTATTAGCCCAACTCGGCATGGAAAATGCTAAGCTTGACATTTCCCATCAGATTTCTGAGCCAACCCCTAGCGGCATTGATCACATTGAAATCTTGTTCTCTGCCAATAAAGGCATTAAGCCTCAGCCTATCAAGCAGGTTGCTTCAGGTGGAGAATTCTCCAGATTGATGTTTGCCATCAAGTATATCATGGCAGATAAAGTTGCCCTCCCAACTTTAATTTTTGATGAAATCGACACCGGCATTTCTGGAGAAGTCGCTTTGCAAATGGTCTTGATGATGCAGCAAATTGCCCAAGAGCATCAAGTTATCTGCATTAGTCATTTACCGCAAGTAGCAGCCAAAGGAGACAAACATTATTTTGTCTATAAGGATAACAGTGCCCATAAAACGATCAGTAAAATCAAAACTTTGGACGATGAAGAGCGGGTTTTGGAAATTGCAAAAATGATTGCGGGAGCCAATCCGTCAGAAAGTGCCTTAAAAAGCGCCATGGATTTATTAAAGTGATATTGCTGTATCACAACACATTAGACATGTCAAAAACAGATTTATCAATACGATCTCATCTGTTTGGGTAAAATTTTATTTATTTTTACGGATTAATAAGCGAAATCAATAAAAAAATATATCATGCCTGAGAATCTACTGAAAGGAAAAAAAGGAATTATCACAGGCGCTTTGGATGAAAATTCCATAGCCTGGAAAACCGCTCTTAAGGCAAAAGAGCAGGGAGCTAAATTTGTCCTGACCAATGCCCCAATCGCCATGAGAATGGGCGCCATTAACGAACTGGCAAAGGAATGTGACACTATCGTAATCCCAGCTGATGCCACTTCGGTAGAAGATATCGAAAAACTTTATGCGGAAGCCAA
Source organism: Echinicola sp. 20G (assembly GCF_015533855.1). Classification (GTDB taxonomy): domain Bacteria; phylum Bacteroidota; class Bacteroidia; order Cytophagales; family Cyclobacteriaceae; genus Echinicola. The sequence continues at coordinate 2,297,295 of NZ_AP024154.1, read as the reverse complement.
AGAATATCTTGGAGGTAACTTCGACTTCCTCCTACACTCTATAGGAATGTCTCCAAACATTCGAAAAGGACGTGAATATGGTGACCTTAACTATGATTGGGCGATGAAGTCCTATGATATTTCGGCATTATCTTTCCACAAAATGATGCAGGTAGCCGAAAAGATGGATATCATGAACGAATGGGGTTCTATCGTTGGGCTTTCATATATCGCAGCACAAAGAGTTTACCCTTTCTATACGGACATGGCAGATGCCAAAGCCCTTTTGGAGAGTATTGCCAGAGGTTTTGGATACAGATTTGGTAAAAACAAAAAAGTAAGGGTCAATACAATCTCCCAATCTCCTACTGTGACCACAGCAGGATCTGGCATTGGAGGTTTCAGTTCTTTCTTTAATTTCGCCGAGTCATTGTCTCCGCTTGGAAATGCTTCTGCTGAAGCTTGTGCTGAATATATTGTAACAATGTTCTCTGACTATACCAGAATGGTTACCATGCAAAACCTCTATCACGATGGAGGGTACTCGTGCACCGGAATCTCCGAGGAGATTATGGAAAAACTTGTCGATGAAAAATAATAAAAAAAGCTCCTTAAGGAGCTTTTTTTATTTCATGTCATACCATAGTTGTACCAACCCGGAAGGATAGGCTATGCTTTTGGTCAATTCAATATCTTGTTCTGGCCTACCATCTTTAAAGAGCCTCACTCCATGCCCCACTAGATAAGGAATAACAGAAACCACCATTTTATTTATCAATTTTTCCTTTAATAGGCTGAACACCACTTCTCCCCCTCCATCACAATAAATATGCTTTCCTTCCTTTCTTTTTAGAGCTGTAATCAATTCAGTTAAACTCCCTCCATAAAATTCAACATCTTCATTTTTACCAGAAAGCGTCTTAGACAAAACATAACACTTCTTATTCTTATGAGGAAAAGGGATTCCAAAAGAAAGCAATTTGTCATAAGTCTTTCTTCCCCAAATAAGGGTGTCAACGTTTCTCTGAAAGTCTTCGTACCCATAATCCTCTCCAGGCACCTCAACCTTTGACAAAAAATCAATATTATCATCATCTTTGGCAATAAAGCCGTCCAAGCTCATAGCGATATAGAGAATTACTTTTCTTTCCATTTTTAAAGCATTTCAATCTTTATGATCAAATTACAACCAACTTATGAAAAACAAAAGAACGACAAAGGCCAACCTTAAAAATTGACAGTAAATGACCCATTGTTCAATTTATAAAACTTAGAACCTATTTTTTTACAGCAAAGAAGGCTTAAACGAAAAACGGAGTCCAAATGGACTCCGTCTTCAACTAATCATATCAATGGCAAAATCATTATTTCAAAATCTGCTCTGCTAGCCAATCACCCACTTCAGATGTTTTATAGGCCTTCTCTCCTTCAGCAATATCCTCTGTCACTATTCCTTCAGCTAAAGAAAGGTTAACTGCATCAGAAATGGCTTTTGCTTCATCTTTCAAATCAAATGCATATTCGAACATCATCGCAGCTGAAAGCACCGTTGCCAATGGGTTGGCAATATCTTTGCCAGCCGCTTGAGGATAAGAACCATGAATAGGTTCAAACAATTTGACATCTGTACCTAATGAGGCAGAAGGCATCAATCCCATAGAACCCGAGATAACACTTGCCTCATCTGTTAAAATATCACCAAACAAGTTTTCGGTGATCAACACATCATAAGCCTTAGGCCATTGGATCAACCTCATCGCTACTGCATCCACAAATTCATACTCTACTTTTACATCAGGATACTCGGGCTCCAATTCCTGTACTGTTTCTCTCCAAAGTCTGGAAGTAGCCAAAACGTTGGCTTTGTCCACACAAGTAAGCAACTTTCTTCTTTTCTGAGCGAATTCAAAGCCCATTCTTGCTAGTCGAGTGATCTCTTCTTTGGTATAAACATTGGTATCAAAAGCCTTGGTACCTTGCTCATTTCTACCTCTTGGCTCACCAAAATAAATACCACCTGTAAGCTCTCTCAAAAACACCAAATCAGTGCCTTCAATACGGTCTTTCTTCAAAGGAGATTTATGAATCAATGAAGGAAAAGTAAAAGTAGGTCTCACGTTAGAGAACAGACCCAATTTCTTTCTCATGGCCAATAAACCCTGCTCAGGTCTAACTTTAGCCTTAGGATCATTATCATACTTTGGGTCACCAATTGCTCCAAATAGAACTGCATCAGATTGCACACAAACTTCATGTGTTTCGTCTGGATATGGGCTACCAGTAGCATCAATAGCTGCCGCACCCACAATGGCTTCTTTAAAAGTAATGGTATGGCCAAATTTCTTTCCAACGGCTTTGACCACTTTCACAGCCTGATCGATTACTTCAGGGCCAATGCCATCACCTGGCAGTAGCGCTAAATTCATTTCCATATAAGTTCGTATTTTCTGTTTTTCCTATATTCATTTGTTCAATGATGTTGAGCATTTTTTCTGTGGCCATCATTGCCGCCACAGTCTGGTCACTATCAAGACCTTTGGTCTTGATAATCCTACCATAGTCCCAAGTGATTACAGTTTCTACAAAAGCATCGGTCTTTCCTCCAGGAGGGATACTTACACTAAAGTCTGTCAACTTGGGCAGAGTTTTATTGAGTGACTTGTATATTTTATGCAATGCCAGCATAAAAGAATCAAACTGCCCATTTCCTGAAGCATGTGCTTCATAAAATTGGTCTTTCACCTTAAGCCTTAATTGTACTGTCGGCTTAAGTCCTTTGGAATGGGTCATATGATATCCTTCAATGAGGATATCCTTTTTGATACTATTGTTCTGTAAAACATCCGAAATGATATAAGGCAAATCCTCCGTTGTAACCCTTTCTTTACGATCTCCTAATTCGATGATCTTTTGGGTCACTTTACTAAGCTCCTCAGGCTCTAGGGAAATCCCTAACTCCATCAGATTTTTCAGGATATTGGCTTTACCTGATGTTTTCCCTAGTGCATACTTCCTTGTTCTTCCGAAGCGTTCTGGAAGCAAATCATTGTAGTAAAGGTTTTTCTTATTGTCTCCATCAGCATGAATTCCTGCTGTTTGGGTAAAGACATTTTCACCGACTACTGGTTTGTTTGAGGGTATATGAAGTCCAGAAAACTGCTCTACCAACTTACTGATCCGGTAGATTTTGTTCTCCTGAACATTCAGCTTAAAATCTGTGAAATCCGTGATACTAGCCACGATACTCTCTAAGGGTGCATTTCCAGCTCGTTCGCCCAAGCCATTGATGGTACTGTGAATTCCGGAAATCCCATGGTTTACAGCTTCCAATACATTGGCTACAGAGAGATCGTAATCATTGTGGGCATGAAAGTCAAAATGGATATCGGGATATTTGCTGGTAACCTCCTTTACAAAAGTCCTTACTTCTTCAGGCTTTAGAAGCCCCAAAGTATCAGGAAGCATAATCCGCTTCACCTCTTGACTCACCAAAAAGTCAATTAAACTGATGGTGTAATCCTTGGACTTACGCATCCCACTACTCCAATCTTCCAAGTACACATTTACCGCTATGCCTTTTGATGAAGCATATTCAATGCATTTCGCAATATCAGCAAAATGTTGCTCAGGAGTTTTCTTTAGTTGGTAGGTAAGGTGATTGAGTGACCCTTTGGTCAGCAGGTTCAATACTTTAGCTCCCGCCAAGACCAACCAGTCCACAGAGGCGGGCGTGTCCACAAAGCCCAAAACCTCCACCCTATCCAAGTATCCTTTTTCAGAAGCCCAATGCGTGATTTTCTTCACCCCTTCCAGCTCCCCCTCAGAAACCCTGGCAGATGCTACCTCTATCCTATCTACCTTCAATTCTTCCAATAGCAGCTTGGCTATCTGAAGCTTTTCAGAAGGCAAAAAGGACACACCTGAGGTCTGTTCACCATCCCTCAGTGTGGTATCCATGATTTCTATTTTCTTATGAAGACGCATGTCTCTTTAGTTATTATTTGCTTGCTTCGAAAGCAACGATATCTTCCTTGATGTTCAATAGATAATCGATATCATCAAAACCATTTTTCATGTTTTCCTTTTTATAGGAATTGATATCAAAAGATTCTGATCTACCAGTGCTCAACAACGTAATGGTCTGTGTATTGATATCCACTTCTACTTCCGTGCTCGGATCTTTCTCTACTTCGGCAAAGATTTCATCCAAAAATTCAGGAGTCACCGTTACAGGTAGTATTCCAATGTTCAAAGAGTTATTTTTGAAGATATCCGCAAAGAAGCTAGAAACCACACATCTGAAGCCATAGTCATAGATGGCCCAAGCTGCATGCTCTCTACTGGATCCTGAACCGAAGTTCTTTCCTGCTACCAACACCTTACCAGAGTAAGTAGCGTCATTAAGCACGAAATCCGCCTTAGGGTTTCCTTCACTATCATATCTCCAATCCCTGAACAAGTTATCGCCGAAACCTGCTCTTTCAGTAGCTTTCAAGAACCTTGCAGGAATTATCTGATCCGTGTCCACATTTTCTGTTGGCAAAGGAACCACGGTGCTTTTTAATATATTAAACTTATCGTAAGCCATTTTTGATCAATTTAGATGATTATAGTTCTCTTGGATCGGTTACTTCACCTGTAATGGCTACTGCCGCCACAGTCAAAGGAGAAGCCAAAAGGGTTCTTGCTCCAGGCCCTTGACGACCTTCGAAATTCCTATTGGAAGTAGATACTGCATACTTTCCTGCTGGAATCTTATCATCATTCATGGCCAAACAAGCAGAACAGCCTGGCTGTCTAAGTTTAAACCCTGCTTCTTCCAAAACGCCTACAAGGCCTTCTTCGATGGCCTGCTTTTCCACCTCTCTAGAACCAGGAACTATCCAAGCCGTAATATTATCCGCCTTCTTTTTGCCTTTCACAAACTCAGCTACAGCACGGATATCTTCAATTCTTCCGTTGGTACAGCTACCCACGAAAACATAATCAATTTTCTTTCCTTTGATTGGCTCACCAGGAGCAAATCCCATATAATCAAGTGACTTAATATAGGATTTCTTATTGCTACCTTCCATACCATCAGTGGTAGGAATATTGTCCTTGATCTTGATCCCCATGCCAGGATTGGTGCCATAGGTAATCATTGGTTCAATATCAGCAGCATCATAAGCATATTCAAGGTCAAACTCAGCACCTTTATCGGTTTTGAGAGTCTTCCAGTAAGCTAAAGCTTTGTCCCAATCTTCACCTTTGGGAGCATGCTCTTTTCCTTTAAGGTAATTAAATGTCGTTTCATCTGGAGCAATCAAACCACCACGAGCACCCATTTCAATACTCATGTTACAGATGGTCATCCTTGCTTCCATACTTAAGCTTTGAATAGCCGAACCGGCATATTCAATGAAATAACCAGTACCACCACTGGCAGAGATTTTAGAGATGATATAAAGAATGATGTCTTTAGAAGTAACACCTTTGTGCAGCTCGCCATCCACAGTAATTCTCATACGTTTAGGCTTGGACTGCATGATACACTGTGACGCAAATACCATTTCAACTTCGGAAGTACCGATACCGAAAGCAATCGCTCCAAATGCACCGTGTGTAGAAGTGTGGCTATCTCCACATACAATGGTCATACCTGGCTGGGTAATACCCAATTCCGGACCAATTACGTGAACGATACCGTGATGATCTGTACCCAGATCGTGTAATTCAATATTGTATTTCTTACAGTTCTCACGCAGCTTTTCTACCTGCATGCGAGAAAGTTTATCTTTGATAGTCTTGTCCTGATCGATGGTGGGAACGTTGTGATCAGGGGTGGCTACCGTTCTCTCAGGGAAGAGAACTTTGTTGCCTCTTTTTTCTAGGTTAAGGAAGGCGACCGGGCTGGTTACTTCATGGATAAAGTGTTTATCTATGAAAAACACATCAGGTCCATCAGGGACTGACTTCACCACGTGAGCGTCCCATACTTTGTCAAATAATGTTTTCTTTTCCATCGCTTCTGTTATCAATCATCTTAAACTTCAGAAGGAATAGGAACCAGAGTGATCTCTTTCTCCTATTCCTCCCGTCCCGATTTTAATCGGAATTAGGGAAAGTCTCTATTTTACTCTTAAACAATCATATCGTTCATTTTATTCCAGAGACTTTCCTTTAAAGTATATTAATTGTTCTCTGGTCTCAGTTTACGAACTGTAGCACCAGCTTGCCACATTTCAGACTCTCTTAGCTCCTTCAACTCTTCTTCCAGCTTCACTCTGTAGTCAGACTTACTGTTAGACTCGATAGACTTAGCAGCTTCCTTACCATCTTTAACGCTTTTGTAAAGATCTTCGAATACTGGCTTAGATGCATCTCTGAATGGCTTCCACCAATCCAAAGCACCTCTTTGTGCAGTAGTAGAACAGTTAGCATACATCCAGTCCATACCGTTCTCAGCTACCAAAGGCATCAAACTCTGAGTCAATTCTTCAACAGTCTCGTTGAAAGCCTCAGAAGGAGAGTGACCGTTTTCTCTCAATACTTCGTACTGAGCGGCAAAGATTCCTTGGATAGCTCCCATCAAAGTACCTCTCTCACCTGTAAGGTCAGAAGTCACTTCTCTGTAGAAATCAGTTTCAAATAAGTAACCAGAACCTACTCCGATACCTAAAGCAATCACTCTTTCTCTAGCTTTACCAGTAGCATCTTGGTAGATCGCGAAAGAAGAGTTCAAACCTCTACCTTCTACGAACATTCTTCTCAAGGAAGTACCAGAACCCTTAGGAGCCACCAAAATCACATCAACATCCTTTGGAGGAATGATACCAGTCTGGTCATTGTAAGTCACACCGAAACCGTGAGAGAAATACAAAGCCTTACCTGGAGAAAGGTGTTTCTTTACAGTTGGCCAAAGGGCGATCTGACCTGCATCAGAAAGCAAGAACTGAAGGATAGTACCTTTTTCACAGGCTTCTTCCAATTCAAAAAGCGTCTCACCAGGAACCCAACCGTCAGCTACGGCTTTATCCCAAGTTTTGGAATCTTTACGCTGACCAACGATTACATTAAAACCATTATCTTTCAAGTTAAGTGCTTGACCTGGACCTTGTACACCATAGCCCAATACAGCAATCACTTCGTCTTTAAGTACTTCTCTGGCTTTCTCAAGAGGAAATTCTTCTCTTGTTACTACATCTTCTTCAACTGTTCCGAATTTCAGTTTCATTGTTTCTAATTTTAATTATTTAAGTATTGTTCAATTGTTCCCATTGGTTTGGCCACCGCCACCCTGCCTGATCTGGCAAATTCAAGGATACTGAAATCCTTCAAAATTTCCAGCAGTGCTTTAGTGTCTTCTTTGTGGCCTGTCATTTCGATCACTACAAACTCCTTCTCTGCTGAAATGATCCTTGCATTATATTGTCTGATGACTTTTTCCAAGCCCGGATCAAGACTGCTGATAGGAATTTTGTAAAGTGCGATCTCTTGGTAAACGACTTCGTCGTCCTTGTAATAAAAGGACTTGATGACGTCTATTATTTTTTCAGTTTGCTTTACAATCTGAATGACCTGCTCTTCAGTCGTGGTCACTTCTATGGTGATCCTGTGCACACCATCTTCCTTACTTTCAGAAGCAGTAAGGGCATCTATATTCACGCCTCTTCTAGTAAAAATCAAAGTTACTCGATTAAGAATACCTATGAAATTTTCCGTAAAAAGGGATATTGTATAACGATTCATAAAATGTGGCTTAGCTTAATCTCACTTCTTCTACTGAACATCCTGTAGGAATCATAGGGAACACATTGTCCTCTTTTTCAACGACTACCTCAAGGAAATAAGGGCCGTCATGCACCATCATTTCTGCTACAGTATCTCGAAGATTATCCCTTTCCGTAACCTTAGAAGCTTTCATATTATAAGCTTCAGCAATCTTGATGAAATCAGGATTATCAAGTTCTGTAAACGAATAACGCTTATCAAAGAACAACTGCTGCCATTGTCTTACCATACCCAAGAAATTGTTGTTCAGTAATACAATCTTTACAGGACTTTGTGTTTGCATAATGGTACCAAATTCCTGAATAGTCATCTGTATACCTCCATCACCGACTACACAAATCACCTGGCGATTTAGATCTGCCAGTTGTGCCCCCAATGCCGCAGGCAAACTAAAGCCCATTGTCCCCAAACCTCCAGAAGTCACCTGAGTTCTAGTAGTTTTGTACTTAAAGTACCTCCAAGCAATCATCTGGTGCTGTCCCACGTCAGTTACCAAAATGGCATCATCTTTTTTGAAGTCGTTCACGTAGCGAATAACCTCCCCCATGGTCAGGCCAGTTTTAGTGGGCAATAAGTCCAAGGAAACTACAGCGCTTTTCTCTTTTTCTTCCAACTTTCTAAACTCGCTCAACCAATCCTGATGAGAATTCTCTTTCAGTTTTTCAGTCAGTAGAGGTAAACTTTCCTTACAATTGCCAAGTATAGATACTTCGCATTTTACATTCTTGTTAATCTCCGCATTGTCAAGCTCCAAGTGGATCACCTTGGCTTGTTTGGCATAACGTTTCAGGTCCCCGGTTACCCTATCATCAAAACGCATTCCTATAGCAATCAAGACATCACATTGGTTGGTCAGCATGTTTGGGGCATAGTTACCATGCATTCCCAATTTTCCTACATACTGTGGATGATCTTCATCCAAAGCTCCTGATCCTAATAAGGTACAAGCTGCAGGAATTCCACTTTTGTCCAAGAATGCCTTTAGTTCTTCTTCTGCTTTCCCTATTACAACACCTTGCCCATACAACACATAGGGTTTTTTAGCTTGGTTAATTATTTCTGCTGCTTTTGCAACACTATTTTCATTGACCTTTGGATAAGGACGATAAGACCTGATCCCAAGACAAGGCACATAATTAAACTCTCCTAAGGCATTTTGTGCATCCTTGGTAATGTCTATTAAAACGGGTCCCGGTCTCCCTGATCTAGCAATATGAAAACCTTTGGCTATAGCCGGAGCTATGTCTTCTACCCTTCTTACTTGGATGTTCCATTTAGTTCCTGGCATGGAAAAACCTACCACGTCAGTTTCCTGAAATGCATCCGTTCCCAGCAAAGGCGAAGCCACTTGTCCCGTAATGCAGACCAGAGGAGTGCTATCAATCATGGCATCTGCTATCCCTGTGATCAGGTTAGTAGCACCTGGCCCTGAAGTAGCCATACAGACCCCGACTTTTCCAGAGACTCGCGCATAACCTTGCGCTGCATGGATTGCTCCCTGTTCATGTCTTGTCAGTACATGCTTGATTTGGTCCGCGTAATCATAAAGTGCATCATAAACTGGCATGATGGCACCTCCTGGATAACCGAAAATATATTCGGAATTTTCAGCTACCAAAGATTTGATTACGATCTCAGCTCCTCTGATTCTCGAATCTTTCATGTGTAATTAAATTATATTTGAGGTTTTTCTTCCTTCTAATTGGTAGTCTATTGCCTTAGCCCTTGTCCGTAACACAACCCTCAGAGGCAGTAGACACCAATTGACTGTATTTCTTTAAAGTACCTTGAAGATGGCTTAAATCCTTATTCTTCCAGCTTTTCTTTCTTTCGGCAAACACTTCATCACTTACGTCCACATTAAGTTCCAAAGTCTCTGCATCAATAGTGATCGTATCTCCATCCTGAATCAAACCAATCGGTCCTCCCATATATGCCTCAGGAGTGACGTGGCCAACTACAAAACCATGCGTGCCACCGGAAAACCTACCATCAGTAATCAAAGCCACATCTGATCCAAGTCCAGCACCAATGATAATGGCTGTAGGCTTTAACATTTCTGGCATCCCTGGCCCACCTTTTGGTCCCACAAAGCGAATTACTACAACATCCCCCTTCTGCACTTTCTTATTCTTCATAGCCTCATTGGCTTCTACTTCACTGTTGAATACCCTGGCTGTACCTGTAAATGATTTACCTTCTTTACCAGAAATTTTGGCCACCGCGCCTTCCGGCGCAAGGTTTCCATGAAGTACACACAAGTGTCCTGTTTCCTTGATTGGGTTATCCAATGGGTGAATTACACTCTCTTTGGATGTCTTCACTGGCTCGATACCTTCTAAGTTTTCTGCCATTGTTTTACCAGTAACAGTCATGCAATCCCCATGAAGTAACCCTTCATTCAAGAAGTACTTCAAGAAGGCAGGCAGCCCACCCATATCATAAAGGTCTTCCATCATGAACTTACCACTTGGCTTGAAATCACCCAAAACTGGTGTTTCAGCATTGATACGTTTAAAATCTTCCAAAGTAAAATCTACACCAGCAGTTTTTGCAATGGCCAATATGTGTAAGGCGGCATTGGTACTTCCCCCAAGGGCTACAGTCACCCTCACAGCATTCTCTATACTCTTCTTGGTTACAATATCCTTTGGCTTTATGTCTAGGGCCAAAAGTTGCTTGATATATTTACCCATATTCTTACATTCCTCACGCTTCTCTTTAGAAGTCGCAGGGTAAGAAGAACTAAATGGCAGTGAAAGCCCCATGGTCTCAATAGCTGAGGACATGGTATTAGCGGTATACATACCACCACAAGCACCCGCACCAGGACATGCATTTTTGATCACACCCATATAATCCTCATCTGATATCTGGCCATTGATCTTTTTACCATACGCCTCAAATGCAGAAACAATATTCAATTTTTCTCCTTTGTAATGTCCGGAACGAATAGTACCTCCAAAAACCATGATACTTGGACGATTCACCCTTAACATTCCCATCACAACACCCGGCATGTTCTTGTCACAACCAGGAATGGTAACCACTCCATCAAATGAGTGTCCTAAAATAAATGACTCGACAGAATCAGCAATCACCTCTCTTGAAGGAAGGCTATAACTCATCCCTGCAGTACCCATAGAAATACCATCGGAAATACCGATGGTATTGAATATAAATCCTGCTAAATCAGACTTGTTGGTCGAAGCTTTGATTTCTTCGGCGAAACTGTTCAAGTGCATGTTACATGGATTACTTTCATACCCACAACTGGCTACCCCTACAAAAGGCTGCTTCATCTTTTCATCACTCAATCCTGTAGCGTAAAGCATGGCCATCCCTGCCGGATGCTCCTGATTATCGCTTATTTCCCAACTATATTTCTTCAAATCACTCATTATATATCTAATTCTGTTATCGTCTTATAAAAAAAAGTGCCTCATGGTATGAGGCACTTTATTGCTTTATGGATGTTCTACAATAGTCTAGCGCCTCATTTACAATTGAAAATGAGAATAATAACTAGGTTAATGACGCTGACTATTCTTGACATGCTTTTAAAGTGTTTAGTGGTGTCTTTTTCTGTTTAATTTTAAATGCTTAACAAAAGTAAAACCCTATTTTGACACTTACAATATTTTATTTCTTTTTTTAAAATGAATCAAAAATTAAACTATTGTCTATCTTGAAATTAACACGAGAATTTAGTGGATTTTTTATGCAATACACTCTTTTATGTTTCATAAAAAAATTATTTATCTAAATTTCAGAATTTTCTTCTGATTTTATTTTTTTTTAAATTTTTGTTAAAAAAAACAGGCTAAACAAGGACTAAAACCAACTTTTTAGACATTTTTTAACACAACCAACAAACATTAACGCAAGAATCCTTAAAAAGAACCAAAATTAATACGCCTATTTTAATAGTTTTGCATCAATACTTCTTTTATGATTTCTATGATACAATTCCCTAACGCAAAAATAAATTTAGGACTTTCCATTACCGAAAAAAGAAAGGATGGCTATCACGAAATCGAAACCTGTATGTTTCCGGTTCCTTTGTGCGATGCTCTTGAAATCACCTTATCCAATAAAACAAAGTTTACAGGTACTGGACTGACCATTCCTGGCAAAGAGAAAGACAACCTCATCTTAAAAGCACTTAAGCTTCTCCGAAAGGACTTCAATGAGCTACCCCATATTGACATCCATTTGCACAAAACCATTCCGATGGGGGCTGGGCTTGGTGGCGGGTCTGCAGATGCTGCTTTTGCCCTATCTATGATGAACAGCCTATTTGATCTTCACCTTGAAGATTGGTTTTTGGAAGATTACGCGGCAGAACTTGGCAGTGACTGTCCTTTTTTTATTGAAAACAAACCCAAAATCGCTAAAGGAAGAGGTGAATTATTGGAAGAAGTAAATCTTGACCTCAATGGATGTTGGATTACTTTAGTCAATCCTCAAATCCACATTGGCACTAAAGAGGCCTATGCAGGAGTGCATCCTCAACTCCCACAATATGAATTAAAAGAAACGCTGGCTGATCGCTCCTTATGGAAAGAAAGACTGGTCAATGATTTTGAGAGCAGCATATTCACCAAGTATCCTAAAATTGCGGAAATCAAGGCCCAACTTTATCAACAAGGAGCTTTCTATGCCGCCATGTCAGGATCTGGATCAACAGTATTTGGCCTATTTGATAAAGAGCCTGAACAAAAGAGTTGGCCGAAAGAGTATTTTACTTTCTCTAAACCACTTTAACAGAAAAAGAAGTAGCTGCTTTTGTAGCTACTGCATCCTCAATAACTGCTTCTGTTTCCTCCTTTTGTATATAAAATTAAATACCGGATAAAGAAAAACTGAAACCAGTATAATCAAAGTACCTAGATAAAAACCTGATGTCATCTGTTCCTTTTCTCCAAAAATCAACACCGCCAAAATAATCCCATAAACTGGTTCTAAGTTAACAGTAAGGTTGATCACAAAAACAGTCAACCTTTTCATCAATTCTACGGATACTGAAAAAGCATAGACGGTACAAACACCACTTAGCAGCAACATCCAAAACCAGTCGCTTAAAGTTAAATCCATCTGAAGTACTCCATTTTCAGCAAAGAACAGCACATAAAACGGCATAAACAAAGCAGTAAAAACACACGCCCCCATCATTTCATAAAATGTAATTAAATAGGGAGAATGTTTCTTGGTCAGACGACCATTACTCACCGTAAAACATGCTCCCAAGAAAGCTGAGCCAACGGCCATCACTATGCCTTCCCAATATTTAATTTCAAATCTGAAGATTACATAAAGTCCCACCAAAACCACAAGCCCAAGCATCACTTCATACCATTTGATTCTAGAATGGTTGACCCATGGTTCTATAAATGCAGTCCATAAAGAACAAGTGGCCATTCCCGCCAAACAAACTGATGCAGTAGAAACCCTCGCCGCTCCAAAAAACAAAATCCAATGGAGCCCTATTAATGCCCCTGTCCCAAGAACTTTGGCCAATTCTTTTTTAGGAATGATTATTCTGCGTCCCTTTAAAACAAAAAGCACACCCAATATTAGGGTAGCTATGAATGTCCTGAAAAACACAATTTCTACGGCAGGTATGCTGATCAACAAACCTAAAATAGCCGTAAAGCCCCAAATCAAAACAATGAAATGGAGCATCAAATAGTCCTTGAAAGCTGACCCTAGCATCGGGTTTAACGGGGAACAGTTTTATACATAACCAAACCTGTTATCGCAAATACAATATTGGGCAACCAAACTGCCAACACCGGATAAGGAGTACCAGCTTCTGCAAAAGTTCTGGACAGTAAAAACAGTATGATATAAATAAATGCCAACAAAAAGCCCAGAGCAATCTTGAAACCGGACCCTCCTCTTGTCTTTTTGGAAGAAACAATCACTCCAATAAAGGTTAAGATAATAGCTGCAAAAGGAGACATAAAACGTACATAGCGTTCTATCTTATAGAAACTTACATTATCTGCCCCACGATCTTCCAATACCTTTATCTGTCTGCCCAACTCTGGAAGATTAAGGGTTTCATGGTGGTTCGGAGGCAAATCAAAGTCATTAGGAGTAATGGACAATACTGTGTCCATCCGCTCACCAACAGAATACTCTTCCCCCATATCCTCCAACACCCTGAGTTTCCAGTTCCTCACTTCCCACGCATTGGTAGCCGTATCCCACACAATTCTGTCAGCAGAGAGCTTTGAAAGCAACTTCCCTTCTTCAATATGCTCCAAGGTAAATGAATAACCAGTTTTAGGCCCAGTATAGTACCTTGAAATATAGGCATACACATCTGGAGCCACCTTTACATGTAGGTTCTGATAATTGTACTGACTATCATCTTCCAAATACTCCCTCTTAAATTCATAAACACCAGCAGTAGCACCAGGAAGTACCCAGCCATTAAGCAGAAAACTGGCCAGCGCAATCATAGAAGCCCCTACTAAGAAAGGCCTTAGCATCCTCAAAAAGCTCACCCCACTACTTAAAACAGCAATAATCTCCGTTCTCCCAGCCATTCTGGAAGTAATAAAAATCACTGAAATAAACACTGTGATTGGAGTCAGGAGATTGTTCAAATACAAACCGTAGTTAAACATGTACTTAATGATCTCTCCTGAAGGAACATTATTTCGGATAAACTCATCATTCTTCTCGGTAAAATCAAGCACCAAGACAATCATGATCAGCATCAAAACCACAAAAAAGTAGGTCTTGAGAAAATCCTTTATGATCAGTTTATCCAATAACTTCATTATAATCTTCTGCTTACTTTCTCAACCATCATATCTTTCCAAGCGGCAAATTCACCTGCCTTGATTTTCTCTCTTGCCTCTCCCACTAACCAAAGGTAAAAGCTTAAATTATGGATACTGGCAATCTGTGCTGCCAAGATTTCTTTACTGATAGTAAGATGTCTCAAGTAGGCTTTGGAGTAAAAATTACTCACATAACTATTGATATTGGGATCAATCGGTGAAAAATCATCTTTCCATTTTTCATTTCTCATATTCATGATCCCCTCTGAAGTGAACAGCATACCATTTCTGGCATTTCTGGTTGGCATAACACAATCAAACATATCCACCCCTAAGGCTATGCATTCCAAAATATTGGCGGGTGTACCTACTCCCATGAGGTACCTCGGCTTGTCACTTGGCAAAATATCTGTCACCAATTCAGTCATCTCATACATCATCTCGGCAGGCTCTCCCACAGAGAGTCCTCCAATCGCATTGCCATCCCTCTCACAGGAAGCTACAAATTCAGCTGACTGCTTTCTTAAATCTTTGTAAACACTTCCTTGAACGATAGGGAAAAGTGTTTGTGCATAACCATATTTACCTTCAGTGCTATCCACTCTGTCAATACAGCGCTTTAACCAACGGTGCGTCATTTCCATGGATTCCCTCGCATAGCCAAATTCACAAGGATAGGGTGTGCACTCATCGAACGCCATGATAATGTCTGCCCCAATGCTTCTTTGGATGTCCATCACATTTTCAGGGGTAAACTTGTGCTTGGAGCCGTCAATGTGTGATTTAAAAAGTACGCCCTCTTCTGTAATTTTTCTTGTTCCAGCCAAGGAAAAAACCTGATACCCGCCACTGTCAGTCAATATTGGCTTGTTCCAACCATTGAATTTATGAAGTCCTCCTGCCTTTTCCAGAATGTCAATCCCCGGCCTAAGGTAAAGATGATAGGTATTGCCCAAAATAATCTGCGCCTTAACATCATAGGTGAGTTCTCTTTGATGAACTGCCTTTACAGAACCCGCCGTACCTACAGGCATGAAAATAGGAGTTTGAATATCTCCATGGTCTGTTTTGACCACCCCAGCTCTCGCCTTACTCTTTTCGTCTTTACTTTCGAGAATAAACTTCATTAATCATCAGTTTCAAACAAGATAAAACGACCTTGTTATGATTTAGTTATCAAATCCAGCACAAAAATATAAGCTTATCCTTAAAAGAGTTGCTGTTTTTGATTTTATCTTTGCCTCGAAATCAAACAACACATGATCATCAATATCCTGTGGCTCATTTTTGGAGCCGCTACTTCTATACAAATCATCTACCTTTGCTTTATTTACGGCAGGCTAAGTTTTTTTTACCATCGAAAAGAATCCAACAACACAGATATCAACCAAGAGGGGGTCAGTATCATCATTGCCGCTAGGAATGAGGAAGAAAACCTCAAAAAACTGATTCCTGAGCTGTCCAAACAAAACTATCCGATATTTGAAATCCTTGTGATCAACGACCGGTCATTTGACAACACCCGTTTTCTCTTGGAAGGCATGATGAGTCAATACCCAGGACTAAGAACGGTAACAGTAGACTATACACCAGATCATGTTACCCCTAAGAAATATGCCTTGACCTTAGGTATCAAAGTGGCTAAATATGACGTACTACTCCTCACGGATGCAGACTGTATTCCAGCCTCCGAAAATTGGATTTCCCAAATGACTAGACCCATCAGAAATGAAAATAAAACTTTTGCACTGGGCTATGGAGGCTATGAAAAAACCAAGGGTTTTCTCAATGCTTTGATCCAATATGAAACTTGGTTCACGGCTATTCAATATTTTTCTTTTGCACTCTGGAAGGCCCCCTTTATGGGAGTTGGCCGAAACTTGGCCTACCGCCGAGGGTTCTTTATGGAGAAAAAGGCATTCAAAGATCTGTGGCAGATTCTTGGAGGAGATGACGATCTATTCGTGAACAAATATGCTCAAAGAAGCAACACGGCTGTGGTGATTCACCCTGAAAGCATTACCATATCAACTCCTAAAAAGACCTTCAAAGAATACTACATTCAGAAAAAGCGTCACTTTCAGACTGGAAAGTACTATAGAGCCGCTGACAAAATTAAAATAGGGCTTTATGCAATTAGTCATTTGTTTTTTTGGGCTTCAGCCATAGCTTTGATGAGTATTACGCAAAAATGGGAACCAATTGCAGCAATTGTAAGTATTATAGTTATACGGGCATTGCTCCAGTTTTCAACCATTAACAGCGCAATCAAGAAAATCGAAGGACATGGAAAAGTGTTCTGGACGATGTTTTTCGATTTAATGTATTTAAGCTATTTTTGGATCATTGGGGCTAAAGGTTACCTATCAAAAACAGTTAGATGGAAATAAACGAAAGAGGGTTCTCAGACAAAGCGCTAGAAGATTTTGACTTAATAGACAGAGCAGTAGACCAAAAAGACCAGCAGGCTTATGCAACTTTAATGAAACGGTATAAAAAAGCCGTCTACTTCATGATCTTGAAAATGATCCGTGATGCAGATGATGCTGAAGATCTGACCATGGAAGCCTTTGCTAAAGCTTTCAGGAACCTACACAAGTTTAAGAAAGACTACACTTTTAGTACCTGGCTGTTTAGAATTGCCACCAACAACACCATTGACTTTATCAGGAAAAAGAAACTCAAGACCATGAGCTTGAACAATACTTTGACCGATGATGGAGGAAATTCCGTGAACATCGACGTGGAAGACGACGAAAACAATCCACAGGATGAATTCATCAAAAGCCAAAGAATTGAGATGGTCCGCATCTTTGTGGACAAACTTCCCGCTAAATATAGAAAACTGGTCAAACTGAGATACTTTGACGAGCTATCATACGATGAAATTGCGCAAGAGCTCGATAAACCATTGGGAACTGTAAAAGCACAGCTGCACCGGTCAAGAGAGCTTCTTTACGAAATCGCCCAAGGCAAGGAGAGACATATTTAGATGGTAGATATAAAATACTAGACATCAGAGACTAGATATTAGATGTAAGATTTTGGACATACATAACTGTCGGCATGTCCTCTAGCTGTTCCGGGTTTTCAGTCCGGAACATGTATTTGTTCCCAATTTATTTCTTAAGGCCTCTTATTTTTATTTTCGTCCCTATTGAATACCAGAAAAAAATCTGTGATCATCCTTTTATTCTTTGGCATCACCTTTTAAGCGTATTCCAAAAAGGAATGAATCTAAAACAGTATCTTTGGGGGTTTTAATGACCAAATCACGTACAGTATGAACCAGGAACTTGACCTGATCTTAAAATATTTTCCAGACATTAACGATAAACAAAAAGAGCTATTTGCTGCTTTGGGAGAACTTTATCGGGATTGGAACCAAAAAATCAATGTCATCAGTCGAAAGGACATGGATGCTTTCTACACACACCATGTACTTCACTCGTTGGGGATTGCTAAGGTAATGAAGTTTGAACCTGGCACTTGGGTATTGGATATTGGCACTGGCGGTGGCTTTCCAGGGATCCCTCTTGCCATCATGTTTCCTGAAACTAATTTTCACTTGGTAGATTCCATTGGAAAAAAAATCACTGTGGTGAAAGATGTGACCAAAACGCTTAAGCTAAGCAATGTTGAGGGCCAACAAGTAAGGGCTGAGTCATTGCAACGTAAATATGACTTTGTGGTCAGCAGGGCTGTTACAAGAATGATCAATTTCTACCCTTGGGTGAAAGGAAAATTTAAAAAAGAAGATTTCAATGAATTCCAAAATGGCATTTTATATCTCAAGGGAGGTGAAGTAGATGAAGAAATGGAGGAATTGGACATCTCCTATGTGTCCTATCATCTTGAAGATTACTTCACAGAAGAATTCTTCGAAACCAAAAAAGTAGTCTACGTTCCTTTTGAGGGAAAAAGATGAAACATATTTACCGGTGCTCTTTCCTCAAGATAAGGGCATCGGATTTTTTTCTTCACAATTCATCTGTTAAATCTCACTTTTTGCATTAAAAATGCGCTGAAATGCACCTTTTGGAGTTTTTACCTTTTCATTTTTTTACTATCTTCAAAGCTAACCCAAAAAGCCACTCATTTTTTATACCATTCAATTTAACAAAATGACAAAAAGACATCTTTATGGCACAGGGCTTATCGGTAACTGTGCTTACATCGCCCATATTGAAAAAGACACTAATATCAGTTGGCTTTGCTTCCCAAGGTTTGACAGTGATTTCATTTTTGGTGGAATGCTTGACCGGGAAAAAGGTGGTGAGTTTAACATTTTACCAGAAGACCAATCCTTTACGTCTGATCAGGAATACCTGGAAAATACAAATATCCTCAAGACTACTATCACTCTAGACAATGGTGAGGAGGCTTACTCCGTAACAGATTTCGCCCCCCGTTTTCATAATTTTGATCGTTACCACAAACCATTGATGGTGGTAAGAAAGGTTGAACCACTAAAAGGAGAGCCTAAAGTTAAAATCAACTGCAAACCGGTCGCGAACAGAGGAAGTCTTCCCCTCAAACCTTCCATGAGCAGCAACCATATTGAATATTTAGGTGCAGAACAACAAGTGAGGCTTACAACCAACTGCTCGGTAAATTATATCATTGAAGACATGGCTTTTAGGCTTCAGCGTCCCATTTACCTTTTCTTCACTTATGGTCAACCTTTGGAAGCCCCTGTAGAGAGTACCGCTGAAAGGTTTTTACAAGCAACCACCCAATACTGGAGGGAATGGATCAAATCGACTAGCATTCCTCATTTTTATCAAAAGTTAGTGGTAAGATCTGCTTTGGCACTTAAAATTCACCAGTTTGAAGACACTGGAGCCATTATCGCTGCCTCCACCACTAGCTTGCCAGAATCCCCAGGATCTACCAGAAATTGGGACTACAGGTATTGCTGGATACGGGACAGTTATTACACCTTAAATGTATTCAACTCCCTTGGCCACTTTCAAGAATTGGAAAGGTATTTTGAGTATATCCAAAACTTACCAACTAACGCAAACGGTCGTTACCAACCTCTTTATTCCATTACCGGGTCTGCACTTTTGGAAGAGGAGCTGAGTGACCTTTCAGGTTACCTTGGCAATCAACCTGTGCGATTTGGGAATCAAGCTTATACCCATATTCAAAATGACCTTTATGGACAGGTATTGGTTAGTTTATTGCCTTTATATGCGGATAAGCGTTTTATTGAATCTGAGAAAAGTCATTCTGCTCCCTTCATTCATAATCTGCTGGATATGATCGAGGAAACCATGAATGAAAAGGATGCAGGATTGTGGGAATTCAGAAATTTGGCCCAAGAGCATTGTTATACTTTCATTTTTCACTGGGCGGGATCATGTGCTGCTATCAAAATTGCTGATAGGCTGGGTGATGACAGCCTAAAAGTAAAAGCAGAAAGACTAAAGGGACTAGCAATCGAAAAAATAGAAGCTTGCTATGTCCCTGAAATGAAGGCCTATGCCCAAGCCATAGGCACCAAAAACATGGATGCCAGTACATTGCAGTTAATCACTATGGGCTATTTTGGAAATGATATTGAAAGGGCCAACAACCATCTTAAGATGCTGGAAAAGGACTTATTGGCAAAGGATTACCTTTTCTACAGATACAAACACATGGATGATTTTGGCGTTCCAGAAACCACTTTCTTGATCTGTGCATTCTGGTATATTGAAGCACTGGCTTGTGTCAACCGCTTGGATGAGGCCGTAGAAGGGTTTGAAACGCTGACCAAATATTGTAATCACCTTCAGTTGTTCTCGGAAGATGTAGACCAAGAGACTGGCAGTCAATGGGGTAATTTCCCTCAGGCTTATAGCCACGTTGGCCTAATGAATGCCGCCTACAGAATAGGCCAGAAATTAGACAAACCTAATTTCTTGTAGTTTTCTAAAAACACTTAAACCACTAAGCAGAGCAATTAATTATTTATTATCTCTTGGCTAAAAAAAACCGAGAGATAATTAGTCAATACACAAAGCTTGCTTAGTGGTTTCTTTTGACTTTAATACAGCAAATACTGCTTCCTTACTCCTTTGTAGTAATCCAAACCCTCTGTCCAACTAGCAATGATTTCCTCAGGGCTTTGACCAGCTAAAATCCCTTCTCTTACCGATTTAGTTTTCCAAAGTCGATCCATTCTTCCTTCTTTCCATTCTAGTTGATCTGGATAAAGCCGATACAATGCATCCAACATATAAACTGCCGCTTTTGATGAGGCAAACTCATTTCTGTTTTTTAGTTCAATAAAGGCGCTTGAGCAAGTATCTTCCAAAAACTTAGGAGGGTAAATTTCTATTCCATCTACGATCATTTCTGGTACAAAACTGGCAGAAGTAAACTTTACGCCTTCCAGGTTATAGCTATTCAGTTGCTGTGCCAATTGATCTCCTTTAATCCAAGGCGCCCCAATGTGCTCAAAAGGATGGAGTGTCCCTCTTGCTTCAGATATATTGGTTCCTTCCAGCAGACAGGTCATTGGATAAAAGGCCGCTGTCGTCAAAGTCAACATATTTGGTGAAGGTTTGACCCATGGCAAGCCTGTCTCATCATACCACATTTCCCTACGGTACTCCTTCATGGTAACCACCGTCAAGTCAGCTTTGGCCATTCCCTTTTTACTTCTCTCCTCATTGAACATTTGCGCCAACTCTCCTACCGTCATTCCATGTACCACCGGCAACTGATCAACACCAACGACTGGTTCCCTTTGCTTATCTCCCACTGGCCCATCCACATAGACACCACCTATGGCATTTGGTCTGTCCAGTACCAAATAAGGTATTCCTTGCTCAGCAGCAGCTTCCAAAACATGCATCATGGTAGCAATGTAAGTGTAAAAACGAGCTCCTACATCTTGAATATCAAAAACCAATACATCGATTCCTTCTAGCATTTTAGGTGTGGGCTTTCTAACTTTTCCATAGAGAGAAATTACAGGAAGCCCTGTATTTTTATCCGTACCATCCGCGACATGCGTATCCTCTTCACCACGAATACCATGCTCAGGTCCAAACAACAAAGTCAATTCCACGTCCTTTCGCTCAAAAAGCACATCCACCAAATGACTCCCATCTGGCATCAAGCCCGTATGGTTAGTAACCAATGCCAACTTCTTTCCCTTGATCAATGGGAAAAATTCATCATCAAAAAGCCGCTCTGCACCGATCACCACTCGCTCAGCACTTTCTTTCGCCACTGATCCCTCTTGTTGTTCTTGATGGGAATTACCACCACAAGAGGCTAATAAAGTCCCTATCATTAAAAGCAGGACAAATCTTTTTAAATTATATTTTATTATCATCTTATTTTCTGTTTTCGTGATCAACAATTTTCTATGATTCTTAAAAATTCAGCATTTCAATTTTCCCGTCCATCGTTGCCACTACTAAAGAATGTTCATCTATAACATTCACTGTATTGGCCATGGAATTATCTATTTTATGTGCCCAGTTTATGGTTTTCGTTTTCGGATCAATACTGTAAACGGTACTGTTCTTGGTCCCAAAATAGACCTTGCCGTTCTTTTCTATCAGCATCGACGGCACATGCTCATAACCGAAACCACAGTCTATTTTCCAAGCCAGCTCAGCTTTTTCCTTTCCCGTTTTGAACGCCACGATTTCGTCATTCATCGTCTTACCATATACCAACTCTTTATTTTCAGAGATACCAATTGACTCCCTGACAGTAGCCTCATTACTTCTCCATAATGTTTCGCCAGAATAAGCATCCAATGCTGTAATAAACCGATCAGGCGCCACTAAATAGACCACACCACCTGCAGCTACTGGAATACACATCGCTGGAGAGTACATTCGATTGGGAGATCCATTATCCCATTTCCAGGCTAATTGACCATTTTTTGTATCAAGCGCATAAAGATGCTTGTCCCAAGCTCCAAAATAAATTTTCCCTTCATATAATAATGGTTTACTCACAACCGGTCCTTCTAGCCCACCATATTCCCAAATCTCTTTACCATTCTTCACATTCAAAGCCCTAAACTTTCCATCACTACTTCCAATGAAAACTGTACTTTTTTCGATTAGTGGGCTACCCAAAACAGAGGCTCCTGCCTTGTGCTTCCACACTAACTTTCCATTTTTAACATTAAAGGCATAAGTATGTCCATCTCCCGAGCCCAAAACAACCAAATGCTTAAAGATGGCCGGAGAAGAGAATATTCCTCCTTCTGTCTGGTAAGACCAAACAAGCTCTCCCGTATCCCTTGACAGTGCCTCCACTTTACCTGTGCTATTTCCATAAATAACTAAGCCTGATGTAACCACTGGAGTAGAAATCACATTGGCATCAGAATGGTAGCTCCACCTCTTTTTGACCTGACCATATTGTTGGTTAATACTGTAATCAGGACGCTCAAAACTCTCTCCTTTACTGTAATTATGCTTCCCTAACGCCACTTTACGCCATGGGTCTTCTGTATTTCTTCCTGGAGTTCGTTCAGAAAAATAGGCAGTATCCTGTTCTATTTTCACAATATTATATCCCCCTATTTGATCTTTGGCCCTTAAATTAGACCTGCCCATCACACCAGGAATTCCTTCAAAATCATAAGGTTTATTTCTGTGTCCATGGCCACAAATTGAAAATTGGGTATTGTATTCCTTCAGCCGATCTGTCAACTCAAACCAATTGTCCAAGCTATTGTCAAGAGGATAGTGGTTCACATTGATGATGCGCTGATCCTTGGGAGTAGCTGCTAAAACTGAGTCCATCCAAACCACCGCATCCCTAGGAATGTGTCCGTCTGACATTCTCACATATGGACCGGAAGCTGTCCCAATAAACTTATATCCCTCGTGTTCGAAAACAAACTTATCGTAACCAAACTCACGAATAAAACTCACCCCTCCGGACTCTGACCAGCCCGTATCGTGATTTCCGGGGATAATATAAAATGGGATTTTAAGTTGGCTAATAATTTCATGGGCCTTCTTAATTTCTGAATCAGTACCCATTTCGGTAATGTCACCCGTTAGCAACACAAAGTCTAAATCCGAAAAGGTGTTGATATCATCAACCGTCCTTTGCAAGTCCTCACTGGGAATATCATTTACATCGTTAATGTGAGTATCCGTAACAAAGGCAAACTTGAAATTTTGGGCAAAGACGCCCCCGAACTGCATTACAAACAGTAATGCCAGTAGTTTTTTCATAATGAGGTTTATTTTATGGTGTATCTAGTAGGTTACTTTTTCATGGCTTGATAAACTACTTCCATCACATTAGTGCGGGTATTCAATTTATACAGTTTCGTATTCTCCCGAGTAGGGTGCACGCGGTTTGACAGGAAGATATAAACCAATTTGTTTTCTGGATCTACCCAAGCATAAGTCCCTGTAAAACCTGTATGACCAAAGCTTGTCGCGGGGGCACTTGGGGCTGTATTTCCATTTGGATTTCCTGGCTTGGATGGACGGTCAAAACCCAAAGCCCGGTAATTGTCAGGACAAAACTGACACTTCCCAAACTTGCTAACAGTATTTCCTTTGATCAAATTTTCACCAGCATATGTCCCATCGTTTAGGTAAAGCTGCATCAGTTTCGCCAAGTCATTAGTATCTCCAAAAAGGCCTGCATGGCCACTGATTCCCCCTAACATGGCTGCGCCTTCATCATGGACAGTACTAGCCAGCAATTGCTTCCTAAACAAACTATCATATTCTGTAGGGACTATTCTATCTTTTGAATAATATTTGTATGGGTTGAAAGTAAGTGTGCTTGCTCCCAAATGATGGTAAATATTTTCGTTCAAGTAATTTACAAATCCCTCTCCTGTAATGGCCTCCACTACTTTAGGTGCCAGGATAAATGACAGGTCACTATAGACATATTTTTTATCATTGCTGACGGGAGATTTCATGATCTCCTTATAAATTTTATCCGCATAATTTCGGTGGATATACAAATGGTCAGCTACTTTTGTCGGAAACCTTTTACTGGGATGCTCCTTGAAGGTTGCCCATTTAAAAGACCCATTTTTCCGAACTGTACTTTTCCAGAAAGCGATCCAAGCAGTCAAGCCAGCCTGATGGGTAAGTATGTCTTTATAGACCAAATTTTCTTTATTTGTCCCTCTGGCTATGGGCAAATAAGTCCCAAGTGTATTGTTTTCATCAAACTTCCCTTCTCCTTCCAATTGCATCAAAGCAGCCAAAGAAGTACTGATTTTGGTCACAGAAGCCAAATCATATAAGTCATTAATATCAACAGGAACTTTCTCCTCGTAAGTATGGTAACCAAATGCTTTTCGATAGATTACTTTACCATCCTTTGCCACCAACACAGACGCTCCTGGAATGGCTTTTTCTTTAATCGCTTCATCTACCAATTGCTCAATACCATCCAAATCTTGGTGAGCTATTCCAACAGCCTCTGGCTCTGCATAAGCAAACCTCAAACCTCCTTCTGTGACCAAACCATCACCCAGTGCAAACTTAGAGTTAACTGTTACGGGTAATTTCCCTTTTGCGCCTACACCTCCAAAAACAATCTGGGAGGCCACGTCCTGGGTCAAATCAGATTCTTGGTAGGCAGCAATGATCCCTGCTGCTTGATCCAGATCCTCAAACTTATCCAAACTGTAAACATTTCCAAAAACCGCAACGATCGTAGGCTTATCGTGAATCAATTCTTTCAAAAAGACATTCATTTCAGCAGTAATCCCGAAATTCTTGACACTTGCTTTTAATCCTAAATCGTGCACACCGACAATGACTTTGGTATAGTCCTCCAACAAACCCTTCACCATCAGCAACTCTTCTATCGAGGCATCTTTGGGCACAATTATTTTATCAGCTTCTACATACCTACTCAGCCCTTTTTGAAAGGCAGTTTCCTTGTCAGTACCTAAAGCAACAAATGCCAGCTTCTCCTCAGCTAGTTTTTTGATCGGCAAGACACTGTCTTGGTTTCTCAGCAGAGTCAGTGAAGCCTCCACCAATTGCCTATTTAAGTATTTGGCTTTTGAACTATTGATATCTTCAAAAATATGCTCCATTTCCACGGCCTTCCAATTGTCCAGTCCTAGCCAAGCTTTCGCCTTCAACACTTTCATCACTCGCTTATCCACTTCTTCTTGGGTAATCTCCCCATTCTGGATAGCTTTTTTCACCTCCTCAATGGTCGTTTTTACATCCATGGTGTTGAGCAACATATCGTTCCCCGCAAGCAATGCCTTCACATCCACTATCCCCGGAGGATAGAATTTTGCCACACCTTGCATATTCAAAGCATCAGTAAAAACCAATCCTTCATAGCCAATTTCTCCTTTTAGCAAATCAGTCACGATAGGTTTGGAGAGTGTTGAGGCCAAATTGGGTGTATCATCCAACACAGGAATGCTCATGTGAGCCACCATCACACTTCCCAATCCATTGTTCATTAGTTTTTTGAAAGGATACAACTCTGTGTTCTCAAGTCTTTCTCTTGAAAAACTGATTAAAGGCAATCCCTTGTGCGAGTCCACATTGGTATCTCCATGCCCAGGAAAGTGCTTGGCGTTTGCCAAAATATGTTCATCCTGCATTCCTTCCATATAAGCCATGGCTTTAGAAGTCACGTTCTCTTTCTCTTCACCAAAAGAGCGAAAACCGATCACAGGGTTATTGGCATTATTGTTAATATCTACAACCGGTGCAAAATTGATATTCACTCCAATTCGCTTGCATTGGCGTGCGATTTCGCTTCCCATTTCATAAATCAAACTTTCATCCTCAATACCGCCAAGAGCCATTTGGTAGGGAAAACTCATGGTACTATCCAGACGCATGCCCAAGCCCCACTCTGCATCGATGGATATCATCAAAGGGACCTTGCTAAGCTTTTGGTAACGATTGGTCATGCTGGCCTGCCTTCCAGGACCACCTTGAAAAAATATCAAACCTCCAACCTTGTATTTTTCCACCAATGAGGCAATGGAGTCCTCATGTACCCTATCCCTATTGGAATAAACCGGAATCATGATCAACTGCGCAATTCTCTCTTCAGGGCTCATTGATTGAAAAACAGAATCTGCCCACTGGCTTTTTTCCTTTAAAAAAGGAATTTTGGTGGTCACCGAATCTTGCTGTCCAAGAACCTGAAAGGCTACCCCTAGCAGAAGCGCCGCTAAAATCCCTCTTTTTAACAAATCGTATTTCATTCTATATTTTAGTTAATCTTTATTTCACTTAAGCAATTAATTGGCTTTGATCTAGAAAGCAATTTGTTCTGAAGAGTCAATTCTTCTTTTCGTTTCTAAAGGTCAAAAGCTAATCTCCACTCCAATGTGTCATCATCAATATAGCTCCTGCAGTACCATCCATCGTCGGCTCATTGGTGCTGTAATCTCCTACATCATCGTGATACACTACATGATCATTCTGAAAGGCCGCGAACTCATCCTTATTTTCCAAGTGCAAGCCAATAAGGTTATTATAAATGGATGCATATACAGGCCCATCTACCAATCCACCAGGCACCTTTAAGCCCAGTAAAACATATAAACTGGTATGAACATCTTCCGGCGAATTTTCCCAATCAGGCATTCCCGTAAACATCGTTGTTCCCCAAGGGTTCCTCCCAAACAGCCAATCTTTCTGGCTACTTAAATAAGCACTGAACTGTTGGTCACCACTCATTTTCTCATATAGGATTATCTGGGTAATCAAGCCTGTCATCAGGTTATTGGAACACCAAATAAAAGGCACTCCAACTTCGAAAGGATTCATTTTAGCCCGGCCCATGGTGTATTGGATTCCTTGAAGGTAATAGTTTTCCAGCTTACTTTTAAAATCTTCATCTACGAGACCATGAAGCACATAATGTCCCATATTGATAAAAGGGTAAAGCCTGTAATGATCTGCTGAGTCTGCAACCGTCCAAGAATCTGTTGTATTGCTCATCTGGGCATAGGATTTGGCTTGATCAAGGTAATCATTTTCATGGGTAGTTTTATAGAGTTCCGCTGCACCCCATTCCATGTCGTCCGCCCAAGTGGATTCATTATACCGATAAGGAGCACTGTAAGAATTACCCTGCTGATATCCTTCCATCTTCCTTCCCAAATCATACAGACTTAGCGCTGCCTTCTTGCAAGTAGCAGCGAATAAAGTATCTTGCAAATCGTTTTTCCAAATTCTCGCTGCCAGAGCAAAAGCGGCTGCACTTCTCCCTGCCAAATTAGCCACACCAGTGGCCTCACTTTTATATTTTTGAAGCCCTTGAGGCTCTCCTGTTGCAAAATAAACGGGGCGATAACTATTGGCTCCCCAGCCATATTCTGAATTATCCTGATCGGGGATCTTATATCCTTTATGGTCTCTATCATCAGCCACCTGATGAAAAAGTTGATCTGGCTGGGGGTGCATCTTGAGCATCCAGTCCAAACCCCACTTGGCCTCATCCAGCACATCTGGGATTCCATTTTTACTTGGTTGCCCCATGGCGTTGAATTGGTCTTTAAAACGCTCTGGGTACATTTCATAAGCCAGCAACATATGGGCTGTGGCATAGCTGGACGTAATCAAATATTTTAACTGATCCCCCGCATCGTGCCAACCTCCACTGACATCTACGTAGGTACTGTCTGGCATAGGACCAAAAAATGTTCGCCCATCTCTTTGGTGGCAAACCATATCCAAAGTGGGATTATAGCCACACCTTTGCTGCCTCATAAAAGCCAATAAAGTTTCTTGCTGGTGAGCATAAACTTGCTCTCCGATTTGAAAAGAAGAAGATTGAATAACGGTGTTTTTACTTCGTAAAAAATACACTCCTTCTTGCTGTACTTCTGAAAAATCAATGGTGTAATAACAAAAGTCTCCCCAAGCATCTGTTTTGTCCTTTTGAGGTTTTATCGTCAAAACAGTTTCACCCGTTCCTTCATTGATTAAAATAAACTTCTCCTTGATAGGCGTTTTAGAAAAAACAACACCGATTTTCTCTTCCTCAGGTAAATACCCCATCTTGTTCAAGCGAATATAAACTTCCCCTGACGCTTCAAAAGGTGTGCTTGCCCAACTCATTACAGTCAAAAAGGAAATCAATAAGGATAACATAAACAGGTTTAATTCTTAGGGTTCAATAATGTTTCAATGGTTACAAACTGGTAACCTTTATTTTCCAATTCTTTGATCAACCGAGGAAGAAGATTGTAAAATTTATCTTCTCTCTTAGGGCCTACTCCAATGTGCAGCAATAATATGAAGCCATTCAGTCCATTTGATTGTTCATAATTTACTATGCTTTCAAATATCTCCTGGCTGGGCACATAATTGGGCATTGTCGGATCAGTATAATCAGCATTTGACCTTGTACCTGGTGTAAAGTTAATCAACTGTAATCCCCAATCTTTAGTCCACTGACCAATAGAGTCATTGTACCACTCATAAGACGGAAGATAGTATTGGGCACTTGATTTAGGAATTCCTCTTTTGCGCATTTCCTTGTAATTCGCGGCTAAATCACTTTTAAATTCTTCCTTGTCGACCAAAAGACTATCTCTATTTCCCCAAGCACAGTACAACAAATGTTGGTTAGAATGAGCCCCTAGATAATGACCATCTTCTTTGATTTTTTCTATCAGACTTTGGAATTTCGGGTTTCTATAGAAATCTCCTGTAAAGAAAAAGGAGGCTTTGACTGTGCTGTCTTTCAATATTTTTGAAATATGGCCTCCTCCTTCGGCATATTCATGTCCAGTAAACACTAATGCGATTTGCTTTTGATTTTGATTTCCTCGAGTAATCGCTCCAAAAGAGTAAGTGAACGTTTCTTCCGTTTGAGCCTTCACTCCAATCACTATGGATAGAAAGAATAAAAGAAGGCATCCAACTATCAAACCCTTTCCATATGTATTTTTGAGATCAACCACTTTGAGTAAAAATCTGAAAAATGCCCCTCTTTTCATAATGAAAAGAAGGGCATACCTAACAAACATTCAACTAAATGAATCTCTTATTGCTCCCAACCTGGGTTTTGCTCCAAGGTCACGCCATGTTCAGCGTACAGGGTAATTTGATCCAATGGTACCGGATCCAAATAAACTTTTGGATCTTCAAATCTCCTTTGGGATGCTGCTGCTGTGGAAGGGATAATGTAGCCTGTTTCCCCATCAGTCAACGTAACGCTACTCTGCAGACCAGGATAATCTGCCTTGTCAATCCAAGCTCCTCTATTGATATCTACATTAGCTTCTGTATCAGTATATTCCAATTTCTCCCAACGCTTCAAATCATCCAGTCTAAAGCCTTCCATCATCAACTCAACTCTTCTTTCTCTTCTGATTTCCCAAATCAAAGAAGGAACACTTGAATCTCTACTTGGGTCATCATAAACCACACCGTTTACTGCAGGGTTTGTTCCTACGAGCATCAAATGAGGCATTTCAACTCCTGGACGATCCCTCAAAACATTTACCGACATATCCAAGTCCGCCTGGGTCATGGCACTGCCACCAACTGTCCCCAATTCAGCTACTGCCTCAGCATAGTTCATCAGTACCTCTCCAAATCTCAAAACAGGAGAATCAGTATAGTTCAAATTGGAGCTTCCTTCTGGTTCATCCATAATTTCTTCATTCAAGAATTTAAGGGTAGCGTAACCAGTTGTACTGTAGTTAGGAAGAATCCCGTTCAATCGGAGTTCATCTGTCACCAAAGTTTCATAGATTCTTCCATCTCTATTCGCCATCACATTTTCAATGCCATGATCTCCTTGATAAGCAGGGGAAAGGCTGATAGGCAATCCATCATTGGCCAAGTAAGATTCAACCGCATCCTTTGATACACCAGTTTGAGGTTCTTTGTTGTTGTAGCTATTAAGTGCATGAGTGATCAAACCTGGCTCATAGTGTCTGTAAAGGATTACTTCTGAATTTCCTGACAGGTTAAGCGAAGTAAACACTTCTCTGTAATTGCCCAGCGAATAATTTCCAGCAGAAATCAATTCATTGGAAGCCCATTTGGAAGCTTCTAGGTAAGTTTTTGCTTTAGCCGCATTTCCTTCTTGGTATTTCTGCCATGTACCTTCAAACAACATGATGCGAGACATAAATGCCAATACGACATCTCTGTTAACTGCCAGGCCAGGCGTACCATCATTCTGACGAACATTCTCAGCCGCAAATTGAAGATCGGCCATTACATTGTCCATCACCAATTCTCTTGGATCGCGAGGTTTGTACAACATCGCTTCATCGGATTCGCTCAATTCTTCATCATACCACGGCACATCACCGAATTGTTTCACCAAGTCATGGTATTCCAAGGCCCTGAAGAACCTGGCCACCCCAGACCAATGGTTGATGGCTTCATCACCCATTGGTACAGTTTGGATTCTCTGCAAATAAATATTGGCTTTCCTTACCCAGGCAAATGTCCAATAGGAACTTGTCGCGGCAGTAGGTACATTTTGTCTAAACTGTGATGGGCTGCTTGGGCCAAAGTCATCGTTCAAACTTTGTCCTGAGAAAAATTTTCCCCAAGAATACCCTGAACCATATCCGCTGAAATAAGCGGTATAAAACCCGTAGGAAAAACTCCTTACATTGTCTTCACTGGTCCAATAGGTTTCATCTGTCAGCTGATCCAATGGTGGCTTCTCTAGAAAGTCATCACAGCTCACCAAAGTAAAGACAGCTACTAATATGCTTAATATTTTAATTTTCATGATTCAGCTTTTTATAGTGTTATCTGTAAACCGAAAGATAGGTTTCTGCTGTATGGATACACCCTTCCAAAAGTATTGGAGTCGTTGCTACCCGCTGAAGTATAATCCACTTCTGGGTCAATTGGTAATTCCAGGTTATCAATTTCGAAAAGGTTTTCTCCACTGAAGTACACCCTTACTTTTTCAATCTTCCATTTTGAAAGCAATGATTGTGGAAGCGAATATCCAATCGTAACATTTTTCATTCTCATGTAAGACATATCCAAAAGATACCTGGTTTGTCTTAGGAAATTCCGGCTGTTGCTTGATTGTCCTTGATCAGTAGGTCTTGGGTAGAAAGCGTCTGGATTCTCTGGCGACCAGTAATCCAATTGGTGAGCAAACCATGCTTCTCCTGGTCTATACCCAGGCACGAAAATTGGCCCGTTTGCCCAGTAATCACGCTTACCTACTCCTTGAATAAAGAAACTGAAGTCAATACCTTTGTAATCTCCACCTAATCTCAATCCATATTGGTAGCGAGGTGTAGAGTTACCAATTACTTTCAAATCACCATGATCATCTACCGTATTGGATCCATAAGTAATCTCGCCATCTCCATCCAAGTCTTTGTATTTCACATCACCAGGACCATAAAAGAACCAACCACTTTCGAATAATGACTGTGAAGGAATTCCTTCTTTCAACACATATTTGCCATTTTCAAGCAACAAGTCTCCATTGCCATCTTTTACAAAGTCATCTTCAGTAAAAAGTCTGTCTGTTTCATAACCCCAGATTTCTCCTAAAGTTCTTCCTGCCCGGTTGGAATAAATGCTTTTGTTATCAGCAAACTCAGTAATGCGCTCTTGGAAGTCAGAAAGCATGGCTGTTGCATTTAAGTTCAGCCCGTTTCCAAATGAATGGCTGTAATCAATTGCCAATTCCCAACCTGTGGTCTCCAATTCACCTAAGTTTTGCTTGGTGGCACTGGTACCATAAGATGCCGGAAGTACTTCACCTGCACTGTGCATGTCACTGGTCGTTCTGCGGTACCAGTCAGCCGTAACGCCCAACTTATCCTGGAAGAACCTAGCGTCAAAACCAAAATCCAAAGTAGTTACTGTTTCCCAAGTCAAGGAAGACGGCAAGGCTCCTGGAGTTCCAAAGGTCAACTGATTGTCACTTCCATCAAGCCACCCGGAGGAGTACGAGCCCATTATTCTATAGATATCACTCAAATAGGCATTTTGGTTACCAATAGCTCCCCATGATGCCCTTAGCTTTAAGAAAGACATAACATCTGTAACTGGCTCCATAAATGGCTCTTCAGAAATTGCATAACCAGCAGACATGGAAGGGAAAAACGCCCACCTTTCAGTTGGTGAAAGTCTAGATGATCCATCATAGCGGCCATTCAATTCCAAGAAGTACTTGCCTTTATAGTTATAGTTAATCCTACTGAATCCACCCATCGTGGACCATTGATTTCTGTCACCGCTTACAAATTGATCTCCAGATGCCAATGCCAGTTCACCACGATCTAAGTCCATCAAGTCTCTTCTTTGTGAACTTTGCATCCAGTATTCATAAGCTTCAATATCACCACCCAACATAAATTTGAAAGCATGGTCTCCAAACTGCTTGTCGTAAGTACCAAATAGTTTTCCTACATTTCTGTTGCTCCAAGTAGAAATGTACTGCACTCTGTTGTAAGAGGCACTGCTGTAAGGTGCATATTCCAAATTAGCTCCTGTAGACCAGAAATTATAAGCACTGACTACACCACCAGTTTCATGATCATGGTAATTGTTGGAATCAAAAGTATAATTCGCATTGATGGACAATCCCTCAATTGGACGAATTGTCGTACCCAAGTTAATTCTACTTAGTGAAGTGTTTTCCTGGTTCATTTTTGCTTGCGTAACCTCCGTTACAGCACTTCTAAATGGATAGCCTTCATACGTGCCATATGGATAAGTTTTTGGCCATCTGAATAGGTAATACCATGGATCATAAGTTTCACTGCTGAAGTAAAACGGTCTGGTGAAATTGGTTTTGCTGTAAAGTACCTTACCTCTTACCTCCATCCAATCTGTCACTTGAGTATTAACACTCAAGTCCATAGAATAACGGTTAAATTCATCAGGGTTTACTTTTAGCACACCATTTTGGCCTAAGTAACCAACACCTAGTCGATAACTGGTTTTATCGCTACCTCCTGATACTGAAAGGTCATGCTTTTGCTGAGGTGTCCAATCTTTCATGAACATTTCTCCTGCATCCCAAGGTCTGTAGAAAAACAATCTTCCATCACGTATTTCAAAGTCTCTACCTAAGACCATTTCATCACCAAGGTTCTGACCGCCATATTGTTGCTCCCATTCCCTCATTTTCTGAATACCAATCTCATCAAAGTACATTCCCACCACCCCAAATACGTTGGTAGAAGGGTTTGTTCTCTGCAAGGCCTTGAAAGCCATTTCTGCTCCTTCTGCAGCTGGCGCAATTACAGGCGTCTTAGTAGGTGTTGCCCATGAAAAGTTATTGGAGTAATTGATTTTTGGAGATTCTCCTTTTTTACCCGTCTTGGTCGTGATCAAAATCACCCCCCAAGCACCTCTGGAACCATAAATGGAGGCAGATGCAGCATCCTTCAAAACAGAGATTGACTCTATATCCTCAGGGTTGATCATTTGAAGGTTTGGAACCTCTACGTTATCCACCAAGATCAACGGCTGGGCACCTCCTGAATTACTCAAAGTTCCGGTCATACCTCTTAATCTGATTTGCGGATTCTGGCCGATCTGCCCACTAGGAGTGGTAATGGTCAAGCCCGGAGTCGTTCCCTGGAGGCCACGACCCACATCCGTAATCGGTCTTGATTCCAGCACTTCCGTGTCCACTGTAGCCACAGCTCCGGTCAGGTCACTTCGCTTTTGTGTACCATAACCTACCACCACTACTTCTTCCAATGACTTGGCTTCAGCCTCCAATGCCACATCGATCGTACTTGCTGATCCCACAGTAACTTCCTGAGGAATCATCCCAATAAAACTGAAAACCAACACATCTCCTTGCTCCACGTTGATGCGGTAAGCACCATCAATGTCCGAGGAAACGCCTTGGGTAGTCCCTTTGACCAAGATGCTTACTCCAGGTAAAGTCGTTCCATCTTCCGCACTGGTGACCGTACCGGAAACATTTACCGATTGGGCCATTACTTGAAAATGGAACAGGAGAAAACAAATCGCTCCTAAGAAACAGCGTAAAAGTTTTTTCATGTTTAACATTTTAGATAATTAGTTAAGTGAATTATTTGTCTCAACAAAAGCATAATGACATTGGATTTTTGAAATGATTTTGGGCTTATTGCTAATCACCCAAAGCACTCTACTTTTATTGTTTGGTCAAATTTTTCTAAAAAATGCAGCGATTCCATCCCTGAAAACAGGGATATTATCAAATCACCATTAAACCCTTAAGCCTAAACACCAATGGGTTATATAAAAAAACAGGTCACAAAAATTAGCTTCTGTGACCTGTGTGTACGATAACACATTTCATCAAACTTATTTGGAAGGAGGTGTTTTTAGCCCCATATCTTCCAGTCTCTTTCTGATCTTTTTCATAAACTTTTGACCAGGATCTGTCTTTACCGTCCTATAGCCTTCATCTATTTCCTTCCACAATTCATGCCCTTCAAAAGCGGTGTATTCATAATGACCGATCACATATTGGATATCATATTTCCTTTTTAGGTGTCGGACCAACCGTTCATTGGCCTTAAGCTGGGCGTTCGTCAATGGAGCATCACCGCCCCCCACATTCTCCACCCCAATTGCACAATGATTCAGACCAATCACATGTCTCGCCATAATTGTATCTGGTAGTTGGCGAAAAATCGTTCCGTCACGATCAATTAAATAGTGGGAAGAAACATTCAAAGCACTGGCTGCTGCAATACCGGTTCTGCTCCCAGGCAGATGCACTGGATTCATCGCATCAAAAGATCTCTCTAAATCAGGAATTGCCGTCCAATGCAATACAATCATTTTTGGTTCAATGGTAGGCTCTTCCTGAACCATCCCATAGTGATCTTCCATATATTTTAAAGAAAGCGCTCTCCGTTCTGTATCATAGTGAATGGATTTATCAAAAACCCGATAGGTTGCTTTGGAACATGCGGCTAAAAGAACCGTAATTACCAAAGTCAATAGTGTATTTAATCGAACAGTACCCATTTATCAAATTTATTTTTAGACATTTATTTACATATAACTTTTAGTTATACCACTTCAATCTGAGAATTTAATTATTTTTCCGCTATCCCTGAAAACAGTGATTTTTCATAAACCACTGTTTTCAGCACAATATCCAAAAACCCACCTAATTTTGATTTCAATAAGGATTTGTGTCTAGTTTGGCTACATTATTATCTTTTGCATAAATTACCATTGGTGTAAATTCTATTCTAAAAAAGCATATATTAAGGTTAATTTATTTTTAAGCTATTATTTCTATTAAATGCTTCACAACAACCGACCCTAAATTAGTTTATCATGATCAATGTATTAATTGCAGACGACCACCAAATGTTTATCGATGGACTCAAAGCCATGCTAGGTGATATCCCTGGTATCAAAGTAGTAGGCGAAGCTATGAACGGTAAAGAGGCCATTGATTATTGTGATCTTAGCCCGGTGGATATTGTGATCATGGATATCAATATGCCGATTATGGATGGTGTGGAAGCCACCAAAAAACTTTTAAAATCACATAAAGCCTTAAAAGTACTTGGGCTATCCATGCACAATGACCGGCATTTTATTTCGGATATGCTTAAAACTGGTGCCCAAGGCTATATCTTAAAAAATACCGGAAAAAAAGATCTGATCGAAGCCATTCAAACCCTTCACAACGGGGGAACTTACCTTGGAGAGGAAGTCAGTAAAACTTTGCTGAGCAGCTTTATGAAAAAGACCGGGAAGATGCAAGTCAATGAAAAACTGTCTGACCGTGAGATGGAAGTATTGAGCTGCATTGCCAATGGCCTAACCACACAGGAAATCGGTGAACAACTTTTCATTAGTAAGAACACTGTGGAAACCCATCGTAAAAATCTGCTCTATAAACTCCAAGCAAAAAATACTGCTGAACTGGTTAACAATGCCTACAAAAAAGGATTAATCAGGTAATCAATCCTAGCTAACAATAGTGATTGAAATATAGTCAGACATTATAAGAGAAATCTACCAGCCCTAGTGATATTGTTTACTTTTAGAACAATATCCTTTTCCTTGGTATCTAAATATTATTATACTTTTTATAATCGTTATAGCTCTCGCTACCTATTCCCTTCATGGCTAAATCCCTATTTTCAGGGATTTAGGACATCAAATATCTTTTGATATTTGTATATTAATTGATCGATTTAAGTTGAAAAATCTTTTCAATGGTAAATCGCCCCCAAACCCCTTTTCAGTGATGCGCAGAATCTCTATTACAAGTCTTATCTTGACTTTAGCAGCTTTCATCTATGCTTGCTCCCCGAATCCCTATCGGGCCATAAACAAGCAGCATAAAAAACAAGTAAAAGCCCAAACTCAAAAAATAGCTAAAATTCCTGAAGTTAAGCAGGAAGGAGACACCACCAATGTTACTGACCTTTGGGTAGGCACCACCAATTTCAGTATTCGAAAACCCAATTTTGTTATCATCCACCACACGGCCCAGGATTCTCTGGAGCAAACTATTAGAACTTTTACCTTAAGCCGTACCCAAGTTAGTTCACATTATGTGGTCAGCAAAGATGGAGAGATTGTCCAGATGCTCAATGACTACCTTCGTTCGTGGCATGCCGGCAGAGGGAAGTGGGGGCATGATACAGACCTGAACAGTTCGTCCATAGGGATTGAGTTGGACAACAATGGTTCTGAGCCATTTACAGAAGCTCAAATTGAAAGTCTGCTGCGATTATTAAAGCGACTAAAAGAGGATTACAATATCCCTACAGCCAACTTTATTGGCCATGCCGACATTGCTCCCGCCAGAAAAGTGGATCCTAGTGCTTATTTTCCATGGAAAAGATTAGCTGAAGAAGGATACGGGCTTTGGTATGATGATTACCTAATGATGGAAATAGATGTACCTACAGCGCTTGGAACCTATACCACAGAAACAGTGATGTTGGAAACTGTCCCAGATCACTTTGACCCTAAGGAAGCCTTACGCATCATCGGCTATGACACCAGTGACCTGAGCTCGGCAATAAGGGCTTTTAAAATTCACTTTATCCAAACAGATACAAGTGGGGAACTAAAAGAAAATGACATTAGAGTACTGCATAACTTGTATAAAAAGTACTTGTAAAGACAATACAGTGATTGTATCAAATCCCTATTTTCAGGGATGCTTGAAGGATCATTTAGAAACATCTTTGTATCATAAGTGATACTGAGGTATAGTGTAATCACCCATTTTGCCAAATAAATTCGATAATATGCTATTAATTGCGGATAGTGGATCTACCAAAACAGATTGGAGGTTAGTGGATGAGGAGGGAAAAACCATCAACTCTGTGCAATGCAAGGGCTTGAACCCTTACTTTTTGACGGAAGCAGAAATCGCTAAAATCATTAAAAATGAAGTCACTCCCATTGCTTCGGAGGTTGACAAAGTCATCTTTTATGGAGCTGGATGTGGGCTTCCTGTAAAGGTAGAACAAGTCAAATCAGCAATCGAGTCTGTTATATCTGTCAAATACCCTACAGAAGTTTATGGTGACATCTTAGGAGCTGCAAGAAGCCTTCTCCAAGATCAAAAAGGGATAACCTGCATTTTGGGCACTGGTGCCAATTCCTGCGTCTATGATGGCCATGAAATCATCAACAATGTCCCCTCGCTAGGATATATTTTGGCAGACTGGGGCAGCGGCACTGTTTTATGTAAAGACCTGATTGCATTGATTCTTCAACAAAAACTGGATCCAGAGATCATTGCTGATTTCCATGCTACCTTTGATATGGATACCAGGCAGATCTTGGATAAAATTTACAACAAACCACAAGCTAACCGCTTTCTGGCATCATTTACACCTTTTTTGTTAAAGCATGCAGACAATCCCTCCTGCCAAGACATTATTAAAGATAATTTCAGAAAGTTTTTCGACTATTATGTAATTCCTTACGGGCCTCAAAACATGGACTTACCCATTAGCTTTACAGGCTCCATTGCTTACCATTTCTGTGATTTTCTAGAAGAAGTGGCGACTGAATTTGGAATCAAAATCAAAAGCATTGTACAACACCCTATGAGCGGCCTGGTCAAATACCATTGTCAAACCGTTCCAGCTATAAAGTAACCCCAATATGTCAAGCCAAGTTATCCCCACCACTGAGTCCTCCTCTCTTTATACTAATTTGGAGGAAATGTCAACAACAGACTTACTAAAAAACATCAACCAAGAAGATCAGAAAGTTGCAAAGGCTGTTCAAAAGATTATTCCTAACATCAAAAAACTGGTCGATGCTGCAAGTAAAAAAATGCAGTCCGGGGGAAGATTATTCTATATCGGAGCAGGAACCTCCGGTCGCTTAGGAATTTTAGATGCATCTGAAATTCCTCCCACTTACGGCGCCTCCCCTAATCTGGTCGTAGGGTTAATTGCCGGTGGAGACAGTGCGATCAGGACGGCTGTGGAAGGAGCAGAAGATGATCCTAACCAAGCATGGAAAGACTTGAAACAATTCGGGATTAACGAAAAGGACACCTTGATCGGAATTGCAGCATCAGGTAAAACCCCTTATGTTTTTGGTGGCCTACAAGTAGCCCAAGAAAATGGAGTGCTTACTGGAAGTATAAGTTGTAATAAGGATGCCCTGATTTCATCAGTTGCTGACTTCCCCATTGAAGTAGAAGTTGGGCCGGAGTTCGTCACCGGAAGTACCCGAATGAAAGCAGGCACTGCCCAAAAGCTGGTGCTTAACATGATCAGCACCAGTCTTATGATTAAACTGGGCAAAGTTAAAGGCAATAAAATGGTCAATATGCAGCTCAGCAACAATAAGCTGGTAGACAGAGGCGTACGAATGGTCATGGAAGAAATCCCAGAGCTGGACTATCAAGCAGCCTTAAAGCTTTTGACGCTTTATGGCTCAGTCAAAAAAGCCGTAGAAGCTTATCAAAGTAAATAAACAAATCCTTCCTCAATGCTTCATTTTCCCAAAATCCTTATTTCCTTAATCATTCTATTTTTAGGCATTAGCCAAACCGTGATCTGCCAAGACTCTCCCAAAAGAGAACTTCGGGCCGCATGGATCGCTACAGTAGAAAACATTGACTGGCCTAGCCAAAAGGGTTTGCCCGCAGCCCAGCAACAAGCAGAATATGTAGCATTGTTGGATACGCTTAAGGCTGCTGGAATGAATGCAGTGATCATGCAGATTAGGCCTACGGCGGATGCCTTCTATCCTTCCAGCTATGAGCCTTGGTCAGCCTACCTTACAGGTAAGCAGGGGGAAGCTCCTTCTCCTTATTACAACCCACTGGAATTTATGATCAATGAAGCCAGAAAAAGAGGAATGGAGTTTCACGGTTGGTTCAATCCCTATAGGGCATCCAATAACAAAGATTTTATTCCTTCGGCTGATCATCCCCTTGTCCAACACCCTGAATGGTTTGTACAGTATGGCGGCAAATGGTATTACGATCCGGGAATTCCAGCTGCCCAAGAGTTTGTGTTACAGTCTATCATTGAAGTAGTTAAACACTATGATATGGATGCGGTGCACTTTGATGATTATTTTTACCCCTACAAAATTGCCAATGAAGCATTTCCAGATAGTAGCTCCTATGCCAACTTCGGAAAGCGATTTGATGACCTGGAAGATTGGAGAAGGAACAATGTAGATTATTTTGTAGAAGAGCTTTCCAAAAGAATCAAAGCAGAAAAACCATTGATGAAATTTGGGATCAGTCCATTTGGAGTCTGGAGAAACCAAGACAAAGACCCCTTGGGATCAGCTACCCGAGCGGGCCAAACCAATTATGATGACCTGTATGCCGATGTACTCAAATGGTTAAGAGAAGGATGGATAGATTATGTCACCCCACAAATATATTGGCATATTGGATTTGAATTGGCGGAATACAAAACTTTGGTAAAATGGTGGGCGGAAAACAGCTATGGACGCCATGTCTATATTGGCCAAGGAGTTTATAGAGTAGGACAAAAAGGCTGGGAAGACAAAAATGAAGTGGTGAATCAAATCCAATATAATAGAACCTTTCCCGAAGTCAAGGGTAGCATGTTTTTCAGTGCTAAAACCATAGCAGGAAACAAAGAAAATGTCAATTCACAATTGGCCAAAGCCTATCCAAACCCAGCGCTTCCACCAGAAATGCCTTGGATCGACCAGCAAGCCCCACAATCCGTTCAAACAGTTAAGGCAAAAGGAAGTCCTGAGCGTGGCATTACGCTTAATTGGGAAGCAAACCTTGATGGAGATGCTTCCTATTTTGTAATTTACAGATTCGAAGAGGACGAAAAAGTGGACACTTCAAATCCCAATAAGATTTATGGTACAGTGCAAAAAGGGCCTTATGCTTTGCAAGAATGGAAGGATAATCTGGTAAATAAGCGCAGTAGCTACACTTACTGCATTACAGCAGTAGATCGACTTCATAATGAAAGTGCACCTTCCCGTCCCATTAAGATTGTCACTAAAGGAAAAAGAAAAATTATCAAAACCCAGTAAAAATGAGTCAAAGTCTGGTCTTTATAGTAATCACCTCCTACTTTCTTCTCTTACTTTTGATCAGTTACCTGACCTCTAGAAAGACCGATGAATTGACTTTTTACACCGCCAACCGCCAGTCTCCGTGGTACTTGGTAGCATTTGGGATGGTCGGTGCTTCCCTATCAGGAGTGACTTTCATTTCTGTCCCAGGGGAAGTGGGTAATTCCTCTTGGAACTACCTGCAGTTTGTAATGGGCAATATGGTGGGATATGCCGTCATTGCAATCATTTTAATCCCTTTGTTCTACAAGCTTAGACTTATTTCCATTTATGAATACCTCAAAAGCCGTTTTGGTCCAAAAGCCTATGTTTCTGGATCAGTAATCTTTCTGGTCTCCCAGACCATAGGGGCTTCTTTTAGGCTTTTTTTAGCAGCTACTGTATTACAAATTGCTTTTTTTGATGCTTTCAATATTCCTTTTTTCGTCACCGTCTTTACCACAGCCTTATTGATTTGGCTTTACACTTACAAAGGGGGCATCAAAACCATTGTCTGGACAGACACCTTGCAAACCACCTTTTTATTATTGGCGGTCATCATCAGCATCATCATCATTAGTCAACAATTGGAATTAAATGCCGGAGAACTCTTTGGAGTAATCAAAGAAAACCCACTTTCTACCGTCTTTGAGTGGGATCCTCTTTCCAGCAAAAACTTCTTTAAAATGTTCTTGGCGGGGGTATTCATTACCATCACGATGAATGGTCTGGATCAAAACGTCATGCAAAAAAACCTGACCTGCAAGAATCAAAAAGAAGCCCAGAAAAACATCTTTTGGTTCTCTGTCAGCTTTTTTATTTCCAATCTGTTTTTCCTTTCACTGGGTGTTTTACTTTATTATTTTGCTACTAAAAATGGAATCAGCATACCTGAAAGCACCGATGAGCTTTATCCGATTTTGGCTTTGAATCACTTTGGGGTTTTAGCTGGAGTCACTTTCCTTTTGGGAATTATTGCGGCAGCATTTTCAAGCGCTGATTCTGCCCTAACTGCACTCACCACATCCTTTTGTGTGGATATTTTGAACCTTCCCTCCAAAAAGAGAAAAAACCAAAAATCAACTCGATTAGGGGTTCACATTGGCTTTACCTTTCTCATCTTTGTTATCATCGTCCTCTTCGACCTGCTTAACAATAGCAGCGTGGTAAGCGCAGTATTTAAAGCTGCTGGGTTTACCTACGGCCCTCTACTGGGACTATTTGCTTTTGGTCTGACAACTAACTTAAAGGTAAAAGACCAATGGGTGCCTTGGGTCTGCATTGCTGCCCCTATCATCAGCTATATTTTAGATAGCTATTCTAGTGCATGGTTTGGAGGATACCAATTTGGATTTGAAATCTTATTGGTAAATGGTGCTTTGACTTTTCTTGGTCTACTTCTGTTAGTACGAAAACAGAAGTAAAGAGCTAGGGCAAAGCATTAGGAGTATTGGGGAATATTTAATAATATCACCCTACCCGTTTGCGATTACGATTTATGAAAGACGCTTCCCTAATATCAAATTATATTTCTCCCAGTAATAAAAAACTCATCTCTCAGCTGAATGGATACGCTGAAAATATCCTATCTGGAAAAGATGAGAACCTATGCGGCATTCTCTTGAAAGGCCCTATAGGTACTGGTAAAACCTACCTTGTGGAGCAGTTTCTCCATCAAAACAGGCCCAATTACCTAGTATTGGATTTAAAGCATAACCAGCAACAAAGTAACATCCCATACGTCGGCTTTAAAATGGGCATTGCAGATTTTCTCAGGAAAATCTACAAGCAAATGGACAAGACTGCCTTTTCTGAATTCTCCAAAGAATTGAAAATACAGCTCGGGGCACACTTGCCCTTGCTTTTTGACTATATCCCAGAACTGAGCCTTCTGGCTGGAAAATCTCCGGAACCAAACGCTTCACCAGTTCCAAAGGTTGAAAACCAGCTCTATACCCTTTTTAGAATATTCTTTGAATTTCTAAGTGACTTCTTTCAAAAGCCTGTATTGATTTTCAGTGATGACCTGCAATGGGCTGATGGTTCAGGAGTGAATCTTCTTTACTATTTGATCCTTCACCTTCCTTCCCATAAGTTTTTGTGGATAGGAGCGAGTAGGGAATCCGCTGAAAACATGTTTCGGGTCAATCAATTGATTGAGTCTCTCAACTATGACAAGAAGCATTTGGAGATCGTTTCTTTAAAAGGCCTTGATCAAAATCAAACGGAGTATTTCTTAGAAGAAATCCTTGGTAACAATACTACTCAGGAGCTGACCCAAATTTGTCACGAGTTAAGCGAAGGAACCCCCTCCTACTTACAGGTGCTGGTGGACAGTCTAAAAAATGCCGGTTTAATTTACTTTGAAGATCAGCATTGGAAGGGAAAGCTGGAAAAGATCAAACAGCAATACCAAGGCCGAGATTCCCAGAACATACTCTGGGCCAAACTGGAAAAGCTTTCAGAACCAAGTTTACAGATGCTCTCTATTGTGTCATGTATGGGGAATTTCAAAAATGACATCTTACTTGCCCTTTTCACTCAAAGCGAGCACAGTCTAGAACAAGCCATTCAGGAAGCATTGGATGCAGGATTGATCGAACTTCATGAAAACACCTTCCGATTTGCAGAAACCCATATTGGTGAGGTGATTTATGAAGGCATCCCTTTAGACCAAAAAAAGGAAATCCATTATCGAATAGGTAATCAAATCATTTCAGAATCAACCGGTAATATCAATCCTACACAAATAGTTATCGCTGCCCAGCATTTCAATCAGGCGCTCGAATTGGTCAAACAAAATGAAGACAGCCTGAAATGCGCAGAACTTAACCTTGAAGCCGGAAAAATCCAGCAAAAAGACCAAGCCTATGAGCAGGCCAGACATTTTCTAAAAACAAGTGCAGATCTCTTTGGTGGACTTCCCCGAGAAATGGTCAAAGACCGCATTTGGGAAACTTTTATGGAGCGGGCAAAGGTCGAATACCATTTAGGAGAGTACGACCTGGCTGAAATTCATCTGGACAACCTTCTGGAAAGGCTACTTGATCCCATTAAAAGAGCCGAAACCTTTATTCTTAAAATCACCATTAATAACCATTTAGGAAGATACAGAAAAGTCGTCACTATCCTCCGGGAAATCCTTTCTGAGTTGGGGCTAAACTTGCCATATGATGAGCTCGCCTTCCAATTGGAAATTGACCGATTATCGCAACTGATCAATCAAACGGACTTAAAGGATTCTCCTGCGATTATCAATACTCCACCCAGCATCCAAAACGTCATACTTAGACTCTTATATGTAGGAGGAATGGCACTGCATCATACTTCAGACATTATGATGACTTGGGCTGCACTACAAATCATTTACCGTTCCAAGGGCAGCCAAGAGCCTGGCGTAAAAGCAATTGGCTATGTGAGTTACGGTAGAATGAGCATTATCTCTGGCCATATCAAAAAAGGCTATGAATTAGGTATTCAAGGCCTTCAAGTCAATCAAGAGCTCAATGACCTTCAATATCGATGTAGGGTTTATGGGGTTTTCGCCTTTTATATCCAACCTTGGAAAAAAGAATTCAAAGCCAGTACATCACTACTTCATGAAGGCATGAAAG
Organism: Echinicola sp. 20G; assembly: GCF_015533855.1. Classification (GTDB taxonomy): domain Bacteria; phylum Bacteroidota; class Bacteroidia; order Cytophagales; family Cyclobacteriaceae; genus Echinicola. Next base: position 2,252,670 of record NZ_AP024154.1, on the reverse strand, counting down.
CAGGAAGGGCATCCGGTGATTTAATTGGCCTATACATTCTGAAAACCCACCTTTTCAACCTGCATTTGATTGCTGGACAACCTATCAAAGCCTTGCTGGATTTTGAATTTGAAGAGTCTTATCCGGGGATGGAATTGACTTACTATATTACTCATTACCAAAAAAGTCTCATTAAATACTTAACTGGAGATAGTCCATTTTTCTCCATACCCAGACAACAGCCAAGCTGGCTTGCAGCCAAACTCACTATTCAGGAAGAAAGATTTTACAGAAATCATGTTTGGGCCAGGTTTTATTTCATGTTTGGTCATTTTGAACACTCCTTAAGATGTGCCCGGGAAGCCCATCAAAACAGAAAATTGCAAGAAGGATCTCCCTTGGTTCCTGCTAATTTGACCCTGCTCTTTTTATCTATCAGTCAAAGTTGGAGCCCAAAGGATGATGAATCTCGACATAATTTACTTGAAGAGCTTCAATCAATTTTAAACTTGATGGATCAATGGCAAACGCACGCTCCTGACAACTATAAATCCACCTATCTGCTAATGCAAGCAGAATGGTCCAGGATTAATAATTTTCCCCATAGTGTTATCAAGGAGAATTTCCTCCAAGCCATTGGATCTGCGAAAGGTAATTTCTATGAAAGTGCGCTATCTCATGAACTTTATGCCAAATTTTGGCTTGAACTAAGTGATTTAGTCAACGGTAAATCACAGCTAGAAAAGGCTATATTGGCCTATAGGAATTGGGAAGGGGTAACTAAGGCCAACCAGATCATCCAGCAATATCAATTTCTTTTTCAGGATGACTCTTTCCCTCCCATCACTCCGGATGTAGAGACTTTATTAAGGGAATTAAGTGGTGATCTGGAATCCCAGCCGCTTACCCAAAAATTGATGGTCATGCTCTTGCGGATTTCCGGATCAACCCAAACGGCCATTGAGTGGATTGAAAACAATGGAGAAGTCATTGAAGAAGCTAAAATCTCTCTACTTCCCAGAAATGGTATATTGAATGAAAACCACCTTGTTCCTTCAGGGCTGATGCTAATGGCCCATAGGTCCCAATCTTCTTTAATCATCAATGACCTAGAAAAGGAAAACAGTTTTTCCGAAATAAACACACTGAGAAAACAAGGTGTGCAATCCATGATGATACTCCCCATCAATATCAATGGCTATTTATCGATGGTTGTTTATTTGGAAAACAGTTTTGTCAAAAACCTGTACCAGGACCAATTGATCAAATGGATCAGGATCGTAGCCAATCAAGGAGGGATGATCATCGAAAATGCCCGGACACATGAAAAAACCCTCCGGTTGAATGAGGAAATCCGAAAGGAAATGGAGGAAAAGCAAAGGTTATCTTCCCTGATAGAAGCGCAAAAAAACAACCACCTCAAAGACCTTATCCAAACCCAAGAGGATGAAAGAAAGCGGATTGCCGGTGACCTTCACGATAGTTTAGGTTCATTACTGTCTACCATTAAAATGCGTTTTAATCGTATCCAGGAGGACCTTTCTGCTGACACTCCCCAATTGCTTTATAGAGAAACCATGGACAAAATGGACGAGGCTATTGATGAGGTGAGAAGGATAGCGCATAATATGTCTCCAGTTTCCCTCAGGAGGTTTGGCTTAGCATCTGCCTTGCAGACACTTGTGGAGCAGGTCAATTTAGGAGGAAAATTGGAATGTCATTTACAAATTTTAGGCTTGGAAGAACGGCTTCCAGAGCAAATAGAACTCACCATTTATCGGATCTGCCAAGAGTTGGTTCACAACACCGTCAAGCATGCACATGCCAGCAACCTCTATTTGCAACTGATCAACCACGAAGACAGCTTGAACATTACTGTTGAGGACAATGGACTAGGTATGGATAAAGAAAAAGTAGCCACCGGCCTTGGTCTTCATGGTATCGAAGCCAAGGTTCAAATGCTCAGTGGCCAATTCGATATAGAAAGTCAACCAGGCAAAGGCTTCTTTGCCGTCATCGATATTCCTATCAATACGCCATAAGAAGGCCTCAAAAGAGAAAGATTGAAGGATTGGGTTCTGCCTCACCGGGTTTCGGTGGCCTTTGAACAATCAAGTACATTTGGCCATTGGATTTTGAGAAAGGTAGGTATTTTTCATCCAGACCAGACACGGACAATCCCTCCTGTATCACTTTACCTTCCTTCGTGGACCTATTATAAATATACAAGTAGGGAGTGCTCCGATATTCATAACTGACCAGATAATATTGCTTATAAGCCATTACATTTCTAAGGTGGAAAATTTTCTTTTCTCCATCCCAAATCTCTCTGGAGAACTCAAACCTTACTTTTGGTAGAAGCCTTTCTTCTTGTACTTGGTACAAGGTATCACGGTCAAATTTCCCAACATAGGCACGAGAAGGGAGTAAAATAGGATTATAAAAATAATTGAGAGAATCGTATGCCGAATAAAAAAGGAGAGAGGGCTGACTCCTTGGAGCACCCCATTTACCTTCCAATTCTAGATGGTCAGCAGAAAAGTTATCAATCAGCTTAAAATCACTATCGGTTCTATAAACTTCAGCACCTAATTCATATTTTTTATTTCCAATACCTGTGTACTGTTCTGATATCATCCAATAACCTTCCTTCGACGTTTTAACAAAAATTGGAGCAGCAGGTAATTTTTCCGACTCACCAATCAGCCTTCCATCCAGGTTGAATTTGTATAGTTTGAAGCGATAAGTATCCACAATTATTACAGCCTTTTCTTCCTCATCAAAAGCTATAGAAGTCGGTTGCACATATGTCTCCGGGCCTTCTTCAGCCTTTTTACCAATGACTTTTATAAACTCCCCTTCTTTATTGAACTGCAAAACGCCATTTTTGACATCAACAATATAAAGATGCTCATCGGATACAGCAATATCATTGATGTATTGAATAATGCTCCTTTCGGTCATTTCCAAAGGAATTTCCCGGTAATCACCGGCAAAGTCTTCCAGAGACAGCTCTTCTTTATCATCATGATCAATGACGATTACAGGGATATCCTGTTCTGTTTTTGTTTCCTGTTGACATTGAAATAAAAATACCGAGGATACTAAAAGTAAGATTACATTATATTTCATAGATAAACATTTAAAAGTAGGATCGCTAAACCATTATTAACTATCCAAACGTATAACGAAAAAATAAGTTGACCTGAAAACAAATCTTCGTTTTCAGGTCAACTTATTTTGAAATTTAAAACTTATTAAATCAGGTTAGTTTATTCAGCAAATACCTTACTTCACGTGGCCCCTTGATATTGTAATTGGCTTGGGTGTAGCTATACCCTACTCGAATGCTGTAAGCACCATCAGGCATTGCCTTAAATGTATCTTCATCAGTCCAATCATCACCAATGGCCAAAATAAAATCATACTCTTGACCCTTCATAAAAGTGGTGGCTGCACGCCCTTTATTGATATCAGGGCGTTTGATTTCCAAAACCATGTTCCCTTCCAATACTTGTAGGTTATGCCCTCTGGCCATGTATTTGAGGTGACTGAAAAGCTCCCGCATCCTCAAGTCTCCCAATCCGCTTTCCACTTTTCTATAATGCCAAACCAACGAATGGTGTTTTTCCTCTATAAAAGCTCCCGGAGTACGTTGAACATAATATTCCATGACAGAGCGGATATCTGGTTTCCAGTGATTATCCACCTCAGCATATGGTGCCCAGTCTTTGGCTCCATTTTTCTTCAACCAAACTCCATGCTCAGCAATCAAGTCTACCTTTTGGCCTTTAAACCACTTCCCTAGGGTTTCTTTGTCTCTACCACTGATCACTACTACCTGCGATTTTTTGGTCAACTTGGTTATCAACTGCTTTAATTCATCGTCTGGGAACGCGTCTTCTGGCCTGCTTTTAAAGCCCACTAAAGTGCCGTCATAGTCCAGGAACAATATTGGCTTCTTGGCCTCCTGAAAATAACCATGTAGCTCGCTCATCACTTCCGCATCTACTTCTTTGGATTGCAGATCAAATTGTTTCTGCTTTACATGTTGAAGCCTGTCCATGAATACTTTTACCCATTGAAAGACATCATACCTTTTAATGGTGTCCTGCATGGACAAAATGCGGGCTTTTTGCTCTTTTTCATCCATGGTCAATGCCTGCTTGATCGCATCAGAAACCCCTTTGTTATTATTAGGGTTAACCAAGATGGCATCCTGCAGCTCTTTACTGGCACCGGCCATCTCCGACAATATCAGCACCCCTTTGTTGTTGACCTTACTGGCGACAAACTCTTTGCAGACCAAGTTCATGCCATCACGCAAAGGAGTAACCAAACCAATATCGGACATGCTGTAAAAAGCACTCAGTTCTTCAAACGGAAAACTTCTGTAGAAATAATGAATCGGAACCCAGTTGAGGGTAGAGTAATCACTGTTGATTCGACCAACCAGGGTATCGATTTCTTCCTTGAGCTCCATGTAAGATTTCACCTTTGCCCGAGATGGAACCACTATCATGATCATGGACACTTTACCATGATAATCGGGATTCTCTTCTAAAAACCGATCAAATGCCTTGATCCTTTGCGGAATCCCTTTGGAATAGTCCAAGCGATCAATCGAGAGCAGTAGCTTCTGCTCATCCAAAACACCGAGGAATTTCTTCGCTATATTTTTAGTCTTTCTGGATTTGGCTGACTGAGCAAATTTCTCATAATCTATCCCCATTGGAAAGGAATCCACATTGATCAACCTGTTTTCTGCCTGGATATAGCCGCTTTCATTGGAAAGTCCCATGATCCTTCCCACTGCACTGAGAAAGTGACGCATATCGTCATAGGTATGGAAGCCAATCAAATCTGCTCCACACATCCCTGAAAGGATCTGGTGCCTCCAAGGCAACATCCTAATGACCTCATAGGAAGGAAAAGGAATGTGTTGGAAAAATGCTATTGTCGCTTGTGGCAATTTCTCCCTTAACATTTGGGGCAAAAGCAGCAATTGATAATCGTGCACCCATATGGTATCATCAGGATTAGCCTTTTTCAAAATTGCATCACAAAATTTTTCATTTACCCGCACATAAGCATCCCAATGTTCCTCATCATAATTGATGTTTTGGGTAAAGTAGTGAAATGCGGGCCATAATGTTTCATTGCTGAAACCTTCATAAAACTGCTCAATATCCTCACTGGTGAGGAATACCGGAGCCATTTTCAACTCATGAAGCTCAATGATTATTTCAGCTCTCTGCTCAGGATCTTCCACGTCATTTCCTGGCCAGCCTATCCAAATATTCTCTCCTTCCTTATAGATTGACCCTAAGCCTGTTGCGAGGCCTCCGGCGCTGGGTTTAAATTCAAATTTTCCATTCTTATGCCTTAAACTAACAGGCAGCCTGTTCGACACAATAATTGTTTTTCCCATAATTATTTATTGATTTTCTTAAAAAGAAGAGAAGACAAACTGTATTTCGGTGTGAATTTGACAAAATATCTGTCTAAAATTTTATATCCTAATCTACTAAAAATTCAGCAAATAAAAAAGATTACGATCCAGATTCAACCTTTAAACTACTCTCCTTAATCATCATTTAAACAGACTAAAAGGCACTTTTTTACAAGACCTAAAAGCATTGGAATTTCTAGGACAATAAGCGCGTTCATACTGGCAGATTCAAAAGTTTAGGCTTAATTTAGATTCCCCAAATCCAAGGAGCGCTTATGTACATTATTTTTGATACCGAGACCACAGGTTTACCAAGGGACTACAATGCCCCCATCACTGATCTTGACAACTGGCCCCGACTGGTTCAGTTAGCCTGGCAATTGCATGACGAAAAAGGCAAACTGATTTCCAACAACAATTACATTGTCAAACCTGAAGGCTTCACCATTCCTTACAATGCTGAAAAAGTCCATGGAATCTCTACGGACAGGGCCTTAAAGGAAGGACATGACCTGAAAGAGGTATTGGAAATTTTCCACAAAGATGTGGAGAAAGCCACTTATTTGGTTGGTCATAACATTGGCTTTGATATCAATGTCTGTGGATCCGAATTTCTCCGTGCTGATGTCCCTATGCAACTCATGGAGAAAAAGGAATTGGATACCAAAGACATTTCCACAGATTTCTGTGCCATTCCTGGTGGTAAAGGGGGAAAATATAAGTGGCCTACCCTAACGGAGCTCCACCAAAAACTATTTGGGGTAGGCTTTGATGATGCTCACGATGCTGCTTATGACGTTGATGCCACGGCCAAGTGTTTCTTTGGCCTGATCACACAAAAGGTACTGGCTCCCGAAGAGGGCATATCTCCGGAGGAGGTAATCTATGAAGCTCCAAAATTGGATGCAGCCAACTTCGCTGCAGCCAAGGACAGTCAAAAACAAGCTGCCCAGGATGTCATAAAGCAAGCCCGAAGGGCTGACATTAGTGACTTGGTAGATGTTCCTTTTAGTCATCTCCATGTCCACACTCAGTATTCAATTCTGCAGGCCACATCAGAGATTCCTGCCATGGTGGCCCGGGCAAAGGAATTCAATATGCCGGCAATCGCCATGACTGACCATGGCAATATGATGGCTGCCTTCCACTTTGTGAAAGAGGCCATGGCCAACGACATCAAACCTATTGTGGGTTGTGAATTCAACATTTGCAGAGAACATACCAACAAATCCCAGAAAGACGATGGATTTCAAGCTGTTCTTTTGGCTAAAAACAAGGCAGGATACCACAACCTCGCCAAGCTAGCATCCTTTGCTTATACCCAAGGGTTTTATTATGTCCCTAGAATTGACAAAGAACTTCTTGTCCAATATAAAGGAGACATTATTGCAACCACGGGCGGCCTTTGGGGTGAAATCCCTTTTCTGATCCTGAACGTCGGAGAAACCCAAGCGGAGGAAGCCTTTGTTTGGTGGAAGGAGCAATTTGGTGATGATTTCTATGTAGAACTTAATCGTCATGGTGTAGCTGAAGAAGAAAAAGTAAATGAAGTGCTGTTGCGCTTCGCCCAAAAATATAATGTCAAATATTTTGCCGCTAACAACACCTATTACAACACAAAGAACGATGCTAAAGCCCATGACATTCTGCTCTGTGTCAAAGATGGTGAAAAAGTAGAAAAGCCTAAGCGCTACATTGGTAAGAAGGGCAGGGAATTCCGATATGGGTTCCCCAATGAGGAGTTTTATATTAAAACGCCTGAGGAGATGAAAAAGCTCTTCGCAGACCTTCCTGAAGCCATTGAGTGCACCAATGAAATCGTAGATAAGATCGAGGTGTATAAACTAGCAAGGGAAGTATTGCTTCCCAAGTTTGACATTCCAGAACGATTCCAAGATCCTCAAGACGATATAGATGGTGGCAAAAGAGGTGAAAATGCTTATTTAAGACATCTTACCTACGAGGGAGCCAAAAAACGTTATCCTGAAATCACAGATGAGATCCGGGAAAGACTGAACTTTGAGCTTTCCATTATTGCCAATACAGGTTACCCCGGATACTTCCTTATTGTACAGGATTTTACTACTGCCGCCCGCGAGATGGGTGTTTCTGTAGGGCCTGGAAGGGGATCAGCCGCAGGGTCAGCCGTTGCCTATTGTATTGGGATTACCAATGTGGATCCCATTATGTACGATCTCCTTTTTGAGAGATTCCTTAATCCTGACAGGGTTTCCCTTCCCGATATTGATATTGACTTTGATGATCACGGACGTGGAAAGGTAATCGACTATGTCATCAAAAAATATGGTGCCAATCAAGTAGCCCAAATCATTACTTATGGTACCATGGCTGCCAAGTCAGCCATTAGGGATACCGCAAGGGCTTTAGACCTTCCATTATCAGATGCAGACAGGCTTGCTAAGCTGGTTCCTGACATCAAACTAAAAGCCCTTTTTGGTTTGGCCAGTGACCGAGCTAAGCTTTCTGATAAGCTGAAAGGCAACTCAGAAAACATCGACAAAGCCTATGAGCTGATCAATATCTCTAAAGGTAATGATGATCTTTCCAAGACCATCAACCAAGCAAAAATACTGGAAGGGTCTGTAAGGAATACGGGTATCCACGCTTGTGGAGTCATCATTACCCCTGATGACATTACTAATTTCGTCCCAGTGGCTTTGGCTAAAGACTCGGACATGTATTGTACGCAGTTTGACAACTCCGTGGTAGAAAGTGCCGGGCTACTCAAGATGGACTTCTTGGGGCTAAAAACCTTGACACTGATCAAAGATGCCGTGAAGATTGTCAAGGAAAGACATAACATCGATTTGGATCCAGAGAATTTTCCGATTGATGATATGCCTACTTACGAGCTTTTCCAGAGGGGTGAAACCGTCGGTATATTCCAGTATGAATCCGCTGGGATGCAGAAATACATGCGAGAACTGAAACCCACTGTTTTTGCTGACCTTATTGCTATGAACGCCCTTTATCGTCCCGGGCCACTGGAATACATTCCTAGCTTTATTAAGCGTAAGCATGGCTTGGAACCAATATCCTATGATTTGGATGATATGGAGGAATACCTGAAGGAGACTTATGGTATTACGGTCTATCAGGAACAAGTGATGCTACTTTCCCAAAAGCTTGCTGGATTTACCAAGGGTGAGGCCGATGTTCTGCGAAAGGCTATGGGTAAAAAGCTGAAGGATGTTCTGGATAAAATGAAGCCCAAGTTTGTTAACCAAGCAGCTGAAAAAGGTCATGATAAGTCCAAATTGGAGAAAATCTGGAAAGACTGGGAAGCCTTTGCCTCCTACGCCTTTAATAAATCCCACTCCACCTGTTATGCCTGGGTAGCATACCAAACTGCTTATCTCAAAGCACATTACCCGGCTGAGTATATGGCTTCTGTGTTGAGTAATAACATGAATGATATTACTCAGGTTACTTTCTTTATGGAAGAGTGTAAGCGGATGGGAATAGAAGTACTAGGCCCTGATGTCAATGAATCCAAAGAAGGTTTTACGGTAAACCCTGAAGGCCAGGTAAGGTTTGGTCTTGCCGCCATCAAAGGCGCCGGTGGAGCAGCAGTACACTCTATCATAGAAGAACGGCTTGAAAACGGCCATTACAAAAACATCTTCGACTTTACCCAAAGAGTGAATTTACGCGCTGTCAATAAGAAGACCTTGGAATCCCTGGCAATGGCTGGTGGCTTTGACTGTTTTACCGAACATCACAGAAGGCAATACCTAGAGGCGCCTGAAAATGATGCTACTTTGATCGAAAAAGCGGTAAAATATGCACAGAAAAAAGCACAGGAAGCAGAAAGCTCCCAAGTTTCGCTGTTTGGAGGTGGTTCTGGAATGGAAGTTCCTATGCCAAGCATTACCTCGATAGAGCCCTTCAGTCAGCTTCAACAGCTCAATATTGAAAAAGAAGTAGTTGGTCTTTACATCTCTGGTCACCCATTGGATCAATTCAGGGTGGAATTCGAGTCATTTACCAACACTCCTTTGGCTGAATTTGCCAATACAGAAAGCCTCAAAGCAAAAGGAGAAAATGTAAAAGCGGCTGGTGTGGTCACCTCCTTTGCTCACCGAACGACCAAAAATGGAAATCCTTTTGGGACATTAACCGTGGAAGACTACAATGGAGGACATACTTTCTTCTTCTTTGGGGATGACTACATCAAGTACAAAGAGTACTTTATGACAGGCTGGTTCCTTTACATTACAGGCAGTGTGCAGTCCAAAAGATGGAATCCTGACGAAATGGAATTCAAGGTCGGAAACATCATGCTACTCAACGAAGTGCGAAGTAAAATGGTAAAAGGACTTCGTGTCAACATCAACCTTGATGACCTCAGCTTAGACCTGATGGAAAAACTAGAAGCCATTACCACCAAATATAAAGGAGAGGCCAAACTGTACATCAATGTGACGGACATGAAAGAGAAAATAGCAGTAGACCTGATGTCAACCAAATTCACCATAGATCCTTCCCATGAAATGATCAAGGAGTTGGAAAGTATTCCAGAAGTAGTCTATAAAATCCTGTAAAAAAATCACTTAAAGAAACCTAAATAGGCCATCTGTATAAAATATTTTCACCAATCAGGAACTAAAAGAATCCTAAAATACTTTAGTGTATTATATTTGAAAGATTGAATAACTATAAACATACAATACAATGGCAAAAGCAATTGAAATTACAGACGCTAACTTTGAAGAGATCATCAAATCTGATCAACCTATCCTAGTGGATTTCTGGGCCGAATGGTGTGGACCATGTAAAATGATCGGACCAGTAGTAGAAGAAATCGCTGGTGAATATGATGGTAAAGCAGTTGTAGGTAAAGTGGACGTTGATTCCAATCCAGCTGTCGCTTCTAAATTCGGAATTAGAAGTATCCCTACCCTTTTGTTCTTTAAGAATGGTGAAGTTGTAGACAAGCAAGTTGGTGCTGTACCAAAAGCAGTACTTTCTCAAAAATTAGAAGCTCAAATTTAATTTAAGCATATATCAATACTCAAAAAGGCGCCCAAACAGGCGCCTTTTTTGTTATTTATATCTTTGGAGGATTCAACTCTGAGACCCCTCCAGATACGATAAATTTCATAACATCCGTACTATTGACTCCTTTAAGGATTCGAACATTCTCCTTAGGCACTAAAAAACAGTTGCCACTGAAATTATAAGAATGGGGAAAATAAATCGCTACGAGTGCCTCTTCTCCAATCACCGAAAGGTCATCCTGTGTAATAAACCCCAGCCTGCTCATATTCTCCGAAAGCTTAACAATTACAGGTGTATTGAACTTCTTCTTATCCCCAACAAATGCTGACATCAAATCCTTAATGCTGGTGTAAAGAATATTTACCAACGGTATTTTGAACAGCCACTTCTCCACCAAGTCAAATACCGGTCTTGTGATAAATATGTTGGCCAAATAGCCAATAAAAGTAATCAGCGCAAAAACTATTAAAATTCCTAAACCAGGAATAGGCACAGGAAGTAGGTTATCCAAGAACTGAATAATCAAAAAGATAATATAAATGGTCAATGCCAGAGGGGCCACAAACAATAGTCCTTTAAGGAAATAATTCAATAACCGCTTAGATGTAAATGACATAATGCTATAAATTGATACAAGTATATAAGTAATAAAAATAATGCCTGATTTGAGAAAAGGCACAAAAAAAGCCCTGTCTTTCACGACAGGGCTTTGATATATTTCTTTGGGAAATTTATAAATCTATACCCATGAAAGACATAAATGCAATGCCCATCAATCCAGTAATCAACATCGTAATCCCCAATCCTTTCAATCCATTTGGCACATTAGAGTACTTCAATTTTTCACGGATAGCAGCCAATGCTATAATTGCCAACATCCAACCAATACCTGAACCAAAGCCATAAACAGTTGCTTCAGCCAAAGTATAGTCTCTTTGGGCCATGAACAAAGAACCACCAAGGATCGCACAGTTTACAGCGATCAAAGGCAAGAAAATACCCAATGCACCATATAATGCCGGAGCAAATTTCTCCACAATCATCTCTACCAACTGTACCATCGCTGCAATAATGGCGATAAACATGATAAACCTCAAGAAAGTAAGGTCAACAGTAGCAAATGACTCACCCAAGAACGACAATGCGCCTTCCTTAAGGACAAATTCATTCAACAACCAGTTCAATGGCACCGTAATGGTCAAAACGAAGATAACCGCTGCACCAAGACCAAGGGCTGTATCTACTTTCTTAGAAACGGCCAAAAATGAGCACATCCCCAAGAAATAAGCAAATACCATATTGTCGATAAAGATCGACCGAATTCCTAAGCTAAATAATTCCATTTCTTAGCAATATTTTAATGTTCTACATAACCAGTCTTGGTACGCTGTACCCAGATGATAAGACCAAGGATGATAAATGCTCCTACCGGGCTTACCATAAGACCATTGGTAGCCAATGAGAAATCTTCACCAAACCACGAAGAGATGGTTTCAAATACTGGAATTCCAAATACAGTACCTGAACCCCAAAGTTCACGGAAGAAAGCCACTGCCAGGATGATCCAAGAATAACCTAATGCACTACCAAAACCATCCAAAATTGAATCATATGGTTTATTTCCCATCGCAAAGGCTTCCAATCTACCCATTACGATACAGTTGGTAATGATCAAACCTACGAATACAGAAAGCTCTTTGTACATATCGTAAGCAAAAGCTTTCAAAATTTCGTTTACCAAGGTCACCAAGGTTGCCACAACTGCTAGCTGTACAATGATCCTTACCCTAGTTGGAATGGTATTTCTCATAATGGAGATGGTCAAGTTTGACATCACAATTACGAAAATTACGGAAAGTGCCATTACCAAGGTTGGCTTCATCTGAGTGGTTACCGCTAAGGCTGAACAAATCCCCAAAACCTGTATGGTAATTGGGTTATCATCCACCAAAGGGTCAGATATCAATTTCTTTCTACGCTTTGACAGAAGCGCCTCTGCTGGCTTTTTAACTTCTGTTTTTTCTGCTGTTTCTGTGCTCATATCAATAAATATTGAGATGTTCTAAAATATTTTCTTAGCGTATTAATTAGGAGTTGCCTTTTACTTTTTCCAAGTAAGACTCGTAAGCTCCCAAATAATTCACAAACATATTGTTCACTCCTTTTGCTGTCAAGGTAGCTCCAGACATTCCATCAACCTTATGCTCATCTCCAGAATAGTCTTTGCCTTCACCTTTTTGCATCTCCACAGCTACCAATTCGCCTGACTCGTCATAAATTTTCTTTCCTTCATAACGACCCTGTACATCACCGGTAGTAATTCTTGCTCCCAAACCAGGTGTTTCTCCAGCGTGTGCAAAAGTAACCCCTTCAATGGTGTTCAAGTCTGTTTTCAAAGCCAAATATCCCCAGATAGCATCCCAAAGTCCAGCTCCATAAAGAGGAAGGATATAAGCAACTACCTTATCTTCACTACCTTCTTCATGATAAATATAAACTGGATAAAGGCGCTCGTCAGCAGGCTTCTTGTAGTTCTTAGCTACATCTACTGTCTCAGCAGTAACAGCTGCACCTTCCTGTTCAGTCACTTCCTCTCCCTTGATGTTAACCACCTTAGAAGAGATCGTATTTTCATAATATTCTTTGATTTCATTTGGCTTCATGGCTGCAATTTTCTCTGCATCCATTACGGCACCTAAAATCTGCTTTTTCGTATCCAATGCCACGGCTTCCTTCTGAATAGGGCCTAGCAGCTGAGAAGTTCCGGAAAGTAAAAATCCTAAAACGACGGTAAGGATTACCGAAAACGTGATGATGTAAGTATTAGACTGTTGCACGTTGTAACCTCCTTTTCTTGTTTGCTTTTACAACATAATAATCAATAAGTGGAGCGAAGACGTTCATCAATAGAACCGCCAACATAATGCCCTCTGGATAAGCTGGGTTGGTTACCCTGATGATTACCGTTAGGAAACCGATCAACAAACCATATACCCATTTTCCCCTTTCCGTCTGCGCAGCCGAAACTGGGTCTGTAGCCATAAATACGATACCGAATGCTACACCACCCATAAGCAAGTGATAGTAAGCCGGCATAGCCATATATTCATTTACTGCAAAGGCATTCATGATCAATCCCATGATAAAGGTACCTGCAAAACCACTAACGATGATTTTCCAGCTTCCTACCCCAGTACCTACTAATATGGCGGCACCGATAAGTATCATCAAAACAGAAGTTTCACCAATCGAACCAGGAATCAAGCCTAAAAACATATTGGCTACACTGAACAAATTATCACCTATTGCTGAATTATGATTCGCAAAAGCAGAAGTGACAGCTTCACCATTTTGTCCTGCTTGGAAAGCTACAGAAAGAGCAGTCGCTCCAGAGAAACCATCAACGGCAGCTTTATCTCCAAGGTAAGTCCAAACTTTATCTCCTGAAATTTGTGCTGGATAAGCAAAATACAAGAAAGCCCTGGCCGTCAAAGCTACGTTCAGAACATTCATTCCTGTTCCTCCAAACACCTCTTTACCAATCACTACCGCAAAAATCGTCGCTAGTGCCACCTGCCATACAGGTATATAAGGAGGCATAACCAAAGCGATCAACATCCCTGAAACCAAGAATCCTTCACTAATTGGGTGATTTCTGATCACACAGAAAGTAAATTCAGTCAGTAGACCAACTGCATAAGATACAATCAAAGTAGGCAACACTGCCATCGCACCAAATAGTACCTTATCAACTAAAGTAGCTTCTTCGCCTATGGCAAGGAAATGCTGAAAGCCTACATTAAATATCCCGAAAAGAAGAGCTGGGATCATGGCAATAACTACCGTAATCATCACTCTCTTTAAATCTACTGCATCCTTAATCTGAGAACCTTTTGCTTTAGTAGTGATATCAGGAGCAAAAGCAATTGTCCGGTGTCCTTCGTAAAGGGTGTAGAATTTCTCCCACTTTCCCCCTTTTTCGAAATTCGGCTTTAGCTTATCAAATAAGTTTTGTAATGCCTTCATATTTTAACTATACATTAATAATTCAATCCCATTTCTCACAATATCCTGCAAATCATTCTTAGAAGGATCTACAAACTCACACAAGGCAACATCCTCTTCAATGATCTCAAAAAGTCCGAGCTCTTCCATCTCATCAAAATCTTCCGAAATAATTGCCTTGAAAAGGAAGGTAGGAAGAATATCCATAGGAAGTACTTTTTCAAATACTCCTGAAACTACAAATGGTCTTTCTTCACCATGTGCATTGGTATCTACTTTGAATTCTCCCTTGTTCATGAATGAGAAAATCCCCAAAGCCTTACTAAAACTCAGCTTGCTGGTGGTAGGCTTGATCCATCCTAAGAATTCTTCATAATCTCCCTCAGGGATCACAGTAATCTGATGGTGATAATATCCTACATAGCCATCTGATGCGATTTTTTCACCAGTTAGCACGTTACCAGAAATTACCCTAACATGATCAGACTTAAGATTTCCATCAACAAATGTGGAAACATTTGCTCCAACATAAGTTTTCACGTAAGCAGCCTTGTTCACTTCAGAACCAGTAATTGCAACCAGTTTAGATGCGTCAAGGATTCCTTCAAGGAATAGTTTTCCAATTTGGGCAACCCCATAAGGATTAACAGTCCAAATCAAATCACCTTTATTGATTGGGTCAATATGGTGAATCTGAACGCCTACATTACCAGCAGGGTGTGGACCAGAGAATTTGTTCACTTGCGCACCTTGAATGCCACCATAAACAGGGAACACCTCAGATTCAGCGTCCAAGTTTAAGTGAACTGTTCCTGATGTAAGCTTTTTAAGAACAGTGATACCTGCTTGAAAGAACTTTTCTTGTCCTTTTAACAGCATACCATAATCCGGTGCTAGAGGATGAGAGTCAAACCCGGAGATAAAGATGGCTTTTGGCTCATCTTCAGGATTTGCTACGACACCAAATGGTCTTTGGATGATTTGTGGCCAGGCGCCTCCTTTTAGGATTTGCTCAGTGGCTTGCTCTTTGGAGAGAGATTTGATGTCAGATTCAGAGAATTTGTCGAAAGTTTCATAGCTGACTTCAGCGTCTGCCATGATTCTGATTTCCAATAACTTTCGCTTTTCACCTCTTTTAATTTCAACGATTTCCCCGGAAACAGGAGCTGCGTAAAGTACTTTATCCAGTTTTTTATCAAACAAGATCGGAGTACCGGACTTTACCGTATCCCCCTCTTTTACAAGAACTTTTGGACGCCGCATACCTACAAAATCTGTAGGCTTAATCGCGAAGGTCTGTGCTGGCTTGAAAGCTTCCATTTGCTTTTCTGCCTTTCCCACCAGCTTAATATCAAATCCCTTCTTAAGCTTAACTAGTTTTGACATATTTTATTTGAAACTATATGGTCCTTTGAAAAACGCCTCAAATCTAATAAAATACATTAGTTATTAGAAGATAATTCCAGTAATATTTATGAGTGGGATATTGTCTTGACTAAAATTTATTGGAGGACGGACTATTGGCTCACCACTTCCCCCAAAGAATTGATATAGGCCATTACTTGTTCCATTAGCCACATAGGGGTAGAAGTGGCACCGCATATCCCTACTTTATCGTTCGCCTCAAACCATGCAGTATCTATTTCACTTTCATTTTCCACAAAGTAACTTCGCTCATTTTCGGCTTTACAAACCTGGTACAAGGCCTTACCATTTGAGCTCTTTTTACCTGAAACAAAAATAATTACATCATTCTCATTGGCAAATCTGGTCAACTGAGGTTCTCGGTTAGAGACCTGTCTGCAGATTGAATCATTGGCGGTAAATTCCACCTCTTCCAAGGATTGATTGGCCTTGGCCATCCGTTCTTCTATTTTAGCTTTTAGGGCATAAAAACCTTTGGTGCTCTTCGTGGTCTGGCTAAAAAGTGTGACCGGTTTTGAGAAATCTATTTTTTCCAAGTCTTCATCCTCCATGACCACCACAGCCTTTTCCAATGTTTGGCCAGTAAGTCCGATCACTTCAGCATGCCCCTTTTTACCATAAATTACAATTTGACCATCCTGCTTTTCCATCTTATCAAAAGCAGTTTTTACACGATGCTGTAGTTTCAGCACCACTGGACAAGAAGCATCGATCAGCTCAATATTATTTTCGATGGCAAGCTTATAAGTTTCAGGGGGTTCACCATGTGCCCTGATCAGCACCTTACAGTCCCTAAGGTCCTTCAGGTTCTCCCGGTCTATCACCACCAAGCCCTTTTCACTCAGCCGCTTTACTTCCATGTCATTATGGACAATATCTCCAAGACAATATAAGCGATCTGCTTCCTGCATCTCATCCTCTGCCATTTGAATGGCAAACTCCACTCCAAAGCAATATCCTGAATTTTTATCTATTGTAACTTGCATCATAATATTAATTTGCCGCTATTTTTTGCTGCGCCAGATGGGTAATTTCGCAAACTTGATCCTCAAAATCCAGTAAACTGGTATCTATTTCGACAGCGTCTTCCGCTTTCTTCAAAGGACTTTCCGTCCTGCTTGAATCAATCCTATCCCTTTCTGATAAGTTATGGATGATTTTTTCCAACTCCACCATCTCCCCTTTCTCCAATAGCTCTTGCTGTCTTCTTTCCGCCCGGATCTTTAAATCAGCAGTCATAAACACTTTCAGCTCAGCACTAGGAAACACCACTGTACCTATGTCCCTTCCATCCATCACCACACCTTTGTGCTTTCCTAAACGTTGCTGCTGGCTGACCAGTTCACGCCTTACCTCTTTAATCTTACTGACTTCACTTACCCTCTCTGAAACTTCCATAGTCCGAATTTTTCTTTCCACATTAAGTCCATTGAGATACGTTTCTTGCAGACCTGTCTCCTCATTTTTATGGAAGGATATTTCCAAACTCCCCAAGGCCTTATCCACGTCTTTCGGATTGGTAAGAACAGTAAACCTGTTGAGAAAATGTAAGGTTGTAGCTCTGTACATGGCTCCAGAATCAATGTAGGTATATCCCAGTTTTTTGGCCACCTGCTTGGCGGTCGAACTCTTTCCACATCCCGAAAAGCCATCTATAGCAATTACAATTTTCCTCATATCAAAAATTCACTTTCTATCCGTAAGTTTCGCTGCAAATATAGAATTTTATAAAGACAAAAACCCTTAATATACCTACAAAGCTCTCTCCAAGCCAAGGTGCCATCAGAAAACTTAAACTGCTTCCACTACTTTTAGCCAATCCATTTAGTTATCTTTAGTATTACACCAAAGACACTCTACAAACACCATGAACACTTTTTTCATTGATGGCCAACTGGTCGATGTGATTAACAAAAAAATAAAAAACACCAGAATCACGATCCAAGACGGCCTTATTTCAGCCATAAATCCAGTTGAAAACGCGCCAAAACATTATATTCTTCCCGGTTTTATAGATGCTCATGTGCATGTGGAATCGTCCATGTTGATCCCTTCTGAATTTGCCAGGCTAGCATCTGTTCATGGAACTGTCGCCACCGTATCAGACCCACACGAAATAGCCAATGTCTGTGGAAAAGAAGGTGTTGAATATATGATTCAAAATGGAAAGCAGGTCAATTTTAAATTTTATTTTGGAGCGCCATCCTGTGTACCTGCTACACCTTTTGAAACAGCAGGTGGCGAAATATCAGCGGAAGACTTGGAAGATTTGCTGTCCCGTCCAGAAGTAAGCTATTTGGCAGAAATGATGAATTGGCCGGGCACCGTAAATCGAGCCCCTGAGGTCATGGAAAAAATAGCCATTGCCCAAAAGTTTGGAAAACCAATAGATGGCCACGCTCCGGGGCTAAAGGGAGAAATGGCTAAAAAATATATCAGTGCAGGCATAAGCACCGATCACGAGTGTTTCACAAAGGAAGAGGCTTTGGACAAACTCCAGTATGGGATGAAAATAGCTATCAGGGAAGGCAGTGCGGCAAAAAACTTTGATGCCCTTATTGACCTTATTAATGACTATTATCACAAAATCATGTTTTGCTCGGATGACAAGCACCCTGACAATCTTGCCGAAGGCCACATCAACAAGTTAGTTTCTAGAGCAGTAAAAAAAGAAAAAGACTTATTCAAAGTACTTCAAGCAGCCTGTATTAATCCTATTGAACACTATCAGATGGATGTAGGCAAGCTTCAAGTTGGTGATAAGGCAGATTTCATCATATCCAAGGACTTAATAGAGTTTGATATTATTGCTACTTATGTCAATGGAAAAAAAATCGCTGAGAATGGGCAAACATTGATTCCCTCCATCCCGAGCAACTTGATCAACAACTTTAACACTTCTCCCAAAAGCCCTGCAGATTTTGAAATCCAAGCAAAAGGTGACACTGTTAAGGTAATTGTAGCTCAAGATGGCCAATTGATTACACCGCAGATTACAGGAAAAATAAAAATAAAAGAAGGGCTGGCCGAGTCAAATATCGAGGCTGACATACTTAAAATTTCGGTGATCAATAGGTATGAGGACCAAAATCCTACGGTTTCATTCATTAAAAATTTTGGACTGAAAGAAGGAGCCATAGCTTCATCCGTCGGCCATGATAGCCACAATATTATCGCAGTAGGAGTGGACAATGCTTCTATTGCCAAGGCTGTCAACCTTATCATAGAGGCTAAAGGAGGTATTTCTGCAGTTTCTAAAACTGAGGATTTCCTATTACCCCTTCCTGTCGGGGGAATCATGTCTAATGAAGATGGCTATAAAATAGCCAAAGCCTATACCAGCATAGACTTAATGGCGAAAAAGATGGGATCAACCTTGAATTCACCATTTATGACCTTAAGTTTCATGGCCCTTTTGGTAATTCCAGAATTGAAACTCAGTGACAAAGGGCTTTTTGATGGGCTCAAATTTGAGTTCACTCCACTATTTCAAGAATAGTAATAATCAAAAAAAATTAGTCCAAAAACCCTAAAAACAAAAACAGCTATTATATTAGATTCAATTTTCGTATTTTATAATTCGTTTTGAACCGCACAAATTAAACGAACCCTTGACAAATCGATCTAAGCAATTGTGGCAAAAACTGACCCTCAGCGATCAGGAACAAGAGTTGGAATCCAGAATTTTTAATGCAGTAGCTATCATAACGATAATCTACCTTAAAAGCATGGTCATCTTCAACTATGTCTTGTCCCAATACCTTTTATCTGCACTTTTGTTCATTACCTCCATCATTATTTTAGGGTTTTATCTAGCAGGGAGATCCAGAAAAAACTATCAATGGGGCATAAAAGTTTTAGCTGCCCTAAGCTACCCCATATTGGCGCTAAACTTCTATCTCAATGATGGTATCCAGGGCCCCACTCCTTATATATTTTTAATGGTCCATATTATCGTCCTGACCCTTTCTGAGAGAAAAACCTTTTGGTTTTGGACAATTTATAATATCGTTTTTTTCATAACACTCTATTTTATCCATAATTTTTACCCAGATCTGATCGCCAATAATTACAGTAGTCCGGAGATTAAATTTCTCGATCAGTCCTTAAGCTATATGGCCTGTGCCATCGGCATGATGGCCATCATTTCTGCGTTAAAGTGGAACTATCAAAAACAGAAAATAAAAAACGAGTTGAAAAGTGTGGCCTTAACAAAGGCAAACCTTAACCTCCATCAAAACAATGAGCAGAAAAACAAGATCATTGCCTTGATCTCACATGACCTGAAAAACCCTCTTCTTTCCATCACCAAAATACTCGAAATGATCAAAGAAGGCGAGCTAAGCGATGAGGAAACCAAAAGCATCCAAGAAGACCTTTTTATCATGGCTTCCAATACCCAAAAGATGGCCGAAAGTATTTTGGACTGGGCGACTGTAGAACTCAAAAACACAGAACCCAATTATAAAAGAGTAAATATCAAAAAGAAAAGCGAAGAGGTACTTAACATCTATCACAATCTGGCCAAACAAAAAGGAATTACCTTAAACACCGTGTTTTTGGGAAGTATTATCATTACCACGGATATTGACAGGCTTCTTTTGATTATTCGAAACTTATTGCAAAACGCTATCAAATTCACTCCAACAGAAGGGAAAATAGATTTCTCTTTTAACCATAAAGAACACGAAATCATCATTGAGGTTTCCGATACAGGAGTGGGTATACCAGAACATAAGCTCAACAGTATTTTTGATATGGACTTCCAGTCTACAGAAGGCACTCAAACTGAAAAAGGCACAGGCTTCGGTCTCTTCATTTGTAATGAAAACGCTAAAAAAATCAAAGGTGAGCTAAATGTCCAAAGTGAAGTAGGCAAAGGCACTACCTTTACATTGTCTCTCCCTGTATTCCCAACATTGCCAGCTGCCTAAAACCTTTATTTCAGCACCTGCTTTCTCTTGCTCATAATGTCTTCGAAGATGGCATGTGCGTGCACTATAGTGTTTTCTATAAAAAACTCTCGGGTATTTAGCCCCCCACAAACCACACCCGCCAAATAAAGCCCTGGCACATTGGATTCCTGGCTCTTTCCATCAAAACAAGGCCTCCTTTTTTCATCCAAAGTCAATTCAACCCCAAGTTGGTTCAGTAGTTCATAATTTGGCTTGTAACCAGTCATTGCCAGAACATAATCATTCTCCAAAGTCTCCTCGCCATTTTCGGTTTCAATAACAACTTCTTTCTCCTTAATTTCCTTAATGCTACTATTATAATAGGCCTTGATAGAACCTTCTTTGATCCTATTTTCGATATCGGGAAGTACCCAATATTTTACTGTTCGGTCTACAGATTCATCTTTAAGCACCATGGTCACCTCTGCTCCCTTTCGCCATGTCTCCAAAGCTACATCAACCCCAGAATTCCCACCACCAATCACGATCACTTTTTGACCAATATATGGCCAGGGTTCTTTATAGTAATGGGTCACTTTAGGAAGATCCTCGCCAGGAACATTCATTTTATTTGGAAGATCATAGAAACCAGTAGACAGTACCACCTTTTCTGCTAAATATGTTTCCTTGGAAGATTCAATCAAAAATGTACCATCATCCAGCTTCTTCAGCTGTTTGACCTCTTCATAAAGACTCACCTTGAGATCAAAATGCTTTGCGATCCTCCTGTAATACTCCAACGCTTCAGGACGAGTTGGCTGTTTATTAATAGACATAAACGGTATATTCCCCATCTCCAACTTTTCTGAAGTGGAAAAAAAAGTCATGTTAACAGGATAGTTATAAATTGAATTGACCAAAGTGCCTTTTTCCAGGATCACATAGTTTAATTTATTTTTCTCTGCTTCTATCCCACAAGCTAAACCAATAGGGCCTGCACCTACGATCAGTACGTCTATTTTTTTCATATTATAATTAAAACAGATTTACCCTTTAAGAGTTCGGTTTTCCAAAATTTTCTCATAAAGCGTAAAATATCACTTTCAAAATTAAGCGCCCTCAATTCTTAAGACATCTTAAATCTCAACTCTTCATCATCAAAGCCTAGGCCATTCTTCTTTACTCGTTTTTCAAGAAAATCTACCTGACCGTCATGTCTCCATAAAATTGCTGAAATATTCACTGTGCCATATCCTTCTATCTCTTTGATAAATGGCGCTGACAATGCGCGTTCCATCTTCAAGGGCAAACCTGTATTGGGCAACCTCTCATTTTGCTCCCTTGAAGTTGATCGATGTATTTCGACTAAGCTATGGAGAGAAATATCTTGATTTTGCATTTGCCTTTCAAAGGCTGATTTACTTTTCACCACTTTATGCCACGGATCATCCAACAAAGCATTGCTAACTCCATGCAATCCCGGGCTTACCAGTTTGGGCTTGTTGTCATAGTTGGAAAAGTACCACATATTATCTTTATCAGCGACAAATAGATTGAAACCATCGTATTGATCACGGTTTTCATGTACATTTTCTAAATATCTTGAAGGAGATTCTTGGGAAGTCAAATAATCCAACACCAACTTTCCCCTACTTACAGGATTTGCCTTGAGGTGAGCCAAGTCCCGATAGTTTGTCAATGCAGCGAAACGGCCATTTGGATGAATTCCCATCCATGTACCGCCGCTTTTCAAATCCCTTCCTGCATAGATACCATTATCCCATTGATGGATTTTAGCACTGGGCCTACTAAAAAACTCATCCCTATTAGCCACTAAAATCAATTTATAAATGGGATCTGACTGCCAATGAAAAGTTATTAAACACATGAAACTAAATTAATGAAAAGGCCGGATTTATCCGGCCTTCAGGGTGAATAAACAACTTTCTACACCGTCGTATTGAGTTGGATATTCATTTCACTAAACACTTAAAACTGAAATCTAAATTGGCAACACCATTTTGACATCACCAATCTTCAAACCATCAGGCAGTCCCTCAAGTTCCACAACTCTCTATCAACCAGCGGTTTTAACTTATTTTAACATTTCCAATTACGAAAATAATCGTAGTATTTTTTGAATTACGAAAAGAGTCGTATATATTTACTACGAAACGAATCGTAATCAAACAATGAAATACAAGCCTACTGAATCCGAACTTGAAATCCTTTCCATTCTTTGGGAACTACAAAAAGGCAGCGTAAGGGAAGTACACGATGCGCTCTCCAAGACAAAGGACACCGGATACACTACCACGCTTAAGATCATGCAGATCATGTATTCCAAAGGACTGCTCAAGAGATCCGAACAAGGCAGGAGCCATATCTATACTCCCCTTATTACCGAAAAGGATACCCAAAATTCACTTTTAAGCAGTTTTATGGATTCGACATTTGGTGGTTCTGCCAAAAAGCTCATCATGAGAGCTCTTGGACAGAGCAATCCCTCCAAGGAGGAAATCAATGAAATCCGACAGTTACTTAATGAACTAGAAAATCAACAATAATGGACTTTATCAATGACTTTATTCATCAAGAATACCTAGAAGCTATTGGCTGGACTTTGATCCACTCTACCTGGCAAATAGTTGCTGTAAGCCTATTGTTGTGGTTTGTTCTCAAAGTTTCCTCCAAGAAATCAGCCAACTTCAGGTATACCGCAGGAATAATTGCCCTACTTGTCATTACGGTTACCAGTGTCATTACTTTTTCTATGATGCTGGATACTCCGCAGGATAAAATTGCTGTGACCGTCCATACTCATTCCAGTGGCGTTCAAGTCATTTCATCTGGCGATGTCAATTTTTCCAGTACTGCTCCAACCATAAAAAGCAACTATTTCAATCCTTCTTGGCTCCAGAAGTTAGAGGCTTTCCTTCCAACTTTGGTCAACTTATGGTTGTTAGGCGCTTTGTTCTTCCTGGTAAAGTTATCCGGCAGTCTATTTGACCTAAGAAACTTACATAAAAAGCACAACCAGCAAGTGCCAGAGCAATTGATAAAAAAGGTAAATAGCATGATTGCCTCTATGGAGTTTTACAGAAAAGTAAAAGTGCTAAAAAGCCAGCTGGTCAATGTCCCAATCACTTACGGAATCATCAAACCAGTTATTTTAATTCCTGCTGGCCTCCTGCTTAACACTTCCCCTCAGCAGTTGGAAGCTATCATTGCACATGAACTGGCACATATAAAAAGGTATGATTATTTGATAAACATCTTACAACACTGCCTAGAAGTCTTCTTCTTCTTCCATCCTTGCTTTTGGTGGATCAACGAAATCGTCAGAACCGAAAGAGAAAACGCATGTGACGATGTCGTTCTAAGCATGGGATTCACTCCTCAGGAATTGGCATATGGGCTTGCAGAAGTAGCTGAGTACGCCCATACAGCCACCCCAGAAATGGCTATGGCTGCAACTGGAAGCACTAATCCTACTTTGAACAGGATAAAAAGAATCATGGGGCTACAATCCCGACAAGAAAAACTTTCACCATTAATTACCCTAACTATGTTAGTATCTCTTATGATCAGTGCCTCATTAGTAATGGGCGCTATACCATCAGAAAAACATGAATTCTCCAAAGAGTTTTTGTTGACAAACCTTAAAACTGAAACTGTTGTAAAAAATTGGAGTGTTCATCTTCCCTGTCCTGATGAAATCAAAACCAGCAGTAACAGCAGACGAGCTTATGTATATTCTTATAAAACCGACACCACACCAGCTCCAAAGGTAGTTGTAAAAGTAGCAGCTGTTGCTGACCCTATGCCAGTATTGGAGCTGAGCCCCGTACCTCAAATGGATGTAGAAATTCCTCCGGTTCCAGTAGTTCCTCAATTTGAAGAAATGGATTTCGTCCCTCCCATGCCAACCATAGAACTTGACATTTCCGAGGAAACCTCAGTAATCAGTGAAATAGCCATAGAATTGGCCCAGATGGAAGGTGACACTTCCATTCAAGACAAACAAAAAAGAGCCCAACTCCAAGCAAAACTTGAACAAGCTGAGAAAAAGCTTGAAGCCAAGACCAAGGTGTTTGAAGAAAAAATGTCCGAATGGGAAAACGAACATGGCAAAACCATGAAAGAGTGGGAAACCAAAATGGAAGCCTGGGGCAAAGAAATGGAATTGAAACAAAAAGAATGGGAAATTGCTTTTGAACCTAAAATGAAGGAGTTTGAGACGAAGATGAAGGCTTGGGAAAAAGAAAACGAGCCAAAAATCAAGGAGTTTGAAGCAAAGATGAAAGAATGGGAAAAAAGACAGCGTGAAAAAGAAAAACAAATCGAATAACCAACATTCACTTTTCTATTAGCCATAGGAAACCGCAACAAGACAGGCTTCTTTACTATTCAACCTGTACCTGTTGCGGCTCCTTGTTTTTGTCACAATTGACTAAAACGGACAAGAATTTCACCTATTTAGCCATGAGGTATTTTTTGAAAGCCACAAAATCGTTTGGAAGCTTTTCCACCTTTTTCTTTCCTTCTAGAAATGCAGCCAATCGCTTTGGCAATACCACCTCTTCCTGATGTACTGCTTTTACTACATCCCTGAATTTCCCAGGATGGGCGGTTTCCAAAAACACACCCACCACATCCGAATTACTTTCCCTATATTCTTTGAGTCCCAAATAAGCCACAGCTCCATGAGGGTCCATTACATAACCCCGGGTATCTTTTACCTCTTTCATCACTTCGCGAGTAGTCGCATCATCAAAGAAATATCCTTTGACCTTTTCCTTGAGCAAATCCTCATCTCCGTCATATAGCGCTAGCAATCTGTAAAAATTACTTGGGTTACCTACATCCATACTATTGCTAATGGTTTGCAAAGAAGGACGAGCCCTGAATGGAACACCTTTCAAGTAATCAGGCACCACTTTATTCACATTGGTAGACGCCACGAAACCATCAATAGGCAGCCCCATTCGCTCTGCCAATATCCCTGCTGCTATATTTCCAAAATTGCCACTGGGTACAGAAAAAACTACTTTTTTGTTGCCTTTAGGCAATCTGGAATAAGCATAAAAATAATACAGGCATTGAGGGATCCATCTGGCAATATTGATAGAATTGGCAGAAGTCAGCAACATCTTTTCATTCAATTCACGATCCAGAAAGGCCTCTTTAACCATCCTTTGACAATCATCAAACACTCCATCTACCTCCAAAGCCTTCACATTCTCTCCCAAAGTGGTAAACTGTTTTTCCTGCAAAACGCTTACTTTGCCCGAAGGGTACAAGATGATGACCTCCACATCTGGAACCTTATAAAAACCATTGGCCACAGCACTGCCCGTATCACCTGAAGTAGCCACCAAAACCCTCACCTTTTCCTCCTCAACCAGCATACTCATCAACTTAGAGCAAAATCTTGCCCCAAAATCCTTAAATGCCAGCGTAGGTCCATGGAACAATTCTAAGGTATAAATATCCTTTTCAACCTCCACAAGTGGCGCATCAAAAGCTAAGGTATGATCTACCAGTTCCTTGATTTCATTATGGCTTAGGTCTTCTCCAAAAATTGCCCCGATCACTTCATATCCTATCTCCTGAAAAGACAATTTGGAGAGATTTTCAAGAAAAGAAGCTGGCAGTTGCGGAATTTGCTCAGGCATATACAAACCTTGATCGGGAGCCAAACCTTTGATCACCGCTTCTCTTAGAGATACTTTATGGTCTTTATTGTTAGTGCTGTAAAATTTCATATTAAGCTTTATTGATGACGTACGTTCCCTTCACATTTACTGCAGAAACATACAAGTCCACTTCCAATCCAATTTTATTGAAAACTTCTTGGCAAATTTCACTTGCCCGCTCAGCCACTTCCCTGCTTGGAGAAAGGATAAATGTAGTGGGGCCTGAGCCAGAGATACCAGCTCCCAAAGCACCGACACTTTTGACAGATTTCTTGATTTCATCAAAACCTGGGATCAAAACAGAACGGGAAGGCTCTGCGATTACATCCTGAAGAGACCTGCTGATCAAGCCCATATCCTCCTGAAACAAACCCGCAACCAACCCAGCAATATTTCCTGATTGGATAATGGCATCTTTCAATGGCACCTGCTGGCGCAAAACACTTCTGGAATCTGCAGTATTTAACTCCAAGTGAGGATGGACCAATGTACAATACAATCCTGGCGGAACATGAAGTTTGGTCACGTCCAAGGGCTTATAGCTCCTAATCAACACAAATCCTCCCAAAAGCGAAGGCGCAACGTTATCCGCATGCTCCGCTCCACAGGCCACTCCCTCAGCTTTCATTGCAAATGGAAGCAAGGCTTTTTTCTCTAATGGGTTACCCAAAAGTTGGTTGGCCGCTTCCAAGGCTGCCACTGAGCTGGCTGCACTTGACCCCATGCCACTTCCTAAGGGCAGGCCTTTAAAAAGCTCTATTTCCAAGCCTCCCTTATAACCTATCTCCTCCATGAAAGCCTTTACGGCTACACTGCAGGTATTTTTATCTGTTTCATAAGGCAGTCTTCCTCCATCACCTTCTATCTTCACCACCCTTACGCCCGGCTCATCAGCTAAAGACACTGCTACCTTGTCCCCTAATTCTTCCACCGCAAAGCCAAGAATATCAAAACCGCATGAGACATTGGCTACCGTTGCTGGAGCAAATGCTGTTACCTTTTTCATCTTGAATAATTTCCTAGCCTGATAATATCTGCAAATACACCGGCAGCTGTCACATCGGCACCTGCTCCAGGCCCCCTGACAATCATCGGGAAGTCATTGTATCGCTCAGTAGTGAACAATATCATGTTGTCACTCCCTTTTAGAGTATAAAAAGGGTGCTCACTGTTCAAGGAATTTAATCCCACCTTGGCCTTGCCATTTTCAAGAGTAGCCATAAACCTTAATTTCTCCCCTTTGGCATTGGCTTCATCCAACAGCTGCTTAAAATGCGCATCATGCTTTTTAAGCTTTTCGAAAAACTCATCCACAGTTGCGGCATCCACACAGTCTTCAGGCACCATGCTCTGTATTGCCACATCTTCAAAATGCAGGTCCTGACCAGCCTCACGTCCCAAAATCAAAATCTTTCTGGCTACGTCCATACCGCTAAGGTCATCCCTTGGATCCGGCTCCGTATATCCTTTTTCTTTGGCTTGGGCTACTACTTCACTAAACGGCATTCCTTTCTCTAATTCACTGAAGATATAATTCATCGAACCACTCAGTACTGCCTCGATGCGATGGACATGGTCACCACTGAGCATCAAGTCCTGCAAAGTATTGATCACAGGAAGACCTGCCGCCACATTGGTTTCGTAAAAGAACCTTACCCCTCTTTGACCAGCCAGTTTCTTTAGTGCTTTATAGGTGTCTAAAGAACCTGAGTTTGCCTTCTTATTCGGTGTCACTATCCCCACTTTGGCATCCAATATCTGGCTATAAACATCCGCCACATCTTGACTTGCTGTGCAATCCACCAAGACTGAGTTGGAAAAATTCATGTCTGACATGGTACCGATAAAAGCTTCCATGTCCATAGGCATGTCATTTTCATCTGGTGCCCCAACGGTCGCCAAATCAAAGCCATCTTCATGGAACTTCATATACCTTGAGTTGGCCATACCATGGATCTGGATGTCCAGCATATTTTCTTCCTGGAGCTTCTTCTGTTGGATCGCAATCATCTTTATGAGTGCTTTGCCTATTAAGCCAACCCCTACCAAAAACACGTGGAGCACTTTAAAGTCAGACAAGAAGAAAGCCTCATGAAGCGCATTAAGTGCCTTTTGTAAGTCTGCTTGTGAAATCACTGCAGAAATATTCAACTCGGAACTGCCTTGTGCTATGGCCGCTACGTTTACATTGTTTCTACCAAGTGCCTGAAACATCCTTCCACTTGCACCTGGGTTGTGTTGCATGTTTTCTCCCACTACTGCGATCACTGCCATATCTGGCATCACCTGCACCTCATCCATTTCCCCACTTTGAATTTCATACCTGAATTCTTCTTCTATCATCGACTTGGCTTTGGCTGCGTCCTTAGATGGGATAGCCACACAGATACTATGCTCAGAGGAAGCCTGACTGATCAACACAATATTGATTCCATAGTTGGCCAAGGTTCCGAAAAAACGTTGACTTACGCCGATCACTTCTACAAGTCCCGGCCCTTGAACATTAAGGATAGAAATATTTCCCATGGAGGAAATACCCTTGATGATCTTGCCTTCACCAGATTCACGACTAATCAGCGTTCCTACTTCATCTGGCTTAAATGTATTTTTGATATAGATAGGAATATCTTCTTTCATGGCAGGCTGCATCGTAGCAGGGAATACCACTTTCGCTCCAAAGTGAGAAAGCTCCATCGCTTCATTATAGCTCAGCTGGGGTATGGTGAAAGCTGTATACACCAACCTTGGATCTGCTGTCATCACCCCTGACACATCCGTCCAGATTTCCACTTGCTCAGCTTTTAGAGCGGCTGCAAAAATTGAAGCGGTGTAATCAGAACCACTTCTGCCAACAGTTGTTGTTTCGCCTTTATCGGTAGCTCCTATAAAGCCTGTAATTACTTTTAAGCCCTTGTGCGATTTGAAATAATCTTGTATTAGAGCATTGGTCTTGGCAAAGTCCACTTTGGCGTGCCCAAAGCGGTCATTGGTTTTGACCACATCACGGGCATCTAAGTAAATTGCGTCTTTTCCCCTTGCTTGAAGGCCAGCCGCAAGGATAAAGTTGGACAAGCGCTCTCCAAAACTCAACACATAATCCATGGTCCTATCGGAGCATTCCTTGATCAAATAAATCCCATGAAACAAGTCCCCCAGCTCATTGAACCTTACTTTGACGAAAGTCAGGGCTGTGGATTGTTGTTGTACTGGCACCAAGCTCCTGACGATGTCCAAATGCTTTTTCTCTAATTCCTGGAGAATGGTATGGTAACTCTCTTCACTTTGCTGAGCGATGGTGGCACATTGAAGTAATTGTTCGGTGACGCCTCCAAAAGCAGAAAACACTAATGCAAACTCCTCTCTATCAGCTCTCTTCTCTACTATGGAAAACACCTTCTCGATATTCTCGATATTAGCAATGGAGGATCCTCCGAATTTTATAATTTTCATAAAAATGAATCGATTTTTAATGGCATGTAAATGGATTTTGATGTCCCAAAACAGGACCGGTACTTTGCGGCAATATAATAGATAGACACGGGATTACCCCGTAATGGTAGTCATAAAAAAGGTTCGTGTAATGATGCTAAAAAAAATGGCACAGCCAACCTTCTGCGCATTTGCAGCGATGGTGAGATCGGAATATTTTTCGACTGAGCTAATCATCATTTCATTATTGACAGGACAATCTTAGTGACAAATTTCTAATATCCCAAATATTTATTAACAAATCATCAGAACTACCTTTCGTTTTTTACCACATCTACAACAAGCATGATTATAAAAAACAATATTTTATTTTTTAATAAACAGAAACAACACAACATTAACCTGTTAGGATTTCTCTAATTGCTTCATCCCCTTCAGATATTCTATTTACGTTTCTTTCTATTAACTTTTCAAAACGAAAAGAAGTATCAGGATTTTTTTATATTTTAACTATCTCAATAAAACTTAAAACAAAATCACTTTTCTATGAAACAGTTAAAACTTTCTGCCTTGCTATTTGCCCTTTTTTTAGGGTTGGGTTCCTGTAGTTCCGTATCTAGCCTCAATCCATTAAAAATGCTTACTGGCAACAATTGGGTTTTATCCTCTTTAATGGGTGGCGGAATGGATATGTTTAATGGAGCACTTCCTTCTTTAAGCTTTATGGATGATGGCAAGTTATCCGGATTCGGTGGATGTAATTCTTTTAGTGGAGATTTCGAATTGAGTGGCACCAACCTAAATCTGGACCCCGGTGCGATGACCAAAAAAGCATGTCCTGGAGGTGGTGAGGACAAATTCATGAGTGCGTTAAAAAACGTCTCCAATTTCAAAGTAGGCAAAGACAAACTCACCTTACTTGATGGAGCATCAGAACTTATGACCCTAATCCCTCAAAGTAAATAACAGTTCGTTTACTTATTGCACAGCCTTAATATGATAAGTTACTCCATTTAGGCTGATCACCTTACCTGCAGTTTTTCCCATCATTAACCGGGCAAGTGGAGCTTGTGACGAAATCACAAAAACTTCTTGCCCACTTATATTGACCTTACCGAATCCAACAGAAATATACAATGGTATGCGGTCAGTAAGCACTAAACTTCCCCTTTGAATTAGCTCGGCGGATTCATCCGGACGCAAACTGGAAAGCACTTCCAACTGGCTGTTGTACTCCAAACTCATTTTCTCTGCTTTGTCCATTTCCTGCCTGATCATCTCCCTGCCCGTCTCATATTTGTCACCAGCACTACTTTTGGTATCTTCTGCAGAAGAATCCTTTAACTGACGGATGCTGTCTGAAACGAGTTTCAACTTTTCACTGATTTGATTGACGAGTTCTTGATGCAATTCTATCTTCGAAAAAGGGACATGGTTCATGCTGGCAAATTAAATGGTAATGAAGCTTCAAATATAAAGGAAATCCCTTGATTCGAATTTCTGTTTACCCAGATCTTGATTTTCTAGGAAGGTATTTTTTTCGTTTCTTTGGGCATGAGTATAAAATCAGGCTTTATCATAGCCATCGCCGTATTCCTCCTTTTCATCCTTTTCATCCTTTTCAAAGGTTCCATAAAAAGTGACCAAGGACAAGTCATCTTTGCTTTTTCCTTTGTATTTCTTGAGGTGGCAATTATCACTGCTGTTGCATTAAAAAAACGAAGAAAAGGTTAGCAGCCTTCTTTTCTCCGAGTGTCTATGATATAAACTATCTTCCAACCTTTCTCAAACTTTACCAACTGGAAAGAATTCACCCCGCAATGACTGAGTTCACCATTGATGTAAAACTCATAAGGTGTCCAAACGGCAGCCATAGGGCCATCTATATTTATTTTATAATCCAACAACCTTTCTTCCAGCTCCATCTCAGCAGGAACTTTTCCAATCCCGCTCACAAAATCTTCCACAGATTGGCTTCTCGTGGACACTTCTTCGGGACTTTTCCTAATGGTTTCCAGTCTGGCTCCCTCAGAAAAGGCGGCTCTGATCATTGCTGTATCTTTACCTTCAAGCCCTTTGAACATGGCATCTATAACTGATTTCACTTCCAGCTCATCAGCATCAAAAGATTGGGCATGCCCAAAATAAGAAAACCCTGCCATCAACAGCAGGGTCAATATATTTTTCTTCCAATGGTTAACCATCTCTATTAGTTTTTCTTTCTAGCGATATCTCCTCCGGTGTTGGTCTTAACATCAACCATCCCTGGATCACCAATATACCAAACTTTGCCAGCAGTACCCGCAGTGCCCTTAATAGAAGACTTCACCGTAACGACAGATTCAGCGGCTGTATTGGTTCTTACTTCAGCATTTTCTGTAACCAGCCCCTCTGCGCTAATATTTGCCTTAGTATAAGCTTCCAAGTCAAGATCAGTAGTAGACCCTTCCACAAATAACTTCCCGTTGGTATTGGCTTCCAGCTTAAGCTTTGAAACATTCACTTTAGCCTCCAGGTAACTACTGGTTTGAGCAAACAAAGTCAGGTTCTTGCTTTTGATCACATCTTTGACAAAGACTTTGGCACTGGTACTGGCTTCAATTTTATCCAATTCTCCTGCATAAGTAATTTTCACCTTCACTGAGTTACTTCCGAAACTCCCCTTACCTATTTTCACCTTCAGCTGCCTGTCTTCTACTTCTGTTTCGATATTTGATTCATCGATACCAGAAGCAAAAATTTCTACCTTATAAGCCTCTCCTTTTATCAATTCCGCCTCAATGGAATTAGCAACTTCCACTGCATTGAAAATCCCTAAATCCCTAGAGGCTTCACTTGTCTGAGCCTGGGTTTTTACGCCGATTGCCACCAAGGCAAACACTAAAATAAGTTTAATTTGATTTTTCATTATACTCGATTGTTTATACTCCACCATATAGTTTGAAAGTCATGTTTTTCAAAGCTGGGCTTGAAACCGCATAGTGCATTGCTTCTGCAATCTCCAACGGGCTTACCCACTTTGAAAAATCTTGATCAGCCATGGCTTCCCGGTTTGGTGGTGTATCTATTATGCTGGGCACAAAAACGTGCGAACGCACTCCTGTACCTTTCATTTCTTCCGAAACCAAATCTGCCAAACTGATCACCATTCCCTTACTCAAAGTGTATGCCACAAGTGATTTTCCATCTGCTGGCTGTAAGGCAGGCCTGGCACCTACAAACAAAAACGTTCCTTTTTGGGATTTTTTAAAGACGGGCAAAAAGGCCTTGGTCATATTAAAGGCACTGAAGAAATTCAGCTGAATCATTTTTTCGATATCAGCCTGAGAAGTATTTTCCAAGTCTCCCATTCCAAACCCACCTACCAAGCAGGCAATGGCCTCGAGTTCCCCTCCATATTGAATCGCATATTCTTTGGCAAACTCAGCTACTTGTGCCTCGTCTGTTACGTCCAACTCATAGACATCATTGGCTTCCTCCATTTCTTCACGCTTTCCTGGAGCCACAGTTGCGATCACCTTAAATCCTTCCCTAGTAAACTTTTCCACAACTGCCGTCCCTAAATTTCCTGCTGCGCCCGTAATGATGATATTTCTATTCATATTGTTTTATGGTTATATTTTTTTATCTAGTATTGATGAAAAAAGTACAATCTTAAAATTAAGATTTTATTTTCGAATCCAACATGACAACGGAAAAAACAGAAATCAGAGAGAGAGAAAAGAGAAAAAGACTGCTTTTCTTTTTTAAAGTCTTATCCTTTATCCTTCTTAAGGTATTTGAAAACAAAATTGAGCTACACCTCAAGGATTACCTCCCCAACATCAGTGACATTTTAAAAGCAGCTACATTTCTGTTAAGCAGTCATATCCTGATCTCTTTGGGAAGAATCATTACCGTTAGGTTTTACCTTAGAAGAAAAGGCCAAGACCCATTCAGAAGTAATTTTGTCCTTGGGATCAACCACATTGCCAGCATCCTTAATGTAGCCGTGTTGGTCATTTCCCTGATGTTTTTATTTGGCATCAAACCTATTGACTTTTTCACTAGCATCACTATTGTTGCCGCAGCCATCGCCTTGCTTTCCAAAGACTATATCACCAATATGATCAACGGGCTGATCATTATGTTCTCTGACCAGCTTTCTTTAGGTGACATGGTAAAAATAGGAGACCAGCAGGGCCGCATCAAAGATGTCACCTTACTCAACATGGTTTTGGTCAATGAGGATGCAGATTTGATCATGATTCCCAATAGCCTGATTTTGACCTCTCAGGTCATCAACCATTCCAAACAAAACAATAAGAAGCTCACTTTTGAATTTGAAATGAAAATCAGTCAATCCCTGGAAGTCAATGATATTGAGAAAAAGCTCAGAATGGCGGCCTCTTCCTTCAATCAACATATTCAGAAAGATAGCTTCACCCTTAAGACCATGGAAATCCAAAGGGAAGCCATCAAATTCAAATGCCAATTTCTTTTGACTACCACCAATAAGACAAACGAAAAGGAAATCAAAAGACTGATCAATCAAACTATCATTGAAATCGCCCGTGAAAACTGATAAAGAAAACTTTTTTGACCTGGTCTACCAAGTAGTAAGGCTTATTCCAAGGGGACGAGCCACCTCCTATGGAGCCATTGCCAACTACTTGGGAGCTAAAAGTGGCGCCAGAACCGTAGGGTATGCCATGAATGCTGCCCACACCATGGATGATGTACCCGCTCATAGGGTGGTCAATAGATCCGGAATGCTTACCGGAAAACACCATTTTTCCCCACCTGAAAAAATGCAGGAAGAACTGGAAAAAGAAGGGATAAAAGTGGAAAACGATAAAATCATGGATTTTAACAAGGTATTTTGGGATCCTAATCTAGAATTAGGACTCGACCTTTAACTTTCTGTTGAAATTTAGGGAGTATGTCACCAATATTTCATCCTTTATTAACGTTTTTTACGTATATATATTTTAGTAAAAAAAACCTAAAGCGATAAATAAAAGGAATCAATAACCTGTTTTTGGTGTAAAGTAATTATTCTGAAAAAAGTGTACGCTTTTTGCAATATGATTTTCAGAATTAGAAACCTTGATTAAAATGGAAAGAGAATTAAAACAGCACATTGCCGAGAATTTAAGAAAATACCGTGTGCTTCGCGGCTTCACCCAAGAGTATATTGCAGATTACCTCGGCAAGAAAGAT
This sequence comes from Echinicola sp. 20G, assembly GCF_015533855.1. Classification (GTDB taxonomy): domain Bacteria; phylum Bacteroidota; class Bacteroidia; order Cytophagales; family Cyclobacteriaceae; genus Echinicola. The sequence goes on along the minus strand of NZ_AP024154.1, from coordinate 2,217,562 downwards.
TACACCGCCTATTCAAGATATGAACAAGGCAGATCCAATCTCAAAATGGACGATGCGATCAAGCTTTCCAAACTTTACGATGTGGAAGTTCAGGAATTGATTAATGGCTCACCAAGAATCAGCCCAAATGGTGTTCACGGTGACTCCAGCAGCAGCAACAGTTTTTCTGTTCTCATCAAATTGGATGGATCAATGGAAACTTTGGAAAACCAACTTAAAAGATTAAGAAAGTTGAATACCCTAATTGAAAGAGGAGAAGTTTAATATTTCTCCTTTTATTTTTTTTCACTCCATATGAAAAGCCCCAGAAACATCAGGGCGCCATTTAAAATTAAAATCTCAAAGCCAAAACGGTAGCCCCAAAGCCATTCTTCCGAATTGCTACTGATGATAAATGCTATGATAGGAGCTGCCAGTGCGATAAAAGGAACCACTTTGTCCTTTACTTTTCTTTTGGTAAACAAGCCAAAGCTGTACAATCCCAATAATGGCCCATAAGTATAGCCTGCGATGATAAAAACAGCATTGATGACACTTTGGTCATTGATCCACCTAAAGGCTAGGATCACCAAAAACATAATCCCTGTAAAGACCAAATGGACCCGTTTGCGAATTCCCGAGCGCCTTTCTTGTGGGTACCTTTTTTCGATCTCTAGAAAATCATAGCAAAAAGAAGTGGTCAGTGCGGTCAAAGTAGAATCAGCGCTGGAATAGGCAGCCGCAATGATTCCCAACACAAAGACCGTTCCTGCAAACATACTGAAATGCTCCGTGGCGAGCATGGGATAAAGATCATCTGTCCTTGCCGGCAAGGTAATCTGATTGACCTCGCAATATTGGTAAAGCAACACACCAAGTACCAAGAAACACAAGTTAACCACCACCAGGATAATCGTAAACCAAAACATATTTTTCTGCGCATCCCCAATATTCCGACAGGTAAGGTTTTTCTGCATCATGTCCTGATCCAGGCCTGTCATGACAATGGTGATAAAAGCACCAGAAGCAAATTGTTTAAAGAAGTTGGTACCAGCCTGCCAGTCCCAATTGAATATCTTAGATCGACTATCTGTAAAAGCACGTCCCAATAATTCTCCAGCACCATCTATTCCCAAGTCCTGGCCCACCAAATAGATACTTGTCCCTACGGCCATAAGCATAAACAAAGTTTGCAAAGTATCTGTCCAGACGACCGTCTTGATCCCTCCCCTATGTGTGTAGAGCCATATCAATGAAACCGTGATCAATACAGAGCCCCAAAAAGGGATTCCCCAATCGTCAAACAAAATCAGCTGTAGCACTCCTGCCACTAGAAAAACCCTTATGGATGAACCCAATGTCCGGGACAGGATAAAGAAAAAGGCTCCTGTTTTATAGGACCAAAAGCCAAACCTATCTTCCAAATAAGCGTAAATAGAAACCAAGTTCATTCTATAATAGAGCGGCAAAAGCACCTTGGCAATCGTAAGGTAGCCAAGTGTATAACCCATCACCACTTGAAAATAATAGAAATTACTACTCCCCACTTCCCCGGGCACCGATATAAAGGTCACCCCTGACAAAGAGGCTCCAATCATCCCAAAGGCCACCAAAAACCATGGAGATTGTCTGTCACCAGTAAAAAAAGTATCCTGTGACACTTTTCTGGAGGTTAACCAAGAAATAATGAACAATAAGAAGAAATAGGAAGTTATTACGAGGAGTATTAAATTTGAATCCATAGAGTGCTGATAATAAAGGCTGCTAATTTGTTTATAATTATTAACTTTGCAAAATGAGCATGCAACCATTAGAACATACTGTAGAAGAAGAAATCGAAATCTTACTGGAAGATTTGGTGGACACTGAAGAGCATGACTTGGTGGTGTTTAATGATGACATCAATACCTTTGAGCATGTCACTAAAGTCCTGATCAAGGTCTGCAAGCACAGCCAAGAACAAGCAGAACAGTGCACCCTCATCATCCATTACAAAGGCAAGTGTGCTGTCAAAAAAGGTAGTAAAAAGCAACTGAAGCCAATGTGCCAATCCATTCTGGATGCTGGTATTCAGGCAGCCATCGTTTAATCCCCTTTTCCGGTGAACTTCCCTTCCAAACTTATTGAAGATGCGGTCAATGAAATCAGCAGATTGCCCGGCATAGGCAAAAAAACTGCCTTAAGACTGGCATTACACCTGCTCAAGCAACCCGAAGTCGTCTCTGAAAACCTTACTGAATCCATTACCAAGCTTCGAAAAGACACCAAATACTGTAAGGTCTGTCATAATATTTCAGATCAAGAAGTATGTAGTGTATGCCAAGGAGTAAGGAGGGATAAAGGATTGATCTGTATAGTGGAAGATATTCCTGATGTATTGGCCATAGAAAATACCTCCCAATATAACGGCTTGTACCATGTGCTAGGCGGGGTGATCTCCCCCATCCAAGGCATAGGTCCCGAGGAACTGAAAATCGACTCCCTGATGCAGCGCATTGAACAACCCCATTCGGGCGAACCAGTGAATGAAGTCATCTTGGCGCTTCCTTCGACCATGGAAGGAGATACCACTTCTTTTTATATTACCAGAAAGTTGAAAGAAAAAGGCATCAAGGTCAGCACCATTGCCCGGGGCATCCCAATCGGAGGCGAACTGGAGTATACTGATGAGGTTACTTTGGGCAGAAGTATCCTGACCCGGGTAAATTATTCAATAGAATAAAAAAATCCTTGTTTCAAAAAGATCCCCATCCTATATTTGTGCCCTCATTAAGGGGGATTATCCCGATAGCTATCGGGATGGCTAGAGTGTCTTAACCAAACTGGGAAAAGTCCTCAATCCGAAAAGTGAAAACTAATGGGGGATTAGCTCAGTTGGCTAGAGCGCTACACTGGCAGTGTAGAGGTCATCGGTTCGAATCCGATATTCTCCACCAAAAAGGCAAGCTGATTAGCTTGCCTTTTTCATTTATTACTCAATTAATTCTTATTATTCCCTACCCATCAAATCTTCCCGGCTCTATAAGGGCCACTGATAATTCAGCAGCCAGCATCAAAAATAAGGACACCCCCATACTTCCTAGGGTCAAATGAAAAAACTCATTGATGGAAGCATTGTCTGTTATGCGTAAAATATAAGGGGAGATAAAAATCAAAAAAGCAATCACCTATTAAACATCCCGCACCAATATTTAACCGTCTGCGGCTCTCAGAGCTTACTACTCTTCTATTACGGGGTATATTAGATCTCTAAAGCATGACAATTTTGGTTATGAGGTTAGTTTTCATGTTATACAAACAAGAAAACCTTAGCAAAGCACTCTCTTTTCCACTTGTTTTGCTTAAAAAAACCTAAGCAGAATGCAGGAAAATCCCTCATCGGCGTTTGATGCCCTACTAATGTTTCTCCCTCAAAGCTGAGCAAACCTTGGTGATTTGAGGGTAAAAAACTTAGAGGTATTCACTAAAAATGCCTAACAACATCAGTACTGCTTTTTTCCATACTGATAAATTGAGGATTAGAAACCTTGACCACCTTGCATTCCTTCGTGAAGTCATACAAATTAGAGCTTGACCTTTGAACATAATAATTTTCCCCTATTTCTATAATATCCACCCTAACCACTAAATCAGTAGGATACTCAAAACCTGCTTCATTCCTGATCGTTTCTTTCCATTCTAAAGTATAGGCACATTCTGACAACCAAACCACTTCAAAACTCATTTTTAATCCAATTTCTTCGACGGTTTCAATTTGCTCATTTCCCTTTCTTTCGATGAACGTGACCAATTTTGATCCATCATCTTGCACATCTATTATTTTAAATTCCCCTTCCTTCATGCTTTCGCAACCCAAATCTTCGGGACTATTCATCAAAGAAAAAATCAATACCCATACGTAAAAAACCATATTCCTTAAATTAATGTGTGCAAACTCAAACGCTACTTAGTGCTTTAAAATCATGCAGTCTTTTTCATTTTAGGATGAGTGAAAAACACCAAACCAAACCATGTTGCAAAAATCACATATACAAGGGTCAAACCCCAAATAAAAATAGGTAAACTAGGGTCATTGATCCCCTTCAAAAGTCCCAGTGCGGCAATTGTAAAATGTGTAAAATTCCCCATGCATAAAGGCTTAGCGTATATACCTCCTATCAGCGTAGATTTGGCCATCCAGTTCATGATGGCGAAGCCAAAATACAATGCCCCCACCAGTTGAATCAACAATTCGATTAATACAGATGGTGGCTCACCTAATAAGGATAATATTTCTTGCGGTAAAAATACTGCAGTAACTCCTAAGACTCCCATAAAGGTTGAACTCACTACCATTAATACTTTTGTACTCATTTTAAATTAATTTATTTTCAATTTTTGTTTGTACAACCTATTGAAAGGTCAGTAACTATCAAAATCAATCCTATAACCTCTTGAACAATTAATGAATATCCCTATTCGATAAAACCACTTTTTCTCCTCTTTTTGCAGATTCCTTGGCGGCTTCGAGAATCTCCATGACCCTCATATTATTTTCCAAAGTATAAGGACTGAATGGAGGAGGGACCAATTCTCCTTTGATCACTCGTTTAAAATATTCAAATGGATTGCTTACCAAGCCCAAATCTTCTTGGTTGATCTGTTCGACCACTTCCCCATTACCTTTAGTGCGATACCTCAATTCTTTATCATCCTTGGTGATGACATAACCTTTCATGCCATAAACTTCCATATCCTTCCTTCCAAAAGGCCAGTTCCAAGAGGCTTGGATAATACCTTGGGCATCCTGATAGTCCACGATGATGGTCGCCTCATCATCCACTTTTGGATATGTTTCTGGCTTGTATGTTTTGGTGACTGCAGTGACTGCTATTGGACTTTCACCATGCATCAAATAGGTCATGATATTAGCTCCATAACAGCCAAAGTCTACCAAAGCTCCTCCACCATTTTTCATCGGATCCGTCAGCCATTCCAAAAACTCCGGTCCAACACCAATTTCCTTTGGCCCCTCATGGCCATGATGGAAAACCATTTTTCTGATGTCCCCATATTCTGTCTGGGGTTGATTATAAAAACGGAAAGTTTGTTCTGTCGTGGGATACCAAGAAGTTTCATAGTCAACCAGTAGGTGAATCTGATGTTTAATAGCCAAAGCTTTCATTTTTTCCGCATCCGCAAGTGTCGTGGCCAAGGGCTTTTCCACCATCACATGAATCCCCAATGGCGCCGCCAACTCCACAGCCTGCAAATGATGATAAATGGGGCCAAATACTAAAATGCCATCAGGCTTCTTTTTTAATAGCATTTCTTCCAGCTCGGTAAAAAGCAGGTCGCCTTTCAAATTATAACGTTGCTGAAATTTATCCAATAAGGCTTCATGGGGATCAAAAACGCCCACCAACTCCATATCTTCCTGCTGTCCCCACTCAAAAAACCAAGGACTGTGGCCATGGGAAAGTCCCACCATCGCAAACTTGATCTTCTCTTGGGAAAGAGATGGGTTTACTAGCATCACATTTGCAAAAAGTAAAACAATAAAACACTTAATAAATACGGTTATCTTCATAGGTTAATTAGGTTTTAGTTGCCCCAATATAACAGAATTTATCGTGCCTTTGCTTGTCTCCCAGCTTAGTCTGCCAGGTTTCTACTTATCCTTTCCAAATCAGAGCAGGTCTTTCTGATTAAGCGCAACTGCTCTGTTAGCAACGAAGTTTCGGAAGAATCGGCTTCTTTTAGTAAGAGAGACTCATCGTTCAAGACTGAAAAGTCAAGTCCTTCATAATTACTACCCCAATGCTCTAAAGCCCTAAGCAAATAATTCCTAGCCCGCTTGATCCTTACTACTTGGTCGTGGGAGGAAAGCACCAGGTCTTCTCTGATCAAACTAGAAGACAAAGTGGAAAAATAAGAGGTCAGGATATGGTTTAGCACCACAAACTGATGCAATTCTTGCTTGTCTTTTTGCTTACTTTTTGGCTCATCCAACATGCGCTGAAAAGCAGCAGAAAGGTTCGCCGATTGCAAGTAAATTTTTCTCCTTGCCAAACGGTAGGATATCTCGTCAAACTTTTCCTCCTCAAAGCGACTAATAATCTGGGCGAAATATTCCAAATTTGCCTTCAGCACATTTATAATCAGAGGCCTAAAGCCAATATACTCCCAGCTAGGGAGAAAATAAGTGCTGGCCAAATAGGCCAAACCGGATCCCACTAGGGTATCAATAATTCTTTCCCGGGCAATCATAAAATTGGATTCCGGATAGAGAAACCCATAAACGATGAAAATAAAAGGGGTCATAAATACCACTGCAATAATGTATCTAATCCTTAAAAAAGAATAAGCCAAAACCATAAAGACTACCAGAAAAACAAAGCGAACGGTAAAATCATCCACCAGATAAAGAATCAGAACACCCGTCACTCCTCCGATCAGCGTTCCCAAAATCCTTTCTGTATTCCGCTGTTTGGTCAGGCTAAAACCCGGCCGCAAGATCACCAAAATCGTCAAAACCACCCAATAGCTGTGATTTCCCAAGGAAAGCTGCAGAGAAATCAAAAAGCCAACCAAACAGGTAACAGCTAGCCTTACTGCATGGCGAAAAACATTGGACTCCAAACTCAGGTTGTCGAGGATTATCTTAAATGAAAAGCTTTGATGCCCCACGAATTTTGATAAGCTTTCTTCCCGAGTTTGGGAAATAAATGTCAACTTTTCCTCATAAAAATAATTATAGATATTATCCACACGGGTGCTGATGGTGCGAATATTGGAAAGGATTTTCCTCAACATCAAACATTTCACTCCTTGGCTTTCCATCTCTTCAATTTTTGACCGAAGCGCTGTCAAAATGGCTTCTTTTGGCTGCTTTTTCCGGGGCTTTTCATTATTGATCAGTGCATAGCCCAAGCGGGAAAGCTCATTCGCAATCATTTTAATTGCCTTACCAATATCTTCCAAAACTCCATGATGTCCATACAGTTGTCTTAGGGTTTTGTAGTCATAATGGGTGGACATCATTTGCTCAAAAATATCCAAGGTATCCACGAAGATCACCAAGAGCAGTTGGCCTGACTTGATAGATTCCCCTACTCTTACCCTGGTTTTGTACAACATTTCGCGAACATTGTCCTGATGCTCATTTACGGCAATCTGGGTGGTCGCCAGCTTTTGAAAATTTCTTTCAATATCTACCTGTTTTGCATAAAAATTGGCCTTTAGGTTAAGAAAAGCTGCCACCTTCAAGATACTTTCCCCCAATGCCTGCTGAGCGACCCTGTATGGCCGAATCTCCATTATGGAAAGACTTAATGCAGTATACCACAGCCCTCCTGCCAAAACCATCAAGGCATAAACCCAAAAGGCCGCTTCTGTTTTGTTGGAATCCATAGAAATGGCCATGGCCAGCAAAGCCGCCGCCCCAACCGAGGAAGCACGGACTCCATACACCGTAAACATGGCAAAGACGAAACAAAACAATGGGATTTCAATGGCCAACAACAAGGTGCTGGAATTGAGAATTCCTGTAATCAGGGCACTAAAAAAGACAAAACCACAACTGGCCAACATCCCAACCCTTCGATGTTCCGTAGGGCCTGTACTATCTGAAATACTTACCAAAAAAGCCCCTAAAGAAATACTTATTCCTGTTCTAAAGTCTCCCAAAAATGAAAACACTACTGCTGGGAGTAACACCCCAAGGGTCATCTTTACACCGTCAGTGAAATACTGACCTAAAATAAAACTCTTTAACGCTACAGGTTTTAAATATGCCATCTCAAAAATTTACAGCGTCAATTTAAAAAAGGAAGGTTAAAATATTAGTAAAGAGAGCGATTAAATCACAAATAAATCAAAGGGAGAATGAAACCATTTCACTGGCTTGTGATTTTAAAAACCTTAGAATTCTTGACCCTGACCATAATATTATACATATACATAAAAAGGTATTTTAAAGTTAAAAAAACATATTTTAACATTGATTATTTGAGATTTAGCCTTAAATTAACCAAACTATTGATTTGCGCTATTTCTAAAGTTTATTTTTTATGAACCACAGGCTCCCCTTCTTTTTCATCGTGTTTTTGATGCTATTAATGGGTGCTGTTCTAGCCGCTGCTAATAATTTTTCCTTTAGAGACATATTGCAACCATCAAGGCTTTCTGATGAATCGAGACTGGTCCCTATTGCGGATTTTGAATTTGACACTTCCATTGCCTGTAGTTACACGGATATTAACTTCACTAATCTTTCCACAGGAGACAGCTTGACTTTTGAGTGGAATTTTGGAGATGAAAACTCAGGCAACAACAACTTGACTACAGAAGAGCATCCTTCCCACAGCTTTATCGGAGATCCAGGCACTGCCACACAAACTTTCACAGTCTCACTTACCGCTACCGAGCCAGATGGAAGTCAAAATACCATTACCAAAGACATCACGCTCAATCAGGCTCCTTCCCTCGCCGTGGGAAGTGAGCAAAACGGTGTTGACTTTGATGACCTGCAGTATATTATCATTTGTGAAAACAACGATTCTGAATTTATTTTCTACAACCAATCCACTACCCAAGACTCCAATGTATCTTATGAACTGGACTGGGGCGATGGTTCCGAAAAATTTACAGGATCGGACTGGTCCGAACTTTCTCATGCCTATCCAATCGGCATTTATAGAATCACCTATTCTGTGACTGGCTCAAATGGCTGTACTGCCACAGAAGAGTACGGGATCTTTGTTGGATCCAACCCTGCAGTCGGTTTGGGTAACCCAGGCAACACAAACGTATGTGGGGGGCAAACACTTTCCTTCCCCATCACTGGAACAGAAAACAACCCTGAAGGCACCGTTTACACCGTTGATTATTCAGACGGGTCTCCTATTGAGACTTATAACCACCCCCCTCCAGCAGAGGTTACCCATACCTTTGAAGAATCTTCTTGTGGGGTAAACAGTGGTGATTTCCCCAATTCCTACTCCGTGAAGATCACCGCTTCCAACCCCTGCTCTGCTTCATCAGCAGTGGTTTCTCCAATTTACGTATCTGAAGCTCCCGATCCAGAATTCTCGGCACCAGAAGAACCGGTATGCGTGGAAAGCCCTGTACGTATCCAGAATCTTACAGAATTTGGGGGAGAGGTGAGCAATAATGGGCAGTGCGAGGATTTTGGAAAATTCGTCTGGCAAATCACTCCAGAGACAGGCTGGGAACTATCCTCTGGAAACTTAGGCAGTCAACCCAACCCCAACGCACCCAACTCATGGATGAATGGATCAGAATTGATTTATCCTATCTTCTCTGAACCTGGCACCTATACCGTCAAATTGATCACAGGCAACCGATGCGGCATTAACGAGGAAGTAAAAACCATCTGCGTTACCGCCATTCCAAATGTAACGTTTGAAGCAGACATCTTGGAAGGCTGCGGACCATTAACCGTCAATACTACCAACAATTCCATAGTGGACGAAAGCTGCGGAGATTCGACCGTTTACAATTGGACCGTAAGGTATCAAAGTGATTTTTGCGGAAATGTTGCAGACTGGGCTTTTGGAGAAAATAGCGGAGCAAATTCCTTGAACCCTATATTTAACTTTAACGGTCCTGGTCGATACACGATTACTCTAAGTACTACCACCAGTTGTGGGACATTTACCGATGAAAAAGAGGTCAGTGTTTTTGCACCACCAATTGTAAACATTGCTTCTATTGCCAATATTTGCGAGCCTTCAGAAATCAATCCTCAGGCCAGCATAGACCTCTGCGACCCAAGTGAATCGACCTACCTTTGGACAATTATTGGTGGAACACCAGCAAGCTCTACCCTAAGAGACCCTGGCTTGATTGCATTTGACACACCTGGTGAAAAGTCTGTAATTCTCGCTGTTACTTCTGGCTGTGGCGTGGTGAGGGATACTGTCAATTTTGTATATAATACGCCGCCCATCGCTGAAGCAGGTCAAGACAGCACCATTTGTAATGGGGAAACCATAACACTTATGGGAGCAGCATTGGATTCAGGAAATTATAGCTACCGATGGTTCAGCTCCGGAAATGACCCCATAAGCCCTCCCAACATTGCCAATCCTTCTGTAAGTCCAAGTGCAAACACCACCTACACCCTGATCATCACGGACAATGACACAGGCTGCAGTGCCGAGGATACGGTAAACATTACCGTAGAACCTGCACCCATTATTGAGTTTTCTTTAGGTGACCAAATAATTTGCTCAGGAGGAATTTCTGAAGCTGTGACCCTAACTTCTTCCCCCGGGACTACGTGGGAGTGGAGCGCAGATTATGGTCCTATTACAGGAGGAGCTACCTCTGGAAGTACGGAAATCCCATCTCAAACCCTTATCAACCCCACCCGCTCCCCAGTGGAAGTCACTTACACGGCCATCATTACTGCTACAGAACAAGGCTCCTGCAACGTTCAGCCTGCCATCTATACAATCACCGTTAACCCTAGCCTGGAATACAGTAATGATACAATCTCGGTTTGTAATGGGGAACCTTTTAACTTTGTACCCGAAGAGCAAATTTCAGGCACTACCTATACTTGGACAATATTGGGAGGAGACAATATTTCCGGGTCTTCCAACCAATCAAATCCTTCGCCTTCTATCGGACAGACTTTGATCAATTCAGGCAACACTTCTGAAAGTGTCAATTACTTGATCATTCCGGAATTGGATGGTTGTACAGGTCCATCCTTCCAATTAACTGTAGAAGTCATTCCTTCAGCAGTGATCACTTTTGACTCTTCTCCTACCCAAATAATCTGCTCTGGTGAACAAACCCAAGCTATCAATATTTCCAGTAACATAGATGACGCCACCTTCACTTGGACCGCTGAGGCCAATGGCTTGGATGGATTAGTACTATCTGGAGAAAGCAATACTATCCCGGCTCAGCAGATAATTAACCCGACCGGAATTCCTGTCGAAATAATCTACACCGTTAGCAGCTCAGCTGAGTCTCAAGGTGATTGTTCAGGAAACACTGCATCCTATTCCATCACAGTAAATCCTCCTATCACACTAGCTGAGCAGATTTCAGACTTTAGCGGTTACCCTATCTCCTGTGTTGGAGCAGCAGACGGAGCCATCCAAATCAATCCATTTGGAGGAAATGGCACATACACCTTTGACTGGACAGGGCCTAACAGCTTCACTTCTTCTGATGCTAACATTGATGGTCTAGTGGCCGGAACCTATAACTTAACCGTAAGAGATGGTTCAAGCTGTGCAATCACCACCGAATATATTTTGGAAGAACCTCCCGGAGTAAATATCAGCTTATCAGAAGCCATTCAAATACTTTGTGCAGGCGAAGCCTCCGGCGCGATCAACATCGACATCAGTGGGGGAAACACCAATATCCCCTATACCTATGAGTGGCAAAAAGACGGACAACTTTTCGATGCGGTCACCCAAAATCTAAGCAATATTCCAGCTGGAGAATATTTTCTGACCGTCTTTAATGGCGCTAACTGTCCTGCCAGACTTGGACCAATCAATATCACAGAACCTGCTGCCACTTTAGAAATTGTCTATACCAAAGAAGATATCAGTTGTTATGGAGCCAATGATGGAAGTTTGGCTCTCGACATCCAGGGAGGAGTAGCTCCTTATCAAATATCCTGGAATTTTGGTTCTGATGAACTGGCCTTTGAAAACCTTGGCCCTGGGACTTATACTGCTACGGTGACAGATCAAGTAGGATGTACAAAAATCGAAGAGATCACGATTTTGGACGCTGACTTATTTCAGATCAACCCAGAAGTGCAATCTATTTCATGTTTTGGACAGCAAGATGGAAGCATTAACCTCAATTTGGAGCAAGATGGCCAAAGTTATACCATCAGATGGGATCATGGATCAGAACTTGAAAATCAATTTAACCTCTCAGCGGGCAGTTATGGTGTCACTTTAGAGTTGGAAGACGGCTGCCAGATCAGGCAAGAATTCAATATTCTTGAACCCGCCCCCCTCGTTATGGAGTCCCAAGTCATAGATGCTACTGATTGTGACAATCCGCAAAGTGGAAGTATAAGCATTGGCATTTCCGGAGGAACACCTCCCTATAACTTTAGCTGGGACCATGGCGCAACTGATCAAGAAATCATAAATATTCCCGCAGGACAATATCAAGCTACGGTCACTGATGCTGCTGGCTGCAGCTATGCGCAACAATTTGAGGTCAAAAGACCACCAGCTATCTCAGTAATTGATAGAAGATCCACTGAAATATCCTGCGAGCAAAGTCAAGTAACTGAAGAAATAGAACTCTTTGTTACAGGAGGAATACCTCCCTATTCGATCAATTGGTCTGCTGGGGAAGTGAGCAATAATGGTCTTTTGATGCGTACGAATCAATCCGGGCTATTCTCTGTAGAAATTGTCGACGGCAACGGATGCTTCTACACAGAATCCTTCACCATAGAAAATCCCCCAACAGTGATCGATGCTGAAGCCAACTCAGACAGTTTTGCGGAGTTCAATTCCCACTTGGTGAATTTTGATGTTTCATTTCAAAACCTCTCTTCTGGAAATATTGCTTCGGTCTTTTGGGACTTTGGGGATGGCAATTCCAGCGGAGAGCAAAATCCCACCCATCAATACAGCAGCCCAGGAACCTACACCACGACGTTAAATATCGTAGATGTTTATGGATGTACTTCCACGAAACAACTCACACTAGAAGTTAGCGATCATTTTATTGCTGTACCCAATGCTTTCACTCCCAATAGCGATGGCATCAATGATCATTTCTTCCCCAAATTCACACTGGTTAAATCACTGGAATTCTGGATTTATAATAAATGGGGAGAAACCATCTTTTTTACGGATGATCTTAATTCAGAAGGGTGGGACGGTACTATAAACGGTGTTCCTGCTCAGCCGGGCAACTATGTCTACAAACTCAACTACAGTACAATGGATAGCAGGCAAAAGTCTGTTACTGATGTCTTTTTACTCCTAAAATAATGAAAAAAGCACTTCTGACCATATGGATTACTTTTATACTGCTTAGCACCGGCTTAGCTCAGGATTTTCAATATTCTCAGTTTTATGCCGCACCACTGTACCTCAATCCTGCCATGACCGGAGCCACAGAATTATCCCGAGCAGGAGCCAACTATCGCAAACAATGGCCTGGACTTTCCAATGATTTCACCGCGTATTCTGCTTACTTCGACCATTACAGTTATGACCTTAAAAGCGGCTTTGGGGTAGCCATCAACAGCTTCCAAGAGTCCAATATGAAAATCAAAACCAGCGACATTTCCTTTTTTTATTCCTACAAACTACAACTGGCCGAGGATTGGGTCTTTCGTTTTGGTGGACAAGCCGCAATCGTTCAGCGAAGTGCTGTACTAGACAACCTTGTTTTTGGTGACCAAATTGACATCTTTGCCCAGAACATCAATCCGGTCACATTGGATGATGTTCCAGACTTTGAACCTTATAATTACCTTGACCTTTCATTTGGAGCCTTGGTGCATAATGAATATTTCTTTTTGGGAGCCGCAGCCCACCATATCAATCAACCTGGTTTAAGCTTCTATCCCGATGAATCTTTGGGCACACTTCCTGTTAAATGGGGAGGCCATGGAGGGATCAATTTTCCTTTGGGAGCAAATGATTATTTCGGTTCCAAATTTGATAATCAGGCTACTGTTATGGCCAGCTACAAGCAACAGGGTCCCTTTAAGCAATTGGACATCGGCACCCAATTACTCTATGGATCCGTTATTGGAGGACTGAGCTACCGCGGAATCCCAGGGACCCGAGGAAATGCCAATCATGATTCTTTAATATTTCTACTGGGAACCAAACTGGAATCGGGTATTGTGATCGGCTACAGCTATGATTTTATGCTGTCCAATATTGGGAGTCAGACCAAAGGTGCCCATGAAATATCCCTGCGCTATCTATTCCTTTGGGGCAACCCCAGGGACAGAAATAGAAGGTCCAGAATCAACGATTGTTTTTATTATATGATGTAAAAGTCAATTTGGATTCAATGTCCCAATTTTAACTTTTCACATTTTAGGTTAACTTTGAATAGAACCTCAGACACTATGAAAGTTACCAAACTCTCCTACTTTATACTTATATGCAGTAGCTTGTTACTAGCTAGCTGTAGTTGTAATCCTGAGAAAATCTTTGAAATGATAGCCAATTCAAGCATGTTTAAAGGGCAAGGGGAGGTGATGGCCATTGGCGGATTTTCCAGGATTGAGTCCCATTTCCAAAAGGACTTCAGCAACGACAGCAGTAGAATAGAGCTAAAGCTATTTGATGGCAAACTTCCTGAACTTTATGAGAATGAGGCCAACATTGCCAGAAAATGTGCAAAAACATACATCGAGGCTTCCGAAAGTGAAGATTACTATGAGATAGAAGTGTTCATCATCAAGACCGATGAGCAAATACCATCCCAAACCATCTACCAAAGTAATTACACATTCGAGGTGGCGAGTCTTGTTGATAAATAATAGACTCACAGATTAAAATACAGCCTTAAGGTTTAATCTATTATTTTACCATTAACAACCGAAATATGAATTATAATGCTCCCCAATCCAACTACCAGCCCCCAATTTCAGTAGGAGACTGGATCATCACCCTGATAGTCACCAGCATCCCATTTATTGGTTTTATCATGCTTATTGTCTGGGCAGTGGACAAAAACACACCTGAAAGCAAAGCCAATTATGCCAAAGCGGCTTTAATTGTTTATGCTATCGCTGTAGTGCTTACTTTCCTGTTTATAAGTTTGGTTGGGTTCAGCTTCTTTTCAAGCGGACACAGGGCCAGTGATTTCGGTTTTTCATAAAAATATTGAACAAGTTAATTCATGAACATCAAAGCAATATGTACCGATATTGACGGTACTTTATTGAACAAAAACAGAGAAATCTCTGAAAGAACCATCAAAGCCATAAAACGGCTTCCTGAGGATTTTCCGGTCATATTGGCCTCTTCTAGAATGCCCAGTGCCATGAGACATTTACAAGCTACCATGGATAGGCTCAAAAACCCCATGATTTGTTATAATGGAGGATATGTGATCCATTTCAATGGCGCAGAGGATCATTTCGAGTTATTGGATACGGTCAAAATCCCATTGGATATTTGCCATCATATTGCTGATTTGGCTGCTGGAACAGACATCCATGTCAGTGTCTATCATGAAGATGAATGGTATGCCCCCCAAGAAGATTTTTGGACTGACCGAGAAATCACCAGCACAAAAGTTAAACCCTTGATTCGCCCTTGGCAAGAAGTTCATGATGACTGGAACAGCAGAAAGGCCGGCGCCCATAAAGTCATGTGCATGGGGCCAGCTGAGCAAATAGATCAAATCTTTAAAGTTTTGGAACTTGAAAAAAATGAAGATCTCCATCTATATAGATCAAAAGACACTTATATCGAAATTGCTCCTAAAGCAATCTCTAAGGCCAGTGCCCTTGCATTACTTCTTAACCATAAATACAGCATTAAAATGTCAGAAGTAATGGCCTTTGGTGACAATTACAATGACATAGAAATGCTGGATGCAGTGGGACATGGAGTGGCTGTGGCCAATGCCCGGGAAGAAGTCAAATCAGTAGCCAATGAAATCACAGCCAAAAACACCGAAGATGGTGTGGCACTAATGATCGAAAAATATTTACTTTGATCATCTTCTAGCAAGCGTTTAAAAAAGTAAAAGGCCATTACATTATTTACTGTGATGGCCTTTTACTTTTTTAAGATGTTTTCTTGGTGATAAAAATTCTTAAACAGGCACCATTAAAAACATCTATCCAAAATCAAAACTCAGGAAGTCATTAAAGCCTCCTTTTTCACTACTGGCTTCTTTCTTCTCGGCTTTTTCTTCATTTTATTAATCCAAATTAAGGTACCTGTAACCGGCAAGCTTGTTGCGATCAAGCATGAAATAAAGTAAAGTAGCTTTGTAAACCCTCCATAAACTGAACCGATATGTAGTGCTTTAATTGATCTAGCCACTCTTTGGTTAAAGGGTTGGTCGGAAAAAATCTGAACATCGGTTACCTCTGCGGTCTTAGGATCCAGACTTACCTTATCTCCAGCAGCTGGTGCAAAGAAACCTACTTTACTTTTGGAGACATCTATTTTACTTTTTGCATCTTGTGGAATACTGATCCGATAATCTCCTTTATACGGAAGGCTTTTATCCGCCGCGAGGATATACTCTTCAAATGCCAAAAAGGAAGGGGATTCTACCTGTTTTTCATCAGATTTATCTTCTCTATTAGGTTGAGTAGGGCGACCATGGCCAGCACCACCACCTCTTGATGAAGGAGCCTGATAAGTTCCCAAAGCCTTTTGAAGCCCTGTACGGTACCATGGGAAAGACCATTGTGGGCCCGTCAAGCCCATCACCAACAGAAATAAAAAGGAATAAAAAGCCAATGTATTATGCAAATCATGGTTGGCTCTTTTCCAGCTACCATTTAGCTTTAACTTCAAGCCCTGCTTCCAGCTTTTTAGCTTTTGGGGAAACCAAATTACTATTCCGGTGATCAAGCCTATGGTAAACAAAATGGTCGCTGTTCCTGAAATATAACTTCCCAATTTCCTATTTTCCAAGCCCTCAAAAAGTGGTTCTTCAATTTTGTCCAACAACAACCATCGGTGCAGGCTGAACATATCCCGCATAAATCCAGCTATAGAATTTTTCTCGCTTGAATTCCCTACAATTTCCCCATTGTACGGGTTAATGTAATAAGTTGTACCAAACCGGCTTCGACTCCCTTCTTCCTTAACAGAAAACTCATAGGTTCTTGCTTCATCATGAGGAATGGAAACCCCTGTAATGTTTCCTTCCACCTTGCTGGATAATTTGGTCAGCATTTCTTCAATGGCCAACTTACTTTGTCCCTCCTCCTTTTCGACCCAATGAAGATGAGAACTGAACATTTCTTGCAGTTCTGTATTGTAAACATAAATAGTTCCTGATAAACAAATTGGAATGAGCACTAAAGCTCCAGCCAGGCCTACCCAGAGGTGGATATCATTAAAGAACTTCCTGACCTTTTGCCAATTTGTCTTTTTCTTTTTCGTTTTCATCTTATTGAACTTAGTTATGGTTTGAGAACAGGATCAATTGTTTCAGTTGGAACAAGAAATTACTAAGTCAGCAATTTCATTTATTTGATTTCTTAAAAGCAATCCTTTATGAAGATCACCTTTGAACCCATAAGGCCCCTGCACCAACAATTGATGGCGCAGGGGCTTATAGAAAGGTGTTTTTTTATTTAGAATGCGCCGATAAAATGGTTTCCTGGCTGGTTGACCAATTTAGCACCTACAGACACCTCGTCAGTTTGGCTGTGAAGCACATAGATATTTCCATCTTTACCTAATGGAGAAACCGTAACTAAAAGGTCATCTCCATTTACAAGGAAACCTTGGTATTGGTTAAACCTTACATCGGCATCATTAGGAATACCATCCACGATAGACGCTGTTTGTTGGTTAAGATTTAACCTAACAATATAGCCTTGATCGGATTCACCATGACGAATCAACGCATAACCGATTCCATTCCTTACATATTTCCATGTATCCACATACACATCAGTTAGTCCAAGTTCCTCATCTAGACTAATAGAGAAAGAATTATCATATTCATTGCTAGGAGTAATTCTTAAGATATGAGAACCATTGGTGTCTCTATTGGTAGATTGATAAATGTATCCGTCTTCTGCTAATTGGTTAACGTTACTTCTGTATCCAGAGCAGTCTCCATTGGCTTGTGTAGAAGTGATGATTGTTGGATTTTCTAATGAAGGGTAATCAACCACGACAGTCTTTGTACCCAATCGTTCCCACTCACCTTCTCTATCGCCCGTAGCCGGGTCATATTTACGCATCCAAGTACCGATCAACAATTTATCACCTGCTTGGTTGAGCACAGGTGCATCCAACCTGAAAATACAGTGACCTGCTAGCTCTTCTTCTGCTGTCAACGGGATCTCATACTGCTTGTAATCCTGAATTAATGTATTCTGTAAATCCAAATCCAATATGGTAGCTACCCCTCTATGGTATTGATAGGGGACAGTTTCATTGTCTGCATTGTTTGCAGTGATATTAGCCACATTTACAGCTATCCCGTTTTGGTCACCATTATATAATTTACTCCATCTTGGAGCAGTCCCTGCATACTGAGAGATATTGACAGTCACATCTTCCTGCACATAGCTGCTTCCACCTTCAACAGCAAACTTGGAATATTCACCACCATTTTCACCCGCATAAGCAATATTGAACAAGGTATTTCCATCTTCAGAAACCTGCAGTCTTGCGGTACGGTTTGATTTTACTGGAGCACCATTGTCAAAAACATTAATTTCTGTTTCTGGATTAATGGCATCCTCATAGCTTACTGCGTAAATCTGGGTTCCACCATTTCCATCACCAGGATTTTCGCCCATAACCGCCCCTGCTATGGTTACCCAACGACCTTCTTCTACTTCGGTATCAGGAGTAATATCTTCTTCACTATTACAGCTGATCGCCGACAATGTAACTGCCACAAGTCCGAACTGCAAAAAACTTGATTTTAAACTGCTTGTACTGAACATTTTATTCGTTTTTATTTATTTAAAAATTATTTATTGTATAGTTGATTTTGAGATAAAAGGCCCTTCCTGGCTTTTGTACTGCAAAGTTGTCATACACCTGCTTATCAAATATATTTCTCAAGTCTGCGCTAATGGCAAGTCTTTGATTAGGAAGGATATAGGTTGTACCAAAATCATGAACGTACTGACGAGGTGTTCTGAAGTCCTCAATTTCCAACCAGGTAGTGTAAAAGCTTTCCACAAAACTGAAATAATGGGAAAGTCTTAGTGTAGATCCATTTTGAAAAAGATCTCTGACAGTATATTCTAAAGAGCTGTTTACCGTAAAATAAGGGTCATTGGGAATCTGCTGATTATAGTTCTTATAAACATTCCCATTCGGATCATATTTTGTGTTAAATACAGAATTGAATTTGGAGAAATTCACTGATGCCTGTAGCTTTTTTCTAAAAGAGTAGTTTACCTGCCCCTCAAAGCCAATGGCTTTGGTTTTGCCTAAGTTCACAAAGGGAGCTGTCTGTACCGCATCGTTAATCCTGTCATTGATCTCGCGTGTAATCTTATCCTTGGTATCCCTTATAAATCCTGTACCAGAGAATGAAATCTCATGCTTATTGATTATAAAATCACCTAGCTTAAACCCTAAGTTGAAATTATTGCTGATCTCAGGCCTGATACTTATATTCTCCACGATATTTTCCCCAGGACTACCAAAGATTTCTCCCTCTGAAGGCATTCTTACTGCCTTTTCACCAGATGTCAGTATCAGCAGCTTCTTGGACAACTTAAAAGAATAAGCCATACCATAGCCAGTTGTATTTCTCTTACTGGACACCCTATCCTCTACCCTTTCACCCTCTTCCAGCAGTGGATCCATCCGGTCAATATCCTGCACATAGTATTTACCAAAGATATTTCCTTTAAGTCTTGATTGGATCAAATTGAATTCGTACCCCACTGAGGTAATGTATTTCTGGAGGTCCCTTGTACCCACAAACTCTCGTTCAAGCGCACTCCGCATCATGTCCTGATCGTTTCTATCAATATTAAAGTAAGATTGAGAAAGGATCACCTTATGATTTTTAGTAATACTATAGTCTGCAGTTGCCCTGAAAGTACTTACATTTCTGTCGATGTGGTTAATGGTGGGAGCTCCTTGCTGTGCGCCCTGTGGTCTCAAAATTGGTTCCCCATATTTCCCAAGGCTCATCTCACCAAACCAATTGTAATTCCATCTTACCGTATCCGTCACAACTTGCGACCTCTTGCTGAAAGAACCATTGAAATTAAGGTTAAGCCCTCTAGTTAATAGGTTCTCTTTTGAGTAATTAAGTCCAAAGACATTTGATTGGGAAGTGGAAAAGCGACCTTTATATGGAATAGACATATAGGCCCCATGTTGGATTTCATTATAATCATCAGAACCTGTGTAGCTGATAAAAAACTGATCGGCCCATTTCACATTAGAAAAACCGAAATCAATTTTCCCTCCTACTGACCTATAACTGTCGTTATACCTCTTGGCCCTGACATAATCATACCTTCCATTAGGTAAAATATTTCTTACAAACTTCCCCCACACCTCGTAGTCATTATCAGAGTAGTTATAAAAGCCTGATACTTTTGTGGTAAATCCAGATTTCTCATCCCGAAAAACTGCATTGAGGCTATTTTGAAAAGTATTGAAAGAGCCATAGGAAACGGATGCAGATAGGTGGTTGGACATACCCTTTTTGAGGATTACATTAATCGCTCCTCCAAGCGCATCATCTGCAAGATGGGCA
Source organism: Echinicola sp. 20G (assembly GCF_015533855.1). Taxonomy (GTDB): domain Bacteria; phylum Bacteroidota; class Bacteroidia; order Cytophagales; family Cyclobacteriaceae; genus Echinicola. The sequence goes on along the minus strand of NZ_AP024154.1, from coordinate 2,197,165 downwards.
GGAATGACGCCTTTGTATATTTCAATTCGATCGATCAAAGCTGGAGGAATACTGTTCAGACTGAACGATGGCCCATACGTGGAAATAGGAAGCCCATCTATAAAAATACGGACAGAACCACCTGTCATACCGTTAAGATTGTACTCTACCCGTGAGCCTAATCCTCCATTTTGCCTTACACGAACTCCTGCTGTTCTATTGAGCAGATCGTTGGTCTGAACTGATTGCAGGGCAGCCTTTTCAGTCTCTATTACTTCTACAGCAAAGCCTTGCGTTTCAATCTCACTCTTAACCGACTGTCCTACGACCACGACTCCATCCAGGTCTGTAGTTGATTCAACCAATGAGAAATCAAGGAGAACCACTTCTCCTGCTTTCTTCACAAACAATTTCTTTGAATGGCCTTCATACCCCATGCAAGAGAGGTGAAGTTCAAATTCCCCTTGAGGCACATCGAGGATCTGGTACGTTCCATCAAGGGAGGTGATTGTGCTCAAAGTACTTCCTTTGATCTGGACAATAACGCCAGGTATTGGTTCAGACTTGGCATCAAGAACCTTTCCTTTCACGGTGGCTGCATAAATGCTTTGAATACCCAATACCAATCCGCTTAGAATAAGAAGTATGGTTAAACCGTATGGTTTTCTTAATAAAAGTAAAGGATTTGCCATTCTAATCGTTTTAGCACCAATTAACTCAAATGAAAATTCATATTTCATTTTCTAGTTTCTCTCCAGAAAATAGGAAACAATGCTATTTTATTAACTTTATTTAGACTTAATCTAACAGAATGCAAAAATATAACGAAACATTTTTCGATGCAACGTTTATTTAGATTTATTTTTAATAAGGATTTCCTGAAGGTTCTATTTGATAAAAATGGTATTTAAAAATTCTCTATTAGGCCAATAATCATTAATTGTGGTACAATGCTCTAAAATCAAGAAAAAACCTTCACTCAATTATATAAACCAATAAAAGGTTGAGATCCTTGTTAATTTAAAAATTCAGCTTCATTAAGAGAAGCGGAAGAGAGTTTATAGCGCAGTCAATTCCCTCCACAATAAAACAGCACCTGTTGACACATCAATTCCTATACGCTACATTTTAAGTAGTTCCTACCACACTCTGCTAGCTATAGCACAGTTCGGAATTTCTTTCTAAAGATCATTGATCACAATATCCCTTCACCACCTTCAGCATCCTCCACTGCTCTTGCTAAAAAAGCATTAAAGGAGTCCATCTTTCGATAGGCATTTATACAAATATTCACCAAGTCATCAGAAAGTACTTCATGATCGGAAATAGGAGTCGAAACAACAAAGCTCTTTAGGCGTAGTAAATCCAAGTAAGGGTGATCTGTAGGATAGTCACGAGGAGATGTCTTAAGCCTCTCTCCCCTAATTTCTCCAAAAGTCTTTTGAAATGATTGTTCAGCAATGATTTTTTCCAATTCTGCGCCGGAATAATCTATTTCCTGCCTGATTTTCTTAAGCACCCCTGAGGAAGGCATCCATATTCCTCCGGCCAAAAAACATTCACCAGGCTGAACATGTAAATAATAACCTGGCCCATCAGACTTTTTTCCTCCTACTGCAAAATAAGCCCCCATATTGTTCTTATAAGGGTTCTTATTGGCACTAAATCGAATATCTCTGTTTTGCCTAAAAATACATTCTTTGGGTTTAAGTAATGACAGCCTTGAATCGGTTTTGGAGAGCTCTGTCAGCAGAGCTGCCACAGTCTCCAAGAAGCCTGCTTTTACATCTAAGTACCAATCCCTATTCGCATCCATCCACTCCTTACTGTTGTTCTCTGCCAATGAACTCAGAAATTCTAATGTGTCCTTTTTCATAGTAGAAAATATTTGATCTGATGACTGATAATAAAAGTAAGGTTTATTTTCCTGCATTGATTATCTATTGCCCCTTATTTTACTTTCAAACCCTCGCTAGTCAGTGATTATGCCAAGATAGAAAAACCTACACTTAGGTTTCTTTACATGACACACACCTCGCCACTACGTAATAATTAAAAAATTACGTAAATATTTTTACGTAATTTTACTTATTTTAAAAATTATTATTTACCTTAGCCCTTGTTATTATTTCCTTAAAGCTCTAGACTGATAATATTTCCATCATCGAAAGTAAACCTAGAGCAGTAAAATAGCTAGTCAAACACAATAACAACCAAAATAACTGCTCACCATTTTAGCGCTGGGTGAATCAACGTAGAAATACGTAAATCATTTAAATAAAGGTTGAACAAAGTGAAATGCAGTAGAAGCCAAACCAAGGAGACTCCCTCTCCAATCAATTGAGGGATTAAGGAGAGAAAATTTCCTGGTTGGCTTGATCTGCTTTCAGCCCATATTTATCAGTACTAAAAATCAATAGTTCTCTAAATACAGATTTGGACCTAGGTAAATACTCCTGGTGCCTGTTTCTTAACTAAAAGAATACTCCTTACCAGATGTCCCATCTTTAATCTTTAATGAAATGAAACTATCAGCAAAAAAAGCCACATCAATCAAGTTATTGGATTTTAAATCTCCTCAGATGAGGGCCTTTCACCTTTCCTGGTTTGCCTTCTTCCTTTGCTTCTTCGGATGGTTTGGGATTGCACCACTTATGGCTGTGGTCAGGAATGAATTGGACCTTACTAAGTCTCAAATTGGAAACATCATCATTGCATCGGTATCCATCACAGTTATCGCCCGGCTTGCGATTGGCTGGTTGGTGGATCGAATTGGTCCCAGGGTCACCTATACCTATTTATTAATTTTGGGGTCTATTCCTGTTATGCTCATTGGCCTAAGCAACAGTTATGAAAGTTTCTTGTTATTCAGACTGGCCATTGGGATAATCGGGTCTTCCTTTGTGATCACCCAGTACCATACTTCAGTGATGTTTGCCCCCAATGTAGTGGGTACCGCCAATGCTACTTCTGCTGGCTGGGGAAATATGGGAGGTGGAGTGACACAAATGGTCATGCCATTAATTTTCGCCTTTTTTGTGTCCTTGGGCTTTATAGAAACTGATGCATGGAGATATGCAATGGTAGTTCCAGGCATAGCCATGATCCTGTGCGGTATAGCTTATTACAAATGGACCACTGATTTTCCAGAGGGGAATATCGCTGACTTAAGCAAAGCAGACCTGGAGTATAAAAAGAAGAAAAAGGCTGACGGTCAAGGGGCCCTTAAAGCTGCTATTCAGGACTACAGGGTTTGGGCCTTGTTTCTGATTTACGGAGCATGTTTCGGAATTGAACTTACCATCAACAATATTGCCGCCATCTACTATCATGATTACTTCCAACTTGATTTGAAAACCGCAGGGCTTATCGCAGGCCTGTTCGGTTTGATGAATCTATTTGCCAGATCAGTAGGCGGGATGTTTGGAGATAAGGCAGGAATCAAGTGGGGCCTTAAAGGCCGAGTAGGTTTCTTGGGGGCTGTATTGCTAGTAGAAGGTTTTGCATTGATCTTATTTGCTCAAATGACAGTATTGCCTTTGGCTATTGGCACCATGATTCTGTTCAGTCTCTTTGTTCAAATGGCAGAAGGCGCCACCTTTTCTGTGGTTCCTTTTGTCAATAAAAAAGCCATTGGCACCATATCTGGCATCGTTGGAGCTGGAGGTAATGCGGGTGCTGTAATGGCAGGTTTCCTCTTTAAAATGGAAGGTATTTCCTATGGAGAGGCTTTGACTGTCTTAGGTATTGCTGTAGCAGCAATCAGTGCGACTTCTCTTTTGGTGAGGTTTTCCAAAGAGGACGAAAGAATTGCCAAAACAGAATTGGAAGCATCTCTTTCTGAAAAAGAGCTTCAGCCAGAGTTTGTAAAAAGCTAAACAAAACACCTTCCCATGTCAACAGCCAAAAATAAAAGCTATAAAAGTACTTGTTCCTACTGTGGAGTTGGGTGTGGCATCATTGTCCATCAAGACAATAAAGGCAGAGTTACGGTAGAAGGCGATCCCCAACACCCTGTCAACAAGGGCATGCTATGCTCCAAAGGCATGAACCTCCACTATGTGGTTGAAGACAAATCAGATCGGTTATTGCACCCACAAATGCGCTGGGGCAAATCCCATCCCTTAGAAAAAGTAGACTGGGATACAGCACTCAATAGAACAGCAGCTGTTTTTAAATCCATCATCAAAAAACATGGGCCAGACGCAGTAGCCTTTTATGTTTCTGGACAATGCTTGACAGAGGAATACTATTTGGTCAATAAACTGACAAAAGGGTATTTAAAAACAAACAATATAGACACCAACTCCCGGCTGTGCATGAGCTCAGCCGTCATGGGATATATCAAAACACTAGGGGAAGACAGTGTACCCATCGCATACGAAGATATCGAATTAGCAGACTGCTTTTTGGTGGCTGGCGCCAACCCCGCTTGGTGCCACCCCATTCTTTGGAGAAGAGTAGAAAAACACAAAGAGGATCACCCTGAAACCAAAATCATTGTAATAGACCCTAGAGTAACCCAAAGCTGCTCGCTAGCAGACCTTCACCTCCAACTCAACCCAGGAACTGACGAAGTATTGTACTTGGCAATAGGAAGGTGCTTGATTGAGCAAGGTGATATTGACATGGAATTCATCAAGAACCATGCTGATGGTTTTGAAGCCTATAAAAATTTGGTCATGCAAACCAGTTTGGAAGAAGCCGCATCCATTTGTGATGTTCCACTGGACGATATCAAACTGGCAGCTTCCTATATCGGCAATGCCAAAGGCTTCCTTTCACTTTGGGCCATGGGCCTCAACCAAAGTGCAGAAGGCGTCAATAAGAACCTGGCCCTTATTGACTTGAACCTGATTACAGGGCATATCGGAAAACCTGGGTCAGGCCCTTTCAGCCTTACTGGCCAACCTAACGCCATGGGCGGAAGAGAAGTTGGTGGCATGGCCACCTTACTGGCCTCTCACCGGAATCTTCTGAACAAAGAGCACCGAGATGAAGTTGCCAATTTCTGGGGCGTGGACAGCTTACCTGACCAACCTGGTAAAACTGCCACACAGATTTTTGAAGGAATTGAAAATGGCACCATCAAAGCTTTATGGATCATTTGTACCAATCCCTTGGTTAGTATGCCAAATGCCAGGCGAGTCGAAGCGGCCATGAAGAAAGCAAAGTATGTGGTGGTACAGGATATTTCCACTAAAGCCGAAGCAATCCCTTATGCAGACTTGGTTTTACCCGCAGCAGGATGGGGTGAAAAGGAAGGTACCATGACCAACTCCGAGAGAAGGATCAGCTACCTCAACAAATTCAACCAAGCACCAGGGGAAGCCCTTCCTGACGCGGAGATCTTATTGCGTTTTGCAAAAAAAATGGGCTTTGAAGGTTTCGACTTTCAGAACATGGCGGAAGTTTACAAAGAATACACCCAACTCACCAAAGGTACCAATATAGACATTTCAGGACTGGATTATGAACATTTAAAATCTCATGGAACAGTTCAATGGCCATTTACGAGCAAAACATCAGGTGGAACTGTCCGTCTATTTACAGATAAGAAATTTTACACGCCAAACGGAAGGGCGCAGATCCTTGCCAATGGCCCAAAAAACAAAAGCGAATCACCCACTGAAGACTTCCCTTTGATCCTCACCACAGGAAGAGTCCGTGATCAGTGGCACACCATGACGCGAACAGGAAAGGTTTCTAAGTTAAACAAGCACATTCCTACTCCGTTCTTAGAAATCCACCCTAGTGATGCCGCTGAAAGGGGGATCTCAAACGGACAAACCGTATTGATCAGTGGCAAAAGAGGTGAAGTCAGGGTGCACGCCCAAGTGACAGAAAAAATCAAAAAAGGAGTGGTTTTCCTACCCATGCACTGGGGTAAAATCCTGAATAATGATTTCTCCCGGACCAATAATATCACAGGGAATGCCATTGACCCTGTGTCCAAGCAGCCAGACTTTAAATACTCTGTGGTTCAGGTTCAAAAATATACTAAACCCAAGCAAAAGATTCTGATCGTTGGTGCAGGGGCGGCTTCATATCGTTTCATCAACTCATATCGGGAATTCAACCAAGAAGATGATATCCATGTGTTTTCTAAAGAAAAGCACCCTTTTTACAACCGTGTTCTTTTGCCTGATTATGTCAACCGGCACAAGGAATGGGAAGATCTCTTGAAGTTTAAAAACTCGGAAGAAATGGATAAACTCAACATCACGCTATATGTAGAAAATGGTATTGAGTCCATAGACCGTTCGAATAAGACCGTTACAGACCAAAATGGCAAAGTGCATCATTATGACACCTTGATATTGGCTACAGGCAGTCGGGCATTTGTTCCTGCTGATGTCCCCATGCATTTGCCCGGTATTTTTACGATGAGAAGCAGACGAAATGCCGATGAACTCAAAAGCTACCTCAACCACGAAGGTCATGTACTGATTGCAGGAGGGGGGCTATTGGGATTAGAACTAGCAGCCGCTTTGCGTGAAATCAAAATTGAGGTGACTATTGTACAGTTGGGGTCAAGGCTAATGGAACGACAGCTTGATCCCATGGCCAGCTCTTTACTGAGAGAAAAAATCGAGGAGATGGGAGTCAAGCTATACATGAATAACCAAGTATCCCAGCTAGAAAGTAAAGAGGACGAAAAGCAAGTTACAGTAAGCTTAAAGAGTGGACAAACCATCCATTGCAATGCGGTAGTATATGCAATTGGAACACGTCCGAGAATGGAATTGGCCAAGTCCGCTGGACTTATTTGTGGACGAGGGATCAAGGTAAATGATTATTTACAAACCAGCGATCCTTCGATCTTTGCCATGGGAGAAATTGCTGAACACCAAGGTAAACTCAATGGCATTACAGCTGCAGCAGAAATGCAAGCCGATATAGCCGCAAGATTTATTACTGGTGATCTTTTGAGCATTTACAAAGGATCAGTCCCCATGAACATCCTAAAGTTTGCCGACTTAGACCTTTGTTCTATTGGTATCCCTGAGCCTCCTCCAAATGGGGAGGGATATGAGGAAATTTTACTCATTGACACCGCTCAAACCTATTATAAAAAGTGTATTGTCTACCAGGACCGATTGGTGGGAGCCATTCTGATGGGTGATAAATCTGAGTTTGCCGAATTTAAAAGCCTAATAGAAGAAAAAACCGAGCTTTCTAAAAAGCGACAAGAACTTCTAAGAGGAAACTCCAACAAGGAAGAAATGCTTGGTGAGATGGTATGCTCATGTGGCAATGTGGGCAAAGGTAATATTACTAAAGCAATTCAATCAGGGTGCCATGAGTTTAGACAACTCTGCCAACAAACAGGAGCTGGACTTGGCTGTGGCAGCTGCAAACCGGAAGTTAAAAGTATTCTGGAAGCAGAGTTACCGCCATTGGTAAAAGCATGAAAAAAGTCTATCAAATCCAACTTAGCAGTCTCTATAAATGAATTAAAGTCCTCCTTATTTGATGTAAAACTGCCTGATTCTTCAACTCAAAATTCTAACTTTACCAAAGCATATAAGATAAAGAAACAATGCAAAAAGCTGACTTAGTAAGGGTATTTGTCAAAGGAGGAATTATATCTCCAGGCGATTTCCTCAAAACGATTAACACAGCAAATAAGCTTGGAACAAACTATATTCACCTTGGTTCGAGACAGGATGTTCTCTTTCCGGTCAAGGACAAAAACCTAGAAACATTGGAGGAAACCTTCAATGCCATTAGCACAGCCTATGACACCGACGGGGAGGAGTTTCAAAACATCGTTTCTTCTTACCCCGCTTTGGATGTGATGCCTACCACTCATTGGCTGGCATCTCACACTTACCACTATATATTGGACACTTTTGATTATAAATTAAAGCTAAAGGTCAACATCACCGACCCTGTCCAAAACCTGGTTCCTCTGTTTACGGGAAACATCAACTTTGTCGCTTCTTCATCAGATAACTATTGGTACCTCTATCTTCGGTTTTCAGAAATGGACAGCAAACCCTGGTGTTGCCCTGAGCTGATTTATGGCTATGATTTGGCCAAAGTGGCCAGGGCCATTGAAGAAATTGACCCTGTGAACTGCCAACTTAAGTTCCCTGAAATTTATCAAAAAGCCAAGGACACCGTCGCTCCCAACACTACTCCCGTAGAGCAAGAGCTAGACTACCCAGAAGCTACTTCACCTTACTATGAAGGAATGAACAGAATAGTTGGTGGCAAATATTGGCTAGGATTGTACTGGAGAAATAACAAGTTCACTATTAATTTCCTAAAAGCCCTCTGTGAACTCTGTATTGAAACAAATATTGGTAAGATATCGCTTACCCCATGGAAATCCATCATTGTAAAAGGCATTGCAGAAAAAGACCGACTAAGCTGGGAAAAGCTTTTAGGAAAATATGGCATCAATATCCGGCACAGTTCTCTTGAGCTAAATTGGCATTTACCTGTTTTGGACGAAGAAGCACTGGAAATTAAAAATTACTTGGTCAGGGCATTGGACAAACAGGATATCAGCACCTATGGGCTAAGCTTCTCTATCAAAACCCGCCATATGGCATTGTTCACCTCTGTAGCCATCGAAAAAGCAACCAAGGAAAAAAGTAGTGACCCAGACACCTTTAATATTCTCTATTCCAAAGACTTCAACCCCAACCTTTCTGAATATTTCTATTATGCAAAGCACGTCCCTATTGACACCATTCCTCCCTTATTAATTGAGCTGAGTTATAAGTATTACGATCAACTTGAAGTAAGGAAAAGCCCAGAAAGTATAGAATCAGAGAAAACAGCCGCACAAAAAAACCATAAAAAATATCAATGCTCAAACTGTATGACTATTTATGATGAAAAATATGGGGATCCCGAGTCTGCCATTTTAGCTGGCACATCCTTTATGAAGCTTCCTGCCAGTTATTGCTGTTCCGTTTGTGAAAGCCCTAAAGCTGCTTTCAAATTGATTCAAAGTTAGTTTAGATTTTGCATAGAGCTTTTAATTTAATTGTATATTCAAGCTAGTCTAACCGCACATAACTATGAAACTAAGAATAAACAATAATGCCATAAGACTACGACTTAGTCAAACAGAAGTAGACAAAATAGGCAAAGGATTATCTGTTACTGAGCAGCTCTTCTTGGGCAGTAAAGCAATGGGACTTGCCTACTCTCTTGTTCCTGATGAAAACGCAAGTACTATTCAAGCCACCTATTTTGACAATTTACTGAAAATTACCGTACCCAAATCGATGTCTACTCCTTGGGCCACCACTGATGAAGTATCTATGCGGTCCACTCAGCATGCTAGCAGTGATTTTGAAAACCTGATTTTAATTGAAAAAGACTTCCAGTGCCTCCACAAACGCCCTGACGAAGATGAAAGTGACAATTTCCCCAACCCAAAATCTTTTGATGATTATTAAGACACATAGGTCTTATGTATTATTCAGACCTCATCAGTCATTTTTTATTGAGTAAGAAATATTTGACCATCAAGCCATTAACTAAAAACAAAGGATATTACACAACCAAAATTACGTACTTAACAATCATTTTTATTACCTTCACAACAATTAAGAACCCCAAACTTCGTTAAAAAAAGTCCATATGAGCAATAAAAACTACCTCATTGTATTTGGAATTTTGGTTTTTACTGGTGTACTGATACTTCGCCCTGTACCTACAGTAAAAGAAGAAAATGCACTAGTCGAGAAAGGTATAGTTTCCTACATTTTTGAAAGTCAAAGCAATGATATCATTTTTAAACTGCATGAAAATGATAGAATTTTCTACATCAATCGAGGAACTGAAGCAGGCCTTGACGCTCATATTTTGCGCAAAAAACTTATTGGCCACGAGGTAATTCTAAAATATCCAAAATATTGGACCCCTTTGGATTGGGATAGCAATCTACGACACCTTTCCAAGGTTGAAATGGGTAATGAAATAGTCTTTAATGAATTTAAAAATTAATTTATGAGGCGCTAGGCCTCATAAATTGAAATCTTCTTCCCAAAGTCTAAATCCTCCTTTAAAAGCATGCTTATTATTTCCAAGTCTGCAGCCTTCTGGAATTTCTGCTAGATGCTTTGAGTTGCCTCCACCCAACACAATTTCATCCGGCTGAAAAGCCCTAAAAAAATGTTTGACAGCTCGGTGCACTTGTCCTTCCCATCTTTTCATGCCTTTACTGTAAAAATAAGGTTTGCCCAGATAAGCTTCAAAAGTCGCTTTCTTATAAGGTAAGTGAGCCGCTTCCATGGGGATAATCGTATTGTTAACGATCATGGCTGTTCCTAAACCAGTCCCCAAACCCATAAAAAGCATCTTCTTTCCTTCATAACTCCCCAAGGCTTGCATGGCTGCATCATTAATAATCTTTACGGGGCAACCAAACGCAGCTTCAAAATCATACTTTTCCCAACCATCTCCCAAATTGATCGGTTCTGTGAGAATTTTATTGTTTTTAACAATTCCAGGAAATCCCATGGTAACCCTATCATAGTCCCAATTGGACGCTTGCGCTTTGACTTGGGGTATCATCTCTTCAGGGGAAAAATCACTTCCAGAGGGAATCTTAATACGCTCTTCTTGGCCTGTGGCTAAAATCTTAATATTAGAGCCCCCTATATCGATTACGAGTATTTTCATAAAATCAAATATAAGAAGTCCTTGTAAAAATCCTTGTCAAAATCACTTTTTGCCAGGCCAATCACGCTAAAAAAACCATATTAAAGCCAATATGTATAAAAACGGGAACACTAATGGATAAAAAGAAACTCATTGAGGAAGAAATGAAAAATTGCTTCATTATTTCCATACTTATGGCTAAGCTCCTTCCACGTTTTCTTGCTAAATTCTAATTTATTACCATTACTATCCTCATAGACCCACTTCCCAAATATATTATCCTCCAAAGAAGCCTTTTCATGATCATTCTCAAACCTCAATCCACCATCAGCTTCCTTTTGGACATAGATTCGTCTTCCATTTCTTATCTCCTCACGGTTATAGTTGCCAAAAATATCCTTACCTTCTTTAATCTTATTATTTCGATTATCCTCAATTATCAGTTGATCAAAAATATCAATTGAATATACTGCTTCATAATTTTTCTCTCTCCGAAATTCCCTAACCAAGCTAATAAAAAACACCTTTTCATCTTGTTCATTATCAAGCATCCCCCCATATTCCTGCTCAATATACTTTCTTTTAAAAGTAACTTTATTCCCTTGATTGTCGGTAAAATTCAAATCTTTGAATATATCTTTTTCCAAGCTCGCCTCATACCCACCCCTGGGTGACCTGTAAACCAACTCTCCAAAGAAATCCCTTTCTATATGCTGGCCCAAAACAGTTTGGCATAGTCCGGTAAGAAAAAATAGTAGCAGGTATTTATTCATAAAACAATAGATCTTTTGGTTATTCCATTCTTTAACACAAGTCCTTCAAAACAGTAAGACTTATTTATTAAACCAAAAGTAAAAACCATGCCATTTTAAATAGCATGATTTGATATTTCTTTTTGCAAAAGGGGATTCTCCTTTTGCACATCCCCAAGGACATTAATATAAGTATTCTATTTACCCTAAAATGTTCGTATCCAATTTTCCAGTACTATCAGAAAAGCTCTCAACTGGAATCCCCATCGTATGCAACATGCTTACAAAAAGGTTGGACATTGGGCTGTGATCATCAAATTTTGTATAGGTACCATGCTTTACCCCCATGTTTTTGCCACCGGCCAAAACCAAAGGATAGTTAACCGCATCATGGGTGCTGCTACAAGCACTTCCATAAAGCACCATGGTATTATCGATCAATGGACCAAATTCATCTTCAGTTGTCTTCATTTTATCCAAAAAGTAGGAAAACTGTCTCGCTAGCCACTGATCATAGCTTCCCCATTCCTGCCAATGGTTCAAAGATTTATCGTGACTGATCGCATGGTGACCTTTATTGATCCCCAAAGCCAATTTCGGGAAATTTTCTCCAAAGCCCATACCGTCTTCACGCGCCATCATATAAGTCATTACACGTGTAATATCTGTCTGCATCCCCAAAACCATTAGGTCAAATGAGGAACGGATATAGCTTTCAGGGTCTACTGTGGCGTTAGGATTCAAATCAATGTGGTCAGCACTGAATTCCTTCATAGGTACATTCAGCCATTTTTCATTTCTTTTGATTTGCTCTTCCACAGTATTCAATGAAGTCATATACTCATCCAACTTCATCTTGTCATGTTGTCCTAATCTGCTTTGCAAGCTTTTGCTATCCTCAAGGACCAAGTCCACTATTTTTTTCTCTTGCTGCAAGCTTTTTCTTCTCAATTGGGAAGTTTCTCCTCCACCAGGTGCAAAATACCTTTCAAAGATTTCCCTATGCCTGTGCTCTGAAGGGATAGGTCTACCGTTCGGATCAAAAGAAAGTGTTGAAACCCTTGACTTATACCCCACCCCACCATCTGTGGAAAGGGCTAGATAAGGGAATCTGGTATGCTTGGCCATATGCTGCGCCGCTACCTGGTCGACAGAGATATTGTTTTTGTACTCACTGCCTCTAAGGTCGCCACCTGTCAGCCAAGTATCTCCAGCCAAATGACCTAGCAACCTTCGGCTTTTGGGGTGACTTAGACCTCCTATGATTGATATTTCTTTTCGGTGCCGTTCCAGAGGGGAAAGTGTCTTGGTAAACCGATAGTCCTTTCCCTCTCCCATAGGAAACCAATTCCATTGTTCATGGTTGGGGTTTCCTTCTGGTGGAAGCCCTACCCCATTGGGAAAGTAAACAAAACAAAGTCGCTTCGGAGCCTCACTTACTGAGCCTACCTTTGCCAAAGGTGCTCCCATTGCCTCCATATAAGGCAACATACAAGTTACTCCAAGACCTTTTAAAAATGTCCTTCGATCTAAATGCCAAGATTTCTTTCCCATGATTATATCTATTAAAATATCAGTTCATTCTTATTCTAGAAGCAAGCTTAAACCGCTACCATTTTAAAATTTACCTCAAAATGGTGCTAGTAGCTGCTCAGCCCTCCCCTTTGAATGAAGGGCTCAACACAATATGCTCAATCAATGATTGGAATTTATAATCATCTGAACGGACCTTACTAACGATCTGCTCAATTTCACGTTCATCCACAAAGGTGACATCGCGACCCAAGGCATAGGAGAATAGGTGTTTCACTAAACTTCTTGTGAAGTCATCGCGTTTCATATTCAAAATATACGACTTTATTTCACCAATTCCATCAACCACCTCACCGTTAGGCAGTTCCGCCCTCGTATCTATATCTTTTTCTTTCGCAACAGTTTGATAAAGTCCTACCGCATTATAATTTTCAAAGACAATACCATATGGATCAATCTTCTTATGGCAATCCATGCAAGCCGCTTTGTCACGATGGATAAAGAGCTGCTCCTTCAAGGTCAATTCTTCGAAACCTGGCGTTTCAGGATCCAATTCTGGTACATTTGGTGGTGGAGCTGGTGGCCTGTCTCCTAATATCTTGGTCTTTAACCAAACGGCGCGTTTGATTGCATGGGCCTGTGTACCGTCAGAGTGTCCGTTTAGAAAAGCTCCTTGAGAAAGCAAGCCTCCTCGCTGCATCTCTGGCGTAATGGCCACTGGCCTGAAATGACTGCCTTTAACTCCATCTATACCATAAAACTCTGCCAAGTTCTGATTTAGCATCGCAAAATCAGATTCTATCATGCTCATAATGCTCAAGTCCTGCTCCAGCACATAATGCATAAACTGGTAAGTTTCTTCAGCCATATCCTTCTTCACAAAACGTGTATAATCCGCATAAGCATTGACATTGGTGCTCATGGCTTCATGCCTATCCACACGTAACCATTCATTGGAGAAGGAGCGGATCATATTCCATACACGCTCATCTTTGATCATTCTCGATACTTGTTTCTTCAGGTATCGATCTTTATGCAAATCACCCTCCTCAGCCAAATCGATCAATTCTTCATCTGGTGCGGAATCCCATAGGAAATAGGACAATCTGGATGCCAGGAAATATTCCTTTTCATCATCATCGATTTCTTTTTCCGGCTCGGCCAGGTACAAAAACTTAGGAGAACACAAAGCAGCAATAAGTACTTCTTTGACTCCATCTTCATACCTCGGGTAATCATCCTTAATACCTTTCCAAAACTCCACATAAGGCTTCAACTCATCTTCCTTAACCGGTCTACGGTAAGCCCTTTCCATAAATTTACGCAAGACTCCTTTCGTGTACTTTTCCTGATTCCCTTTGTCCGGTGAAGCTGGAAAAATTTCCAAATAACTTTTGGTAGGCCACTCAGGATAATACGGTGCCTCGAACTCCAATTCCTGAATCAATAATGGCGGGCCTGAATCTTCATTGTCCTTCACCAAATAGTCATTCCATAGTCCCAAAATCATGATATTGGCTAAAATCTCTGTTTCCACCGTATCGATCATGGGGATTGGAAGGTTCTCCAAACGGCCTTTAAAAATATAGTTCTCCCAGTTTCCTTTTTTATTTTCCACATTCCTGAACCTATCAAAAGTCTTATAGTCCATCCCATCATCCGTTCTAGATCCTGCAAATGTCCTGATTACAGGAATATCATTTTCATATTTACTTCGGCTCTTGTCCGCCTCAGCTTTCAACTGCATGGCCACAGGGTGATCCTCTGGAAAAGGCGTAACGATAACTTGACTAAAACCAGTAAAAAACGTCCCCCCTATACTCAACTGATGCTCCCCTTTCTTTAAATAGGCCAAGGTAAGAGGTGTCATGATTTTAGCCTCACCTCTCAACTCTTCACTGAAATGGAACCGTTCCTGTAATTTGAATTTATCCAATAGCATCTCCAACGAAGGCATCCCTTCCGCCCCTACATAAGGATGCTCAAAGTCTATTTGATAATATCCGTCTTTTGGAGCCTGAAAACTAAAGGTAGCTTTACTTTCCTTGGTCAGTTCTTTTGGAGACATCCATATCCCCTTTTTCACTAAATTACTTTTTTCCTTTGCTGCCTCAGCTTTCAATATGATAGTAGAAGCCAATTTCTCAGCTGGCTGCTCATTTCTCAAGCTGATAAAGCCTTCTTTTTGGGTAAACCACTGATAACCCTTTGAAGCTTTTACCCTAAACTCAAAATCCCCTTCTTCAGGAAAGTTTTTTCTAAACAAAAGTTTAAGATTAGGTGAAGGCCCCTGCCAAGATTTAGGCGTCACTTCCTTGTGCGGCAAAGCGGAATACAAAATAATCCCTTCATCCACTACTTGATACCTGTCCGCATGAGACCCACGCATTCCCACACCAATATTCTTCTTGATCTCTTCAAGTTGGGCTTTGCTCAAACTATCTTTGCCCACTTTGACTTTGCCGTTTCCATCTATAATTTCTACCACAAAATCATCCGAGTTGATTGGGGCACTTTGATATCCACCGATCATGCCTGCGGTTTTTCCTTTCCCAATCCCTTTTCCAAAAGTTATTTTATAATGGGTGCTTTCAGGCTTTTCTTCCGGCCCTATCGCCTTATCAAGCGCTTCCCTCGCAATCTGTTTATAATAATCGACATGCAATGGAGAAATCTGAAGCACTTGGCCATTATTGCTAAATCCCATTTCAGACTTGGCATCATTAGGAAGCACATCACCAAAATTGACTGGAACATTCAACAAACTGGCTAAGGTATTGGAATACTGATCTTTTGTCAACCTCCTGATGACAGGCTGCTGCTCTGACTTTTTCATCGCCACGGCCTGATGAATAGATGCTGTAATCCAATCAACCAGCACCCTCCTCTCATCATCGGAAAGTTGTTTCTCTTCCTTAGGTGGCATCTCGCCACTATTCACCATATTAAGCATGGCTCTCCAAGTCTCCGCATCTTGCCCATGGATCATGTCAGGATTAATATCATCCAGTCTCAAACCTCCCTTTTTCTCATCTTCATTATGACAACTCACACAATAATTTTGAGTAATGGGATTAATGTCTTTATCAAAGTTGTAAGCTTCCAAGGTTTGGTTGACCAGGCCACTTTCCATTGCCATCAGCCCGTCCAAGGCATAAGGATCATCCCCTAAAAAGGCCCTTACTTCATCTGGTAAATCTTTGGTTAAATAATTTGAGCCATGTGTCAAGGACCCACCGTAATGTCCAGTAGCACTTAGCAATACGACATTAACAAGCAATAAACCTCGATAGGAATTATAAGACAAACCTTTTTCCTCAATACGACTTCTAAGTACCAATAGCCAGATACTCAAAAAAGCCGTACCCAGCCCGAGCCATTTATGCCAAACTAATACCTCGCTGCCATAACCTCCTGTAGCAGCCAAAAGCGCCCCCACAATCACGGTTGGGATCGCAGTAATGACAGCCAGCCAAAGTAGTAATTTGCATGCGGGTTTTAAATTTGCAGTCGGAACAAAGTAATCGACTAGTTCTAACGTAAATAGAGCGATCAAAACACCTATCGGTAAGTGCACCAACAAGGGGTGTAACTTTCCCAAAAAAGCAAGCGCCCAATGAGCTTCTTCTCCTCCAAACGGGAACATAGCAAAAGCAAGCAACAAAACTGAAAGAATTGTCGCTCCGATAATCATGGGCTTACTGCCTAAGGCTTTATTGATTTTCATCATCAATAGATTAATTACGCTGAAATGTTGTTTTGATTAAAAAATAAAGTTCTTTTCATTTTTGCTGTAAAAATCTTTCGATTTTAGCCTAGAACACAAAAGAACTCATCATCAATTAGCTACAATAATAAATTTATTAAAAAACCTGAAAGCAATCAAACAAATTAACCTCATCGGGAAATATTTGATATAAATGGGGCAAAATAATACCAACCATTTAACTCGCCATGAGAAATCGTCCTACCAAACAAGTAGTAATCACCATCAAAAATGAAAAAAGTCATGTAATTATCCGAAAAAACTTATTACTCTTAAATTGCTCAAATCAAGACAATGCTTTCTTTACGATTGACAAAGCCTCATTTGAATGGGACATGGCCAAAGCAGCTTCATGGCCCTTTTCTGACATCTTTTTCCAGGTTTTTTGGACTATATCCACTAGCTTATCCTCCTCGTCCCGATGTTTGGCGATAAAGTCATCAAAATAGTATTTTAAGAACACCAAACAAACCACATCTTCCAATGCCTGCACTTCAGAATCTGTTTTCAACCTTCTTTTATTGAGCAAGTCATCTACCTTCTTGATTTCATCTTGGGAATAACCTTGCTTTTCCATGATCGAGCCTGCCAATTCCCCATGAAACTTCTTCAACCGGGTGCGCCATAGTAAATAACCTTTTCTATCCATCTCATAATCTTCGCGAGGGATCGCCCATCGCTTGATATGCTGACACCTTGCGGCAAGTCGTAAGGTCTCCGAAGCATTTGGGTCAAATTCTAAAAGCATTCCACTCATACGGTGCCCATAAACCAACTCCTTGGGGATTTCAGCTCCATTGACCAACTCTTTATGGGGATCCTGGGCATTGATTACATCAAACTCTTCTATAGTCCTTTCAAATTTATTAGCCTGCATTCTTTGATCTTTCAGTTTAAGATTCAATTTAACAGGTTTTATGGAGAGTTGTGGAAAATGCTATTGGATTTATCATAGACTTGATCAACTTACTTAAATAACTTGCTCCTCCACCAAGGACCTTAAAGATTCAACACGTTCCCTCACCACCGCACCAATCACAATAATGGCAGGTGCTGCAATTTTTTCCTTTTCCTGCAGAGCCAAAATATTTCCCAGCTTTCCCACCATAGATTTTTCATCAGGCTTGCTTCCATTTTGGATCAATGCAATATCCTCCTCTTCTCCTCGGTATTGTTTAAATAGCGTAACAATTTCAGGTAACTTTTTTACCCCCATCAGTATCACCACTGTAGCAGAAGATTGGGCGGCATAATAAAGATCTTTCGCTGTTGAATGATCTTTTAGGGTTCCCGTAACTACCCAAAAACTTTCATTGATGCCTCTTTTTGTCAATGGAATTCCCGAAAGTCCTGGTACTGCCAGGGCGCTGCTGATTCCCGGAACATATTGGGTACTCAAACCGTGCTGAGCAGCATATTCCATTTCTTCATGTCCCCTTCCAAAAACATAAGGGTCTCCACCTTTCAGCCTGACCACATGTCCAAATGTTTTTGCATAATTTACGATCATCTTGTTGATTTCACGCTGCTGCCGATAGTGCATTCCTGCCCGTTTACCGACAAAAACTTTCACCGCTGTAGGTGGAACATACTCCAAAAGGGCTTCATTGGCCAGTGCATCATACAATACCACATCTGCAGTTTTAAGCACTTTAATGGCTTTTAAAGTAATTAGATCAGGCTCTCCCGGGCCAGCGCCTACAATCGAAAGTTGACTTGCAATGTTTTCCATAAGATGTATTACTTAGTATCTAAAACAAATTTAAGTAATTTTTTACGTAATTATACGTATTTTAAAATTTAATTTATAACTTAGCCCTCGTAATCAGTTGGATACTAAGCCTAACTACTTACATCCAAATCAAATCAACTAACCAATAATCGTATGACAAAGATAGTAGTAATCGGAAATGGAATGGTTGGCTACAAGTTCTGTGAGAAACTGGTATCCCAAAATTCTAATAGAGATTTTGAAATCACGGTCTTTGGGGAAGAGCCATGGCCTGCTTACGATAGAGTACACCTCAGTGCCTATTTTTCAGGCTCTACTGCAGACGACCTGATCATGGCGCCAAGGTCTTGGTACGCGGAAAACAAAATTGACCTGCATACCAACGAAATGATTGTGCAAATTGACCGTGATCAAAAGAAGATCATCAGTCATACGGGACACGATTATGATTACGACAAGCTCATCTTAGCGACCGGGTCAGGAGCTTTTGTTCCTCCTATCAAAGGGGTAGACAAAAAAGGAGTTTTTGTCTACCGAACTTTAGAAGACCTTGATGCAATTATTGATTACGCTAAAAACGCCAAGAAAGCTGCTGTAATCGGAGGTGGTTTATTGGGCCTAGAAGCTGCCAAAGCGGTAATTGACATGGGACTAGAGGCCCATGTCATTGAATTTGCCCCTCGATTAATGCCTCGTCAATTGGATGAAGCGGGTTCTAATACCCTTCAGGCTAAATTAGAAGATTTGGGCATAAGTATACACTTACAAAAGAACACGCAAAACATTACAGGAAACGGCAGAATCAATGGGCTAAAATTTGCAGACGATTCGGAATTGCCAGTTGATATGTTGATTATCTCTGCCGGCATCAAACCTAGGGATGAGTTGGCAAAAGACTGCGGCTTAGATACCGCTCCCAGGGGTGGGATCATTGTCAATGAATTTTTACAAACAAAAGATGAGAACATCTTCGCTATCGGAGAGGCTGCTTCTTATCAAAACATGATCTATGGACTGGTAGCTCCAGGCTATGAAATGGCCACTCAAGTAGTCAATCAACTGGCCAATGAGGAGGTTAAGCCTTTTATGGGTTTTGATATGTCCACTAAGCTGAAGCTAATCGGTGTGGACGTCGGGAGTTTCGGAGATCCATTTGGAGAGGTAGAACCCTCTAAACCTATTGTATACGAAAATAAAAATAGTGGTATTTATAAACGCATCAATGTTTCCTTAGATGGAAAAAGGCTGCTGGGCGGAATCTTGGTAGGTGATGCCTCTGCCTATAATATGCTTTGGCAAATGACGCAAAACAAAATGCCACTTCCCCCAGAACCTGAAGACCTTATTTTAGGAGCTAGAGGAGGAAAAGAAGCAGTAGGAGCAGGCGTGGAAAGCCTTCCAGAAGAAGCCCAAATTTGTTCTTGTGAAAATGTCACTAAAGGAAGTATCTGTAGCTTGATCAAAAACGATGGAGTTACCAAAGTTGATGAAATCAAGTCTTGCACAAAAGCAGGAACAGGCTGTGGAGGGTGTATGCCTATGGTCAACGATTTGCTTAAGCACCAACTAAAAGCGATGGGCAAGACTGTTAAAAACGTCATTTGTGAACATTTTGATTACTCTCGCCAAGAATTGCTCGATTTGGTAAAAGTTAAAAAAATCAAAACTTATAATGAACTGCTGGACCAGTATGGGCAAGGTGACGGCTGCGAGACATGCAAACCTGCAGTGGCTTCCATCTTAGCCTCCACTTGGAACGAACTAATCACCCACCAGGACACCATCCAAGATACCAATGATAGGTATTTGGCCAATATCCAAAAAGGAGGCAGCTATTCTGTAGTTCCTAGAATCCCTGGAGGAGAGATCACCCCAGAGAAGCTAATCGTAATAGGCGAAGTGGCCAAAAAGTATGGGCTCTACACAAAAATCACGGGAGGTCAAAGGATAGATATGTTCGGCGCCAGAGTGGACCAATTGCCTGACATTTGGGAAGAATTGATCAACGCTGGCTTTGAAAGTGGCCATGCCTATGGAAAGTCACTCAGGACCATCAAAAGCTGCGTGGGAAGCACTTGGTGCCGATACGGTGTCCAAGACTCAGTTTCCTTTGCCATTCAAGTAGAAGAAAGGTATCGAGGGCTTCGTTCACCACATAAACTGAAAGGAGCTGTTTCGGGATGTATCAGAGAATGTGCGGAAGCCCAAAGCAAAGATTTCGGTATTATCGCCACTGAAAAAGGCTGGAATCTTTATATCTGCGGTAACGGCGGTTCTAAGCCTCAACATGCACAATTGCTGATCAATGATGTAGACACGGAGACTTGTCTTAAGTTCATAGATCGTTTCCTTATGTTCTATATCCGGACGGCAGAACCTTTGACCAGAACCGCTACTTGGTTAAATAAGTTGGAAGGGGGGTTGGAATATGTTCGGGATGTAGTCGTGAATGACAGCCTTGGCATTGGCGAGGAGTTGGAAAAAGAAATGGAATTCATGATCAACACTTACGCTTGTGAATGGAAAGAAGTTGTTAACACCCCACATCTACGCGCCAAATTCAAACATTTTGTTAATGTTGACGAAGAAGACCCTAGCTTAAAATTCCAAGAAATGAGAGGTCAAAAGATTCCTGCTTCTTGGGGTTAACCATCTCTATTAAAAAATTGATCAACCAACTTAAATCAAGACACCATGATTTCAGAATTGGAAAAATATAAAACTGCCGACTCGAGCAAAGTCACCAACTGGTACAAAGCCGCAACAGTAGATACATTTCCTGAGGACGGCGGAGCTTGCATCAAATACAAGGACTTACAAATTGCCATTTTCAACTTCTCTAGAAGAAATGAGTGGTATGCCTGCCAAAATCTTTGCCCGCATAAAATGCAAATGATCCTTTCAAGGGGTATGATTGGATCTCATGAAGGAGACCCAAAAGTGGCCTGTCCGTTTCACAAAAAAACCTTTTCATTAAAATCAGGAAAAAACCTCAATGGAGACACCTGTGACATAGCTACCTACCCTGTCAAAATTGAAGATGGCTTTGTTTACGTGGGTTTTGAGGATTAAAAACAACAATTAGTAGTAGACCTATTTTTCATTACTAAGCGGGGCACTATTTAGAGGCCCCGTTTCTTATTAGGCCTCACTGATATTCTCGCCTTAAGCATTTACCCTAATCGTTTTAGTAAGTCCTCTCATCGATATTTCTCTTTGAACTTTTTACAATATTTTTTCAAGTATCCGATACCGAACACCTTCATTTTCAGTTTTTTTCATTTAAATTGCAATAATAAGCCCACAAAAAAATACCATCACAAATGAAACTCCCTTCCTTAAGCTACTTGAACGACCATGCCCAAAAAGCACTTAACCGTTTTCCAATGGTTATCCTTTCGGTCATTGTGGCTACAGCAATTGGGAATTACCTGGTGGAATTTCAAGATATTATCAGTAATCCATTCCCATATATCAATGGTATGCTTACCGGAGCTTTGGGAATTTCACTTTTCTTCTGTGCCAAAATATTTTGGGAGAAAAAGAGACTCCCAAAACTTTACCTCATTATTATAAACGGCCTTTCATTAGCCTTCCTAATTGCAATTTACTTCAGCCTTCCTGATGGCAAGGACAGCCAAAGTACGATCATGCCTTATTATCGCTTCGCGATTTTCAGTTTATTTAGCCACCTTCTGGTTTCATTTGCTCCTTACACGCCAAGCAAAAACACCTTAGGTTTTTGGAAATACAATAAAACCCTGTTTTTAAGGTTTCTTACTGCCGCTTTATTTTCAATTGTACTCTATCTGGGTATAGTACTTGCTATGCTGGCACTTCACTTGCTATTTGAAGTTGAGTTTCAAAACATCTTATACCTCCAAATCTTCATCTTGATAGCAGGTATTTTCAACACCTGGTTTTTCATTGCTGGCATCTCTGAAAACCTAGAAGAGTTGGATCAGGAAGTTAACTACCCCAAAGGTCTTAAAATTTTTAGCCAATTTATTTTACTACCCCTCCTAACCGTCTATCTGCTTATCCTATATGGATACAGTATAAAAATCCTATTAAGCTGGAATTGGCCAAAGGGAATAGTTTCCTATTTGATTATTTGTGTAGCCACATTGGGGATTTTGGCTCTGCTCTTACTTTATCCGTACAAAAACGACAAAGAAGAAAACTGGATCAACACGTTTTCAAAGTCTTACTACTACTTACTTTTACCATTAGTAGTCATACTTTTTTTAGCCATTGGTATTCGAATAAACGATTATGGCGTTACTATTAATCGATACCTAATAGTTTTGATCGGGACATGGCTGACATTGATTTGCTTTTACTTTATCCTTGGATTTAGAAACATTAAGATCATTCCGCTTTCCTTGGCCTTTTTGCTCCTTGGAGTTTCATTCGGTCCTTGGGGTGTATTTTCCGTAAGTGAAAGAAGTCAGTACCGAAGACTAAAAGCGCTATTGATGGAAACACATGTTCTGGAAGAAGAAACGGTAATTCATGAAGTTATCTGGGACAGGGAAAAATTACCTAAACTAAAGCCAAGCCAAACTCAAAATTTCATTCCATTGGCCAGTGAAGAACAAATCTCTGAAATAAGATCCATAGTAAAATATTTGGAAGATCACCATGGATTGAATTGTATGAAGTCTTGGTTTTCACAGGATATGAGCACAATTTTAATTGCCATCAATGAAGGCAAAAAGGATTGGGAAGAGGTTTCTGCCTCCACCTTATACCTGAAAACGATGGGAATCCCGGAACTTGGCTTAACCCTAACGGAACCCACTCTTTCACTTGATGCTGATATGAAAGGTCACAGCATCTCTACCAAGGGTTACGATTACTTAAAAGATATTCATATTAGTGAGTTGGACACCACTGTTTTTGTAGCTGGATACGACACTTATAAAGTCACTTTGAACCCACAGAAGAATGGACTGGCCATCTCATCCACCAACCACAATGCTAACGTCGACCTTGGACCAATGGTAACGGAACTTTCTAAGTCTACTCCTCAAAGCCCAACCAACTCATCGATCGCCCCCTCATTGCTCACCTATTCCTCAGAGCAAAAAGGGCTTAAGATCAAACTAGAAATCCAAAACATCAGGTACGCTCAAGAAAATGAAAACAGCATCAAACTCAATTACCTAAACGCCACACTTCTATTGAAAGACTCTTTGCCTCAAAGAAAATAAAGTTTACTTATTTTTTTAAGTGTATTTACGTACTTTGGTATAGAATAATCAAAGTATGAAAAACCACGATCTTTCCGATAAGCCCAAATATGAGAAGCTGGCAAGGTATTACCTCATTGCTTTGTGTGCCATTGCCACCAGCATCATACTCAGTCAGGTCTTGGTTCAAAAGTTTATCAGTCAACAAAAAAATGATTCCCGAGTCATTAATATTTCAGGCCGACAAAGGATGCTTAGTCAGCGTATCAGTAAGTGTGCTTTACTGCTGGGAGACTCCATAAGTCTCGATAAAAGATCCCTCTATCTTAAACAACTTGATAATGCTGTTCAAGATTGGGAAGAAGCCCATTTGGGACTTAGGAAAGGTAATGAATCGCTAGGTATTAATGGCAAAAACAGTAAAACTGTGGAGGCACTATTTGAAGAAATAGAGACTGATCACCAAGCCATGCTTGCTTCTGCCAAGTCTATCCTAGGGTTACTTACTCAGGAACTGTCCACACCAACCCAAGAATTTAGAAAAGACGTCAGTAATATTATCAAGCATGAAGAGCATTTCCTAACTGGCATGGACCAAATCGTATTTCAGTACGACAATGAAGCCAAGACCAAAGTAACCAACCTCCAAAGTGTAGAAATATTCCTTTTAGTCCTTTCACTTGGTGTGATCCTATTTGAGATATTCTTCATCTTCATTCCTTCAGCCAAAACCATCAAAAAGACTTTCCTCAAACTGCTTCAATCAGAAAGGAAATCAAAAAAAATGACCCTAGAAATCAGCTCACTTTATAGCTCCTTGGAACAGGCTTATCAGGATCTTTTGGAGGTGGATGTAGCGGTAGAAGATTTTACGGTCTTTGCAAAAAGCAAACCTAACGGAGACTTTTACTTTTTTTCAGACAAATTCTCCAAGCTTATGGAGTTTGAGGAAGAAAGCCCTTCCAACCTTTTTGACTGGCTCCAAGAACAAGGCTATGACGCAAAATATCTCCAAAATATTCAAAAGATGATGTTTGAATGCAAAACTTGGAGCGGAGAAATCAAAGTCACTAACGATGCCGGGGATTTCGTCTGGCTAAAGATGAACATCATTCCTACCATGGATGATAGCGGGAAAGTAGCCTCTCTAATGATTATCAGCACTGATGAAACAGAAAAAAAAGAAGCTGAGGCCATTTCCCAAGAAATCAATAGAGAACGGATAGAGAAAAGAGTCAAAGAGCAGCAATTTAGGTCCGCCCTGATTTTGGAAGGGCAAGAAGAAGAAAGGAAAAGGATTAGCAGAGACATGCATGATGGCGTAGGACAATTACTTTCTGCCATGAAATTCAATTTAGAAGGAATCCATTCGGTAAGTTCAGACTTCGAAAAAGAAAAGCTAAAGACCTCCAAAGACCTCCTCAAAAATGTCATCAAGGAAGTTCGGAGGATTTCATTTAACCTAACCCCTTCTGCCCTTTCAGATTACGGCATTGTACCAGTGTTGAACAAGTTCTGCAGAGAAATCACCAAACTTTCAGATCTGAAAGTAACCTTTGAAAACGAAACAGGTTTTCTCTCCAGACTGGAAGGAAAAATCGAAAACAACCTTTATAGAATCTGCCAGGAAGCCGTCAATAATGCCATTAAATACGCCGAGGCGAGTGAAGTTAAAATTAAGCTTTCCCACAATTCACGCTTCCTCAATGTAGAAATTGCAGATGATGGCAAGGGTTTTGACATCAATCAACTGGAAATGAAAGGTCATTTTTCAGCATCCGGACATGGCTTGTTCAATATCAGAGAAAGAGCTAATTTCATCAATGGGCAGTGCACCATTTCTTCTGAAAAGGGAAAAGGGACTACAATCAGTATTAATATCCCCTTGGATTAAGCAGTAAAACAAAGTAATCATGGAAAAAATAAAAGTAGTATTGGCGGATGATCACATGGTAGTCAGAAGCGGTATCAAAAACCTGTTAGAAAATGAAGGAGAAATAGAAGTAGTTGGGGAAGCCTCAAACGGTGAGGAGGCCCTTGAACAAGTCACTTCTTCCCAGCCTGATCTTTTGATCATTGATATTAGAATGCCTGTCATGAATGGACTGGATGCCACTAAAAAGCTAAATGGACTTAAAACCAATACCAAAGCTTTGATTCTTTCCATGCATGATGATGAGGACTACATCCTTCAATCTATCGAAAGCGGTGCCGATGGGTACCTTCTGAAAGACACCAGTAAAGATGAGTTTATGAAGGCCATCAAGACCATCCATGAGGGTGGAAAATATTTTAGTGGGGACATCAGCCAAGTATTGGTAAAAAGCTACCTTAATGTAAAAGATCGAAAAATCTCCAAAAACGTCACCAGTACCAATACTTACGACATCACCAAAAGAGAAAAGCAGATTCTTAAAATGATCTCAGACGGCACTGGAAATAAAGAAATCGCTGAGCAATTAGGAAAAAGCATACGGACAATAGAAACCCATCGTTTCAATATCATGAAAAAGCTCAAGGTCAATAATGTGGTAGAACTGTTGAAAAAGCTGGAGGATGAACCTGGCCTAAAGCAGCATATTGAAAGCACATAATTCCCACTGATCAAAAGCTATTTTGTCTGTTCCTGCTTTATGCTTAAATTGATAAAGACTTCGATTTGAATAAGGTAGAAAATATAAAACTACGTATTTTTACGTATAATTAAATATATTTTGTATCTTGCTTTTAATCTAGTAGGCATCTGAATAAGGACACTCAAGCAAGAGCATCCATTCAAAAAGAAGTTTAAAATAAGTCATCATGAAGATACATGCATTTGGAGTGGCCAAGGACATCACCGGAGCCGCAATGATCGATTTTCCAGTCGATGAAACCTTTGTCAAAGTAAAAGATTTAAAGAATTTGCTTTATCAGCAATACCCAGATTTGGTCAACTTACCATCACTGGCCATTTCTGTCAATTTGTTTTATGCTACTGAAGACACCTTGGTCAATAAACATGACGAGGTAGCTTTAATCCCACCAGTGAGTGGTGGATAATCAGCATGAATTGAAAAAAATGTATCACTACGTAATTTGGAAAAACACTTCTTCAAAGTTTATAAAATTAACCTAAACCAACGCCTATGCTAATTGACAATCATGGAAGAAACATCAATTACCTGAGACTGTCTGTCACGGATAACTGTAACCTGCGTTGTCAATATTGCATGCCGGAGGAAGGGGTGAACTTTGCCCATAAAAAAGATTTGCTGACTTGGGAAGAGATGTACACTATGGCCAAAGCCTTTGTGGAAATGGGTGTCAACAAAATCAGAATTACAGGTGGAGAGCCTTTTGTACGCAAAGGTTTGATGGAATTCTTAGAAAAAATCAACCAACTTAGAGGCTTGGAGGAAATCTCCATTACCACCAATGCCACCTTGATAGGCCCTCATATAGCCCAGCTCAAAAAATTAGGGATCACTACCATCAATGTCAGCTTTGACAGCCTGGACAAAGCAAGATTCAACCACATCACCAGAAGAGACCAATTTGACATTGTAATGGCCAATATCCGCCAAATGATGGAGGAGGGATTTGATGTCAAACTCAACTGCGTGGTAATGGAGGGTAAAAACACGGACGACATTATTCCTTTTATCAAGTTTGTCCAAAAGTACCCTATCAGCGTGCGATTTTTGGAAGAAATGCCTTTCAATGGTCAGTCAAATGAGAAGCCCGTTTTAAAATGGGACTATGTATCCATTTTAGAGCACATTAAAGGTGAATTTGGTGATTTGGAAAGACTTCCAGCTCCCCCAACTTCTACTTCCCTCAATTATAAAGTAAAAAATGCCAAGGGATCATTTGGTGTCATCCCAAGCTATTCAAGGACTTTTTGTGGCACCTGCAACCGTGTGCGAGTATCCGCCAAAGGAGAAATGCAAACCTGCCTTTATGCCACGGAAACCATTGACCTCAAATCCCTGTTAAGGGAATATACCAATATCAGCGGATTAAAATTTAGTATCTACACCGCTTTACAAACCCGTCACAAGGATGGATTTGAAGCCGAAAAAGGATCCGTTACCAAAAAATCTATGACACTTATCGGAGGATGAAAGACAGTAATTCCCAACTTTCCCATGTGGATCAAGATGGCAAGGCCAAAATGGTCGATGTATCGGAAAAAGCCATCACACAACGTACCGCTACAGCCCAATCGATCGTTAAATTTCCGGAAACAGTATTCAAAACATTGAGTGCAGATAACTTTCTTGGGAAAAAAGGCAGCATCATTCAAACAGCTATCATAGCTGGAACCATGGCAGCAAAAAAAACATCGGACTTAATTCCTCTTTGTCATCCCCTTGCCCTCAGCAAAATCCAAATTGACATCACTCCTGAAAGTAACCAACTCAAAATCCTCTCCTCTGTAAAATGTGAAGGAAAAACAGGTGTAGAAATGGAAGCATTGACTGCAGCTAGTGTGGCGGCTTTGACCATTTATGATATGTGCAAAGCCTTGTCACATGATATAATTATTAGCGAAACCAAATTAATGGCAAAAGAAGGAGGAAAACATGTATTCAACAGATGATCTTTATGGATTGGTGCTAGCCGGCGGCAAAAGCAGCCGAATGGGACATGACAAAGGCGAGCTCCAGTATTACGCAACCAACCATCGTTCCTACCTCTACCATACCCTAAGGGAACTTTGCCCAAAAACTTTTATAAGTTGCAGGGCTGACCAAAAAAACATCATTGATTCGGGGTTCAATTACATTTTGGATGAGGATCAATACAAGGGTCCCTTAAATGGGATGCTCTCCGCTCACCATGCCTACCCGGACAAAGCGTGGTTGGTAGTGGCTGTTGACCTGCCTCATATCCATGAAAACAACCTCAGAGCCTTGGTCAAACAGCGACAACCAAAAAAATCCGCCACAGTTTACGCTACCCATGAATCCAAACTTCCGGAACCGCTGATTGGCATTTGGGAGCCTAGTGGCCTTAAGTCAGCAGAAGCGTTTATGATTGAAACACAAAAAAGTTGCCCCAGAAAATTCCTGATGAACACGGATGTCCATTTGATATATCCTGAAAATGACCTTGAACTGTTCAATGCCAACTTCCCTGAAGACTATGAGCTGGCCAAATCAAGAATAGACGAATAATGGCTGAGTCCCGCTATCAAAAACACATTAAACTTAAAGGCTTTGGCAAAGAAGGCCAGGATAGGCTCTCTCAAGCCAAAGTTCTGATTCTAGGTGCCGGAGGCTTGGGCACTCCAGCCGCCCAATACCTTAATGGAGTAGGTGTAGGCACCCTTGGCATCATGGACCTGGATGTGATTGAAGAAAGCAATTTGCCCAGACAGACACTTTATAGCCCTCACCAAATCGGCCTCTCTAAAACCGATAGCCTGATTCAATGGCTCCACCGACAGAATCCTGCTACACAACTGATCAACCATCAAGCCTTTATCACACCTGAGAATGCTTTGGGTATTATTTCAAAGTATGACTTGGTCATTGATGCCACTGATAATTTTGGAACTCGCTATCTGGTCAATGATGCCTGTGTCATTCTTGATAAGCCTTTTGTTTACGGAGCGATTCATGATTTCGAGGGACAAGTCAGCGTAATGAATTACCAAGATGGACCTACTTACCGTTGCCTTTTTCCGGAATCAGACCAGAACCTTATGATTCCAAATTGTGATGAAAATGGTGTCTTGGGTGTACTCCCAGGGCTTATAGGCACTTATCAAGCGCTGGAGGCTATCAAGGTAATTACAGGAATAGGAGAACCATTGGTCGGTAAGCTTCTGATTATTGACACTTTGGCACAGACTCACTTTAAAATTGGAGTGTCAGCAATTCCGCAGAACAAAAACATCAAAGAGCTAAAACCCAATTACCATCAACCCGTTTGTGGATCAGACAATACGGTGAAACATTTGAGCCCTGAGGCTTTTTATCTTCGTTTAAAGAAAAACTTTTCTTATCAACTAGTTGATGTAAGAACAACAGAAGAATTTGAACAGTACCATTTGGAACAGGCAATACATATCCCTTTACAGGAACTTCAAAACCGACACTTGGAGCTAGATCAAGGTAAAGACCTGATTTTACTCTGCCAATCAGGAAAAAGAAGCCTGCAAGCGGCCAACTTCCTGCATGAAGCCTACCCAACAGCAAAAATTTTCAATGTATCGGGAGGCATCAATGCATTGGAAAGCAGTGCTAAGGACGAAGCCTAAAGGGTGAAGTTGGAAGGACAATAAGTCTTTCACCAATTTTCGCTAGTCTCAGTACAATCCACTTTTAAAGCTTGAAGTGGAATTTGACATTCTCTTCAAAACAAACACAAAGCATCCATTATGATCGATATTCAGAAAGCCCTCGACCTTGTACTTAGCCAAAAACAGTTCTATGGAGCGGAAGAAGTTCCATTGACAGAGGCTGTGGGCAGATTTTTAGCAGAGGATATTTTTACTGACCGCGATGCACCACCTTTTGACAGGGTGATGATGGATGGCATTGCCATTCAGCTAAAAGACATCAATGATCCTTTAAGACCAAACTACCCTATCCAAGGCATTCAAGCAGCTGGCGCTCCGCAAATGACCTTGAAAGCCCCAGACCATTGCTTGGAAGTGATGACGGGAGCCATCTTGCCCTTAGGTACTGACACCGTCATTCCTTATGAAGAAGTGGAAATCAAAGACGGCACGGCTTATGTAAAAATTAAAAAAGCCATCAAACGCTTTGTACATAGAAAAGGATCTGACTCCCCAAATGGCGCATTAGTGCTTCAGAAAGGAAAAAAAATCCATCCTGGTGATATTGGTATTTTGGCCACCGTAGGCAAAAGCAGGGTAGTAGTGGCTAAATTTCCTACCATCGCCATTATCTCCACTGGGGATGAACTGGTGGAAATCGATGAAAAACCTCTGGCCCACCAAATCAGAAAATCCAATGTCTATAACCTCTGGGCATCCTTGCTACAAGAGGGAATCCATGCAGAGCGGCACCATATCATAGATGATCATGGGGTACTGCAAACCCAACTAAAAATCCTGATCCAAAAATTCGATGTACTATTGCTTAGTGGCGGCGTATCCATGGGGAAATTTGATCACCTTCCCACGGTTTTTGAGGAGTTGGGTGTTCAGAAACTATTTCACCGTGTGGCCCAAAGACCTGGAAAGCCCTTTTGGTTTGGATATCATAAGGAATTCAATACCAAAATATTTGCCTATCCAGGCAATCCTGTATCCACCTATGTCAACCACCTTTTCTATTTTCAACAGTGGCTGCATGCTTCTCTGGGCCAAACCTTACAGATGGAACACAAAGAGCTGGGAGAAGACATCCCCGCCAATCCCAACCTCGCCCGTTTTGTATCTGTCAAAATAGACCCTGTCACAGGCAATGTCGTCCCTTTTAGTCACAATGGCTCTGGCGACCTCTTTAGCCTGGCCGAAACGGATGGTTTTTTATTGCTGCCCCAAAGGGAAAAAGAATATCAAAAAGGAGAAAGGTTGTTGTTTTTGGCAATACGGTAGTACCAGCAGTGGTTTAAGTCTGAGACTTGAACCAAAACTTTTAGAAATCACCAAGACCAGTCAGGTTCTTGCAGTTATCTGAAAAATCCCCTTTTCTTTTTGCACGATTTTTCTTGGTTAAAGTAGAAAGTTCAGGAGGCTTAATTACTTCCTTAATTAATAGTCCCCATAAAAAAGGTACGATTAAGGTCATAATTATATTAAATATTTTCTGGGACTTGTTCAAATACTTGGTCCCTATAATTCTTTTCAAAACCCATAAATTAAATATGATATAAGTGATTATTATCAAGAAATATAGCATTGTCATTATCATAGATTCCTTTTCTGATGGATTTGATTTTTACTAGCAGATTTGTCCAAACTAATCTAAATATATTTCCTCCGGATAGTTTAGCGTTAAAAGTTGGACAGTTAATAAAAGAAACTCATCCTTGGATTGAAAATCAATTTTTTCAGGTTGCTTTAACACTAACATATTCATAGAAGGGGTATAATCTCCAGTATATTTAAAAGTCTCTCCATAAGCATTGAGTTGGTTATGATTTTCGGTCAGTTTCAGAAGAAAAGAAGCAAATCTTCCTTTAGGGTTTATACACAGCCTACGCACATTTATCAGGCTATCTTCACCTACTGACCTTTGTCCATCACAAAATATCCAAATGTCTTGAAAAAGTGACTTGTCAAAATTAGCTAAAAATGACTGTTCTGATTTCTTGGATATTTCAAGGTCTACTTCTTCGTTAGCGCCTAGCGATTTGAACTGATCAAAATAATGGTCAAAGCATTCTTCTGGTGTTTTAATACAGTTTCCCGAAATTTCGTTTTTAATAAACTGAGCGAGTTGGTCCAGTTCAGCTATTTCTTTTTTGGAATAAAATTGAGCCATAAATTGGTTCTCACGGTTGTTTTGCGCACAACCAAATAATAACATCAAAATTAGTCCTCCTATTACCCTATTCATATTCACTTGTCTTTGCCAACACTTTTAGTCCCCTGACTGCGCACGCTTTTGCCAATCCTTTGTTTTTTTAATTGCATGCTGTATGAGGATGGGAACATAAATTATAAGAAGGCATCCAACCTGATATTATTTTTTGATCCAAGCTCAATTCAACGTAGAACCATGTACCCTGAACTGCAAGAACTTCAACCTTATGATCAGTCCACCCATCTCGCGGATCAAACTGAGTTTTTGTTGAGTTTATCTCTGGTCTATCAAAAATATATGGTGTAAACTGGTCATGATAATTACCATAAAGCATCCATTCACTTAGTTCGGTAATACAATCATCTAGTTTTATCCAACTTCCCTCAAGCTTTTTAATTGTCTTGTTACCTTTAGTCAACCCCAATTCCCATCCATGCGAATTGTTTTCATTCCCTCCATTTAGGATCATTACAGAATCAATTCGAACAAAATTGTCCATCGAGGAATTTGCTTGAAAATAAGAATATATAAAATCAATTGAATCATTTACCCAATTCCATGATTTAGTTCCTATCGAGTCATAGAATTGAATTGAGGAATTTCGATCTAGTTCAAATCGAAGATTAATGTCGCAAAAGTAATAGTCTTTAGAGTCCGTAAGTCTTACGCAACTAGAAATTGTCGTAATGATCAAAAAGCACATTAAAGCGGGTATTTTTATCATAATGCTTATTTTATACACCAATTTTAGGTGCAGAGAAATCGTATTTGCAAACAACTCGTGAGTCTATATGTAATTGAGGCTGTTATGGGTATTTACATTTTACTGAGATCTGAGAGCATTTGACTAAGTATCTTTTTGCGTTCCTCTTGAAATTGTTCATCAAACCGAGTCAACAAAACCGGTAAAAGTTCTCTCTGAATTGCCGTTTTTGTAAGTTCAACCATGTCCTTATCTATTTTTCCCTCCAAAACAAATTGACCAAACCCTATTGCAATTACTGCATTATCTTGGCTAGCTAAATACGTCCCCCCCATATCTTCAGAAGACGTGGATAAAATTTGTTGAGACTCTTCTTCATTAAATGGCTTGCCAGCTTCTTGTGACATTTTTTTAAAGTATTCCATCAAAAACTTTTCAGAAGAAGACGACATCCCACTTCCCTTGATTTCTATATACTTTGAAATTTCAGTTTCATCCAACTGAGATAAATCAAATTTGGGATAGCCCCATTCCTCAATGAGTTGAGTCAAAAATGTAACAGGACTTGAAGATTTGTTCTTCTTCCTCCACGCTTTGAAATCATGAAAGGCATCTGACCCGTCATCATTTCCAAATGGAGCAAATTCTTCAATTGGATCCCAATAAAAATCTTTTGTTAATAGCATTCGAGCTTGTTCGCTCACTTCATTCACTTTTAACCCAATTTGTTCGAGTTTGTCAGCTGATACCATTTGGCAATAAGTTAGGTTAATACTAAAAAAGGCGATAATAAAAATTACTGTTTTCACAATTTGTATCTATTACAGTTAACTAGCAAATATACTTGATGAACATATTTCAACACCATCTACTTTTCAATAAACCGATTAACAATAATCTGCTTTCCTGCATTTTTCTGGGTACCCCAAAAAACCAAGTTTCCAGCTTTATCCACTTGCAGTCCTGCAGCACCAGAAAAGTCAACACCTTCTTTGCAATCAAATGACTTAGTGCTCAATTTTCTCATAATTGGATCTAAATCCTCCACCTTACTCAACAATATCAAATCCGCATAAGCGACATTTCCCTTTTGGTAAAAACCAATGGCATATATCGCCTCCTTGTCCTTAAGCAAGTTAATGGACTGATAGCTCGCCCAGTCTTCAGGGGCCTCAAAATTATAAATTAGGGAAGGTTCCTTTTCCCCAGATTCCAACTCATAAAAATCCCAATTCCGCGCATCCCAATTGCCTACCACCATCAAAAAGCCCTGATCCATTACCAGTAGGCCTGTAGCTCCTGCTGTTGGCCGCTTTTCTTCACCATTTCTATCAACCATGACATTTGGCTTTGCTTTTATAAAATTATCCTTTTGAAAATCATACAGGCAAACTTTTGCAGATGTCCTGATATGATTGTCCTCAATTCCAACGATTAGGTAGTTCTCAGAAGCCTGAATTCCCCCAGCATGCCTAAAAGGGTCATCCATCAAGGGAATTAACTTTTCTGCCTGTTTGGAAGCCATATCCAACTGCAGGATATAGGATTGGTGACTGGAGCTTCCTGAAACTAACATCTTTTCTTTCCCCGCAATTTCCACCAATTGCACGCCTTGCAAATGTCCTCCCTCAGTAGGCACTTCGACATCACTTTCAAAACTGATAATTTCTGGTTCCTGTCCCAGAGACTCAAAAGCTACGGGCACATTATCCAACTCTTGGCAAATGGCTAAATTTGGAAATGCCAGCAAAAGGAAATAGATAAAAAATCCAATCAATAAATTTCTACGGTTCATTATGGGTATTGTTAACTTATTATAACATGAAATTTCTTCAGACTAACATTTAAAATTAACAATTACTTTTTGACTAGCTTTCTAATCAAAACGCTTCTTCCTGAAACTACCTTTACCACGTACATTCCTTTAATATGACTCCCAATTTCGAACACGTGTTTACCTGAACCTGTATACTCCTTTAATGCGATTGTTCTTCCTAATGGATCTATCAATTCAATGGTACCAATACCATCTAAATTATTGACTTCCACATTAACTTCATTTTCCGTTGGATTAGGAAATACTCGGATATTAAATTCAGCAGCCTCTTCAATACCTGTTACAAGTGTATTATAAGGCTCGGACATAAAACTTGAACAGCCCTCAATTGTCGACATCACTGTATAGGTTCCTATTTCATTTGCTACAATAGTTTCTCCTTCAGCATCTGGAATTTGCATTCCATTTAAGTACCACTGATTGCCTACCTCATTACTAGATTCTAAGACAATCTGATTTCCACTGGACAATAAAGAAATGGTAGGCTTGGCAGGAATGACACAAAAATTCACTGAAACAACTGAAGCGGGATTATAAATCTGATTTCCTTCTTGATATGCTTCTATCTTTGCCGCTCCAGCCTCAGAAATATATACCGAATCTTTATGCATATAAATAGATGAAGAAGTAGTTTGATAAGAAACGGGAAGCCCTGAAGAACTTGTCGCTTCGATTAGGAAAGGATCATCACCAAACATCTTATCCCCCGGATGAATAAAGGTTATCTCTTGATCAATCTTTTCCACTACTAATTCTCTTTGTATTGGTGCAACAGGAAAATAATTAGAATTGAATGGAACGCTAGCTGTTACTGTTACTGTTCCACCACCTACAGGATTGATTAACCCATATTTTACTACCGCTACTGTAGTGTCACTACTCGTGAAATTCACCTTTGCTCCTGAAGTAGTGCTTGCTTTAGGCTTCAAGTCATATTCATTTACCTTAACTTTAGGGAGAGGGTCAAATTCAAATTGCTGAGATAGTTTCTTAAACAGAATAGCTTGTGGAGCTGCTCCATTTATATTGTTATAATCATGAATAGATTTAAAAGATGAACCATCACTTTTAAGCCTTAAAATCTGCCCATACCCATTTATCCCTTGGTTTCTTTCTGTCACATAAATCCATCCATCATAGGATTGAATCATATCTTCCAGTACAAAGTTCACATCTTTTTCATAGATCATTTTATAATTCTCTCCATCTTTACCTACGGAGATCACCCCTGAACTACTCATTAGTGCACCAATATTCCCTCCATTCATTTCGACAACCTTCAGCGGCACCTGTCCTATTTCACTAGGGAGTTCCGCCAAATGCTCTACATTACCATCTGTGCTTATTTTATAAAAATCATGGCTATATCCTGAAATCGCATAAATATTCCCATCTGAAGCATATACATAAGAGCTTTTTACAAATTCAACGCCGTTTGGCATATCACCAATTTTAGTATATCCTGTCCCATCATTTTTCACTTTAAAAATGACACCTTGACCACCTGACCTAACTGTTATCCCTATCACTTCCCCTTCATAAGTATCTGTGATCCATTCTATTTTACTAGGAATATTTCCTTCAATCTCCGTCAAAACTTCATATTCAGTGCCATCACCTTTTATTCTAAATACAATATCTTCTCCATCCCTTGTACCACTTACCCAAACATGCCCAGTAGAAACATAAAAAATTTTGGAGGGGAACACTTCGATTGGTAAATCAAACTGTAAGAAATCCCCTTGTTCACTAATTCTAAAAATACAACCATTTCCTGAGGGGCCTCCACCTAATGTAAGACCATAATAGAAATCACCAATATTATCTGAAATAAAGTTTATTGGCACAA
Organism: Echinicola sp. 20G; assembly: GCF_015533855.1. Taxonomy (GTDB): domain Bacteria; phylum Bacteroidota; class Bacteroidia; order Cytophagales; family Cyclobacteriaceae; genus Echinicola. Next base: position 2,160,701 of record NZ_AP024154.1, on the reverse strand, counting down.
CACCCGCTTCTCGAGGAAACTCATTAATCAGTTTATATTTACCATCAGAATTCACGCTAAATACTGTTCCTAAATTACCATTTCCTCCAAATGTAGTAACCCCTATGAATTTCCCCGGTGTCACTTCCAATAATGGGCCATTAGATCCTGATGAAAGTGTTCCTTCCAAATCAATCAATTTTTTAAAGTTACTACCATCTCTATTAATACTAAATACTGTACCTTTAGAGTTAGCCCCTCCAGCTTTTGTCAATCCATATAAAACCCCATCACTTGCCTCTGTAAGTTGACATAGTGGTTCACTTCCTGTAGACGCTCCATCAAAACTGAACAATCTCGTGAAATTAGATCCATCGGTATTGACTGAATAAAGTGTTCCTAGATCATTATCTCCTCCATTTTGAGTAGTGCCATAAATTTTACCATCAGGACCTATCAACAATGTACCTCCAGGGTACCCTCCATAATTAACCCCATCGAAATCAACTAATTTGGTATGATCACTTCCGTCTTTCTGAATTTTAAAAAGTACCCCTTTTCCATATTCCCCTCTCCTATACATAATCCCATACAAATAGCCATCGCTTCCTTCTATTAATTCCCCTCTGGGGGTATCACCTGTCTTATAGGGAGCTCTACTTGAGAACCTAAAAATCACCTCAAATTCAGTCCCATCCTTATTGACCCTATAAATTGTTCCGCTACCATAAAAACCTTGAGAACTGGTCATCCCATATAACTTTCCATCCGTCGCTTCCAGAAGGCCTCCAGTTGGCAATGTCCCATCTATTTCAGATAGGTCCCTTAAAACCTTATGTGAAGTACCATCAATATTAATCTTATAAATTGTTCCTAAACTATAAGCCCCTCCTTTTCTGGTAGTACCATATATAAACCCATCGCTACCTTGAATAAGGCCTCCATTTAAGTCCCACCCCGAAGCAATATCAAACGCATACAGTTCTTTCATTCCAGAACCATCCTCATCAAACCTCATCAATGCACCTCTTCCTTTACTACCACTGGCAGAAAATGCACCATACAGCCTTCCATCGCGTCCTTTTATCAAACCTCCCTCCGGAAACCCTGGAGTAAATGAGGCAAAGTCTTTGAGTATTTTATAATTGGTTCCATCTGACTGCATTCCAAACACTGTACCATCATTGTTCATTCCTCCTGAATAGGTAATACCAAACATCCCAAACTCTTTTCCTGAATCTGCTACTTTTAATTCCTGAGCAATTTCCGCTTCATTATAATTATCATTCCCAGGTTGGTAAGCAATAATATCAGCACTACCTGCCCCTACGATAATTATGCTATTCCCCTCTATTTGTGCTACAGCTGTATTAGAACTTTTAAATAAAACAGGCAACCCTGCACTAGATGTAGCAGAAATTTCAAAAGAGTAATCACTAAACTTTTTTTCTGGGAGAGGGTCAAAAATAATTTCTTGTTCAATCTTTTTCACTACAAGAGGCATAGATATCTCTGAAGGATTATACCCTGGAGATCCATCTTGTTTGGCTTTAATCATAGTTACCCCTGCACCATGAATAGTTACGAGATTCCCCTCTACTGTAGCTATCTCATCATTATCACTTTCAAATTCAATTTCATAGCCAGATGAAGATTCTGCAGTTAGCTCAAAAGGTATATCTCCAAATATTTTCTCAGGAATAGAGTCAAAACTGATTTTTTGATTGATTGAATAAATATTAAAACGATCACTTTGAGGGCTAGCGGGAAGATAATATTCATCCCCCTCTTGTGCAGAGGTTATATTAACCGTACCTGAATTGATAATATGTAAAAAATAATTTTCATCCACATAGGCAACTGACGGATTTGACGAGGTATAGTTTAATGGCAAGCCTTCATTACTTCTAGAATTCAATGGCATGGGAGTTACTCCATAGTTTACACTGTAAAGATCTAGCCTTGAAATAGATTGGTATTTTTTTGATACATGAAGTGTTTGCTGTACTGGGTTTGCAGCTTTAATAGTGTCATTACCTTCCTGCTTAGCTGTAATTACGGTTGATCCGATTCCTTTTATCTTTACAAGGTTTCCTGATACTTCGGCCACATCCTGATTTGATGATGAATAGGTAACAGGCAGACCTGTGCTTGCTTTAGCTAACAAATTAAATGGAGGGTCATTTAAGAACTTATCATAAATTGGAGCCCATTCTATTGAATTTTCAGAAGAAGGGATTAGTGGTGAGTTTATCGTAATAGTTTGACTTACAGGATCGGCTGAGCCCATTAAGTCATTGCCTTCCTGAGTGGCTGTGATTGTAGTGGTCCCAACACCAAGCAAACGTAAAGTTCCTCTTTCATAAACAGCTACTCCAGCTATCTCACTTGAATAAGTCACCGGCAACCCACTACTGCTACTGGAAGGTGCAAATAGATCCTGATCTCCAAATTGAAATGATTTTTTGGGTAAATTAAAGTCAATGGACTGTTTCCCTTTTAAAATATTTACAGAAATCTTTTTCTCAGCTGGTTTATAATTATCATCCCCCTCACAGTAAGCAATTATTTCTGCAGTACCTAAGCCATAGATCGCAGCTTGAGTACCTTCTATTGCAAGCTTCTCCCAATCTTCTGTTTTGAAATATACTTTAAGCCCTGATGAAGCGGTTGCTTCCAAATTAATTGGTTGACAACAAGCTATCTCATCATCGATTACAAAATCAATAGATTGTTCTGCTCGATGCACTACAAAAGTCTGATAAGCCTCTACTGGTTCATAAAACTCGTTTCCTTCTTGAACTGCCTGTATGGTAAATGTTCCTGCCTTAGTTATTTGATATTCATCTCCAAAACTCAGCGAAAATTTTACTGGCAATCCTGAACTAGCAGTTGCTTTCAATTTATAAGGCTGATCTCCATAAGTTAAATCGGGAATTGGAGGAAAATCTATGGTTTGTGTTGCTCTTTCTACCTCTATTTGCCGTGTTACAGCTTGGGACATATGTTGATGATTACCTACAATGTAAGCTATGATATCAGTATACCCAGCTCCCACTATTTTCACTTTGTCCCCCTCAATGACTGCTACGCTTTCATCCATAGATACCAATTGAATAGGCAATCCCGACTCTGTACTTATATTGGGCATAAATGCTTCACTTGTTGTAAGTTTAGGCTCTATTTCTGGAAAAGTAAGTCCCGGATTCGATCTTCTTACCGATAATGTACCTACTGGATTTGAGCCTTTACTTCCCTCGAAATCATAGATTTTAATCAAAGAACTCCCATTTACCAGTTTAAAAATCACCCCTTTATCATATTCCCCTCCAGAATAGGTTACTCCATACATCACCTCTTCATTTGTGGAAACCACCAAATCACCTAAAGGAGATTTACCATTGGAACCATCAAAATCCAACACTTTGTTTAATTCACCAGTAAGGCTAATATTAAAAATTGTACCAAAGCCATGTGCCCCACCAGAAGAAGTCAGTCCATACAATTTTCCCTCAGAAAACTCAATTAATGCCCCTTGAGGTGTCCCTCCAGTAGTTGTGGTTAAATCAGCCAGTTTAGTAAAACCACTACCATCTATATTGATACTAAAAACTGTCCCCATATTTTCAGAGCCTCCACTTTTAGTCATTCCATAAAGCTTCCCATCTGAAGCAAGGACTAAACTCCCCCTTGGATAGGCCCCTGTAACACTTCCATCAAAATCATGAAGTTTGGTAAAACTGTTATTGGTGAAGTTATACGAAAAAATAATCCCCCTATCAGAGGTTCCCCCAAATTCTGTCATTCCAAACATCAATCCCATAGGCCCCTGAATAAGACTTCCCTTTGGAGCTCTTCCTCGAGAAACTCCATCAAATTGAATGGCATTTGAAGGATTGTTACTTACTTGCGTTCTAGAATTAAAAAGTGTCCCCTCTCCCAAACGACCTCCATTTGATGAAAGTCCATATAAATACCCATCTGGCCCCAACAAAAACTTCCCCCAAGGATGCATACCTGCATCAGTCTCTGTAAACTGAAATCTAAAAGGTGGAACAAAAGCTCCAATTCCAGACATTATCCCTACTCTCATTCCATAGTCTCCACTGCCACCACCATTTTTAGTCAACGCAACAAAAGCTCCCCTATCATCATTGTTATCAGTTTGTGTTAATCCGGATCCATTTCCAGGATGAGCTCCATTTTCACCATTAAAGTCTCCATAAACTACATAATTGCTACCATCGGCACCAATCTGATAGACAACTCCTTTATCATAAGCCCCTCCATTTTGAGTTAGACCATAAAGGATTTCTTGAGCAGAGACTTTCAATGGAATGGTGGATAAAACCAAAACAAACAAAACCTGCGAGGAGATTAATTGAATTCTTCTTTTATTCATGATTACCCTAAATGATTGTTGCTTTAGGCTTCTAATTATACTCTAACACTTCACACAAAAAGACAAAGTCCGTTGTTTCTGATATCATAAAATATCATACCCCAAAACCTATGATTTACATATCAATAAAAAAAACACTTCTGTTAATTCCTCGGGCGGTACACTTTAAGTTTCCTACCATAGGTATCCATTGCAACAACATCCCCGTTTTCTTTTAGGGCTACTCCAATAACGACTGTAAAGTCCCCTATTTTATCAACAAAGTGCCTGTCATCACCAATTTTCAATATAGCATCACCTGCTGCTGCATATAAAAATTCACCATCTGAAGCTAAGTCATAGAGTGCATTTTCGAACTCCCAAGATTTTATAAACTGACCATTTTTATCAAAAAACTGCAATCGATTATCGCTACTAACGACCACCGCATCTTTATGAATCGTAATGCCCCAAGGATAGGTAAACTGACCATCACCCATTCCTTCACTTCCCCATTTTTCAATGAAATCCCCCTTTAAATCCATCTTTTGTACACGATGATTTGAATGGTCTACTATATAGACAAGATCATCTTCAATGGCCACTTGTCGAAAATATTTGAATTGTCCATTTCCTATACCATTACTACCCCACTGATTTATTACATTCTTATCCCAATCCATTATTTTCACCTTATAATCAGAAGAACATGTAACTAAAATTTTATTAGGATCAATAATCACCATTCCTCTTGGACTTCCACACGAGTAAAACTTTTCTAGAAATATCCCTTCTGGAGAAAATTTTTGGATAAACCCTTTATTGGTTTCTGATATAAAAAAATTGCCGGAATCATCAAGGGTTACATGCTCCGAGAACTTAAATTCTCCTGGATTACTCCCCTCTTTACCAAAAGAAAGTACTTCCTCGTAAGATCTCGTATAATACCCATACTCTATTTCTGAAAATGGACTAAACTCAACTTCAGAGTTATACGCCCTCACTTTATAGTATATTTCCGTCAATGGATCATTGTAAGCCTCAAAAATATCTTTAAACTCATTTTTTTTGGATACACCTACCAACTCATATTCATTAATCTCTGTATTAAGCCTAAATATTTGATAGTTATTTGCTTTGGGAACAGCTTGCCAAGAAAGAGATATAGTGTTCCAAGATTCTCCCTTTGAAGCTTCTAGATTTAGAGGTTTATCCATGTTTGGTTCATTCACAATGCTAATCTCATGGACAATAGAAGTCTGATTGCCTTCATAGTCCGTCACAACGGCTCTTAAAGGATAAACTCCATTCCTAAAAGATGAAATATCTATCTGATATATATAAGGAGTCTTATTTGACTCCGATACTAATCCATTATTTAAATAAACCTGAACACTTTTAATCCCTTCATTATCCACAGCCTCAATCTCAACCATAAAGGTTTGTGTGAAGGTCCCTTCTTCTGGTATCATTTTATTAATTACAGGTGCTTCAGTATCTGGCCTGTCTAAGGTTACCAATGTACTATCACCACCTGTATTTCCTGATAGATCAGAAGCATAGACTTTCAGATAATATACTCCATCTGGCGTTTTCTCTGCGTTTAAAGTCTTTCTTTGAGTCAACTCAGAGGTACTTTCCAGAAGATCATCCCCTAAATAAATTGAAATAGAATCAATATTATCTTCCTCAACATCATAAATAATTTCAAAACTTTCATCAATTTCATCATACTTGACTGGCTCTAAAATTGTCACCGAGGGAGGAATATTATCTACCAGCTCTTCTTCAGTACATGAAGCTTGGAAGACAAACAAAATAGTACACAGAAGAATTAATTGAATTTTATTAAGACTTTTATTAATTAGAATTGGTTTCATAAACTGTGGTTTGTTAAAAAAGAAATAACCGCTAAACTACCTAATATTACAAAAGCAAAAAATACCCCACATGGGGTATTTTAACCAAAACCAATTAAAAACTTTATTATGCAATAGTGGAAATGAATTTAAAGAATTAATACTTTCCCTTAAATAAAATCCACCAAGCCCTCTAGCTTCATCCCACGACTGCCCTTGATCAGGATAAGATGGTCTTCCAGTTGGGAATCAGCCAACCAGTTTCTGAGGCTAAATGGATCAGGAAAGTAAAGCGCCCTAGGGGCTTTGGACAGGGCATGCTGCACCAATTCCCCTGTAAAACAAATCTTTTCAATATCGTATTCGCTCACCCATTCCCCTAGCTTTTGGTGTTCCTCTGCGGCGCTTGCCCCCAATTCATACATATCTCCCAAAATCACCATTTTATGAGACTTTCCACTCATCTTGCCAAAAGTCCGAATGGCTTGTTCCATACTGCTGGGATTGGCATTATAAGCATCCAAAACAATCAAATTACTCCTTTTCTCGATCAACTGTGAACGCATATTGCCAGGTGTATAGGCACACACCGCCTCCACAGCATCACTTTCAGGAACATCAAAAAACTGCCCTACGGTTAAAGCCGTAGCAATATTTTCAAAATTATACCCTCCCAACATGTGGGTCAGGTGTTCTTCTCCATTGGCTGTTTTGAACTTGACAAAAGGATTTGCCTCCACGAATTCACAATGATAACTATCTCCTTTAGCGGGATAAGTGACGGGAGCATCCATGCGCTTGATCATATTGGCCAAAACCGTATTTTGGCTATTGACAAAGATTTTGCCTTGATGGCTGATCAAAAACTGGTATAGTTCCGTCTTGGCTCTTAAAACGCCTTCAAATCCACCAAAGCCTTCCAAGTGGGCCCGGCCAATATTGGTAATCAAACCATGAGTCGGTTCTGCAATGGTACATAGATCCGCAATGTCTCCAATCTTATTCGCTCCCATTTCCACTATGCCGAATTCCGTGGATTTGTCCATGGCCAGCAAGGTCAAGGGCACTCCAATATGATTGTTTAGATTACCCACCGTCGCGTAAGTTTTGTACTTTTTGCTGAGCACGGCATTGACCAGTTCCTTGGTGGTGGTTTTCCCATTGGATCCAGTGATGGCCAAAAATGGAATCTCCAACTGCTTTCGGTGATAATTGGCCAGTTGCTGAAGGGCTGTCAAAACATCCTCCACCAATACGTATCGCTCATCTCCTTCTACCAAATAAGCGTCTTCATCAATCACGACCGCGGCAGCGCCGGTTTCCAAGGCTTGTGCTGCAAAGCTATTGGCATTGAAGTTTGGACCTTTTAGGGCAAAGAAGATATTTCCCTGACCAATTTTACGCGTATCTGTGCTTACCCCAGTGGAATTTTGATAAACTGAATATAAGGATTCGATGGTGGACATGATTAATTTAACTTTTACCCAAAATAAATGAATCCACTACATCTTTAAGCAAGATTGTTCGTTTAATTTTAGATGAAAAACAAAGTTTCTCGATCTTTACGGATATGAAATACCTTTTCCCTTTCCTTTTACTTCTGCTTCACTTTTCCAGCTTTGCCCAAAAAGCCTATCAGTACCAAGAAAAAACCGTAAGCCAAAATGGGCAAGTACCTCCCATGCCTTTTGCTGGGGGCATCAATTCCGCCCAGGTACAATCCATGGACCTCAATGGAAACGGAGTGGAAGAATTGGTCATTTGGGATATCAATTCGAGAAGCATTAAGGTCTTTGAGCAGAATAGCGGTCAATATCATGAGCTTCCTTACATGCATCATTTTTTTCCTGCCGACGTCAGTGGTTTTTTGGTTTTAGCAGATTTTGATGGAGATGGCAAAAAAGACCTTTTTACCAGCACCGCTTTTGGAATCAAAGCCTATAAAAACATGAGTGCGAATGGAGACAACACGCCCACTTGGAAAGTTGCAGAAACCTTTCTAAAGCTGGAAAACGGCACAAATTTCCAAGCCAACAACCTTGACGTCCCTGCCATCCAAGACATCGACGGTGACGGGGATTTGGATGTAGTAACTTTTAATTTTGCCGCCGGGGATTATTTGGAATTTTACAAAAACACCAGCGTAGAGCGGACTGGCACAGCCAATATTGACGGCTTTGCTAGTCCAGTAATTCGGTGGGGAAATTTTGAATTTTGTGGTTGTGGCACTTTCTCATTTGGACAAACCTGTGATGGTGATCCTATTTCCAGAAAGCTTCCCGAAAATGAAAACAATGCTATCCAACATTCAGGTGGACATGCCATTCTGTTACGGGACTTTAGTGGAGATGGTATTCTGGACATGGTGATGGGCCAGGATGAATGTAATACACTTTACTATTTAGAAAATCAGGGCAGTAATACGGCTCCCGTTTTCAATAATTTCACTACCAGTCTCCCTGGTTATGGGACATTTCCTCAATTTCCTATCTTCCATGTCCCTCAAATACTGAACAATCAATTACTCATTAGCTCTAATAGTTCAGAGACTTCCTTAACGGTTGGAATCGATTTTTCAAAAAGCTTGTATTTGAAGAATCCAGCGTCCAATTCTTCTATAGTGACAGATGCTTTTCTTCAGGAAAGCATGATTGATTTAGGAGAAAATTCCCGACCATTTTTTAAAGGAAATGCTTCCTCAGGAACGCTTATCGTAACGGCCAACACCATTCAGGAAGGAAATGCTGTTGGGGAGGCATTCCGTTATGTATGGAACGGAGAAAACCTAGAATGGGCAGAAGCTGATTATCTCAACTTATCAAGCTTGGGTTTGACAGAACTGCAGTACCTGGAATATACTTCTTCTAAAAACGATAACTACCTGTTTGTTTCAGGTGTGGAAATTGTGGATTTTGTGCTAGTTCGATCTCTATTTTTTTCCAATATATTGGATGCGGACAACCTCCAACCGGTTTCCATTCCCAATATTACCCTACGAAGCAATGACCATTTTGAATTTTACCAAAATGAAGGAGAAGACTATCTGCTACTGGCCAGGCAAACTGGTGAACTACAGCGATACCAAGTCACCTTTGAGGACAATATGCCTCAATTTGAATTATTGAACAATGACTACTTGGGCTTTACTGATAATCCCAGCAGCCGCAACTTGGTAGTCAAAACAGCTAACTCTAATGGCCAATTGGATCTTTATGCAATTGATCAAAGGGGAATTCTCTCGTATATCTCTGACTTTCCTACATCCTCAGGGAATACCAATACGGACTTACTCGCTTTTCCTGACGGAAGGGTACAAAGTACCAAACTCGGCCGAAACACTTGGATAGCCACAGTTCCTGAGGCCTTTGGCAGCAAAGTCCACTTGGTCTTGGGCAACAGGGCCGGTGGCCTGAAATATTTAGAAGATATTTCAAATGGAACCAATCCTCCCGTAGAAGGAGAACTACAGGTCAATGTTTACCCCAACCCAAGTAATGGTCCTTTGAAGGTCATTGCTAATGAAGCCGGACAAGCCCGATTAATCAATGCTTTGGGACAAATACTGGTCAATGAGTTCGGTATATCTGCCAACACCATCCAAGAAATGGACCTCCACAACCTAAGCCCGGGCCTCTATTTTGTGGATTTTGTCAGTAATTCAGGAAAAAGGATGACTAAAAAATTGATTGTACAGTAAGTTGCTTAACTATTCTGTACTCTCAAAAAGTCAAACAATTACTTTACCTCAAACCGATCGGCATCTTTCCAAGCCGGGAATTTTTCCCGGTATTGCCTTAATTCCTCAGCGTTAAGGTCCACGATCAAAATATCTTCCTTGTCAGCTACAAAAGCCATGGTGCTTCCTTTGAAATCATACGCTGCAGAATGCCCGGAATAAGCGATACCATTCCCATCTTCTCCGACTCGGTTTACCCCAATGGTATAGCACAAATTCTCAATGGCTCTGGCTTTCAACAAAGCATCCCAAGCACTTTCCCGGGCAGCAGGCCAAGAAGCAATATAAAAGGAAAGGTCATAGTGCATTTCACCATTTTGGCTGGATTGATTTCTGGACCAAACTGGAAAACGAAGATCATAACATACTTGGGGCAGAACCTTCCAACCCTTCAATTCAAAGACTTCATTCTTCAAGCCCATATTATAATGATGATCTTCTTGGGCCATTCTAAAGAGGTGTCTTTTGTCATAATGTCGGACGGTACCATCTGGACTTACCCAAAGCAAGCGGTTAAAAAACTTCTTGTCCGCTTTGATGATTACACTTCCTGTCACCACAGCTTTGCTTTGTTTGGCCATTTGCTTCATCCACTTGCTGGTGGTAAAGTTCATGGGCTCAGCCAACAGCTCTGCCTGCATGGAGAAGCCAGTAGGAAACATTTCAGGAAGAATGATCAAATCTACTTTTCCCTGTAATGGCCATAGCTTTTCTTCCAACATGGCCAAATTCGCTTCTCGATCCTGCCAAAACAAATCGGTTTGCACCAAGGCAATCTTCAGGTTTTCCATCAATTTTGACTTTAACAAAAAAGTTGATCAGGAACAGCCCCAATCAACTTTCAATATATCGTTTTACAAATTTTATTTAACAGGATAAACCATCCTATAGTCAGTAGGTATTTTACCTTTGCTGACATCTATCAATTTACTCTTGACCATTCTCTTTTTTAAGCCTTTCAGATAATCCACAAAAAGTATCCCTTCCAGATGGTCATACTCATGTTGTATAACCCTGGCAGTCATCCCGGAAAACTCTTCTTCTTTCAGGTTCCAGTTTTCATCAAAATATTCGATGGTCAATTTCTCTGGGCGAATGACTTCTGCCCTTACATCAGGTATGCTCAAACAACCTTCTTCGAAGCCATAGTCATCGCCATACTCATCCAATATAATTGGGTTGATAAAAGCTCTTCTGATGCCTTTCTCCTCACTGTCTTCATCCAGCATCAAGGTACTGTCAATCACAAAAAGCCTAATGCCTTTGTTGATTTGGGGGGCAGCAAGGCCCACGCCACTTGCATGATCCATGGTGTCATACATATCCGAGATCAAGCCATTAATATCTTCTCCTTCGTTGATTTCTTCTGCTTCTCTCTTCAATATCGGATTTCCGTATGCTACTATCGGATATATCATATTTGCTCTAAATAGGTTTGTAATATAATTGCCGCGCTGATCTTGTCCAGATTTCCGGCCTTTTCTTTTCTGTCTTTCTTTTTGCTGCCCATGGTGATCATGCTCTGCATGGCCAGCTTGGAAGTGAATCGCTCATCGACCAACACCACCTTCTTGTCCGCATATTGCGCGGCCAATTTTTCTTTTAACTTGATCGTTGGTTGGGTCATATTGGTGTCACTACCGTCCATGGACTTAGGAAAGCCGACCACAATGGCTTCCACCTCTTCCTTGGCAAAATAATCCTTTAGGAATTTGTCCAAGTCCATTGTCCTGATGGTTTCAAGTGGATTGGCTGTAATCTTCAGTATGTCCGTAACGGCAATGCCAGTTCTTTTTGTTCCCAAGTCAATGGCTAAAATCCTTCCCATCTAATTCAATCTTATTTTGCTGATTATCTTCCTTTTCACCTCTTTCTCCAACTCAACAGCTTTTGGAAACAAAAGTTCATTCTCAATGGTGGCATGAATGATCAGCTCTTTTTCAAAATTCTGTAATTCATGGTAAAGCACTTTGATCGCAGTTGGAGCAGCTTGATCCAATTGGTAACCATTGGTCAATTTTCGGATACCTTCCATTTCGTCATCGTGCACCTCATGTTCTTCTGCCAAATCTGCAATGGGTGAATGCCCCAAAACCTTTAAAGCTTCCTCCAGCCTAAACCGGTTACTTTCAATTTCCTGAAGCGTTTTGATACGATTAAAAAGCGTATTCTCCTCTTCATGGATATGGTGGATAAAGTCATCCACAAAAAGGGGAAACATCAACCTCATATCTCCCAAAAGGCTAGTATATTGATCATTTGTGGAAATTCCTTCAATCATATTGGAGAGAAAAGGCAGCTCATGTCTCAAAAAGAAATGGTGCTTATTTTTGAGATACTCCACCAATACCTCAATGGGATGTAAGTAAAGTTCCTCTTTGCTCGGCTCCTTTCTCCAAGCCCATGCTTCCAATTCATTGATCAGCTGTCGAGGGTTGATTTTAAAAGCCTTGCAAACTTCCTCCAAAGACTGCTGCTCATAACGATAAAAGCTAATTCCAAAATAATGCAGCACACCCGCGAAAACATAGTTTTCCTTTACAAGTTCTCCAATTGAGCGTTTCTGTATGTTTGGAAGATTTGGCATGTAAGCAAAAGTAAAATTTTTTCGGTTAAAATTTGAGCTTATCAGTCACCGAAATTGATTTTATTACGTTTATAAAAACGAAATAGTGGAAAATCATGTTAAATTGTATATTTGAAGATTAATATTGATCTTACTCTAATCTAGTAATCATAAAATGAGGACATCGTGAGCGAAGAAAGAAAGACTTTAGGTTCCGAGAAAGAACCGACCAAAAACACCAAAGCACAAATTAGACTTCCTATCATTCTGGCCTTGGCTATTTCTGCTGGCATTTGGATAGGAGCTACTTTTGCCGAACCTAAAACTGACCACAATGATCTGAAAGCGGCTTTGTACAAGTTGCAGGAAATCATTACTTATATTGACAGAGATTATGTGGACACTGTCAACACCACCGAATTGGTAGAACACGGCATTGAAAAAATGCTAGAGGAACTGGACCCTCACTCCAGCTATATTCCTGCCAAGGATGCAGAATTGGCCCAATCACAACTGGATGGAGAGTTTGATGGAATTGGCGTGGAATTCGGAATTCTAAGAGACACTATCTATGTCGTGGCGCCTTTGACCGGAGGTCCCTCTGAGAAACTAGGGATACAGTCTGGTGACCAGATCATCAAAGTAGATGGTGAAACCGTGGCCGGAACCGGCGTGACCAATAGAGATGTCTTTGACCTTTTGAGAGGTCCTAAAGGAAGTGTGGTGAATGTGGCTATCAAAAGAAAACATCAAGCGGACCTTTTGGACTTTGCCATTACCCGAGATAAAATCCCACAATACAGCATCAATGCATCGTACATGATCAATGATGACACGGGATATATCAAGATCACCCGTTTCGCCGCTACCACCTATGACGAATTCAAACAGTCATTGGAAGACCTGAAAGCGGAAGGCATGACCAAACTGGTACTTGACCTACAAGGTAACCCAGGTGGTTACATGGGAGCTGCCATCAACATTGCAGATGAAATCCTAGCAGACAATGCATTAATAGTTTCCCAAAAAGGGAAAGTCAATCGCTACAACCAAAAGGCTTATGCCATGAGGCCTGGTGTGTTTGAAGATGGATCAGTGGTTGTTTTGATCAATGAAGGTAGTGCTTCCGCATCAGAGATTGTTTCCGGAGCACTTCAGGATAATGACAGGGCTTTGATTGTAGGGCGAAGATCGTTTGGTAAGGGATTGGTTCAAATGCCAATTGACCTTTCCGATGGTGCGGAATTGAGATTGACCATTGCAAGGTATTACACGCCATCTGGCAGATCTATTCAAAAGCCTTATGGTGACAACCCAGATGAATACAGCATGGACTGGATCAACCGATTTGAGCATGGTGAGTTCTTCAGTGCCGACAGTATTCATTTCAATGATTCCCTGAAATACCAAACCACCAAAGGAAGAACTGTTTATGGTGGCGGAGGAATCATGCCGGATTATTTTGTTCCAATGGACACAACCATGACCAGTGCCTATGTCAATAGGCTATTTGGAACAGATACCCACAGGGAATTTATCTTGGACTACTTGGAAGATAATAAGAAGAAGTTTGAAAACATGTCCTTTGAGACCTATTACAATGACTTTGAGGTTTCCGATAAAATGCTTCAAGAAGTCATCGCTATTGGAGAAAAAAATAAGGTGAAATTTGATAAGAAAGCTTTTGAAAAATCAAAAGCCTATTTAAAGATCCTACTTAAAGCCCATATGGGAAGAAATATTTATGATGACAATGCATTCTATAAGGTCATCAATGACATTAATGAAATTTATCTCCAAGGTATAAAGCTATTTGACGAAGCCGAAAAGCTAGCTTTCAAACAAGACGCAGTGTCTGAATAACACAAAAAAGCGGGCAACCACCCGCTTTTTTTATTTTTTATTTAAATTGCTTACTTGAATCCACTACAACCTTATCAAGAACAATGAAAAACCTGTTAGCCTTTCTCTCCATTTTATTATTATCAAGTATTTGCATGAGTGCCTATAGTCAAACCAAACTAAACCACATAGCTGTCTATGTAGAAGACTTAAAGGCGAGTTCTGATTTTTACGGCAATTTCTTAGGCTTAACAGAAATAGAAGAACCTTTTAAAGATGGACGGCACACTTGGTACGACATAGGCGGCGGACAACTTCACTTGATAGAACAACTTCCTTGGACAGCTCCTACTATCAATAAAATCAACCACCTTTGCTTTAGCATGGCCGACTTGGATAGCTTTATCGAAAAGCTAAGGGCCCACAATATCTCATTTGAGGATTGGCCTGGAGAAAAGGGCAAGGTCAACATACGCCCTGATGGCGTTAAACAAATCTATATCCAAGACCCAAATGGTTATTGGATTGAAGTAAACGACGAACACTAAACTTATACTGTTAACTTAGGCATAAGGTATAAACAGCAATATTTCAATTAATAAAAAACCCAAGCGTCTCCATTGATTTAGCGAGAAGAAGATTAACGTTTAGTTTTAAAACTCCTATCCTATCAATTAATGATTCACTTACTATTCAATTCAGCTTTTTAGCCCATTAGAGACGATTTATTACTCCGACAACTATGATCAAATATTCTAATCAAACCAGGATTCTTACAGCCATTGATTGTATTATTTTCGGCTTTGATGGTTCAGATTACAAGCTACTTTTAATACAAAGAGGCTTTGCACCAGAAAAGGAAAAATGGAGTCTTATGGGAGGGTTCCTTCAGCCTACAGAATCACTTGATGATGCTGCCAACAGAATTCTTAAACAGCTGACCGGCCTGGAAGATGTCTACATGGAACAAATGCATACTTTTAGCAGACCTGATCGTGATCCTGTAGAAAGAACCATTGCCGTGGCCTATGTTGCCTTGATCGATATTCATAAGTATGAAAAACAGATCAGCGATACATTCCATGCTCACTGGTTCAGCATGAATGAATTGCCCCACCTTATTTTTGACCATGAAGAAATGGTAGAAATGGCCAAAACAAGGCTCAGGTACAAAGCAGCCCTTCACCCTATCTTGTTTGAGTTGCTACCCAAGAAGTTTACCCTTCCCCACTTACAAGCTATGTATGAAAGTTTGTACGAAACTAAAATTGATAAGAGAAACTTTACTAGAAAAGTACTCTCCACCAATATGTTGATCAAGGAAAACGATAAGGACAAAACCAGTTCGAAAAAGGGTGCATTCTATTACAGCATTAATGAGTCCACCTATAAAGATCAATTTCAAACCGTTTTGAATTTCATCCCTCGAAATGAAATGCCCGGTGTTAATGAGTAATTTTTTGCTCATTATTTTTTTTTCTGATTTTTTAGGTGTAAATATGACACTTAAATAAAATTTATATTGGAATTGCTCCGGCAATACACCTAACATAAACCCTCAATATCATATCATGACTGCAGGTTTTTCTACTTTAGATTATGTTATTTTCATACTCTACGCCATAGCCATTGTTTCTGTAGGCTTATGGGTTTCCAGATCAAAAAAAGGTTTGGAAAAAACAGCTCAGGAATACTTTCTGGCTGACAAATCACTCACTTGGTGGGCCGTGGGCGCCTCGCTTATCGCAGCCAACATTTCCGCAGAACATTTCATCGGCACTTCGGGTTCGGGCTTTGCCATTGGCCTTGGAATATCAGCCTATGAATGGATAGCTGGTATTGCACTCATTATCGTTGCCAAATACTTCCTCCCTATCTTCCTTCAGCATGGGGTTTACACCATGCCTCAGTTTCTGAGCGAAAGATTCAACAAGGGTGTAAGTACAGCATTTGCTGTCTTTTGGCTTCTAGTATATGTATTCGTAAACCTGACTTCAGTAAGTTATCTAGGGGCATTGGCTTTGGACAAAATCATGGGAATCCCCTTGCAATATGGTATTATCGGGCTATTGATATTCTCAGGTATCTATTCTATTTACGGAGGTCTGGAAGCGGTGGCTTGGACAGATGTGGTTCAAGTGGTGATTCTTGTAGCAGGCGGTTTGATTACTACATTTCTGGCATTAGATGCTGTAGGTATGGGAGATGGTGTCATTGCGGGTATTGGCAACTTGTATCGAGATGCCAAAGACCACTTTGTCATGATCATGCCCCAGGGTAGAGTCATGGTACCTGATGGCGTCGGGGGAAGCCGAGATGCTTTCCAAGACCTTCCCGGACTTGCTGTTATTCTTGGAGGTATGTGGCTTACAAACCTTGGTTACTGGGGCTTCAACCAGTACATTATCCAAAAAGGCCTTGCTGCCAAAAGTATAGATGAAGCTAAAAAAGGTTTGTTATTTGCAGGTTACCTAAAGCTTCTTATGCCTATAATTGTAGTCATTCCTGGCATTGCAGCTTATGTGCTGATCAATGATTATACCCCTGAACAATTATCTACAATTCTGAACCTTCCAATTGAGCACATTGGTACTATCCAAAAATCGGATGAAGCCTATCCATGGCTCTTAAGGAATTTTATCCCCAATGGAATAAGAGGTTTGGCTTTTGCCGCCCTAGCAGCTGCCATTGTCTCTTCCTTGGCCTCCATGATCAACAGTACCTCGACCATTTTTACCATGGATATTTATAAGGTTTATTTTAAGCCCAAGGCCAACAACCATGAATTGGTAAGAACAGGCAGAATCGTAGCTGTTGTAGCATTGCTCATTGCTATGTTGGTAGCACCTCAGCTTGCTTCTTTAGACCAGGTATTCCAATACATCCAAGAATACACCGGCTATATATATCCTGGCGTGGTAGTTGTTTTTGGCATGGGACTACTTTGGCGACAAGCTACAGCCAATGCAGCCCTTTGGACAGCCATAGCAACCATACCTGCAGGTATTGTCTTTAAAGTCTTTTATCCAGAAATGCCTTTCATCCTTAGAATGGGCTATGTATTTATAATTCTTTGCTTTATCGCCTCTTTGATCAGTTTCTCCGAGAAAAAGAGCTTTATTAATCCTGACCACAAATCAGGGAAACAAGCCGCTAAGACGGTAGCTTCAAGTTACTTCTTTATCATTTTAGGTATCGTTTGTGCTGCCATTGGCTTCGGTTTATTCAATAGCTACGCTTATTTGGGCATTGAAGCTATCTTTATGTTGGCAGTCTTATTTGTAATGCTCGGAGTAATCTTGTATACGAATGTCAAAATGGAAACTGCAGATCCAAAATCATTTAATGTAGATCCAGCTTTGTTCAAGACCACCACCCCTTTTAACCTTGGTGCAGCCGGTATAACATTAATCGTCGGATTGCTTTACTACTTCTTCTGGATGTAAGCACAACTTTGAGAAAGAATAATTAGAAAGAGATATGAAAAATTTAAAAGAAAACGAGGTTTGGTTTATCACCGGGAGCCAGCACCTTTATGGAGAAGAAACACTCCGTCAGGTGGCTGAGCATGCTGAAATCATTGCTCAAGAACTCAACAATTCACCCCAAATTGCCGTAAGCACGGTATTTAAACCTGTCGTAAAAACAACAGAAGAAATATATGCCATTGTACAGGAAGCCAATCAAGCGCCAAACTGCATTGGCCTGGTAACATGGATGCATACTTTTTCTCCCGCTAAAATGTGGATCAATGGTTTAAAAATCCTTCAAAAACCATTATTACACCTTCATACACAATACAATCAGGATATTCCATGGAACTCCATCGATATGGATTTCATGAACCTGAACCAAAGTGCCCATGGTGACCGTGAGTTCGGCTTTATGACCGCTCGCATGAAGATCAACCGAAAGGTAGTTGTAGGACACTGGAAAGATGAAGAGGTTCACCAACAAATAGATGTATGGGCAAGGGCTGCCAGTGGTTGGCATGATTGGCAAGGTGCTAAATTTGCCCGGTTTGGGGACAACATGCGCTATGTGGCAGTAACAGATGGTGACAAAGTAGAGGCCGAGCTGAAATTTGGTTTCTCCGTCAACACCTATGCAGTGGGTGATTTGGTTGAAAAGATTAACGCAGTCACTGATGCTCAATTGAAAGCACTAGTTGAAGAATATGAAGCCAGCTACAACCTCACTGCTGACCTCAAGTCCGGTGGAGCCAAAAGACAATCACTTTTGGACGCTGCTAAAATTGAAGTTGGTATGAGAACCTTTCTGGAAGAAGGTGGATTTAAAGGCTTCTCCAACACCTTTGAGGATCTTCATGGCATGAAGCAACTGCCTGGTATTGCAACCCAACGTTTGATGGCTGACGGTTATGGCTATGCAGGAGAAGGAGATTGGAAAACAGCCGCTTTGGTGAGGGCCATGAAAGTAATAGGCAGTGGCCTAAAAGGTGGAAATGCCTTTATGGAAGATTACACTTATCATTTTGATCCAAAAAACAGTTTGGTATTGGGATCACATATGTTGGAGGTAGATCCTACCTTAGCTGCAGGCAAACCATCCTGCGAAGTACATCCTTTAGGAATTGGTGGCAAAGAAGACCCGGTAAGGTTGGTATTTAATGGCATAGATGGAGCAGGATTAAATGCTTCCATCGTGGACATGGGCAACCGCTTCAGGTTGATTGTAAATGATGTAGAAGGAGTTGCTCCTCTTAAAGACCTTCCTAAACTTCCTGTGGCAAGAGTGATGTGGAAGCCACTACCTGATATGAAAACTGGCTGTGCTGCATGGATCTTGGCAGGAGGAGCCCACCATACTTGTTTCAGTCAAAGTTTGACTTCAGAACATCTCAATGATTTTGCCACCATGGCAGGTATAGAAAGTGTAAACATTGACAAAGATACCACCATCAGGGGCATCCAAAATGAGCTAAAATGGAGTGATTCCTATTATCTATTAAATGAAAAATAATAGGTAAGCTTCTATAAATACGTCAAAAGGCGACCTTCTTAAGAGGCCGCCTTTTGACGCTTCAATTCAAACACTACCTGCTTTTTTTTTGTATTTTAGGTGAAATACTTCCTAAACCTAAATAACCTACAATGCATCTATTTGCTCTAAAATTAAAATCAACCTTTTTGATTAGCGGCGCAGCGCTGATCTTACTTTGCTGTCAATCCAATTCAAATCAAGGTTCCAATGAGGATAAGGATATTGCATCCATTCCTGAAGCACCAAAGCAAGATAGTATAACCTTTCTTTCCTCTCCCCTTATCTCCGATCACTACACCGCAGATCCATCTGCGCATGTCTTTGAAAACAAAATCTATATCTATCCATCACATGATGTAGAGACTACTGTGGAAGAAGATGATTCTGGAGCGCATTTCAACATGATGGATTATCATGTTTACTCTATGGAATCTTCTACGTCAGAAATAATTGATCATGGAAAAGTATTGGACATAAAAGACATTCCTTGGGCCAAAAGACAATTATGGGCTCCTGATGCTGCAGAAAAGAATGGAAAATATTACCTCTACTTTCCTGCTAAAGATCAAGAGGATATATTCAGACTTGGCGTAGCCACTTCCGAAAGCCCATCGGGACCATTTAAAGCAGAACCTGAGCCAATCAAAAACAGCTTTAGCATTGACCCTGCCGTGTTCGAGGATAGTGATGGCCAGCATTACATCTATTGGGGTGGTATCTGGGGTGGCCAACTCCAAAAATGGAGAACAGGAAAATACCTATCTACTGGAACCAGCCCTTATGCGGATGAACCGGCTAATGAGGAGCCGGCCATTGCGCCAAAGGTAGCCAAGCTCAGTGATGATATGCTCCAATTCGGAGAAGCTCCAAAAGATATTTTAATTCTCGATCAAGAAGGAGAACCTATCAAAGCTGGTGATCATGAGAGAAGGTTCTTTGAGGCTGCTTGGCTACACAAATACCAAGGTAAATACTACTTTTCCTATTCCACAGGGGATACCCATAATATTGCTTACGCCATCGGAGACAGCCCATACGGTCCGTTTACTTATCAAGGTGTGATTCTAAAACCAGTACAGGGCTGGACTAACCACCACTCCATTATAGAAGCCAAGGGTGAATGGTATATTTTTTACCACGACACAGAGCTTTCCGGGAAAACGCATTTGAGAAACATAAAAATGACCAAGCTAAGCCACCTTCCCGATGGCAGCATTGAGACCATTATTCCCATGAAAAAAATGAAATAAAATACAAAGTCAAAGTTTGCTATTCACCCTAGAATCAAAGAAGCCCTCAACTTAGAAAGTTGAGGGCTTTTCTTCTTCTTGATGTTTGGGTTAAATATATTGATTCAAGATATTTTCATACATCTCTTGCTTACCGCTGGAGGAAGCAGGCTCACCGGTTTCAACAGCATGTGACCTAAGGTCTTCCAAGGTTAATTTACCAGTTTCAAACTCTTTACCTTTACCCGAATCAAAAGAAGCATAACGATCCTTTCTCCATTTCTTATATGGTGAGTTTTCCAAGATGTCATTGGCAATCACTAAAGCTCTGGCAAATGCATCCATGCTGCCAATATGCGCATGGAAAAGGTCTTCTAGGTCTGTTGAGTTCCTTCTTAGCTTTGCATCAAAGTTCACTCCACCACCTTGCAAACCACCTGCTTCCAAAATCACTAGCAACGACTCGGTCAACTCCTGAAGGTTCAAAGCAAACTGATCCGTATCCCAACCATTTTGGTAATCTCCCCTATTGGCATCAATACTCCCCAATAGCCCTGCATCAGCGGCTACTTGAAGTTCATGCTGGAAAGTATGCCCCGCCAATGTGGCATGGTTAACTTCCAAATTCAACTTAAAGTCCTTCTCCAAACCATAATGTCTCAAAAAACCAATAACGGTCGCTGCATCATAATCATATTGGTGCTTGGTGGGCTCCATTGGCTTAGGCTCTATCAGGAAGTTGCCTTTAAAGCCTTGCTTGCGACCATAATCCCGAGCCATAGTTAAAAACTGGGCCAGGTGTTCCGTCTCCCTTTTCATATCGGTATTGAGCAAGGACATATAACCTTCCCTACCGCCCCAGAACACATAATTTTCACCGCCTAAGGCAATAGTAGCATCAATAGAGTTTTTGACCTGAGTAGCAGCCCATGACACTACATTAAAATCAGGGTTAGTGGAAGCGCCATTCATATAGCGAGGGTTGCTGAAAACGTTGGCTGTACCCCAAAGAAGCTTCACACCAGTTTCTGCTTGCTTCTCCTTAGCATAGGCAGTGATAATTTTCATTCGCTCCTCATACTCTTCAATAGTGGCTCCCTCATCGATCAAATCCACATCATGGAAACAATAATATGGAGCCCCTATCTTGGTAATGAACTCAAAAGCTGCATCCATCTTGTCCTTGGCACGTTGAACAGCATCTTCTGATTTATCCCATTCAAAGGTCTTGGTACCTGGTCCAAAAGGGTCTCCACCAGTAGCATTGAAAGAATGCCAATAGGCAATGGCAAACTTAAAATGTTCCTTCATGGTCTTTCCGGCCACGACTTTGGTCTCATCATAAAACTTAAAGGCAAATGGATTCTTTGAATCTCTACCTTCAAATTTGATTTTTTCTATTCCTGGAAAATAGGTCTTTGACATGATATATTTAATTATTGGTTATTTAGATTTACTTAAATTTACTCTAGCTGGTAGCGCGGATATACGCAAAGGATTTTATTCTTTTACACCTCATTATTCTCTCTAATCTCCGCTCGACCATTTGTGGCAACACCCTCAACGAACTTTCTTTAAATTTTCATTCCACCTTTCATAGACTTCTTTGTAAGCCTTTACAAGATTTGGGGTTGGATCGAATGAAGCTACTTTCTCCAAACCTACAAAAGCATCTTTTGGTGAAGCAAAAATCCCTGCAGCTACCCCTGCTCCCCGCGCGGCCCCTTGTGATCCATCGGTATCATAAAACTCCAGACTGACCTCATTCATATTGACAAAAGCCTCCCTAAACATTGGACTCAGGAACATATTGGCACGGCCAGCCTTAACCGTATTTAGAGTAAGTCCCATATTCTTCATAATATCAAATCCAAAAGTAAGAGCACTCACAATCCCCTCCTGCCCTGCTCTTAGCACATGGCGCCTATCATGTTTCAACAAGTTCAGCCCACTCATATGAGCTCCAACCATCTGATTTTCCATAATTCTTTCAACACCATTTCCAAAAGGGATAAAACTTAAACCCTCTGCTCCTACCGGAACTTGGGATGCCAAATCATTCATCTTATCATAAGAAATCTCTTCACCTCCCAACAGTTTCTTAAGCCAGCTGTTCAGAATCCCCGTACCATTAACACACAGCAAAACTCCCAAATGAGGATTTTCCTTATGGTGATTGACATGTAAAAATGTGTTTACCCTGGATTGAGGGTCAAAAACAGGTTTATTACTTACTCCATAAACTGTTCCTGAAGTCCCCGCTGTGGTGGCCAGTTCTCCAGCTTCCAAAACGTTAAGAGAAAAAGCATTATTAGGCTGATCACCGGCCCGATAGGTGACAGGAATACCGATTTCCAAACCGGTCAGTTGGGATGCCTGTTCAATAACATTTCCTGCTTCTGCGAAAGAAGGAACAGCCTCCGCCAAAAGATCATGGTCTATACCATAATGTGCCAATAATTCATCACTCACCCCACCTTTCTTAAAATCCCAAAAAATCCCTTCGGAAAGGCCAGACTCGCTCGTAAAGATCTCCCCGGTAAGCTTCATGGCAATAAAATCACCCGGCAACATAACCTTGTGTATTTTAGCATAGTTCTCTGGTTCATTTTCCTTTACCCACTTTAGTTTTGACGCGGTAAAGTTTCCAGGAGAATTCAATAGATTACTCAGGCAAAAGTCAGGCCCCAACGCATCAAAAGCGCTATTCCCAAAGGAAACAGCCCTACTGTCACACCAAATAATGGAAGGCCTGATAACTTCTTGATCCTTGTCCACCAGGACCAAGCCGTGCATTTGATAGGAGATGCCAATCCCCTTGACTTCACCATTTTTTACTGCTCCTTTGGCAAGGACGCCCTGAGTGGTTTCCACCACGTATTTCCACCACATCAAGGGATCTTGTTCTGCCCAATCTTTTTGAGGAGAATCAATGGGCATTTCTATTTTGGGTTGGCCTTCTGAAGCCACCACTTTTCCGGAATCGGCATCCAACAAAGTAGTTTTTACGGATGAACTTCCGATATCATATCCGATCAATAATTGTCGCATGAATTATTTTGGGCTTTGTTCTTAACAATACTTTTAAAGCAAATTCAAATCATCACTTTTAACAAATTTCGACCAAAAAAAAAGAACCTTCTTACACTATTCGATTAAATCATAATACTCTTTGATCAAATAATATAAGCAAAGAGTATCATTTTTAGTAAATTGCCATCAATCGGAGATAAGCAGCCTCAAGATGTAATGAAACCTATAGTCCAGAAACTTCCGCGTCAAGAATTTAAATCTTTTGTATCGATCACTTTGAGCACTCCTTTGTTCGAAACACCTTGGCACAGGCATGTGGAAAACGAAATCCTTCTGATCAAGGAAGGCTTCGGCACGGCCATTATTGGTGACTATGTGGGGGAGTTTGCAAAAGGTGATCTATTCTACATTGGCTCCAATGTTCCCCACTGGTTTCGAAAAGCCAATGAGGAGCTTTTTTGTAAAGTGGTGGTCATTCAGTTTGACCAAGAAATTTTCGGAAGTACTTTTTTAAAAATGCCCGAACTCAGTCAAATCCTTAAGTTTATCAAGCAAAACCAAGGTTTCAGTATTAATTACAAAAACCAAGATGGCCTTATCCCTAAGGTAGAGCAGCTGGTTAGTGCTGAAGGCTTTGAACATATGGGAATATTACTGCAGGTTTTGGACACCATTAGCACCCGAACTGAAAATCAAATACTGACCAACGAACACATTAATACTTTCGATGCCAAAGGTATTATCGATGAAATCATGGAGTATACATTTACGCATTTCAAAGAAAATATCAAGGTCGAGGAGGTGGCCAATATGGCAAAAATGAGCACTTCCAATTTTCGCCGCTTCTTCAAGCTGAACACCAAAAAATCTTATTCCAAGTTCCTTAAAGAAATCCGTATTGCCCATGCTTGCAAATTGCTTAAGGACAAGAACCTTTTTGTTTCACAGATTTTCCATGAATGTGGCTACAGAAACATCACCAACTTTAACCGTCAGTTTAAAGAAATAAAAAACGTAACCCCTTCAGCCTATAGGGCGGAAATTTATCGGGAATAAAGTATTCCTATTTGTTTTTTAAAATCCTCCGTAGAAGGCATTAGCAAAAAAAATCTCTGTAGAACCCTGACAATCAACAAAAAAGCAACCCAATTGGGCTGCTTTTTTGTTTTATTTCACTTTTTAGTTGATTTACCAGAAAACGGTATAGAGTGCTGCTAAAATACCACAGATCAGCACTGCTCCAATTTTGAAACTCGTACTGGTGGCAAAAAGCTCTTTGTCCACTTTGATGGCTTTTTGGCTATCACTTCCTTTTCCTTCCACCAAGCTGATGATGATGATCAAAACAGATAGTACCAGGAATACCACGCCCATTCGATCGATAAATGGCAGGTTCGGAGTAATAAACTTAAAGGCTGCTGACAATGGAATGGTCAACACTGCCGCGGTCAAAGCGGCATTGGAAGTGGTCTTTTTCCAGAAGAACCCAAAGATGAAGATGGCAAATACACCTGGAGACACAAACCCGGTGTACTCTTGGATATATTGGAAAGCCTGATCCAGCTGTCTTAATTGTGGTGCCACAATTGCTGCTACCACAAAGGCCACTACAGCCGTGATTCGTCCGATGGTCACTTGCTTGGATTCTGAAACATTCTTATTGATAAACTCTCTATAGATATCAATGGTAAAGATCGTAGAAGTACTGTTGGCCATGGATGCTAAGGAAGATACAATGGCCGCAGTCAACGCCGCAAAGGCCAAACCTTTCAAACCCGGAGGCAACAACTGCAATAAAGTTGGATAGGCTCTATCGGATTTTGGCAAACCGGTAACCGTATCAGTCATGGAATCTACAAAAGAAGGATCTGCACCTTGCTGGATAATCACATAAGCAGCAATACCCGGAATTACCACAATCAAAGGCATCAAAAGTTTTAAGAAACCGGCAAAAATCATCCCTGTCTGGGCTTCATTTAAGCTCTTAGCTGCTAGCGCTCGCTGCGTAATATATTGGTTACATCCCCAATAGTTTAGGTTGATGATCCACATTCCACCAATCAAAACACTGATTCCGGGCAAATCCAAATAGGCGTCTTTTACACCACCAGTACCATCAGGAATCATCATTTCACCTTTTTCGATAATCATAGAAAAATGGGAAGGAGCCGCTTGTCTTAACTGGCCCAGCCCAGCCCATACATCGCCATCTCCAACAATGGAAAGCGCCAAATAGGTAGTTGCCAAACCTCCAGCTACCAAGAACACTACTTGGACTACATCTGTCCACGCCACTGCTTTTAGTCCTCCATAAATGGAATAAACCATAGCAAACATCGCCAAACCAAAGATCCCATACTGAAGTGGCACGCCCATAATGGTCTCTAAACTCAATGCACCCAGATACAATACAGAGGTAAGATTGACAAACACATAAATGAGCAACCAAAACACAGCCATTACGGTCCTTACTCTCCCATCATATCTTCTGTTCAAGAACTGCGGCATTGTATAAATGCCTTCCTTAAGATAAATCGGAAGAAAAAATATGGCTACGACTAAAAGTGTAGCTGCTGCCATCCATTCGTAGGTAGATATCGCAAGTCCAAGGGCAAAACCTGACCCGGACATTCCGATAAACTGCTCTGCTGAAATATTGGAAGCAATCAAAGAAGCTCCTACTGCCCACCAGGGCAAAGCTTTACTTGCAAGAAAATAATCTTTGGAATCTTTGACATGGCCTTTTTTCTCACGGGATACGACGATCCCCAAAGTGATGATCAAAAGACAGTAGGCCACGAAGACAACGAGGTCTAAAGTGTTAAAGGTCATTTTTTCTAATCAGGTTTAATGGTTCTTATTGATTTCAAATTGGCGGATAAGTTATTGTTTTTTTTGGAAAATATCGTCATCGCCAAAGGAATGTAAAGATGAAAATATTTATGATTGATTTTCATAAATAGATTTTATTGAATCCCTACATCCACACACTGTTTTATGAGCACACCTTTGGTGAAGTTCTTAAAACAGTAAATACCTAATTTTTCAAATCCGTTAAAACGACCCTATTGACACTTGTAAATTAATGCTGCAAAGCCATGGCCTAACTAAAACTATTCCGCTTTCTTTGTTTCTCTCGGAAGAAGGTAAGGGGTCGTCGGTTCAATAAGATCCACCATAAGAACATCCAACAAAACACCAGGATCAACCCAATAAATGGTCAAGGTATTCACACCTTTATGAAGTGAAATTCCCCCTACCGTTTTGATGGCCTTATTTCGGAGGACATTCTGTTTCCACTCCTCACTTCTGCCTTGGGTTTCAAAATCCACAGTCTTGGCAGTCTCTCCATTAACCGAATACCCTAGCCTTAAACCATTTTCACTGGTCACGGGGTGGGTAGGTAATGCTTGAAATGTAACATAAGCATTATCAAAATCCTCTGCTACATAAAAAGCGTATGTCATAGACGATTGGGCTTCAATTTTATCAGTCACACTACTTTGCTTCAGATCCATTGAAGCCATCACAGCGCCACTATGTCCAAGACCTTCTACTGTTTGCCATTTTTGTTTGTTATTTGAAAATTGATGGTCATAATTTTCTGCATAAATCACGACTTGTCCATTATCAGCAACAAAGCGAACACCGTTTGGCAATTTTGGCTCATCGATCACTACTGGTATTGAAAAAGTTTGTTCCTTGGCTTGAACAACTATTTCTCCTTGCTGTTTTAAAGTAGTATTTGGGAACTTTTCCCAATTCACACTTACCCAGACCCTTTCCTCTTTGATTTGTCCAGGAGATAATGTTCCGCTTGAATGGTCTAAAATAATATAATCAGGCTTTGAAACCACTGCCCAAGACACCACCTCTTCAGCTTTCAGGAAAACATCAAAAAAATGTTTTCTTTTTGTCATCGAATTAAAAACGGGCAAGGTATCAGTCAATCCTGTTGTTTGCTCAATACTTATACCTACTGGACTGTTAGAACTTGGCTGACTCTCAAATGATATTTCTGTATCTTGATATACTGGTAATCTCCTAGGCGCATCATCCATCATGTATTTCCATTTTCCAGCAAGTAATTGGTTATTATAAAATTCTGTTTCTTGCTTAATGGCTCTATAAGCTAGATGACTTTTTTCTTTATAAGTAACGGCTGACAAGCGACCTTCTTCATGGTACTTAATTGCTTTTTGTCGAAACAAAAATTTCTTATTGATCAGCGAGGCACCTTTCACAGGATAATAGACCAACTGATAAAAGGCAGGAAAATATACTTCATCTATTTCTTCCTTCAAACTGACTAACTTATCTTCCAATGCTTGAAAGGATTTCAATCTCAAATCTATCTCATCCCCTCCCTGAAATGGGCTGTAATCAATTTCCCGCACAGAGGTAGTTGGTTCAGTTTGGCTCCACCCCATGAACTCTGGCCGTCTCTCAAATGACAATTGATAATAATCCTTCATCATTCCCCCAATTACCGTCCCCTGTTCCTCGAAAATATTTGCATACCACTGCTCCATATGACCCATCGCATAGCTGGCCGTTTGGAAAGGAGTCACATTATATGCCATGTCCAAAAATAACTGGATATTATATTCTAAAGGTTTAATATCTCCAACATTCATTACCCAAATATCCCTCGCATTCAGTTCATAAGCTTTCATCATTTCCTCTCGGATCAAAGCAGGGTGGGTTGAACTCAACCAAAGGTAATCATGTGGGCGGCCCCAATATGAAGCATGATAATATACTCCAGCACCACCTTCTCTTTTTCTCTCCTCAAAGTCACTGAGCCTTCGAATGTAACCGTAGTTATCATCCGGCCAAACCAAAGTAATATCCTCGGGCAAATCCAAGCCTGCATCATAAATCCCTAACACTTCCTTATATGCCGTAAATGCTTGTGGCACTTTTACGACATCTTTTGCTATGTGATTAGAGAGCATTTTACGTTGGTCTGCAATGACTTTCCCAAGGTTTTTCACAGCCTCCTCAGTACTTTTTGCACCTTCCATGCCACTATCATGCACTCCTCTCATTCCCACCGTATAAATGGCTTCCAGGCCTTTACTTTCTTTTACTCGCTCATCCCAATAATTGTAGACCGTATTTCGATTGGTGAAGTAATTAAAGTCCCCATGCTCATCGTGATTCCATTCATCTACATTATTCCTTAACATGGGCTCCGCGTGTGATGTTCCTATCACAATACCATAATCTCTCGCCATTTGAGCATTGCCCGGGTAGCTAAAGAAGGCTTTTGTGCTTGGGTGCATGGCAGGCCAAATAAAGTTAGCTTTTAACCTTAACAGTAATTCAAAAATCATGGCATAGGTCTTAGGACCGATATCTCCCGTCTGAGGTTCAAAAGTCTTGGCCGCCCAAGGCTGAAGTCCCCAGTCCTCATCATTCAAAAATATCCCCCTAAACTTTACAGATGGCTCAGCACTAGTAAACAATTGATTATCTACATATAACTCGTCATGATGTTTCACAGGTACATCTGCCCACCAATACCACGGGGCAACGCCGATTTTTTCTGAAAGGTCATACACTCCGAAGATGGTACCTCTAGGGTCACTCCCTACAATAACCAATGCCTCATCTACTCCAGCAAATGGCTTTTTAACCACTTGTTTCTGAAAAACCTCCCATTTACCATCAATTCCATCTACATTCAATTTTCCTGACTTTATTAACTTTTCTATTGTTGGGCTTTTTCCAAGAGTCCCCACAAGAACCACGGGGGAATTGACCTTAAAAGTCTCTCCCTGAACAATAACAGGAACTTTTCCTGTCACCGCCTTTACGTCTTTTTGAAAATTTCTAACGGAATTTAAAACGCTTGCTTCTACCTCTTCCTCCACTAATAACGCCGCAACCCTATCTGACACCAAGGGAAAATAGTCCCTTTCTTCATATGGAGAAACTTGTATGGCAAAAAGTTGAGAATGAATTAAAAAAAGGTAGGAAATCAGAAAGTATTTATATTTTTTTTTGTTCATGAAAGGTTATTTTTGTCAGGTAATATTCATTATCATTTTACTTTAATATTTGAAAAGGAATAACATAAAAATCCGAAATTAAAGGTAATTTCATTTTAAATTCCCAACCACTTCATTGGACAGGGCAAACAAAAGTCCTACAGATTCGTCATCAATGAAATCACTTATAACTGATCAAACTTCATTTTTGTATCCCTCTTGTTATCCCCATTTCTAGCCCCCTGAGCTCAGCCAGGCCCTTCAATCTTCCTATAGCAGAGTATCCTGGATTACTTATTTTATTTAAATCGTCCAACATTTGGTGACCATGATCTGGCCTAAAAGTAATGGGCTGATCTCTATTTGCATTTAACTCCACGAGTTTTCGCATGATCTCATACATGTCCACATCACCATCTAAATGATCAGATTCATAAAAGTTGCCAAAATTGTCCTTCTTAACATTTCTGAGGTGTGCAAAATAGACCCTACTACCAACAGCATTCAGAATTTCAGGCAGGTCATTATGGCTTCCAGCTCCAAGCGATCCAGTACAAAAACATATTCCATTGAAGGGCTCGTCTACTGCTTGAAGAATGTATTCCAGATCCTCCTTGCTTGAAGCAATCCTAGGCAAACCCAAAATCGGAAATGGTGGGTCATCAGGATGAATGGTCATTTGGATATTTTCTTCTTCACATACCTCCATAATACTGGATAAAAAATGACGTAAATTTTCCTGTAACCCCTCTTTTCCTATCGATTTGTAAATATCAATACTTTCTCGAAGCTGATTCAATGTAACTCCCCCTTCTGTTGGCACTCCCATCAGTATAATTTCTGTAAGTTCGGCAAGTCGTTCAGAAGACATCTTGACATACCTTTCCTCCACTTGCTCAAGCACTGCTGATTGATAAAAAGATGATGCTCCAGACCTTTTCAAAACCTTCATATCAAACACAGCCAAATCTACCCAGTCCAGATATAGCGCCTTAGCTCCATTTCCCAAAGGCCAAGCCAATTCAGTTCTTGTCCAATCCAAAACTGGCATAAAATTGTAGCAAATAGTCTTTAGACCGCAAATAGAAAGGTTTCTTAAGGTTTTCTTGTAATTATTTAAATAAAACTCACAGTCCTTATTTTTTGTCTTAATCGCCTCATGCACGGGCACGCTTTCCACCACTGACCACTTCAATCCCTCTTTCTCAATAGCATGCTTTCGTTCTATGATTTGGGAAACTGGCCATTCATTTCCATGTGGTACTTGATGCAAGGCAGAAACGACTCCACTTGCGCCTGCTTGTTTTATATCTTTTAGACTTACTGGGTCACTGGGCCCATACCATCGCAAAGTTTGGATCAATGTCATATCTATTATTTCTTAAAATACTTCTGCCAATGGCTTAAATTAAATATTGTATTTTAAAAAACTGTACCGCATTGGTTGGCCTTAAACTTTTGCAATGAGCTAAGTTTGGCTAGTGAACTATTTTAACTATTTATAAATATATCACTAGACTAAATCATCTAAGTATGTCAAAAAAAGCCAACTGACTAAAAAACTTGTAGGGAAACTTATGGCTTCATTTTACTAAAAAAATTATATCGGAATCAAATCAATCTTGATTGATAAATTCCATTTCATAATCTTCTCCTCCGATTTTTATGATGGTTCTGTAAACATATTCTGCTACCTTTCTTTCTCCAGGGAAATTAATAAAATCGATAGTATCTTCTGGCCTATGATATTGAGGATGACCTCCGGTATGCATTCCGATCACCGAAATTCCTGCTCTATAAAAAGACACGTGATCAGAGCCACCTACTTCTCCAGCATGGACAACTGGATTTAAGCCTAACTCACTTCCAAGTTTTTTCATCAACGCTACACCATCTGGAAAAGTCCCTGCACCCCCCATATACACTTGTCCCTCTTGATTCAGGCGCCCCACCATATCCATGTTGATCATGAGCTTGATGTTTTCCTTTTTCACTGGCAGGTTATCTACAAAATACTTCGATCCTAGCAGACCTTGTTCCTCTGCACCAAAAGCTACCAAAATCACACTTCTACGAAGCATAAACCTATTGCCCGCAAGCTTTTCAGCAATCTCCAATAATGCTGAAGTACCACTGGCATTGTCATCTGCTCCAGGATGGATTTCTTTAACTCCAGGCTTTTTTGAAGAGGGGCCACCTAAACCTAAGTGGTCATAATGCGCACCCAACACCACATATTCATCTTTTAAGTAGGGATCGTTTCCTTCTATGTAGCCAACCACATTCCAAGTTTTAACTGGATTTCTTGGGTTTTCACCCTTTGCTACCCTAAGCTCTGCCTTAAACTCCTGAAGATATTCTCCATCAAAAGACTTTACACCAACTTCCTCAAAACTGTTTTCTATATATTTGACCACGCGCTTGTTTCCTCTTGAGCCTGGATACCTCCCTTTATTTTTGGGCGACGTTAAAAAAGCAACATGCTCTTCCAGCTCCTCTTCCGTGATCCTCACTTCTCTTGCTTGGGCAAGAACTGTCGTAGTCGTACAGCTCAAAAAAACAATACCCAGAACTGCCTTCTTAAAACCTTTATTCAATATCTCTAACATTTTAACTAAATGGATTCAACCCAACTTTTGAAGGTAAAAACGTTGGCAAATGTAGAAAAGATATTTTTTTTAAACGGTTACAATTGGAATTTTTTAATATACATGAAGCTTCAAATTGTTTAAAACCAAGAAAAAAAAGCAACTTTTACATTTACTTTTGTATATAACTTATTAGTTATAAAACCTAGTTAAAAGCATTTCAATAACTATACCAATAATTTTCATTTTTAAATTTCAGAATATTTCTTTCCTCTAATTATGCGAAAAACAACTTTACGAAATAAAATGTCAAAAAAACTACTTTTTACAACTAGAGTTTCTGAAAATAAATCAACCCTCACACCACAAAAACTTTACCATCTGACAACCAGCCAATTACGGTTAAAGTCATTTTTCTCTATAAAAGTGTATTTTCCGTGAAAAAATAATTCACTCTTCATACAAACGGCGAAATAATTATAAGTCCTAATTTTCTACCAAAAAGTAATCCACAAATCTAACCAAAAACATTAAACTATCTTTTTCAAACAAACTTTAGTTACAACTATATCTCTTTTATATACTTTATCAATAAAGAAAGAAAACATTCACTTATTCCAACTCAAATAAAATTAGCTTTTTGAAAAACCCATTTGGTGTAAGTTTATTTATTATAATTATGCAGAATTTTCCTGAAAGAAAATTACCCAAATGCCTATGCTTAAAACATTAATTTTATCACTCTCTTTCCTCTGTGTCAATTTGTATTCAATGGGCCAACAACAATTGGCTTCTCCAAAGATCATTAACTACAACAACCTTGAATACAAAGCAGGGTTACAAAACTGGTCAACTACGCAGGATGAAAGAGGGATACTATATTTCGGAAACAATGAAGGCTTACTTACTTTTAATGGCAGGTACTGGAACCTACACCAATTACCCAATCAAACCATCATCCGGTCTGTAAAACTAGATTCAGAAAACAAGATTTTTGTTGGTGGACAAGATGATATAGGCTATTTCGCTCCTCAATCTAATGGAGAGTTAAAATTCAACTCTCTAAAACACCTCATTCCTGAAGAAGACAGGAACTTTGCTGATATCTGGAATATAGTGATCCATAATGACGAGGTGTTTTTTATGGAATTCACCAAAATTCTTCATTATAAAGGCAATAGAATCAGGGTTTTCAAATCTGACACAGAATGGAAATTTCTGGAAAAATCAGGAGAAAGAATATATGCCCAAGAAGAGGGGCATGGGCTATTGATATTTGATGGAGAAGTCTGGAAGCCTGTAGTTGAAGACACTAATTTCACCCTTCCAGACTTAAATGGAGTAACTGAACTAGGAGTAGACTCTACGCTTTTCTCCTCTGCTGATCAAGGGCTTTACCTTCTACACAATAACAAATTCACAAGATACCAAACAGATTTTGATGATTTGCTCATTAACCACCGCATCAATTGCATGGCGAGCATCAATGATCAGTGGATCGGGTTAGGCACCAAATCAGCGGGGTTATTGATCATGAACAATCAAGGTAAACTCCTCCAGCAATACGCTTATAATGAAGGCATGCAAACCAACAATGTCAGAAGCATATTTATTGATCAAAACAAAGGACTCTGGGTAGGCCTGGATGATGGAATTGATTATGTCGACATCAATGGAGCCATTAAGCAAATACATCCAGACCAAAATAAAAGAGTGACAGGATATGCGTCGTCATTTTTCCATGACAAACTGTACATTGGCACTTCAGATGGCTTGTACCAGTTCCAATTCAATGAAAAAGAAAAAGACTTAAGCTTCAGTAAAGGCAAATTTTCACCAGTGCGTTTTAGCACAGGACAAGTTTGGAACCTGCAGGAAGTGAATAATCATTTGTTAATGGCACATGAAGAAGGAGCTTTCTTCATTGAAAACGGAACATCCTATCAAATATACCCTACGCCAGGCACTTGGATTTTCCAGCCTGCATCAACTATCATGCCCAGCAACAAGGTATACATAGGTACTTATACAGGATTATCTGAAATTGATTTTAAAGACGGAGCATTTCTCCATCAAAAACATATGGAAGGCCTGTCCGAGTCCTTGAGATTTATGATCATGGACTATCAGCATCAAGTCATTTGGGGTTCACATCCCTACCGTGGAGTACTTAAAATAGACCTATCCGAAAATCAGTCAAAAATAGAAAAAACCACGATTTTCACTGCTAAAGACGGTCTACCTTCAGACCTCTATAATTACCTGTTCAGGATCAAAAACAGAATTGTGGTCGCAACAGAAGATGGCATTTATGAATTCGATCAAAACACACAAAAATTCAAAGCTTCTGACCTTGTAAATAGAGCATTGGAAGGAGTGAGCATCCAACATCTACAAGAGGACAAACAAGGCAACATCTGGTATGTATCCAACAAGACCGTAAGTGTAATTGATTTTAGCACACCCAATGAAAAACAACCTTTCTCCATCATTCACTTGCCCGAGCTGTCCGGAAAAGTAGTGGGTGGACATGAATCAATCACACCGCTGGATGCCAATAATATTTTCATTGGTGCGAACAAAGGGTTCTTCCATATCAACTATGAAAAATACCGGAACAATATCACCCAACCAGATATCTTGATAGGCAAAGTCAGCCTTTTTGGAAAAAAGGACAGTATCGTATTCGGAGGACACACTCAGTTTAAAGCAACACCTACCGAGAAAGCATCTCCAATTATTTTCAACAGCACCCAAAACTCACTTCATTTCGAATACTCAAGCACGCTTTTTGGCCAATTCAGCAATCTAGAATACAGTTATCTTTTGGAAGGCTTCGA
The DNA here is from genome assembly GCF_015533855.1 of Echinicola sp. 20G. Taxonomy (GTDB): domain Bacteria; phylum Bacteroidota; class Bacteroidia; order Cytophagales; family Cyclobacteriaceae; genus Echinicola. Next base: position 2,125,648 of record NZ_AP024154.1, on the reverse strand, counting down.
CAAACAGTGGTCCATATGGAACAATAAAAGTGAAAAAGACTATACTAATCTGCCCGCCGGCGATTATACTTTTAAAGTAAAGTCCAGGAACAACCTGGGTAATGAATCTACTATCAGCACCTATAGTTTCACTGTTCTTCCTGCCTGGTACAATACTGTGTGGAGCTATTGCTGTTACCTTCTGATCCTTGCAGGAAGCATCTACCTTATTTTAAAGTGGCAAAAGAAAAAGCACCTCAGAGAACAAGCGCATCTAAAAAAATACCATCAGCTTGAAATTGACAGAAACGAAAAGGAAATCGTAAAACTAAGAAACGAAAAACTTCAAGCAGACATCAACCATAAAAATCAAGAGTTAGCCTCCACAACCATGCATCTTGTTCAACGTGGAAAAGTCCTAACCAAAATCAAAGAAGAACTTTTGTACTTAGGAAAAAACCACAGCTTAGAAAGTGAATCCTCGGACTTTAAGCGGCTTTTGAAATTAATCAGCGAAGTGGAACGGAGCGATAGTGACTGGGACCGTTTTTCAATGCACTTTGACCATGTCCATTCTAACTTTCTGAGCATACTCAAAGAAAAATACCCTGACCTTACCCCAAATGAGCTTAAGCTTTGTGCATTTGTGAAAATGAATTTATCCTCAAAAGAAATCGCTCAACTGCTAAGTATTTCTTTAAAAGCGGTGGAAGTAGGTAGGTACAGGCTAAGGAAGAAACTGCTGATCACACCAGAGACAAACCTCTTTGATTTCTTGATCCAGTCCACAACTGACCATGACCAAAATGATCCATCCAACTGAACAATCAAAATCTAAGCAAACATTCCGTTCTATACATGTAGTAGCCATGTAGTGCCCCAAAAAGGCAAAAAACGGACTTTTTTACTTTTTTGTAGGGCTAATGTAGTGGTGTTTTATTTCTTTTATGGCTTGGTGTAGGGTTAACTTTGATTAAAGTTTTTCGGCCTCTGTAAGGATCGAAAAACTGAATAACAATAAATAGATAAATAACCTAACCCAAAATCCTATGGAAAGAAGAGCTACTCTTGTATTCTTCATTTCCTGTCTTCTCCTCTTGCCCATGCTAACCTATGCGCAAGATCGTGAGATTACAGGTAAAGTAATTTTAAAAAATGACGGTGACCCTCTCCCAGGTGTAGCCGTTATGATCGAAGGTTCTGGCACAGGAACCATTACTGATGTTGAAGGCCTATTCAACATAAAAGCCTCCCAAGGCGATGTTCTCGTTTTTAGCCTTTTAGGTATGGAAACCCAAAAAGTAACCATCACCAATCAATCCAATCTGGAAATAAGTATGGAGGAAAACCTCAGCTCACTGGAGGAAGTGGTCGTTGTTGGGTATGGTGTACAGAAAAAGAGTGTCGTTACAGGTGCCATCTCTAGTGTCAAAGGAGAAGATCTGGAAAGCATGCCTATTAACCGAGTGGAGCAAGCTTTACAAGGACGAACATCTGGCCTTACTGTAGCAGCAAGCTCCGGTCAACCAGGCTCAGGAGCAACTGTCCGTGTCAGAGGCCTTACTACTTTTGGCAACAACGACCCGCTATGGGTAGTGGATGGTGTCGTAGTAGACAATGGCGGCATTGGCTATCTAAACCAATCGGACATTGAATCTATAGAGGTTCTTAAAGATGCCGCATCCCAAGCTATCTATGGTGCCAGGGCAGCAGCGGGCGTAATCTTGGTCACTACCAAAAAAGGGGAAGCAGGGAAAATGCGCGTGAACTACAATGGTTATTACGGCACATCTGCTCCTGCAAAAAAACTTGACCTACTTAACGCCAGTCAGTATGCCATGATCAGGAATGAGGCTGCTGTAAACGCTGGAAATGCTGCCCCTTTCCCTAATCCAGAAAGCTATGGAAAAGGCACCGATTGGCAAGACCTCATTTTCAACGACAATGCCATGAGACAAAATCATGAATTAAGCATTAGCGGCGGAAGTGACGTCTCCACATTCTATGCTTCCTTCGGCTATTTAGAACAAGAGGGAATTGTTGCTTCTGACATCTCCAGGTACAAAAGGACCAACATCCGCTTAAACTCCGAACATAAGCTAGCCAAGTGGCTCAAAGTTGGGCAAAACTTAGGGTATGCCCATGATAAATCCATCGGCCTAGGCAATACAAACAGTGAGTTTGGAGGGCCATTAAGCTCTGCAATTAACCTTGACCCGATCACTGAAGCAGTAATTACTGACCCCAATATTGCCAATCAACCTCCTTACGGCACGAATCCAGTTGTAAGAGACGCTATGGGGAACCCATATGGGATCAGCACTATAGTCGCCCAAGAGATGACCAATCCCCTAGCCTACATGCAAACCAGACTTGGCAATTACAGCTGGTCAGACAACATCGTGGGTAATGTATACGCAGAAGCAGAACCTATTGAAGGATTAAAACTGAGATCCACATTGGGTGCTAAACTCTCTTTTTGGGGTAGCGAATCTTTTACGCCTATTTTCTATTTGAATGCCACCAATGTCTCCAATCAAACCAAGTTTAGTAGAGGCCAAAACAGACGCTTTGACTGGAACTTAGAAAACACCATATCCTATTCCAAAACCATCGACAGCCATAACTTTACAGTATTATTGGGTCAGGGCGCGTATTTGGACAATAGAGGAAGATCACTTGACGTGACATTCTTTAATGTCCCAGCCAGCAACTTTGATGACGCCTCACTGAACTTCAAGGTTCCCAATGACCAGAGAACGGCCGATGGATCCGAAGGAGCGGGACATGCTGTAAGCTCATTGTTTGCCCGAGCCAATTATAACTATGCTGAGAAGTACCTTTTAGAGGCATTGGTAAGAAGAGATGGCTCCTCTCGTTTTGGAACTAATAACCGCTATGGGGTTTTTCCTTCATTTTCCGCTGGCTGGGTAGCCAGTCAAGAAGACTTCTGGCCTACTAATGCTGTAATCAACTTTTTGAAAGTTAGAGGTGGCTATGGTGTTGTGGGGAATGACAACATTGGAGACTTTGCCTTCCTTTCCACCATTGGAAGTGGCAGAAACTATACCATTGGCAATACAGGAAGCTATGCTATTGGCTATAGTCCTAATGCTCCTTCTAACCCAGACCTAAAATGGGAAGAGACCAGTCAAGCAAATATCGGATTTGAAGCCACCTTGTTTGAGGATTTTAACATCACTTTTGACTGGTACAAAAAAGTAACTAATGGTATCCTTCAAAATCCCAGAATACCGGGTTATGTCGGAGCGATTTCCAACCCAGCAGCCAACATCGCCGATATGGAAAATAGAGGGGTAGAACTTGAAATTGGATATAGAAAGCAGTTGGGAGCCTTAAATCTATCACTAAGTGGTAATGTTTCTTACCTAGAAAACGAGGTCACCAATTTAGGAGAAGAGATTTCCTACCTTTCCGGGGGACAGAGTTTTCAAGCAAGCTCCTATCCCATCACCCGCACAGCTGTCGGACAGTCTATGAATTCATTTTTCGGATTTGAAACAATGGGAATCTTCCAAACAATAGAAGAGGTAGAAAACTACACCAATAGCGAGGGCAATATGATCCAACCCAATGCCCAGCCAGGAGATTTTATCTGGGCGGATTTGAATGATGATGGGCAAATAACAGAGGAAGACAGGACCTTCATTGGAAACCCAACACCTTCATGGTCCTATGGCTTTACGGCAAATCTAGAATGGAAAAACTTTGACATGGTTCTCTTCGGACAGGGAGTTGCTGGAAACAAAATTTTCCAAGGCCTTAGGAGACTGGATATAGGCAATGCCAACTGGCAAACCGAAGCTTTAGACCGATGGACAGGACCTGGCACTTCAAACGATTACCCAAGAATCGTCGAAGGTGACCCTAATAAGAACTTCAATAATCCTTCAGACTTCTACCTTGAAGACGGCTCTTATTTCAGAATCAAGACATTGCAATTCGGATATTCCTTACCCAAAAGCTTAACCGAAAAAGCAGGAATGAACCGAGCTCGTATTTACGTCATGAGCGAAAATTTGCTAACCATCACCAAGTATACTGGCTATGACCCTGAAATAGGCGGGGGTGTCATGAGTATTGACAGGGGCATCTACCCTCAAGCACGTTCATTTATGGTAGGGGTTCAAGTAGGATTTTAACAATAAATGCAATCAACTATGAAAACATATCAGATAAATATTCTAGCATCAGCATTTGCCCTACTTACTCTTGGCGCATGTTCTGATTCTTTTCTGGAAATAAAACCAAAAGGCACCAACTTAGAGGCCAATTACTATCAAAACCAGCAGGAAGCTTATAATGGGCTAGTTGCGGTATATGACGTTGTAGGATGGCAAGGCGGAGGTTTTGTCACCAAACAAAACGCGCTAAACGCAGCATCAGATGATCACTACGCAGGTGGCGGTGGCCCTACTGATATCACCGCTTTACAAGTATGGTCAAATTACACTTTAGACCCTTCCACAGGTCCGCAGGGGGAATTATGGAGAAAAGGCTTTTCTGGAGTTTTCCGAGCTAATGTCCTCTTACAAAAACTCCCAGGAGTTCCAATGGATGAAAATCTAAAGGCCAGATATGCCGCTGAAACCAAGTTTTTGAGGGCTTATTTCTACTTTGACTTGGTAAGGTTTTTTGAAAACATCCCATTACTGACCGAGCCTGTTTCCACTTCAGAAATGTACAATGTGCTGCAAGCAGAACCTTCAGCAGTATTTCAACAGATAGAAACGGATCTCAAAGAGGCGATCGAAAACTTACCAGCCTCTATTGACCTGGCAACTGAAGCTGGACGGGCAACAATTGGAATGGGCAGGGCGCTACTTGGGAAGGTTTATCTGCACCAAGAAAAATTTGATCTTGCAGCACAAGAGTTCGCTGCAGTTAATGGAACTCCTGGAGAGACCAGTCAATATGGATATCAGCTGTTGGACAATTTTGGAGACTTGTGGGTTGTCGACAATAAGTTTAACAGCGAGTCCATTTTTGAGATTAATTTCACCAGTCAATCCAATGGAGACTGGGGTTGCGTAGCCTGTACGGAAGGAAATGTTTTAAACATCATGGTGGGACCAAGAGGTTACAATGCCATCAGTGATGATGCTCCGGACTACGTTTCTGGTTGGAGCTTCCTGCCCTTTACGGAGAATTTCTTTGACGCCATCCACGGAGACCCCCGGTACAAATACACCTTGGCCAACCTTGACAGCCTTGAAAAAGCCGGAGCAGTCACTTATGAAAAAGGATATATGAATACCGGTTATTTCCTTGAAAAATACGCCGGAAGGCAATCAGGAAGATCAACCGGCGGAGGTGTTATGGAATTGAATTTCAGACAAAACATTTATGAAATCAGGTTAGCTGACACCTACTTAATGGAAGCAGAGGCATTGGTCAGAGGAGGAGGAAATCAAGGACGTGCACAGCAGTTACTAGACGCAGTCAGAGCTAGAGTAGGTCTTGCCCCTATCCCGGCCAACTTTGAAAACATCATGGAAGAAAGACGTCTGGAATTGGCAGGAGAAGGTCATAGATGGTTTGATCTAGTAAGAACAGGCCTAGCTGCCCAAGCTTTAGCAGACAGAGGTTTTGTAGCCGGTAAACACGAAATACTCCCTATCCCACTTCTGGAACTGGACAACACCCTGATTGAACAGAATCAGGAATACGGAGGCACAAAATAACCCTAGCCCAAAGCCCTCTAGATCAGCCTAGCTGACCAGAGGGCTTTCAAATTCCTTTTAATATGATAAAACTATCAAACCTATTCTATCTATTTCTTATCACCCTCCATTTAAACCTAAATTCAAGTTGTTCCTCAAAAAATCCCTCCTCCGATGAAAGCCAAACAGCAGTCTCATCTCCACTAACCAGATTAGCCGCAGATGGAACAAAAGTAGTCAACACAAGTGGGGAGGAAGTTATTTTAAGAGCCGTTGGACTTGGAGGATGGCTCCTTCAGGAAGGCTATATGCTTAACCCCAATGGAAGTGATATCGGTACGCAGTGGCAAATGAAAAAAGCCTATTATGATGAAGGCCTCACTTTCGAAGAAGTAGCTTCTTTCTATCAAAATTGGCGGGACAATTTCATTACTCAAGCCGACATTAATGACATTGCCTCTATGGGCTTTAATGCAGTAAGATTACCCATGCATTATGAGTTGTTCTTTACCAGTGAGCAAAGATACCTGAGAAATCAGGTAATTCAATCACCAGAAAAGATCGATGAATATATCTCAGGTTTATCCAATTGGATGGATCAAGGCGACCTTTTCAGATCTCCTGATGAACTTGAAGGGATTAAGGTTATTGATCGGTTATTGGATTGGTGTGGAGAAAAAAACATGTACGTCATTCTGGACCTCCATGCTGCACCCGGCGGACAAGGCACCGATAGCAATATTGCGGATATTTTGGTCAAAAACGACTTATGGAACCGAAAAGACAATAAGGGAAGATTGATCTACCAAGATGTCACACTAAAACTGTGGGAAATGCTAGCAAGACGATATATTAAAGACGACCGAATAGCCTTTTACGACCTGATCAACGAGCCTAATAACGTCCCATCAAACCTACCAATCCATAATCTCTTTGAGAGCTTGATCAATAGGATCAGAAGCTTGGGTGATACTCATTTGATAATGATAGAAGGAAATGAATGGGGGAATAACTATGACCATATGGTGCCAATTGCATTCTCACAAAACCAGAACCTAATCTATAATGCCCATCGATATTGGATTCCCGTCGAGGAGGACACGGTTCCTGACCCTAACCCTAATCAGATCAATAGAATTGTCAACTTAATCGCATTCAGAGAGAAATGGAATGTCCCTGTTTGGGTAGGAGAAACTGGCGAAAATAATCCCCAATGGCTCAAGCAAAATATAAAAAAACTGGAGCAAGCCAATATCGGCTGGTGTCATTGGACCTACAAAAGGTTTGATGAGTCAGAAAATGCAGCCCTTAGACATATAAATGGCCAATACCCCACCAAAGGAAAATCCGTAATACAGGAAGTTCTCAAAAACATACATTTTGAACATACCATACCTAACAATACTACAATCCAATCGGTAGCTCCAAATGAAATCAATTTGTAAACTATACTATTTATGAAACCTCAATTAGCAGCCTTTAAAACACTAGTTTACTTATCCATCGGTTTACTCCCCCTGTCCTGCGTAGGCCAATCGGAACCAACCACTCCCAATATCCCTCCCCCCACCCCTATTAAAGACCTTGGTTGGGAATTTGAGGATCATGCCATCTGGAAAGATGAATTTGACTATACTGGCTTGCCAGATCCCAAAAAATGGGGCTATGACTTAGGAGGAGATGGATGGGGAAATAATGAACTACAATTTTACACCAATCATCTATCCAATGCCGAAGTAAAAGATGGAGTCCTTACCATTACAGCCAGAAAAGAGGAAAAGGAAGATAACCGTTTCACATCAGCCAGGTTGGTAAGCAAAAACAAGGGAGACTTTTTATATGGTCGGTTTGAAATAAAAGCAAGGCTTCCTGTTGGCAAAGGAACCTGGCCAGCCATATGGATGCTTCCTACTGATTGGGAATACGGAGGATGGCCGGAATCTGGAGAAATCGACATCATGGAACATGTCGGTTATGACCAAGACCGTGTACATATTACAGTTCACACGGAATCTTACAACCATAAAATGGGAACCCAAGTAGGCAAAAATAAATTGGTTGACCATGCCAGCCAAGCCTTTCACCTTTACAGAGTGGATTGGACTCCTTATGCTATCAGAGGCTATATCGATGATAAATTACTATTTACCTTTACAAATGAAGGAAACGGCTATGCTTCCTGGCCGTTTGACAAGAAGTTTCACCTTCTGCTCAATTTGGCTATCGGAGGAGATTGGGGAGGTGCTGAAGGAATCGACGAAACGGTGTTCCCAGCCACTTTTAAAGTAGATTATGTCAGGGTTTATAAAATGATAGAGAAATAGATTTTGACACCAAAAAGCTGAATTCGCCCTGCTATTTATAAAAATAGCAGGGTTTCTTTTTACCCTACACTCCCACACAAACTTCAACTCAGTATTGATTACATTTAAACATGAAGTCATTACTAACCCTCTCCCTTATCCTTCTCACCTATTGCCTTTCTGCAAAAAATTATTTTGTAGCAGTTAACGGAAGTGACTCCAATCAAGGCAGCCTTGATGCACCCTTTGCAAGTCTCCAGCACGCGCAGGAGCTGGTGGTTCCTGGCGATTCTGTATTTATCAGGGGAGGCACTTACAAAATAACTGAAAATCAAATTATGAAATATAGTTCAAATGAACTTTGGGCTTACGTATTTGAAATGGACAAAAGTGGGTTAAACTCATCTCAAAAGACTTATTACGGAGGCTACCGATCAGAGCGACCAGTGTTTGATTTATCTGCCGTGCGCCCAAAAGACAAGCGAGTAATCGTATTCCATGTATCTGGGTCGAACCTCCACTTTAAAAATTTCGAGATCATAGGTACGCAAGTGACCATCATAGGACATACCCAATCAGAATGTTTCCGCAATGAAGGTGGCAACTACAACACTTACGAACACTTAGCAATGCATGACGGTATGGCTATTGGCTTTTATCTCACCAAAGGGTCACACAATATGATTTTGAATTGTGATGCATACAACAATTATGACCCCATCTCAGATGGGGGAAAGGGTGGAAATGTTGATGGCTTTGGAGGTCATCCTACCAAGGAATCCAGTGTAGGAAATATATTTAAAGCTTGTCGTGCGTGGTATAACAGTGACGATGGCTTTGATCTAATCAATTCTAAAGCAGCAGTAACCATAGAAGACTGTTGGTCCTTTTACAATGGCTACCAGCCAAAAACCTTACTTGCTGCTGGTGACGGCAGTGGCTTCAAGTCCGGCGGATATGGAATGTCTTCCACGCCAAGAAACCCGAGAGTCATCCCGAAACATAAGGTCATCAATTGTTTGGCTTACCATAATCGAAACCAAGGTTTCTATGCCAACCATCACCTTGGAGGCATAAGCTGGATCAATAACACTGGCTACCAAAACCCCTCAAATTTCAATATGCTCAACAGAAAATCAGCCGAAGAAACAAAGGATGTACCCGGGTATGGCCATATTATTAAAAACAACGTATCCTATGATCCTAGAGTATCAAAACACATTACCCAAGTTGATTTGGAAAAGTGTGAACTATCAAACAATTCTTTTTCATCAAAAGAAATCTCCCTCTCAGATTCAGACTTTGTTGGACTTGACGCATCAGAGTTAGCCTTACCACGGAAAGAAGATGGGAGTTTACCTAAAATTGACTTTCTTCGACCAAAAGAAGGAAGCATTTTGCATGCTTCAAAGATGGGATATACTTTTAAACAAAACGATAAGTAATTCTAATCAACTCCTTATATCATCAGAAATTCTATCTCGATAAGAATTAAATCAGTCAATAAATGAATAGCTTGGATCAAGCAATATTTCTAAGGGAGAGATAAACCAGGTATAAGTATTATTGGTCTACTACCTTAAAATTATTTAAACCACAATACCTGTCCCAATTATGGGGATTAAAAGGATGAATATTAATTTGAATCAACTTTTAGCTTTTATTCAATATTGCTTGATCCCTTTTTCTTATAGAAATCATTAAGCATTCTAAAACAAAAAAGCCCGACTCGAAAGTCAGGCTTTTCGTGATCCCGCTGGGGCTCGAACCCAGGACCCATACATTAAAAGTGTATTGCTCTACCAGCTGAGCTACGGAATCATGATTTTCCGAACGGCAGTAATTTCATATACTACCACCCCAAAACTATGGGAACCCGGAATCTTTAATAAAGAAGAAGCGGAAACTTCTTTCCGCTCTGTGATCCTGAAAGGACTCGAACCTTTAACCTACTGCTTAGAAGGCAGTTGCTCTATCCAGTTGAGCTACAGGACCGTTTACTTATATTTCAAAGTAATACTGGATTGTCGGGGTGGCAGGATTCGAACCTGCGACCTCCTGCTCCCAAAGCAGGCGCGATGACCGGGCTACGCTACACCCCGTAAGCTTCTCCCTATACTTTAACAAGGAATTTTATTTTGAGAATTCAAATTTAACAACTTCATTATTATATAATCAAGATATTATCAAATTTAAATTTCAAATTTGTGATCCCGCTGGGGCTCGAACCCAGGACCCATACATTAAAAGTGTATTGCTCTACCAGCTGAGCTACGGAATCATTTTATTTTCTCAGAATGGCAATTTCTTGCTTTACCACTCCAATATATTTCAAAGCCAATGAGATCATAAAACCTCTATTAATTGGACCAGGAAGTACTTTTAACTTCCATTTTTTTGTCAATTTCGACTTGCTTTTTGTTATATCTTTGTCGTAATTGGACTGCAAATTTAAGAGACCAATTTGAAAATGCCAAACATCAGCCGAAAGTTTATTGTAAAATTTTTAATATTTTTCACTTTCATATTGCAAAGCATTAATTGTCAAGCAGATAACAAAAGTTTGATTTTAGCAGATTCTTTGTTTAACGCAAAAAGCTACAAAGAAGCCTACAATATCTACTCAGACATTCTTCAAACTGAAGACTCATACTCTCCTGCCATGCTGCTAAAGATGGCCTACATCACGGAAGGAATGGGACAATACAATGATGCCACCCTTTACCTTTCCAAATACTATGACCACAACCCAAGCCCCAAAGTAATCAGCAAAATCAAATCCCTAACAGATCAGCTTGACCTAAAGGGCTATGAGGTTTCTGATCGAGCACAGTTTTTCAAACTACTTACAGACTACCAACAAGAAATCACTTCTTTCTTTGCCTTATTGCTCGTTGTATCTTTAATCTTGGCCATTGTGAGAAATAAGGCTACCAAACCAAAATACTTTATCCCGAGCATGATCTTGTTGCTTTGTACATTTCTTAGCAATAACCTGCTGAAAAGCCCCCAAACAGGGATCATTAAAGACAGTCCCACTATCATCATGGGAGAACCCACAGCTGCTGGTAAATTCATCAAAAAAGTAAACCCTGGGCACCGGGTTACCATAAAATCCTCAGAGGACATTTGGTATCAAATAGAGTGGGAAGGAAAGGAAGCTTATGTAAAAAAAGAAAACATTTCCAGACTATAATAACATCAAAAATCGAGAGGGTCTAGCGACTTGAAATGTCCATTCATCTTGACCCTTTCCCTCGCTTTTTCCAGCTCCCTGGCAATGGGGAGCATTTTTTTTAGATGATTGGTTAAATAAATCAGACTCTCAGATTCTCGTTGCATCTGAATCAGGGCATACTCCTCTTCAAGTTTAAGTCCTAGCTTATGGGCGAAAGTAAAAGAATTCACATTTTCAAGCCCTTCCGAAGCATCAACCCCCATCAACCTGAGCATTTCCCTCAAATAAAAAATAAACTCCTTGAAAACTCCCCCAGAAACCTTATTATCCTCTTCCAAAAGTTCTACTTCACCTCCCGCATACAACTTGCTACCTAGAGGATTTTCAAAAGTATTGATTTTAAACACACCAAGACCCTCGGTCTTGATATCCAACCTTCCGTCCTCATATTCTTTGTAAACCTCCACCAACCTCACCATAGTACCGTGTGACATCAATCGATCTGTAAAAACACATATACCAAATTGCAATTCCCCTGCGATACAATCCCTAACCAGCTGCTTATAGCGAGGCTCAAAAATATGGAGGTTCAAACGTTCCCCGGGAAAGGCAACTAATTTTAAAGGGAATAATGGAATGGCTAAACTCATAATGGTGATTTGTTAAACCCAGTACTCATGTCACGCTATTACTATGAACGAATAAACCCGAGGAAAAAGTTGGGATAACTTGAGGAGAATTAACAAAAGTCAAGCCATTACCTGATAAAAAAAAGCAGGTCAAATTGACCTGCTTTAGATTCACATAGTTTTAAGCTGTTATTAGATTTCAAGCTTTTTCAAATAGGCTGCATTTTTCTCGGCTGCCTCTAAAGGAGTTACCCCTTCAAATTTTTCTTGCTCTACGATGAAATAATCCATCCCATTGTCCTTGGCAGTCCTTAGCACTTTAGAATAGTCAATGCTTCCTTCACCTATTACAATAGATGCATCAGCCTTTCCTTCAGGAGCTCCTTTTTCCCTATCTTTAACATGACAAAGCCTAAATCTGTTTTTATATTTTTCAAAATAAGCTTCAGGATCAACACCAGCAGTAACCGCCCAATAGATATCCAACTCATAATCGACTAATTCTGGATCTGTATTTTCCAACAAAAAGTCCTGCGGCATCTGGCCTTCCAATTCCTCAAATGTATAGCCATGGTTATGGTATGCGAACCTCACCCCATTGTCCTTACATATTTGGCCTACCTCATTAAATCTATCTGCTATTTTTTTCCATTCCTCCATGGACTCCTGAGGTCCAATCCAAGGACAGATTAGGTATTTCATCCCAATCTCTCCAGCTTCTGCCGCAAGTTTCTCTGTATTGTCAAATACATTGGCATGCGATGCTACAAAGTCCAAACCCAAATCTTCTGTGAAACTCTTAAATTCGGTATTTTTCATTCCCCAGAAAATCCCTTTTCCTCCGTCAAATCCTTCTATCTGATTGTAACCGTAGCTTGCAATTTTCTTTATAGTCTCTTTGGCATCTGCAGCCATATCCTCTTTCACAGAGTATAACTGAACACCAAATTTCGAAATGCTTTCTTTCACAGATTCCGCTACCGTTTCTTCAACTATAGCGGTTGTTTCTTTCTTAGGTGAGGAGCAAAACTGCAATGGCAAAAAAGCACCTGCTGTAAATGCTGCACCCAACTTCAAAAACTTTCTTCTTTCTTTCATTTTAGGGGGATCTTAATAAATCAATTGTAATTCAAAAAGCGGGACATCAAATAAATGCTGTCCCGCTTGGTATCTGTTATATCGCGTACGCTTTGTCTCCTTTTTTGTAATCAATGCATGGTTCCCATTTTCCTGGTACCTCTACATAATTCAACGCCTGAGTGGCTCCAATTTCCGAAGTAAAATATCCCAAAACGGTCAAATCCTTCAACATATTGAAATACTTTGGACCATTTTCTTCTTTTGCTTTTTTATTGAGCTCATTCAAATAAGCGGTTCTTTGCTCTTGGCTGGCATCCATGAAGTCTTTTCCTATCTCTTCTTTAAAACCCTTCCTAAGCGCATTCAAACCATCAATAAACTCCTTTTGTTGCTCTTCCCAGTAGGTGTCTTTCACCATCATTACCATAAAGGAACCGATACCTACCGCTTTTGCTCCAGGAGTATCTGTAGTTGGAATGATAGTGTCACCAATTTCATCCAAAAAGGCTATTTCCTCTGGAGTAAAATCAAGACCTTCAATTTGCTTTTCAGGTGTACAACCTGTCAATATCGCATTCGCACCGACCATGGTTCCTCCCATCATCAGCACAAAGCTTTTCAATGCATCTCTTCTGTTCATTGCCATAGTTTGTGTCTTTTAAAGGTTACCTTTTTTAAGTTCTTCTACTGCAAAATTTGCTGCTCTAGCTGTCAATGCCATATAAGTCAGCGACGGATTCACAGCAGCTGCAGAAGTCATGGCAGCACCATCGGTCACAAACACGTTTTTGGCATCCCAAACCTGATTATGCTCATTCAGCACAGAGGTTTTTGGATCTCTTCCCATTCTGGCTGTACCCATTTCATGGATCCCTTGACCAAAAGTATATCCAGAGTCATAGGTATGAATATTCTTGGCACCAGCTGCTTCCAGCATTTCAGCAGCATCCGCCATCATATCCTTACGCATCTTCATTTCATTGTCCTTGATCTCGGCATCCATCACCAAAGCGTACATCCCCCACTTATCTTTCACATCCTTACTTAGGGATATTTTATTTTCATGGTACGGCAAAATCTCACCGAAAGCCGTCATACCAATACTCCATGGTCCTGGCTCGGTCAAAGCCTCTTTTAAAGGACCTCCAATATTGATCTCACTTACGTTTCTGCTCCAACCACTTCTGCTTGCTCCCCCTTGGTATCCGAAACCACGAACATAATCACGCTTATCATCTCCCACATTTCTGTATCTCGGAATATAAATACCTCCCGGCCTTCTTCCAAAATAATACTTATCATCATATCCCTCAATAGAACCACTTGCCCCTAAACGGAAGTGGTGGTCCATTAAGTTATGTCCCAACTCTCCAGAACTGCTCCCTAAACCTTCAGGCCAAATATCAGTTGCAGAGCGCATCAATACTTGCGCTGAATTCAAGGCAGATGCACACAAAAAGACAATCTTTGATTTGTACTCTATGGTCTCCATGGTTTCGGCATCCACTACCTCTACCCCTGTCGCTTTTTGACTATCTTTATCATAAAGCACTTTATGAACAATAGAGTAAGGCCTAAGCGTTAGGTTTCCGGTAGCTTCAGCTGCTGGTAAAGTTGAAGACTGTGTACTAAAGTACCCTCCAAAGGGACAACCTAACCAGCATTTGTTTCTTGACTGACAACCTGGTCTTCCAGGCAGTGGCTGGGTGATATTGGCTACCCTCGCATTGATAAAGTGGCGCTTGCCCTCAAACTTTTTCTCTATTCTATCTTTTACATCCTTTTCTACACAGTTCATCGCAAAAGGCGGCATAAACTGCCCATCAGGAAGTACATCCAAGCCATCCCTATTTCCAGAAATCCCGGCAAACTTCTCTACATAATCATACCAAGGAGCGATATCCTTATACCTGATTGGCCAATCTACCGCAATTCCTTCTTTTGCATTCCCTTCAAAATCCAAATCTGACCAACGGTAACTTTGTCTACCCCAAAGTAAGGAACGTCCCCCAACTTGATATCCTCGAAACCAAGTAAAAGGTTTTTCCTCCACATAAGGAGAAGTGTCTTCATGAGCCCACCAGTCCAACACCAATTCATTCAACACGTAATCGCGCTTCAAATTAGGGTGGTTTTCTACCATCTCGGTGGTTCGACGCCCTCTGTGAGGGACCTCCCATGGAGGCAAAGTGGCGTTCTTGTAATCTTTTACGTGTTTAATGTCTTGCCCTCTTTCCAGCAGCAAAACTTTCAATCCTTTCTCGGTCAGCTCTTTAGCAGCCCATCCGCCACTAATCCCTGAGCCAACGACGATTGCATCATACTCTTGATTTGCCATAATTCATCTATAGGTTTTTAATAGGTTATTTCGGTTTAAATGTCACAAAGGGCAATGGCATCTCTCAAGGATGCAGCTTTATCCTCTGCTTTGGGTATAAACTCCTGAGCAATATACCCCTTAAAGCCTGTTTTAGCAATGGCCTTAATAATAGCTGGATAATTCAGCTCTTGGGTTTCATCTATTTCATTTCTTCCTGGATTTCCAGCAGTATGATAATGGCCATAATACTGATGGTTCTCTCCAATAGTCCTGATCACATCTCCCTCATCAATTTGCATGTGGTAAATGTCATAGAGCAATTTAAAGTTATCACTATCCAATCTTTTGCACAACTCCACTCCCCAGACACTCTTATCACACATATAATCCGGATGATCCACTTTACTGTTCAACAGCTCCATCACCAAGGTAACCCCATGCTTTTCGGCTATTGGCAATAATTTCTGTAAGCCCTTAACACTATTTTGAAGACCTGTCTCATCATCCATCCCATTTCTGTTGCCACTAAAGCAAATCAGGTTTTTGTATCCATTCTTGGCGACCAAAGGAATCATCTCTGAATAATTCTTGATCAATGTATCATGATATTCTGTATGATTGAAACCTTCTGTCAGGCTGATCTCTGCACCATTGCACATGGAACTGTATACCCCGTGCTTCTGGGCTGTCGGCCAGTCTTTTGGCCCCATCAGGTCAATCGCGCTAAAACCAATATCTTTCACCAACACACATAATTCATCCAATGACAAGTGACCATAAGTCCATCTACAAACCGAGTGGTTTATATTTCCTTTCAACATAGTTTTTTTATTCTTGGCTTCTAAATTCAATAGGGGCAAGCCGCTAATGGCAGCTGACCCTAATAGCATTTTCTTTAAAACTGATCTTCTCTGCGACATAATTAAATGCTTTTAAGCAGCCACTGGAGCTGGCTTCTTCTCTTTGAAAGCTAATGCAAAAGTCAATGCCACCAATACTGCTATACCGGAAGGAATCAACCAGATAGTTTGCCAATCATGAGCGCCTTCTGGAGACACATATGTATCAGTGATCACACCTGCTACCCAAAAGCCAATCAACATCCCAACACCATAAGTAGCGAGAGTAATCATTCCTTGAGCGGCACTCTTGAATTTTTCGCCAGCTTTGGAATCCGTGTAGATCTGCCCTGAAACGAAGAAGAAGTCATAACAAATACCATGAAGTGCAATACCAATCAACAGCATAAATGACAATTCATTTACATTACCATATGCAAACAATGCATAACGGACTACCCAAGCGATCATCCCCACGAGAAGTGTCTTCTTAATTCCGAATTTACCAAAGAATACAGGCAACAGCAACATAAACAGAACTTCACTTACTTGTCCCAAAGCCATTTTACTGGTAAGGTTTGTCATTTCAATTTCACCTAAAAACAAGCTAGCATTCTGATAGTAGAAAGCCAAAGGGATACATATCATGATGGAAGCAAGGAAGAAAATCAAATAGTTTTTATCCTTTAGCAAGGCAAACGCATCCAAACCTAAAATTTCAGAGATAGATTTTTTCTCTCCCTTGGCTATTTTAGGAGGGGTTTTAGGCAGCATAAAGCTATAAATACCCAATACCACTGAAGCAATACATGTCATCAAAAACGTGTTTCTCAACATGCCCGCGGCAGCATTCTCGGAAGAATCCCAAGCAAAAACCAAACTGATCACCAAACCAGCTACAATCCATCCAATGGTTCCCCAAACTCTAATTACCCCAAACTCCTTTTCAGGGTTGGACATTTGATTAAAGGAAACAGAATTTACAAGGGCCAAGGTCGGCATATAAGCCACCATATACGCAAATACATACGGGTAAAAGGCTGTAAAATCCTCAGCATTGTACATCTGGAACATCAAGACTGCTCCAACCAAATGCAGGACTCCCAAAATCCTTTCTGCATTAAAATACTTGTCTGCTATCAGACCAATAATAAAAGGAGCGATGATCGCCCCAAAAGATTGCGTAGAAAACGCTGCTGCACTCTGAGCACCAGTTGTGCTTAAGTTTTTTTCAAGAAACAGTCCAAGGGTTACAAACCAACCTCCCCAAATAAAAAACTCGAGGAACATCATAAAGGACAGCTTAAACTTCGTATTGAAACTCATAGGTTTTTGATAGGTTTTTTGTTTTATTTTTTAATTTCCAACTTAAAAAGAAAAAGCCAAACTACTTAAATATTAATTTAAATTTTAGCGATTTTCGTTTAATTTTAGTTTTTCTGGTACAAACATATAAGTATAGGAGTTCTGTTTTATTAATCTATGCCATTCACATGACTATATCGCATTTTATCATTAAAAGAACCGACATCTATAACCATAAACTCATCTTGCAGAACATTTCTTAAACCACATTACCAAATTAAAAAACGATTACATTAAATAACCCAAGAATAATTATGAACCATCGTAAACTTCGAATGGGTATGATTGGAGGCGGTCCAGGATCTTTCATTGGAGCCGTCCATAGAATAGCCGCCAATATGGATGGCCAAATAGAATTGGTAGCTGGAGCTTTCAGCAGCAACCCTGAAAAATCGGCCCAGGCTGGTGCTGAGTTATTTTTAAATCGAAGCCGCATTTATCAGTCCTATGACGAAATGTTTGAAAAGGAAAAAGAGCTCCCCGAAGATCAAAGAATCGACTTTGTAAGCATTGTCACTCCTAACCATGTTCATTTTGACCCGACCGTAAAAGCCCTGAAAAATGGCTTTCATGTGGTACTGGACAAACCAATGACTTTGACCTATGAAGAGGCAAAAGAGCTGGATCAAGTCATTAAGGACACAGGCATGCTTTTCTGCCTTACCCATACTTACACGGGCTACCCTATGGTAAAAGAAGCCAAACAACTAGTTTCCAATGGCACCTTGGGAAACATCCGAAAAGTCTATGTGGAATACCCTCAAGGCTGGCTATGGAAAAACGTCTCTGAAGAAGAAAACAAACAAGCAGGCTGGAGAACAGACCCCAAGCGAAGTGGAGTGGCCGGCTGCATGGGAGATATAGGCACACATGCCCTGAACTTAGCAGAATATGTCAGTGGATTGAAACTGGACAAACTTTGCGCTGACCTAAACACAACACTTCCGGGAAGGACATTGGACGATGACGGCATTGTGCTATTGAAGTTTGAAGGAGGAGCATCTGGTGTACTTATGGCTTCTCAGGTCGCCACAGGTGCGGAAAACAACCTCAAAATAAGAGTTTACGGGGACAAAGCAGGATTGGAATGGCAGCAAGAAGACGCCAATTCCCTTATCGTCCGACACCAGGAGCAACCTGATCAAATTTATCGTGCGGGAGCCAATGTCCCGTACCTATCCAGCTATGCATTGGCCAATTCAAGAACACCGGCAGGACACCCTGAAGGATACCTGGAAGCTTTTGCCAATCACTATAGAAATTTTGCCAGAACGCTCACTGCTAAACTAAACGGCACAGAACCAGAAAAAGAGTGGCTTGACTTTCCAAGCACTGAGGACGGGCTTAGAGGCATGGCCTTTATAGAACATGTGGTAAAAAGCGGTCAGTCTGAGCAAAAATGGACCGAATTTAAACTGTAATTCAAAAGAGTTGCCCAAAGTCACTGCCATTGGCACTGAATACCATCCTTTATTGGATTTTCCAGTTCAAAAAACCACGGTTTTGTAAAAAAATATTACAAAAGGATGTATTTTGCAATTCAAAACATATGCTAAAACGATTAATTAAGATAAACTTAAAAGACCCTGTAGTATGAAGACCATTAAAGGACCTGCGCTATTTATAGCTCAATTTGCAGACGATAAGGCTCCTTTTAACAACCTTAAAGACATCAGTGAATGGGCCAAAAGCATTGGTTATAAAGCCATTCAGATTCCATCTTGGGATAGTCGCTTTATCGATTTGCAAAAAGCCGCCGAAGATCAATCTTATGCTGATGAAATCAAAAGCACTGTTGAAAATGCTGGACTTGAGATCTCAGAACTGAGCACACACTTACAAGGGCAATTGGTTGCTGTAAATCCGGCCTATAATGAATTGTTTGATGCTTTTGCTCCTGAAGAGTTAAAAGGAAACCTAAAAGGCAAATCAGAATGGGCTACCCAGCAACTTATGTACGCAGCCAAAGCTTCCAAAAACTTGGGACTTACTGCTCATGCCACCTTCAGCGGTGCATTGATGTGGCATACGGTTTACCCTTGGCCTCAGCGCCCTGCAGGCTTGGTAGATACAGGTTTCGAAGAATTAGCGAAGAGGTGGTTGCCTATCTTGGATGAATTTGATAAAAATGGTGTAGATTTATGCTATGAACTTCACCCTGGTGAAGACCTTCATGATGGAGTGACATTTGAGATGTTCTTGGAAAAAGTAAACCATCACCCAAGAGCAAACATCCTTTATGATCCAAGCCACTTCTTACTGCAGTGCCTGGACTATGTTCAGTTCATAGACTTCTATCATGAGAGGATCAAAATGTTCCATGTGAAAGACGCTGAGTTCAACCCAACTGGCAAACAAGGAGTATACGGAGGTTATCAAAGCTGGATCAACAGAGCTGGAAGATTCAGGTCACTGGGAGATGGCCAAGTCGATTTCAATGCCATTTTCAGCAAGCTTTCCCAATATGACTTTGATGGGTGGGCAGTACTGGAATGGGAATGTGCCATCAAACATCCTGAAGCAGGAGCAATTGAAGGTGCTAAATTTATCAAGGAAAAAATCATCAGGGTCACTGAGAAAACCTTCGATGACTTTGCCTCTGCAGGCACTGATGAGGAATTGAACAAAAAAGTATTAGGAATATAAATTCAAATCAAAACAAACCTATAGACCAATGAATTTCAGTAAAGTAGCAAGCGCAGGTGTGATCGCACTTGCAGGATTAGCTTATGCTTGTGGCGGAAGCTCCGACACCAAAAGCGAGGAAACAACAAATACCCCAGCTGCCGCTCCAGCCAAAGAAATGAGCTTTGACGAGATGTACAAAGACAATCCTGACTATGTCAACGGACTTGCATTAGTCAAAGAATCTGACTGCCCTAGCTGTCATATGGTGGAAAGAAAAATCGTAGGACCTGCTTACAAAGATGTTGCAGAAAAATACGAAAGCACAGAAGAGAACATTGAAACACTTGCCAAAAGAGTCGTTGCAGGTAATTCAGGAGAATGGGGAGAGGTTCCAATGCCAGCTCACCCAGGACTTTCCGAAGACGATGCGAAAAAAATGGTCAAGTACGTTTTAATGCTGAAAAAATAAACCCTAAAGAGGCCTTTGAAAGGCCTCTTTTATAATCTTAATCAGATATGAAAAAAAACATTTTATCCCTAACAGTCTTAGCGCTTTTGGCCACATCCTGCGGAGCTGGTCAGAGTAAGGACACTTCCTCTGAAGAAACCGTAACCGTTCAGAGTACTTCCAATGAAAGTGAAGGAGATTGGACCATCCTTTTTGATGGATCCAACATGGACAGCTGGAAAACCTACAATAAAGAATCTCTAGGTGCTGCATGGAAAATGGAAAATGGTGTTCTATACCTTGACTCTTCTGAAAAAGAAGGTAGAGGAGACCTTGTTACCAAAGATGAATACAGTAATTTCCACCTTAAACTGGAATGGAAAATTTCCGACAATGGAAACTCTGGATTAATGTTCATGGTACATGAGGATGAGCAATTCAGACACCCGTATGTTACAGGTCCTGAATACCAGTTGTTAGATGATGAAGGCCACCCTGATGGCAAAAATCTTAAGCATAGAACCGGTGACTTGTACGATATGATCCAAGCTACAGAAGAGGCTTCTAATCCAGTAGGAGAATGGAATACTACAGAAATCATCGTTGAAGATGCCAAATTAACCTTCAAACTAAATGGAGTAACCACTGTTGAAACTACCATGTGGGATGACAGTTGGAAAGCACTCATTGCAGAAAGTAAATTCAAAAACGCAGAACATTTCGGCATATATAAGAAAGGCAAAATTGCTCTTCAAGACCATGGCAACAATGTTTACTTCAAAAACATCATGATCAAGGAACTATAAAATTTTCCTTATCACATTAAAATAAGAAAAGGCCATCCGCATTACGGATGGCCTTTTCTATTGCATTCATTGAGTGACAAATTACACACTCGCTGTAACCATTTCCAAGATTTCGTTTAAGGTCTTGCTTGGTCTCATGGCATTAGAAGTCTTTGCTTCGTCAGGCTTAAAGTAACCTCCGATATCCACAGGATTTCCTTGAGCACCATTCAATTCATTAATAATTGTTGCTTCATTTTCCTCCATAGCCTTCGCCACTTTGGTAAAAATCTCTTTCAATGCAGCATCCTTATCTTGGGCCGCCAATGCTTCTGCCCAGTAAAGTGCCAAATAGAAATGACTCCCTCTGTTGTCCAATTCATTCACCTTTCGGGATGGGGACTTTCCATTTTCGAGGAATTTACCAGTAGCCTCATCCAAAGTCTTACCTAAAACAATGGCCCTTTCGTTGTCAAAAGTATTGCCCAAGTGTTCCAAAGAAACAGCCAATGCCAAAAACTCACCCAAAGAATCCCATCTAAGGTGACCTTCTTCCACAAACTGCTGAACGTGTTTAGGAGCAGATCCTCCGGCTCCCGTTTCAAATAAGCCTCCACCATTCATCAATGGTACAATGGAAAGCATTTTAGCACTCGTGCCCAATTCCAAAATAGGGAACAAATCCGTCAAGTAATCCCTTAAAACATTACCTGTAACGGAGATGGTATCTTTTCCTTCCTTGATTCTTTCCAATGAGAAACGGGTTGCTTCCACTGGAGAAAGAATCTTGATCTCCAATCCTTCCGTATCATGTTCAGGGAGATATTTATTTACTTTTTCGATCAACTGGGCATCATGGGCTCTGTTTTGATCCAACCAGAAGACAGCAGGTACTCCTGTGGCTTTGGCACGGTTTACAGCTAGTTTCACCCAATCTTGGATAGGCGCATCCTTGGTTTGGCACATTCTCCAGATATCTCCTTTTTCTACAGCATGCTCCATTAATGTTTCACCAGCAGCATTAAGCACTTTCACCTTTCCTTCTGCAGGAATCTCAAAAGTCTTATCATGAGAACCATACTCTTCAGCTTTTTGCGCCATCAAACCTACATTGGGAACACTCCCCATGGTGGTAGGGTCAAAAGCACCGTGTTCCTTACAGAAGTCAATGGTTTCCTGATAAACACCTGCATAAGAGCGATCTGGAATAATTGCTTTGGTATCTTGAAGTTTATCGTTTTTATTCCACATCTGACCTGATGTTCTGATCATGGCCGGCATGGAAGCATCAATAATCACATCACTTGGAACATGCAAATTGGTAATTCCCTTGTGGGAGTTAACCATGGCCAAATCAGGGCTGTCAGCATAGCAAGCTTCTATATCAGCCTCTATTTCCTTACGCTTTTCAGCTGGAAGTTTGTCCAAAGCACTGATCAAATCACCAAACCCATTATTAACATCTACACCAATCTCCTGAATGGTCTGGGCATGTTTTTCAAATACTGGCGCAAAGAAAACCTTAACAGCATGGCCAAAAATGATAGGATCAGAAACTTTCATCATAGTAGCTTTCATATGCAATGAAAACAGAATGCCTTGTTTTTTAGCATCTTCTTTTTGCTCAGCCAAGAAAGTTTCCAGTTTTTTAACACTCATCACAGAAGCATCTATCACTTCACCTGCTTGAAGCTTCAATCCCTCTTTTAAGATGGTGACAGCACCATCTTTACCTTCCAATTGAATTTTAACAGTTCCCTCTGCCGGCATGGTCAATGAAAGCTCACTTCCGTAGAAATCACCTTCGCTCATGCTCGCCACATGAGATTTGGAATCAGCACTCCACTTACCCATGCTGTGTGGGTTGTTTTTGGCATACTGCTTCACCGCCTGAGGAGCTCTTCTATCCGAATTACCTTCTCTTAAAACTGGATTTACAGCACTGCCTTTAATTTTATCATACTTGGCTTTTACGCCTTTTTCCTCTTCGGTTTTTGGTTCGTCCGGATAGTCCGGCAATGCATAGCCTTGTCCTTGAAGTTCCTTGATAGCTGCTTTCAATTGGGGAATCGAAGCACTGATATTAGGCAGCTTCACAATATTGGCTTCTGGAGTTTTAGCAATCTCTCCCAATTCGGCCAATGCATCACTGATGCGCTGATCCTCTTTTAAATACTCCGGGAAGTTGGCGATAATCCTACCCGATAAAGATATATCCCTGGTTTCTACTGCCACACCAGCTGAATCTGTAAAAGATTTAATAATAGGCAACAAAGAATAGGTTGCCAAAGCTGGCGCTTCATCGGTCAGCGTATAAAGGATCTTCGGTGTTTTTGTAGTGGTCATTTTATTAAAATTTCGACACGACAAAGCACAACCCAAAGTTGGCCTGTGTGTATATTGACTAAATAATTATTTGATTAAATGCCGGTGCACTTGATTTTGCCGCTAAAATACGCAAAATATCGCGCATTCAAAGGTTAAAAGCGGAATAGGGAGTGGGTAGACCAAAAGCCTAAATGAATTCAAATAAACAAAAACTTTGTTTACCTGCTACAACTCAACCTGATACCAACAAATATTCTATGACATCAGGTTATTGATGAAATTAATTGGGATTACCATCATATGCTTGCTGCTATCAAAAGGTTCAATTTTATGGAAATCACCCTGATTTTATCTTTCCAAAACGTTGGAATAGATCAATAGCTTTCCTTCTCACTTGGAAAGTCTTTGGACTTCACATCTTTGATGTAACCTTCCACAGCCTCTGTCATTACACCTCTCAAGTCCGCATATTGCCTTAAAAAACGAGGTTTGAACTCTTGAGTAATCCCCAACATATCATGTACGACCAATACTTGTCCATCCACATGAGGACCTGCTCCAATGCCGATTACTGGAATGGACACATGCTCAGCGACACGCTTGGCAAGTTCTGCAGGGATTTTTTCCAAAACAATGGCAAAACAGCCACATTCTTCCAAAACCTTGGCATCTGAAATAAGCTTTTCCGCTTCATCCTCTTCCTTGGCCCTCACCGTATAAGTTCCAAACTTGTAAATAGACTGAGGGGTCAATCCCAAATGTCCCATTACCGGAACCCCAGCGCTTAATATCCTCACCACTGATTCCTTGATTTCAGCTCCTCCTTCTACTTTCACCGCATGCGCACCGGCCTCCTTCATGATACGGATGGTAGATCTCAAAGCCTCAGATGAATTCCCTTGATAAGAGCCAAAAGGAATATCCACTACCACAAAGGCACGTTTTACAGCTCTCACTACAGATGAGGCATGATAAATCATTTGATCCAAAGTAATGGGCAAAGTGGTCTCATGTCCTGCCATAACATTAGAGGCTGAATCTCCAACCAAAATGATATCAATTCCCGCGGCATCCAAAATCCCCGCCATGGAAAAATCATATGCTGTTAGCATGGAGATTTTCTCTCCTCTGTTTTTCATTTCCTGAAGCACATGAGTGGTAATTCTCTTTATATTGGAAGACTGATTAACAGACATGGTTGATATTATTGTAGGTAAACAATGGAATCGCTCTCATTAAGTACCACCTCGATATTTTCGCTCAAGGTGGTTGCTAGTTCGTAACCGGTATAATCGGCAGAAACTGGAAACAATTTATGGCTTCTGTTGACCAAAACAGCTACTTCAATTTTCTTGATCTCATACTTCAAAAAAGGCTCCATTGCATAAGTCAATGTCCTTCCTGAATTAAGCACATCATCCACAATGATCAGACACTTATTCTCAAAGTCAATATCATGGGAAAGCTCCACTTCAGGTTGTTTTTTGGTAAACTTATCAAGTGTGATTTTCATCTTTTCGACTTTCAAAGGAGATATTTCCTTTATTCTATCCACCAATAGGCCCGCAAAGACGTAACCCATACCTGAAATTCCGGCAAATACCACCTCTTCTTCACCCACATTTCTTTCATATATTTCATACGCTATTCGGGTGATTTTCTGTTGGATTTGCTTATGGTTCAGCACCAAAGTTTTTATTTCACTCATGATGATCTGATCAAACTGTTTTAAAAGGGAAAATTAGTTTAAAACCGAATGGATTCAAAGATTTACATTAAATAATGTAGAGAACAGTAAGCATGCCGCATTTAGCAATCTTCCTCAACGATAAGTATCTTCCTCATTGAGTATTTTGACATAGCTATCATATCGATAGGGATGAATGTATCCTTCTTCCAGCACCTCCAACACCTTGCAGCCGGGTTCATTGAGATGCTTACAGTTGTTGTATTTACACTGTCCCAAATACTTTCTCATCTCCACAAAATAATGAGACAGTTCTTCTTCTTCAATGTCTAGAATTCCAAACTCCTTAATACCAGGTGTATCAATCAAATAACCACCATCTTCCACTGGAAACATTTCCGCAAAAGTAGTGGTATGCACTCCCTTGGAGGTAAAGCTGGAAACTTCCTTGGTAGACTGCCCTGCATCTGGCACCAATTTGTTAAGCAAGGTGGATTTTCCTACTCCAGAATGTCCAGAAAGCAACGTTGTTTTTCCTTTAAGTTTTTCCGAAAACTGACTCTTCAAATCGGCATCATGCAAAGCGGATATTTCCATGACCGGATACCCCAAGGGTTCATAAATCTCACGAATATCCTGCAAAAACTCTTGATCCTTTTCCTTTTTGATTACATCAATTTTATTGACAACCAAAGTGGTGGGAATTCGAAAACTTTCTGTACTTACAATAAACCGATCAATAAAACCCAAAGAGGTCCTTGGCTGTTTTAATGTAATCACCAAAAAGGCTTGGTCTATGTTGGAAGCCAGGATGTGGGAAAAATGGCTCTTTCTGGTGGACTTGCGGATAATATAGTTTTCCCGGGGCAAAATACTGGAAATTATGGCTGTCTCTTGGTTCTCCTCTTTTGACAAAGTCACAAAATCTCCTACAGCAATCGGATTGGTCAGCTTCAGGTCATCCTGTTTGAACTTCCCACGTAGCCTGGAGTTGATCTGACCCTCATCAGTATCCACAAGGTACCAACTACCTGTTGACTTAATTACCCTTCCTTTTATGTTCATAAGATCATTCTTTGCACTCCATTGATGATTTTTTGGGCACTTCCCAGATTATCTCTCACCAATCTATCTGCAGATTTGGCTGCCTTCTCATAAGCCTTTACATCTTCCAAAGCTAAGACTATTTTCTCAAACGTCGCTTTGTCTGCCACTTCAAAGCCACAACCACAACCTTCACTGATAGCTGCTTCTGGGAACTTACTTACTCGCTTTAGCTTCCCAAACAACACCGGAACCCTAAAAGCCAATGGCTCCAATATATTGTGTAGACCTTTGCCAAAAGCGCCACCCACATAAGCCAAATGAGCAAATTGATATAGGGAAGAAAGCATCCCTATATTATCTATAAACAGCACATCGGCTTTTCCCGATTCACTGTCAAGCATTTCAGAGTATTTTAAACAGGGCTTGGTAATTTGGTTCCTCCATGAATCAATAATACTGTGATTGATATCATGAGGTGCAATGATATATTTATACTGGTCATGCTTATTGATAAACGGAATGATCAACTCCATATCCTCTTCCCAAGCACTCCCCACCACGATTACTGGATCGGTGCCCACAAATGCCTCTACTTCAGGAAATACTTTTGGAGCTTCAGAAATCACCTGTACGTTATCATAACGTGTATCACCTGCAATGCTGACGTTGGTTACCCCAATTTCGTCTAACAACTTCACCGTTTGCTGGTTTTGGGTATAAATATGGTCAAAACACTTTAACACCTTACGGAAAAAGCTACCATATGGCTTGAAATAAATCTGTTCCTTACGCATGGAAGCCGAAAAGAGAAACAAAGGGATACTGCGTGCTTTTGTTTCAAAGATGTAATTGGCCCATAGGTCATATTTCACAAAAAAAGCCACATTTGGATTTACTAAGTCCAAAAACCGCTGCACATTGGCTTCGGTATCAAAAGGCAAATAGGTAATCATATCGACATGGATCTGAGGCTTTTTGATTACATTTTCATAGCCACTTGGACTAAAAAAAGTAACCAAAACAGCATGATCTGAAAAAGCATTTTTAAATGCTGCTATCACGGGCTTTGCCTGCTCATACTCCCCGAGAGAGGCCACATGAAACCAAGCCAAGTTTCCTGAAACTTCTTTCCTGAAATTTTCAAGTTGATCAAAAACTCCTTCCCTCCCCTTTACAAGTCGCGACAGTTTAGACTCACCTCCTTTGGTCAATTGTAACAAACCAGACATGGCCCAAACAGAAAAATCATAAAACAATTTCATGCCCAAAATTAACAAGATCGGAACAAACCTCCTTCATTGTAGGTCAATAAATAGCCTCACTTCACCATTGTCAAACTCCTTCAAGGATCATTTCCTTAATCTCTATTCCAACCATTCAATAATCTCCAAGGTAAAACCAAAAAAGCAGTCATCCACACAGTTCTCAGGTACATATCCACAACTCTTTACAAGTCCATTATCAAATTCGGTAAAATAAATGGTATTGGAATTTGGATCCACTGTCAAGTATTCTTCCTTACAAACATCATAAAGTTCATCCAAGGTAATTGGATCAGCCCCTTCTGTGTCAGCTCCAACTTTTTCACCTTCCTCCACATAACTATAAACTATTTCTTGGCCTCCTTCATTGTCCGGAAGATAACTTTGAAACTCCCTTTTGGTCACCAAACCTTTCAATACCGTAATGGTGGTAATCGAACTGTAGCCTGTCCAAGAAGAAGTACTTACCTGATAGCGGTAAGATTCTTCATTTTCCGTTTTCAGAACTTGCCAGTTTTTTTCACTTTTCTCCAATTGATTTTGGTGATCATCTTGGCCACTATCGCAAGAAAAAAGGAAAAGAACCATTAAAATTGCCGGAGTGTACCTAAGTGCATTCATAAAACAGATTTTTTAATTAAAAATAAGATTCTCCTTCTAGACGGAACAGCTCCAATAAACGCCACAAAAAAAGCCTCGGCAAAACACCGAGGCTTCATTATTTTGCGTTCAGCAATGATTAGTTTTTAGAAAGGTATTCAGACACACCTTCTTTAGTTGCTTTCATGGCTTCTTTACCTTCTTCCCAGTTAGCTGGACAAACTTCACCGTATTTCTCTACGTGCTGAAGTGCGTCTACCAATCTGATCATTTCGTCGATGTTTCTTCCAAGTGGAAGGTCGTTGATAGTTTCATGTCTAACCACACCTGCTTTGTCGATCAAGAAAGAACCTCTAAAGGCAACTGGAGCACCTTCATAAGTCAATTCTCCTTCTTCATTGTAGTTCCACTCACCGGCCAAAACGCCATAGTTGTGAGCGATAGTTTTTGCAGGGTCAGCAACCAATGGGTAAGTAACACCTTCAATACCGCCGTTTGCTTTTGGAGTAGATAACCAAGCAAGGTGAGTTTCTTCTGTATCACAAGAAGCACCTACTACAGCTACACCTCTTTTTTCGAACTCAGCCAATTTCTCTTGGAAAGCCAAAATTTCAGTTGGGCATACAAAAGTGAAATCTTTTGGGTAGAAATAGAAAATCACTTCTTTTTTACCAATGAACTCCTCCAAAGAAAAGCTTTCAACGATTTCTTCTCCGTTGATAACTGCTGGTGCGCTAAACAAAGGGGCTTTTTTTCCTACTAATGACATACTTTTAAATTTAAATGATTAGTTATGTTTAATTTATTTTTATTTGTTGTGGCCCTTTATGACCACGGATATATCCTCCACTTCGAAATCCTTAATTTTATTTTTTTCAAAGAAGCCTTTAATCAAAGTCTCCAGCTCTTTATTCTGGTAATCCCTGATTTCATTGGTTTCTTTATCATACAAGTGACTGTGAGCCTCAAGAATGGCATCAAATCTCATCACTCCATTATTATCCACAAATTTTTGAATGATCTGGGCATTCACAAAAGTATCCAGCGTTTTATAAACCGTACCTAGTGAAATGGACGGATTGTTTTCCTTAATCTGCTCAAATACCCATTCGGCAGTAGGATGATTATGAGTACTTGACACTGCCTCATAGATCACCATCCGCTGATGGGTAAACTTCAGTCCACCTTCTACAATCTTATTTTTTACCGTTTCAATATTCATTCACAGATAAGAATGATTCTTATTTAGTAATAGTTCCGCAAAAGTAGAAAAGTTAAATTAATTTTCAAAAAAAATCCCCGAGCTACTTTTATGGTCACAACTTTGACTTAAATTTCACTACCTTTATTTAACATAACCAACTATACGAATGAAAAAAATATTATCTTTTTGTTTAGTAGGCCTTTTACTCTCTGGCACTAAAGTTTTTGGCCAAGGCGACATTGATGTTGAAAAAATCTTACAAGCTGGAGTAGATGACCTTAACACCTACATGGGGTATTATGTAGAACCTGCAGCCAAAGGTTTTATCTACAGTATGGGAACAGGCTGGGCGCACACCGCCAAAACTCATAGTACTTTAGGATTTGACCTTAAGTTTTCCGTAAGTGGAGCGAGGGTTCCCGCTAGGTATGAGAACTTTACTTTTGACCCTTCAGAATATGAAAAGTTAAGGGTCAAAGGGAGTAACGGAGCTACTTCTCTGCCCACCCTCTATGGTGATCCTGATGCGAGCGGAACGCTGGAAATCTATGAAGAAGGAATGTTAATTGCTGAAGTAGACATTCCGCCAGGCCTAGACATCCCGGTAAAATATGTCCCAGCCCCAACCATCCAAGGAGCGATTGGCCTTCCTGCTGGATTTGAACTTATTGGTAGGTTTATCCCCAAAGTGTCAGTTGAAGATGCTGAAATTTCCCAGTGGGGATTGGGTGTAAAACATGACATCAAACAACACATTCCAGGTATCAAAATCCTCCCTTTTGACCTTTCCATTTTAGCCGCATACAATTCACTTAATGCGAAATATTTTATAGAAGAGGACATGGGACAATTCGGCGAGATGAGCCTCGATACTTGGACATTTCAAGCTTTAGTAAGTAAAAAACTTTCAATTCTAACCGTATATGGAACAGTAGGCTACAACACTGGTTCTTCCACCTATGACATGCTGGGCACCTACTCCATAGAAGGTACTTCTGAAAGTATTACCGATCCAGTTAATCTTGAATACAATGCAAAGGGGGCTATGGCCACTTTGGGAGCAAGATTTAAGTTTGGACCTGTTTTCCTCAATGGGGATTATACATTCCAAGAGTTTAACACAGTTAGTGTTGGACTTGGCGTAGCTATTCGATAAAGCCATTCAATCACCATTCGTCTTTTAGTTTGCTCAAGATGAATGGTGATTTTCTTTTTGGTTCATCGCATTCAATACTTTCTCCGACAAACTTTTATCTCCCTTAAAAGTCTTTCAAAAGTGAAAAACCATTTTACTTTTGAATAAAATAAATCAAGGCTTGATTTTTATCAATTCTCAAACTATAATGCAAAGTATTGTTGAATAGGCTCACCAAGTTTGATTCATTTTACACCTCAGCAGAAACTTACTATTCGTATAAGCACTAGTAATGGAAGTGACACTTACAACATGTGTTACCCAACCAATATCGGCATCCAAAATCAAAGAAAAAGGCATAAATACAAACCTATTTTCTTTTAATGGATCATAGCTTGCTATATTTGAACTTAGAAATTGCATTAGGTTTATAAAAACAAAAATGATCAAAGTTTTATTCGTTTGCTTGGGCAATATATGCCGATCTCCATTGGCTGAAGCCATTTTTAATCATCAAATTAAAGCACTTGATTTGGGACACAAATTCCAAAGTGATAGCTGTGGTACATCCGACTATCATATTGGAGAGCTTCCTGATGAGCGAAGCATTAAATGTGCAGAAGGGCATGGCATGGCCATTTCCCACAGAGGCAGACAGCTCAACCACACAGATATCCGAGATTTTGATTATATCATTGCCATGGACAAGTCCAACAAAAAGAACATTTACAAATTAATGGAGACTTACAACCAAAGCCATGGCAAAATCTTTTTAATGAGAGAATTTCAGTCTAATGCAGACCATGAAGAAGTTCCCGACCCCTACTATGGCGGAGAAGATGGTTTCGAAAAAGTTTACGACATCTTAAACGAATCGATTGAAGAATTGATTATCCAATTAAGAAAAGAACACAAAGTGTATGCATAGTCAAAATTCATTTTATGAAAATGTCTTATTTGATGCCATACATGAACCTACACAAATAAAATCAGTCCGGCTTATTTCTGCCGGGGCCATGAATCAAAGCGTGCTTTTGGAAACAACCAAGGGCGCGCTTTTTTTAAAATCCAACCATCTTAATTCATCCGAAGTCTTTCATCAAGAACTAAAAGGCTTGACCTTATTGCACAAATACACACCACTTCAAATTCCCAAAACCATTGGAGCAGGTCGAGTCGGAGACCAGAATTATTTACTGATCGAGTGGATCAAAGGAGGTTATCCGAACAGCTCCTACTGGACAGACTTAGGACACGGGCTTGCCGAACTGCACATGGCCACAGCTCCACTTTATGGGTTAGACAGCGATAATTTCATCGCAGTTCTTCCCCAAAGAAACAAATACCACAAAAGCTGGGCTAGCTTCTATGCAGAAGAAAGACTCGAGCCAATGCTGGGAAAAGCATATTATGACGGGTTGATTGATAAAAGTTATTATAAGAAATTCCAGAAAATCTATCCTAAGTTAAATGACCTAATCCCAAATGAAAAGCCATCTTTGCTTCATGGCGATCTATGGTCAGGAAATGTCATCGTCAACTCAAATGGATCCCCTTGCTTGATTGACCCTGCTGTCTATTATGGACATCGTGAAATGGATTTGGCTTTCTCTAAACTTTTTGGTGGGTTTCAAGGAGTTTTTTACGAAGCGTACAATGACGTCTTTCCCTTAGAGCCAGGCTTCGAAACGAGGGCTGACATTCATAATCTCTACCCCCTGCTGGTTCACCTTAACCTATTTGGCCTAAGCTACCTTCCCGGAATCAAAAAAGTCATCAAGAAATTTATTTAGCCATTGGTCTGCAGACCAATTGAAACGTACTTCTGGTGGTCTGTTCTAGCAAAATATTCTCAGTTTTGAAAAACCTCAGTTTTGCAGCCTCATCATAATTCTTAACAGTTATCAGCTGCAAATCTTCATTATACCTAACCTTAAAATAAGGCCTCATCTCCACCAACAACCGCTCCAGCTTAAAAAGCTCCCTGTCCATGCAAATGGACACCGTAATCGCAGAAACCTGTAATACATTTGCCCTTAGCTTTAACCTATGCAATTCCGCATAAATCTGATGAATATGTAACTCAGAAATAAATGAAAAGTCTGTCACTTCAAAAGTTACCAATACCTGATTATCTTTTACAACTATTACAGGAAGAACCTCTCTATCCCCCTCAAAATCTCCTATGATTGTCCCTTTAGATGAAGGGTCTAGAAAAGACTTTACATAAAGTGGGATTTTCATATTGGCCAGCGGCTTGATGGTTTTAGGATGAATCACAGAAGCACCATAATAGGTCATTTCCGCGGCTTCCTTATATCCCAAATGATCAAACTTTACTGTATCTGAAAACCTCTTGGGATCTGCGTTCAAGACACCAGGAACATCTTTCCAAATAGTTACAGAATCTGCTTTTAAACTTTTGGCCAAAACGGCTGCTGTAAAGTCTGACCCCTCCCTTCCCAAAGTAGTAGTATCTCCAGCAATAGTTCCTCCGACAAAACCTTGGGTCACCACAGGCATCTTTTTAAGCTTTGGAACAAGTTGCTGCATGCATTGTTTTTCGGTTTCTCGCCAATTTACTTGAGCCAAACGATAATTATCATCTGTAACAATAATCTCCCTTGCGTCCTGCCAAATACAATACAAACCTTCATTACAAAGATAAGCGTGAATAATTTTTGTAGACAATAACTCGCCATAACTCACCACAGTATCATAAAACCGATCATAATTTTCTGCTGAGAGCTTTTTTTCTAGTTCTTTTTCCAGTTTTAGAAAAATATTTTCAACCATTGAAAAAACCATATCACCCTCTCCAAACAATCCAGAACATATTGCTAAATGGTTTTTTCTTAAAATTGTAAAATTCAAATAAAAATCTTCCTGTTCATACTTTTGTCTCAAGATTTCCTCCATTAAATTAGTGGTTTTCCCAATCGCTGAAATCACAATCACCATTGGGCTCCGCAATCGTTTGAATAAAAGATTAACGAGGTTTTTAATCGCATCAGCATCTTTCACTGAAGCACCGCCAAATTTGTAAACAATTGCTTTTGTCATAAAAATATAAGTTGTATTTTTCAGTGGGTTATATTTAAAATTGCACTTTTCAAGGATATGAAGACAAAACCATACCAGCCTGATCACTCTGCCTTGGGCTATTCCGTCGGTGTCACATTAGACCGTTTTATCAAAATGAAACAAGATGACTTCCCTTTTGCTTCGGGAGAGTTGTCGCAAATCCTTCGAGACATTGCCTTGGCCTCAAAGATAGTAAATCGAGAGATCAACCGAGCAGGACTCTCTAATATTGGTGGTGCCTTTGGCAACACCAATGTGCAAGGAGAAGAACAGCAAAAATTGGATGTGGTTGCCAATATTAGATTTTCAAGGGCACTGACCAAAGGAGGTGAAGTGTGTGCTATCGTATCTGAAGAAGATGATGAAGTCATTGATTTACAAAACAGCAGCGGAAAATATGTCGTGGCCATGGATCCTCTCGATGGTTCTTCAAACATCGATGTAAATATTTCTATCGGAACCATCTTTTCCATATACAGAAGAGTTACGCCTGTAGGAAGTCCCATTCAGCCCGAAGACATCATGCAACCTGGAAATAAACAGGTAGCTGCAGGTTATGTGCTTTACGGCTCTTCCACCATGCTCGTTTATACCACAGGAAAGGGTGTCAATGGCTTTACTTATGAACAATCTTTAGGAGAATTCTTCCTCTCACACCCTAATATCTGCGCCCCAAAAGACGGAAAAATATACAGCATCAATGAAGGTTTGAACTCTCAAATCAGCGAGGGAATCAAAAATTATATTACTTCCTGCAAGGAAAGGGATTTTAGTGCAAGATATATTGGCAGTTTGGTAGCCGACTTTCACAGAAACTTATTGAAAGGCGGAATTTACATCTACCCAAGCACTGCAAAAGCACCTGAAGGCAAACTTAGGTTACTTTATGAGGCCAACTCCCTGGCCTTTATTGCGGAGCAAGCTGGCGCTTCAGCCTCTGATGGGAGAAACAGGATCTTGGACATCCAACCTACTTCCCTCCACCAAAGAACCCCGCTATACATTGGTTCTACGGTGATGGTAGAAGAAGCGGAAGGGCACTTGAAAGAAGCTACGGTTTAAACTTCAGACCGGGTCTATTGGTACCTTCTTCTGATTTCAACTTTCTGAATCTGTCTGTCCACCAACGCAGCACTTAATTCTTTTGCCAAAGACTCAGGATTAGCTTGGTGCAAAATGTACTTAAGCTTTTGCTCCCCGAGATCAATCCTGTAACAGATATGCAGCAGTCTTTCGAAGTCACGATTGAGTAAGTTGCTTACAACCGGCGAAAGAAGTTCAATTAGTGCTTCCCTTGTGAGGTCTTCCTCAGGAAGTGATAGTTCAAAATCCTTCTGAAGAAGTTGCGCGCTTTCGGATATGTACAGTGAGTTCATAATAAAAAAGCTACTTTTTGAGACAGTATAAAAATCCCAAAAAGTAGCTAAATATTCTATTTCAAACTTTAAGTTTTTATTAAGCCTCTTTCTCCTCAGCAGCCTCTTCACCACCTTCAGCCTGCTCTTCCAAGAGTTCAGGTGTATTTTCCCTGATGATTTTGTACCAAGAGATCAACTTCTTGATATCAGAAGGATATACTCTCTCCTCATCAAAATCAGGCAAAATATGTTTCATAAAGGCAATGTACTCATCATTATCAGCACCTTTGGCCAAACCAGTATCTCCTGAAAATTCCTTTTCGATATTGATCATGACCTCTTGCAAAGGAGTAGACCCCTCTTCCGTCATGGTATAAATCGAAATTTCACTTAAAATGGAAACGCGATGGTTAGCACCTACAACCAATTTTGCCTTTTTGGCATCCATTGATTCTAAGATCACCCCACTTCTGCTTGGCTTAAGCACTTTGTATAATCCAGGTTTACCAGCTACGGTAGCTATTTCATTAAATCCCATAATTCATCTTTTAAAATCAGCTTGCAAATATATGATTTCGCCTTAAAAGCTCAAGGCAAATCACTGTTCAGCATAAAATTCTTCAGTCAGTTGTCGCATAAAGTCCGTCAACTCCTCCCTTCCTACGGCTGAAGCACTTGATGTCACAAAGTACAAAGGAGCTTCTTCAAATATAGTCTTAGACGTAGCCATAAACTTCTGGATATTCCCCTTTACCTTGCTGACCGATAATTTATCGGCTTTGGTAAACACCAAAACAATGGGAACGCCATTCTGAGCACACCAAAGAATAAACTCTAGGTCTTTTTTTTGCGGGTCAAGTCTGCTATCAATCAACACGAAAGTGGCTTGAAGGTTTTCCCGATTGGTCAGGTATCCTTTGATCATTTTCTCCCAATCAGATTTTAAGGTCTTGCTTACCTGAGCAAATCCATACCCTGGCAAATCCACAATAAACCATTTTCCATCAGCCTCAAAATGATTGATAAGCTGAGTTTTACCGGGTTTTCCAGATATTTTGGCCAAGCTCTTATTATTGGTCAGCATATTGATCAATGAGCTTTTCCCTACATTGGATCTACCTATAAAAGCAAACTCCGGTTTATTGGGAGTCGGGCACTTTCTATAGTCTGAATTACTTGTTAAAAATGTCGCCTTCTTAATCATTTCCTTCTCATTTTTTACAAAGGTAAGCCTTTCCTTCCAAAACCCTTACACCAATTAATCTTTAACATTTTTCCATTGCTCGTGTTTACTTAGTAATATTGCGCATCCAAACAGAGTAATTCAATGTCAGTAGTTCCCTACAAAGATCAACAAGAAGGAAAAAAGGCCCAAGTGGCCAACATGTTCAACAATATCAGCAAGCGTTATGATTTACTGAACCATCTCCTGAGTCTGGGCATTGATATTACCTGGAGGAAAAAAGCCATCAAAATGCTTCAGAAAGATCAGCCAAAACTGATCTTGGATATTGCTACAGGTACTGGTGACTTTGCTATTGAAGCGCTGGCGCTGAAGCCCGAAAAGGTAATCGGAGTGGATATTTCCGAAGGCATGTTGGCTGAAGGTAAAAAGAAAATCAAAAACAAAAAGCTGGATCACCTTATCGAATTACAAATGGGTGATTCCGAAAAGTTGCTTTTTGAAGAAAATAAATTTGATGCTGTCATCGTTTCCTTTGGGGTAAGAAACTTCGAAAACTTGGAAAAAGGACTTGCGGATATGTTCCGTGTACTTAAGCCAGGAGGCAAAGTGGTGATCATTGAATTCTCCAAGCCTAAAAAGTTTCCTCTTAAGCAAGGATACAATTTTTATTTCAAGTATATTTTACCTCAGATAGGCAAGCTTATATCCAAAGATCAGTCTGCCTACACATATTTACCTGAGTCAGTACAGGCTTTCCCTGATGGGGATAATTTTCTGACAGTGTTAAAGAAAGTAGGTTTTACCAATACAAAATGCAGACCGCTGACATTCGGCATAAGCTCAATCTATATCGGAGAAAAATAAGCCTCACGGCTATTTTCTCTTTCCTATTAATATGTCCACTTTTTGCGCAGAGCAGTTATGCTCCGCTCAACCAATCTGGCCAAGACGACCAGTTTCTCAGTTACGGTTTCTTTTTGGCTGGCCATACGTCTAGCCTAAGGCTTAAGTACAGCGATGCCTATATGGATCCAACGCAGACCCAATACAGGCAAATTCAAAGTATCATGCCAGTATTTTCTCCTGGCTTTTCTTTGGGTTTCTTACTTACCTTCAGGTTGCACGATCAGCTTAATTTTTTAGCTACTCCCAAAGTTGGTTTTTACGAGTACCAGACTGACATTAATTATTTCCGGGATGATGATTTTGAACAAACTGGAGTTGGAGTCAGAACAGAGTCTATCATTACCGAAGCCACCATGGTGGAGTTACCTTTGATATTTAAGTATAAATCCATGCGCTTCAACAATACCCGAATGTTCTTTACCGGAGGGGCCAACCCGATGTTCAGGACCAAATCCCAGGACGAAGCAGACGCAGATCCATTGGTCATAAAAGGAAAGGATGTGGCTTTGGAGCTGGGCATGGGCTTCGATTTTTACTTTAAATTCTTTAAATTCTCTCCCGAAATCCGGTTTTCCCACGGCCTATCAAATATCTATGAACCAGCAACCACTGACCCTGAATTTGCCGGTGCCATTGAAGAATTGAGAAGAAAATCCATCACCGTATTGCTGAACTTCCAGTAAATCGCTCCAAAAAGGTGTAAATTCATAGTGTGTCGAACCACATTTATCCTTATCTGTTTGTATATTGATAGAATATTCTTTTACCATAACCAAGGAAGCATGACTACTAAAAAATCATCATTTGAAGAAGTAGAAAACTTACTCCAGGAAATCGGTCACAAAATCGAGGAATTGATTGCAAAAGGAGCTGAAGCTGGCGGAGAAGCAAAGGTAGAGGTAGAAAAGAAAGTCAAGGAATTAAGAAAAGACAAGGAATCTTTAGAAAAGGAATTCACCAAACGTCGTAAAGACTTTGAGGAAAAATACCAATCCAGAAAAGAAAGTATCAGTCCTATGTTGGAAAAATCCAAAGAACATTTTAAAGCTGGCTTAAAAGAATTGTCCGATGCCATCAAAACACTTTTTAACAACAACCAAGCATAGGCTAATGGCATTTTGAAATCATAAAACTTCATTACTGTCTTTAGTTTACAAAGTAGTGATGGATGCGGATATTTTTTGATTAATTTTGAGCATGAATTACCTTTCTGTAGAAAATCTCTCTAAGGCTTTTGGAGAAAAGCCACTCTTTAATAAAATCTCATTTGGAATAGACCAAGGGCAAAAAGTAGCCCTAGTAGGCATCAATGGGGCAGGAAAATCCACTTTGATGAAAATCATCATGGGCCTAGAAGTAGCTGATGAAGGAGAAATTGCAATCAATCAAACTGTAAAAATAGCTTACGTCCATCAAAATCCTGTTTTTGATGGCAACCTATCCATTTATCAAACCATATTTTCGGACTCATCCAGTGAAATTCTCAACGTCATTGAGCAATATCAGAAAGCAATGGTCGCTGCCCAGTCTGGCAAGGACAATAGTGATGAGCTGAACAATTTGATGGAAAAAATGGATAGGCTTCAGGCTTGGGATTTTGAATATCAGGTCAAAGAGGTCCTTGGAAAATTAGGTCTCCATGACACAGACCTTCCTGTGGGGAATTTATCTGGTGGACAAAGAAAGCGTGTTGCTTTGGCAAAAGCCATCCTAGAAAAACCTGATTTGCTACTTTTGGATGAGCCCACCAACCACTTGGACTTAAAAACCATCGAATGGTTGGAGGATTATCTGTCCAAAGCCAACCTTTCCATATTTATGGTTACCCACGATAGATATTTCTTGGAAAAGGTCACCAATGAAATCCTTGAGTTGGATGCAGGCAAGATTTTCAGGTACACGGGCAATTACAGTTATTTCTTGGACAAAAAAGCCGAGAGAAGGGAAATAGAGGCGACAGAACAAGAAAAGGCAAAAAGCCTCTACAAAAAAGAGCTGGATTGGATCAGGAGACAACCAAAGGCCAGAGGTACCAAAGCCAAATACAGAATTGATGCTTTTGAAGCTACAAAGGAGAAAGCCTTCCAAAAGAAAGAGGAAAGAGAAATTGAACTTCAAGTATCTTCTCAAAGATTAGGGAGTAAGATCATAGAAATAGAAAAGCTTTCCAAAAGCTATGATGACAAAACCATCATCAAAGACTTTACCTATACTTTTAAAAAAGGTGATAAAATCGGTATTGTAGGTCCAAACGGAGCTGGTAAGACCACTTTCCTCAATATGATCACCGGTATGCTTCCTCCAGACTCGGGCAACATTGCTATTGGGCAGACAACCGCTTTTGGCTATTATAAGCAAGAAGAAAGCTCCTTCGATGAGGAGAAACGCTTAATTGATATTGTCAAAGAAGTAGCAGAAGTGGTTACCTTGGCCAAAGGCAATACCATTACCGCTTCCCAATTCCTCAATCAATTTGGTTTCCCTCCAAAACAACAACATACGCCTATCGCCAAACTTAGTGGGGGAGAACGAAGAAGGTTGCAGTTGCTGATGGTTCTGATCAAAAACCCTAACTTTTTAATTCTCGATGAGCCAACCAATGATTTGGATATTGTCACGTTAAATACTTTGGAAGAGTTTCTGGACAATTTCCCTGGCTGTTTGATCATTGTTTCCCACGACAGGTATTTTATGGATAGACTGGTGGATCACCTCTTTGTATTTCGAGGAGAGGGAGAAATCAAAGATTTTCCAGGCAACTATACCGACTTGAGAGAATGGGAAAAAGAACAGGATGCCCTTGAAGCACTTCAAAAACAAGAAGAAAAAATTCAAGAAACCAATAAGAAGGTTGCCGAAACTAGTAACAAAGCCACCAAGGCTTCTTTTAAACAAAAGCAAGAGTTCAAGCAAATCCAGACAGAAATAGACAAACTGGAGAATCAAAAAGAAGAACTGTTCAACAAGATCAATGCTGGGACGGAAGATCATGAAGCTTTGCTGGACTGGTCAACCAGTATCCAAGGCATCGACGAAAAGTTGGAAGAGTTGGAGCTCAGGTGGCTTGAGTTAAGTGAATTAGACGACATTATGGATTAACATGAAAGAAAAAGAATTTGTTATCATAGGTGCCGGGCAATGCGGGCTTTCCGCAGGAAGATTTCTACAAAAAGCAGGCAAAGACTTTGTCATTCTAGACCAGCACAGAGAAATTGGAGACTCATGGAGAAATCGCTATGGGTCTCTCCAACTTTTCACTCCAGCTGCTTACAGTCAATTGCCAGACCTCCCCATGGCCTTGTCTCCAAAGGCAAGACCCACCAAGGATCAGATAGCAGATTATTTTTCAAGATATGCCACCCATTTCGAGCTGCCGATACATACAAAAAACACTGTATCTAAGGTGATTAAAAAAGATGATCACTTCATCGTGAAGTCTTCTTTCGAGGAGATTCAGGCGAAACATGTCATTGTAGCCAATGGACAATGTCAAAAACCGAATGTCCCTGAGTGGGCTGACAAACTTTCTGTTCCATTTATACATAGTTCTCAATATAGAACACCTATTTCTATCAAAGGAAAAAAAGTACTGGTCGTAGGTGGGGGAAACTCTGGAGCGCAAATAGTCGCTGAACTTACTTCTTTCTTCAATGTCCATTGGTCCTTGAATAAGAAACCAAACTTCAAGTCGCTATATCTATTTGGCAAGAACAGACTTTGGTGGGGAGATAAGCTAAATGTACTTTCCAAGCCGGCGAAGGAAAAGCTAATCAGAAAAGGAGAACCCACTTACCTTTATGATGATTTGAAGAAAAAAATCAAAAAAGCCAAAAAGTGCTCAGAAGTAGTCAAAGCAGAAGGCAATCAAGTCACCTTCGCAGATGGAAAAAGCTTAGAAGTCGATTTTGTTTTATTTGCTACTGGATTCCAACCTGACTTTAGCTTTATCCAAGTCGATGGTTTTGAGCATGACCTCAATCAGCTTCGGGAACAAGATGGCATTTCCAACATTTCCGGACTGTATTTCCTGGGCATCCCCTATCAAAGGAGCCGCAGCTCTCAGCTTATTTATGGCAGTCAAAAAGATGCCGCATTCATTGTCCAGAAAGCTTGTGAATAAAGGTCAAATATGTTCCAAGGTGTGCAAGATCAACCGCTCGACTACCGCTGCTGGATCATCCACAAACTCTTTGGTAATTCGATTGGCTACAATGGCATTCAAGCTAAGTACTTCGTGCCCTAACATTTTACCCATGGCATAGTATCCTGCAGTTTCCATCTCAAAATTAGTCAGACGAAAGCCGTCTACATCCACTCCAGCCAAACGCTCAATTATATCGGGAATGGCAGGTTTAAGCCTTACCTCCCTGCCTTGCGGACCAAAGAAGCCTGGGCAAGTCACTGTGTTCCCTTTTTCAATTCCCCCTTTACACAAGCGATCCAAAAGAATCGCTGAGCCATGGAAGCAGTAAGGAGTAAACTGGAGCCCTAATGCTTTTTGCACACCTTTTGCTACTTCCTTTTCTTTTGAAGTGGTTTCGGCTGCATAATATTGCATCAATGTATCCAGACCTACTCCATATTCAGAAGCCACCAATGCTCCAGCAGGAATTTCTTCCCTCATGCTTCCTGAAGTTCCTACCCTTACAATATTTAGAGTAGTATGTTTGTCCTTTACCTTCCGATTTTGGAGATCAATATTGACCAAGGCATCCAATTCAGTTAAAAAAATTTCGATGTTATCTGTTCCCATTCCAGTGCTCATCACACTCAATCGCTTCCCCTTGTAGGTTCCCGTATGAGTCACAAATTCACGCTTGGCCACTTTAACTTCTATTTCATCAAAGTACTTCGAAATACTGGCTACCCTTTCCGGATCACCTACCGTAATAACAGATGAAGCCAGAAATTCTGGCTTCAAATTTAAATGGTAGATACTTCCATCCGGATTAATAATAAGTTCCGATGCAGGAATTACATTATTCATGAATGATGGATTTTATTTTCTCTTTATCAGGTTTTCGGTAAAGTCCTTTATAAGGGTTATAACCGTTGGTGTTTTTCTGGTAATAGCCTGTCCCATCGTATGGCCTCTTTTCTGGATGCTCCTTACATTCATCCGAACAAGCTCCTTCATATTTCCAGCCACACTCTTCACAAATGGGAACATGGATATTACATACTGGATTGGCACAATTGACCATTCGATCAGAGATTTCTCCACAGCAGTGACACTTTGAAATCACCTTAGGGTTGACTTTATTGACATCTACAGCAACTCTGTTATCGAAAACATAACACTTTCCTTCGAAGTCTTCGCCTCCAGCTTCCATACCGTACTTGATAATTCCACCGTGAAGTTGATAAACGTCTTCAAAACCTTGTTCCAGCAAATAAGCAGAAGCCTTCTCACACTTAATCCCTCCTGTACAATAGGTCAAAACCTTCTTGCCTTTCAAATGCTCCAGTTCATTGACCTTTTCTGGAAAGTCCCT
Organism: Echinicola sp. 20G; assembly: GCF_015533855.1. Taxonomy (GTDB): domain Bacteria; phylum Bacteroidota; class Bacteroidia; order Cytophagales; family Cyclobacteriaceae; genus Echinicola. Next base: position 2,083,118 of record NZ_AP024154.1, on the reverse strand, counting down.
GAAATTATCAATATCCAAAGTAATGGCGTTCTTAAAACGTCCCAATTCATGCTCATAGTTAGACCTCACATCCAAAATCACCACATCTTCCTGGTCTTTTAAAGCCTTGAATTCTTCTGGCTCCAAGTGTTTTCCAGTACGCACATTAGGATTAACATGCTTTAAGGTCGAATGTACAATTTCCGGTTTTACCCTTACATGAATTTTAGTAAAGGCATGTTTGTCCATTTCATCGATTTTAAATTCGGTCTTGGCAAACCTAGGGTCAGACTTCACATATTCCATGTACTTCTCACAATCTTCCTTCAAACCAGAAACTGTTCCGTTCAGTCCCTCCGAGGAAATAATAATTCTTCCCAGAATATTGTTCTCTACACAAAACAGGTGATGCTCCTCCCTGTAAGTTTCAGGATCTTTGATCTCTGAATAACAATAATAAAGTAATACGTTGTAATCTAAATTCTCCATAACTAAAGCCCTGATTCCAGCAGGGTGTTTTGGTTTTGATGTTTGCTAAATATACTAATTAAATGATTTACTGTTTGATAGGAGCAGCAGGATTTCCAAAAACGGTTGCATCATCCTCCACATCGGAAATAACCACTGAACCTGCGCCAACTCTGGCGTTTTCTCCAATTTTCACTCCAGAAACTACGGTTACTCCAGAACCAATGAAAGCTCCTTTACCAATAGATACGCCGGAATTGATCACAGCTCCTGCTCCGATCTGAGCAAAGTCAGCTACTTTTACGCCATGATCCAAAATAGCACCAGAATGGAAAATACCATGGCTGCCCACCTCAGAGGCAGCGCCTATGTTTACGCGGGCATTGATAAAGTTCCCATGTCCAATGGCTGCATCAGTTGAGATATAGGCTGTTTTGTGAACAGCATTGATTGGTTGGACTTTTCTTCTTTCGTTCAAAAGCTTCACCAAAAACTGTCGGTATTGGTTATCATCAACCGCCACAAAAGCCTCACACTTTTTCCCTATCAACTTTAAATAGCCATCATCCTCTGGATTTCCCAACACAGGCACCACATTCAGCTCTGTTCCGTGTAAGGATTCATCTTCATCCAAAAAACCGTAGACCACTACCTCATTGCTATTGAAAATCTCCAACGCTGGGTGAGCGATTCCTTTTGCGCCTAATATGATTACCGGTTTATCCATTTTCTCTTTTTGATTTAGTCCGCAAAATTACGGCAAATTCCCAACCTAACCAAAAAACACTACTTCCTTGGTCTGAGCAAGTTCTGACCAATTTTACAATCCAAGCATTTCTTCTGGCTACAGTAGTGATGATGCATGCCTATCATGGCCTGGGAATCAAACGCGCTTTGAGGTTGCCAATTTTCTTGCAAATAAGATCTAACGATAATGTTTTCCTCCGCTGGAACACCTTGTAAAAAATCAAAACACCGTTCTTTCCAAGCTGGATCGTCGGTATAATTTCCATAGGCAAACCACAGTGGCACAACGAAGTTAATCCCCAATAGATTGATCATCCTTTTGCTCAACACCCGGTTTTGACTCTTCAAACTCGCCTTGCCCAGTTGGTAATGATGCTCCCAATAGCTGCTTGGCTTCACTTGAAAAATCGGAAGCAAATCCTCCACGCTATTGACCTCTTCTTTCAAAGCCGAAAACAAATTGGGACCATGAGAAAGAATTGATGCCAATTGGGCAATTCTAACTGAGGGATAGTTACTCGGGCGAACACTCATAAACTTCCATTCGGAAGAGAAAAATGGCTCACTCAAACCATATTTGGATTGATAGAAACCATATTCTCTTTTTACAAAAGAGGTATAGTCGTCACTTATCTCGACATCCCTCTGATGAAACCCTGCCTGCCCAAGCAACAAAGCTTCCTGTACCAACGGCTGACCACTATGTTTCTTCAGAATCTTATAGGGAATCGATCTTGCCAGCTTAAGCATGGCATCACTATTTACCTTAAATCCAAAACAGTAGAACAACCAACGGTAGGTCACTTCTTCCCAATCTCCTGCCGTCTGTTCAACTTCTTTTTTAATAACATTCGCCTTCTCATACAAGCGCTCTACCAAAGCCTTTTCCATCATGGAAAACTTGATAATCTCTCCAACACTGTCCAAAAACTCTCCACAAAGCAAACCCTTTGAAGGAGTGATCAATCGCTCATAGTTTCTGATCACATCCAAAAACACCCTTCCCTTTAATTCCAAGGTTGGAATTAAGGTACCATCCTTGTGTTTTATCTCGGTATCATGCTCCCAAACAACATGAAGGATCACGGATTCATAGTTATCGTCCTGCTCATGACCATGCGCATTCCATCCGGAGCTTTTAAGATGAACTTCTACATTGCCGTGATATTCAATCTTCCCAAGTATTATTTGGGATTCTAAAAAATCAGGACCTTCATGAAAGTTATGATATCCTATTTTTTTAATACTTAGTGGTACTCCTGAAACTGTTTTGAGGTCAAGCTTTTCGAAATATTGATACTTCCATACAGCTTGGATAAAGTTTTCCTGAAAATTCATTGCCAAAAAAATTAATTAAAAAGATAAGACCTAGAGGCCTGAACAACTCTTTAATTTAGGCATTTTTTATTTTTCAAAAAACAGGAAACCACTGTAAACCTATCACTTACAGTATTCTTCTAATAATTTAGCCATCTCTTTTTGCAGCTTAAATGCTTCTTCTCCGGCTTTTACTCCAAAATCCTTTTCTGCTGAGGCATAAATAATTCCCCTTGAAGAATTCACCAACAAACCACAGGTACTGTTCATGCCATATTTGGCCACTTCTTCCAAACTTCCTCCTTGAGCCCCAACACCTGGGACTAAAAAGAAATGATGAGGAGCATATTTACGAACCTCAGCTATTTTTTCTCCCCTGGTCGCCCCAACCACATACATAAGGTTTCCGTCTGTTCCCCATTCTTGGCTCTTTTCCAAAACTTGCTGAAATAAAGGTTTTCCCCCATCCGTATCAAGAACTTGAAAATCTTTGCTGCCTTCATTCGAAGTAAGGGCCAATAATATCACCCATTTTTCATCAAATTCTAAAAACGGACTCACAGAATCTTTCCCCATATAAGGAGCCACAGTGATGGAATCAAAATCCATTTGCTCAAAAAATGCCTTCGCATATAGCTTGGATGTATTTCCAATATCGCCCCTTTTGGCATCTGCAATGGTGAAAATCTCCTTTGGGATATACTCCAAAGTCTTCTGCAAACTCTCCCAACCCTTTGGACCCATAGCTTCATAAAAGGCTATATTGGGCTTATAGGCTACCGCGTAATCAGCTGTATGATCTATGATTTGCTTATTGAATTCAAAGATAGGATCTTCTTCTTTTAAAAGGTGAGAAGGGATTTTTGATAGATCTGTATCCAAGCCAACACACAGAAAGGATGATTTTTTCTGAATGTTCTCAAAAAGGGTTTGTTTGTCCATTTTCAAATTGTTTTGGCAAAAATAAAAAATTGGACTGGTTCAAAACGAAAATACAGCAGATATCTGCTGTATTTCTATAGTTTAAGTTGTTATTCTCAAAAATCCTTACTACCTCAGGTCAATCACTTCTATACCTGGATGCTTTTTAGGGTCAAAAACAAAATAGGCATTATCCAATGCAATATCTGTCTTAACGTCTTTGAACTCATACTTAAATGTTCCGCCGTCATTGTCAGCAACTTCCCAGGCCACCAAATCTTTTTTATTCTTCTCCACAAAAAGCTTGATCTTTTGAAACTGTGCCTTTTTATTTTCTGCAACCAAAAGTATTTCTTGCACCGCTTTACCATTTTTGGAAGTTTCTCCATTTAAGCTATAATCATAGCCTTTGCGATAAAGGTTATAGATACTCGAAGGAGTCAATTCATCTTCGCTTGTATTCACCGTATTAATGGTTACTTCCTGGTAGTTGCCGGATTTAATCAAAGTCCAAACCGTTTGCCCGTCATTATAGACCTCCTGATCATCAAGCACCAACTTATATCGGTTACCTTTTACAGCTACTTCACCATTACTGGTCTGGCTAGCTCCATCAAGGTCATTGTAGTAATAATATTCAAAACTAGCCTCCAGTCCATTTAGAGACTGATAACGCTCGCTCATTTGGTCCAAAATGGCTTTTGCCTTTGGGTCTTTTTGTGCCCATGTATGAACCTGAACACCTAAAGTAAATAATAAACTGAGTAGTATAAATCTTTTCAACATAGTACACCTTCTATTTTAGGCTTGTCACCTTTTAGAGGCTATTCAATAACTGTTCCAAACTAACTTCATCGTGAATTAATACTTCACGGGCTTTGCTTCCTTCAAATGGCCCAACAACTCCTGCCGCTTCCAACTGATCAATAATTCTCCCCGCTCTGTTATAGCCCAACTTCAGTTTTCTCTGAATCAATGAAGTACTTCCTTGTTGATGCATTACAATCAGCTTTGCTGCATCTTCAAATAAGGGATCACGATCTGACAAATCCACATCACCAACACCACTATCACCATCTTCTCCTTCAAATTCAGGTAACAAATAGGCATCACTGTAACCTCGCTGTTCACCAATCCACTCACACACTGCCTCCACTTCAGGGGTATCTAAGAAAGCGCATTGAAGTCTGATCACGTCAGAGCCTTGGGAAAGCAACATATCTCCCATGCCGATCAATTGCTCAGCTCCCCCTGCATCAAGAATGGTCCTACTGTCCACTTTAGATGTTACCCTAAATGATAACCTGGCAGGGAAATTAGCTTTGATAATACCGGTAATCACATTAACTGATGGACGCTGGGTAGCTACCACCAAGTGAATCCCAATAGCCCTGGCCAACTGAGCCAACCTGGCAATTGGAGCTTCTATTTCCTTACCAGCTGTCATCATCAAGTCCGCCAATTCATCGATCACCAAAACAATATAAGGCATGAACTTATGACCCTTGTCCGGGTTGAGTTTTCTGGCCACAAACTTCGCATTGTATTCTTTTAGGTTTCGGCAACCTGCATCTTTGAGCAAATCATACCGGTTGTCCATTTCTATACAAAGCGAGTTAAGCGTATAGATTACTTTTTTGGTATCCGTAATGATGGCGTCTTCTGCATTGGGCAGTTTAGCCAGGAAGTGTCTTTCAATTTTATTGAAAAGGGTCAACTCCACTTTCTTGGGATCCACCAAAACAAACTTTAACTGTGAAGGGTGTTTTTTGTAAACCAATGAGGCCAAGATCACATTTAAGCCAACGGACTTACCTTGACCAGTGGCACCTGCCATCAGTAAGTGAGGCATTTTGGCCAAATCCACTACAAAAACCTCATTGGAAATGGTCTTACCTAAAGCCACAGGAAGATCCTTGTCACTTCTCATAAACTTCTCGGTTCCCAAAACAGATCTGGCCGCCACCAATTCTCTGTTCTTGTTTGGCACTTCAATACCAATAGTTCCTTTTCCTGGGATAGGAGCGATAATCCTGATTCCCAATGCAGCCAAACTCAAAGCAATATCATCCTCCAGATTTTTAATTTTTGAAATCTTAACTCCCGGATCAGGTACAATTTCGTATAAAGTTACAGTAGGACCAATGGTAGCCTTAATCTCTTGAATCCCTATCTTAAAGTTGACCAGTGTTTCTACGATCTTGTTTTTGTTTTCCTCCAACTCCTGACGGGAAACGGTCACTTTCTGCTGATCATACTCATTGAGCAAATCAATGGTTGGATATTGATAGCTGGCTAAATCCAAAGTAGGATCATAAGGGTCTAGATTTTCCACTTCACTGACCTTTTTCTCCTCTCCAGCATTAGCTTCTACCGTAAATTTCTTTTCCTCAGGCTCCTTCTTCTCTTCTTCAGAAACCAACGTTTGATCTTCAATATTAAATGTGGGTTCGCTACTTGACTTTTTCTTTTCAGGCTGCTCATTTTTTATAGTCCAGCTTTGACCATCATCTTCAATATCCTCCTCTTCATCAACTAGCTCATCCGTGCCTGGAGCTGTTTCTTCCGTTTCAATTGGAGCAGAATTCTTTTCTATTACGGCGCTTTTGTTTTCACGGCTTTCGGATATAACCTCAGAATCTGAATCCTCCACACTTTTATGATCACTCTGTAACCATTCAATATGTGTGATATTGAAAAAGAAAACTACAAATATCAGCAATGAGCCAAAGATCAAAATAAATGTCCCCCAGCCAAAGAACTCATCAGACAAGACAGCCATTTCATAGCCAAACCCTCCACAAATAAACTGAAGGTAACTGAAGCCATCCAATATATGGACCACATAGCCCAAAAGTAGTCCAAGCCAAAACACAAAAAACAGCCCAAAAGCACTGTACTGGGTTAAAGAAATCAAAGACTGCTTAAAGGCCCACTTAAATCCCAGAACAAACAGGAATGGAGGAAATAAGAAAGCCGCCAGCCCAAACCAACGAAAGATTAGCCAATGGGAGACCCAAGCTCCTGCAAAACCCAACCAGTTTCGAGCTTCCGCAGCATTTTGTCTCAATGGAACACCTTCCCCCGCACCGCTCACCACACTCTGATCTGCAGCACCGGTAAAAAGGTATCCTAAAAAAGCAAAAAACAGAAAAAGCCCTATCATCATAAACAGGATCCCAAAAGACATCCCTACTTTTTTATCCTTAAAAGCATTGATAGAAAAGTTAAACGAACGCTTTTTCTTCTTGACTTTTTCCTTCTTCCTGAAAGTATTTGATTTATATGTATTGGAAGCCATAATTCTTCAACAAGTCCCTTTTGATGACCAATAAGATAATTTTAATCTTGAAATATAGAAAATATCAGCGGTTGTAATAAGCTTTCAAACCTTTTTTGATTTCCTTCATCAGGCCTGGCCCTTCATAGATCATTCCAGAATAAACCTGCACCAATGAAGCTCCTGCTTCAAGCTTTTCGATAGCATCTTCTGCACTAAAAATACCACCAACCCCGATAATTGGGAATGATTTATTTGACTGTTCAGACAAATAACGAATCACTTCCGTACTTCTTTTGCCCAACACTTTCCCACTGACACCACCAGCACCAATTTCTTCCACTTTCTTGGCATCAGTCCTCAATTGACTTCTGTCGATAGTTGTATTTGTCGCAATCACCCCGTCAATTTTGGTCACCTGAACGATAGCAATAATATCATCGAGTTGCCCATCGGTAAGGTCTGGAGCAATTTTCAGTAGAATGGGTTTTGGATGAGGAAACTTTTCGTTTGCTGTCTTAACAGTTTGAAGTAATTTTTGCAAGGGTTCTTTCTCCTGCAAGTCCCTTAAGTTTGGCGTATTGGGAGAACTCACATTTACTACAAAGTAATCCACATAGGGGTGTAAAGCGTTCAGACAATATAGATAATCGTCCTCAGCCTTTTCATTAGGAGTCACTTTATTTTTACCGATATTTCCTCCGATTAATACATTGGACTTTCTTTTTTTCAACCGTTGTACCGCAGCATCCACTCCGCCATTATTAAAGCCCATCCGGTTCACCAAGGATCCATCTTCAGGCAATCTAAACAACCTGGGCTGTGGATTCCCATCCTGAGCCTTTGGTGTCAAGGTCCCGATTTCAATGAATCCAAATCCCAACATAGCCATCTCATCTATCAGCTTGGCGTCTTTATCAAAACCAGCTGCCAGTCCCACGGGGTTTTTGAACTTCAAGCCAAAAACTTCTTTTTCCAGGGAGGAATCCTCAAAGCCAAAAAGGCTATTGACTACTCCTTTGACAATGGGGAGATTAAAGGTGGTTTTCACCATGGAAAATGTAAAGTGATGGGCTTCCTCAGCCCCTTTTTTAAACAAAAAAGGCTTTAAGAGTGATTTATACACGGACATTATCGGTTAGTTTATGCGCTAAATTAATTGAATTAGATGAAAGCAACACTTAAATCAGGAATTGATCACAAATATTTCCATGTATTCATCTCTATATCCTTTGGGGTCACAGCATAGAAAAAATTACTGGAAAGTATGTGAACAAAATACTAGGATTGGGTAAAGACCTTGTGATTTTAGGATCAAAGCCACAGCTTATTTTAATTATATTTACTCTCACGTTTGAAAGCTTTAGAAAGCTTTTTCTTTTCATTTAATAATTAAACATTTGTAATAATCCGCTAGACATACCATGAAAAACATTATTCCAGTTTTCCTGTGTTTAATGGGCGCTCTATTTTTCAGTTCATGCTCCCAAGATCAACAACACAAAGACACCACAAACCTATGGTACAAACAACCTGCTCAAAAGTGGAAAGAAGCACTTCCCGTAGGCAATGGAAGGCTAGGTGCAATGGTCTTCGGTGATCCAAAAAGTGAAAGAATCCAATTGAATGAAGATTCCTTGTGGCCTGATGGCCCAAGTGTCCCTAGTGCAAAAGGAACACCAGAAGACCTACTAGAAATAAGAAAACTGATCAAAGCTGGCGAAGTCCATAAAGCCGATAAAATGATTGTTGATAAATTTTCATACGGCAGAGTACTTAGGTCTCATCAAACTATGGGCGATCTATATATTGACTTTGAGAACGATCTTAAAATTGAAAATTACTCGAGGAAACTTAGTCTTGACGAAGCATTGGCCACGGTCAACTATAGTTCTGAAGGCCATGAATATACCGAAAAGGTTTTCGCTTCTGCTGTTGATGATGTTTTGGTCGTACAGTTGAGTACCACTGCCGAAGAGGGCCTCAACTTTCAGCTTAAACTGGATAGACCAGAGGATACCGGGCATCCGACAGTTACTGTTTCAGCTCCTTCAAAAGATGAATTGATCATGAATGGTGAAATCACACAATATGGAGGGGTTCTGAATAGTCAACCCAATCCTATTGACCATGGTGTGAAATTCGAAACCAGACTTAAAGTCAAGACCTCTTCAGGAACAACTACAGCCAACAATGGGACATTATCCCTTGAAGGTGTAAAGGAAGCGACCATTTTTATTGTTTGTAACACTTCCTTCTATGGTGATGATTATGCTGCTAAAAATCAAAAAAGCTTAAAACACTTAGAAGGAAAAAGTTTCGAAAACATCCTTGCTGATCATAAGGCAGATTTTGACCAATACTTTTCCAGGGTTAATCTGGATTTGGGCGACCAAGAGTTGGACAGCCTCCCCACAGACCAAAGGTTACAAAGAGTCAAAGATGGCAATAAGGATGCTAATCTTGCAGCTACCCTCTTTCAGTATGGCCGCTACCTCCTTATTTCTTCATCCAGGCCAGGTACTAATCCAGCGAATCTTCAAGGTATCTGGAACAAAGACATACAAGCACCATGGAATGCGGACTACCATCTCAACATCAATCTCCAAATGAACTATTGGCCAGCAGGGCCAACCCAACTCTCTGAGATGCATTTGCCACTTTTTGACCTGGTTGACAGGTTAATTGAAAGAGGAAAAGTCACAGCAAAGGAACAATACGGCATCAATAGAGGATCCGTAATTCACCACGCTACGGATCTTTGGGCCGCTCCGTGGATGAGAGCCAACCAAGCTTACTGGGGAGCATGGATTCATGGAGGCGGGTGGATTTCCCAACATTATTGGGAGCACTATCAATTTACACAGGACAAAGAATTTCTAGCACAGAGAGCCTATCCAGCTTTGAAGTCATTTGCTGAGTTCTATCTAGATTGGCTTCAGAAAAATGAAAAGTCAGGACTTTACATCTCTTATCCAGAAACTTCACCAGAAAACTCCTATATGGCAGCAGATGGAAAATCAGCTGCTGTTTCTTATGGTGCTGCTATGGGACATCAAATCATCAAAGAGGTTTTTGAAAATACCCTTTCGGCGGCCAAGGTTTTAGCTATAGAAGACAGCTTTACCCAAGAGGTCCAAGAAAAACTTGGAAAACTATACCCAGGAGTGAGTATTGGGGAAGATGGGAGAATCCTTGAATGGAACGAAGCTTACGAAGAGCCAGAGAAAGGCCACAGGCACATGTCCCACCTTTATGCCCTTCACCCAGGCCACACCATCACAGAAGCCATTCCAGAGGCATTCGAAGGAGCTCAAAAAACAATTGACTATAGACTTCAACATGGCGGAGCTGGTACAGGCTGGAGCAGGGCTTGGATGATCAACTTTAATGCAAGGCTACTGGACGAAGCCTCAGCAGAGGATAATCTCTATAAGTTACTGCAAATCTCAACAGGCCCAAATTTGTTCAATGAACATCCTCCATTCCAAATCGATGGAAACTTTGGCTTTACGGCTGGTATAGCTGAATTACTGATGCAATCCCATGAAGGTTTTATTAGAATTTTACCCACTTTACCAAACAGTTGGAAAAATGGACATATAGAAGGGTTGGTTGCCAGGGGAAATATAGTGGTGGATATTTTCTGGAAAGATGGAAAACTAACCAAACTGGGACTTCTCAGCAACTCGGACCAAGTTAAAGAAATAGTATATAATAAGAACAGTAGGATTATTTCTCTTACCAAAGGAAAAAAAATATGGCTTGATAAAGCATTGCAGGAAATTAATTAAGCAGAGATAGTGATAGGTTCCCAAAACAACTTATCAAGACCATATTTTCAAAAACAAACCTTTCTTTTACTATTAAAGAAGGATCTCAAAATCCAATCAAATGGGGAGTAGTGACAGATTTTCTGCCACTACTTTACCCACCTAGGTGATCAAACCTACTTTTTCAATCAAATAATCACTTTACAAAAGTCACTTTTTCAACTTTGTTGTCTACAGGCTCAATAGATACCAAATAATCATAAATGGCCTCCAAGTCCGTTGTATCCATTCCTGCATACATCATCCAAGGCATGATGGTCTGGAACTCGTCCTGACCAACCTTTTCAGGCTGATAGATATCCGGACTATAACTTTTAAATAAGTTAACAAAGTCACTTTTGCTCCTAGATCCGATACCTGTTTCATGCTTGGTCAAATTCGCAGACCTAACTATCATTCCATTAGGAAATTGAAATTCCCTGCCACCCCCAAGGTATGGCCCCACAAATGCTCCATTTTCAAATTTTGTATGACATTCTCCACAAGCCCCAGCTGTGGTCAAATACTCTCCATATTTAATGGCATCCATTTTAGAGGGAATCACCCTTAGATCTGCCTTTTCAGGAATGGTCCTAATAATGAAATTCATAGGAAAGTCTATCTCTCGTTCATATTCAGGAGTCTCTTTAGGCTCCAATGTCCTCAGGTAAGCAATAACTGATTTGATATCCTCAGGATCCATATGGGCATATTTTTGATAGGGCATTATTGGAAAAATCGGTTCACCATCTTTTCTTACACCTGTAGTAATTAGCCTAAAAAGCTCGCCATCTGTCCAATCCGAAATCCCCGTAGGGGTAATATTTGGGGAAATAAACACCCCAGGAAGCCCCATTGTCCTGTCAAAACGTTCTCCTCCGACTCCCTGTGTATTGGGCACTGGCGGAGCAGAAAACAATGAATAATCCCTTTCTGCATGGCAATCCATACAAAGCATCACATGATTGGCAAGGTACTGTCCTCGAGCAATTTGCTCTGCAGTCCCTTCAACAACAATCTCCTCTGCCTCCCCCACATTGGGCAAAGCAATACTTACATAAGTCAATACAGCCCCAACCACAATTACTACAACAACGACTATATAGAAGACGATTTTAAAAAATGTTTTCATACAGATTGATCATTTTGGGTAATAGAACAATAATTTACTAAAATTATTTTTTTATACAAAAAAACTTATTTCAAATACATTATTTTGTTAAACAACTAAATCACCCAAGAAAAATCATAATCTAATCTACTTTACAAAAAACAACCATTAGACTTGGTTTTTATGTAGTCCATTTGCCCAATACAATCTTTGAAAAAAATTAATTTTCCGAAATATATTTTCACTAAATCAAATATTGAGGAGAAGTTTGTAAATATCCCTCACCCTCTTAATTCATCAGTTGATTACATAAAAAATATTCTACAGTTTTAAGCTTTTCAATAACAAAAAACACCCGATACTATCTTGTAAATTCAAAACATAATATCTCTAATAGCACTTGCTTCATTTTTTTTCATCTATTACACCTAAGATGTAAATATTACAAGAAATCTTTCGCACCCCATCTTTAAGCCACCATGATAAATCAGACTTAACCAGTCATTTAACATAAAATGAAAGATAAAGCATGGTTTAGCAACTACTTTTAATGAGAATAAACAAACTTTCGTTTTAGAATGAAAAACTTACTAATAACATTTAATAAACAATTAATAACAAAAAAATAATGTTTCGTAACAAAAAAAGGTTATGATTATTTTACATTTTTTAACATTATCACTATATTCAAAAACTGCAACGTCGACCAAGCAGAATTATTTGAAAAGAATTGTGATAGTAAAACAAATAAAACGATTGATTTAAAAATCATTTTATAAAAAACACCCTAAAAGTGATGCATCATGGTACCTTTTCCTAGATACGCTTAAAGATTAGCCCTTATAATATTATGATGTTCCATTTCTTAATTTTTGAGATTAAGACTGGACTAGTTATGCCCAATTTGTCACGAAAATAAGTTGCGGCCATTGGCTTTCTTGAAGACTATTTGATAAGGTTTATTGAGAACAAGTATTATAAAATACGCTTCTTTCATTCAAAAAAATTAGTAACACAAACACTCTAAACAATGCTTAAAACTCTACTAAGTTTTTTCTTAATGTTTTGCCTGTGTGGTCTCGTCACAGCGCAAACAATTACAGTAACCGGGACCGTTTCAGATGCTACATCTGAAGAGCCCATCCCAGGGGCAAACATCCTATTAAAAGGGACAACAAAAGGAATGGTCACTGATGTAGATGGGAATTTCAAAATAAGTGTTGAAGCTGGGCAAGTTCTCGTATTTTCCTTTATAGGCTATGAACCTATAGAAAAAACCATCACAGATGGCCAGCCACTCAAGATTGCTCTAAAAGCAAAGGAATCTGAATTGGATGAATTTGTGGTAGTCGGTTATCAATCTGTCATCAAAAGAGATGTAACCGGTGCAACCAGTAGCATTAAAGGCGAAGACCTAGAGGCCATTCCCGTAACCAATGTAGCCTCCTTGATAGGTACTCAAAGTACAGGTATCCAGACTGTAAATGTCAGTGGTGCTCCAGGAGCAAGAGGAGGACTGATCATCAGGGGTAACTCTACCGTATCAGGTGGACTAGATGGAGGAGAGCGATTTACCGCTTTTAGTACTCCACTGTATGTAGTTGATGGGGTACAGACTTCATTGGAGGATCTTGCAGGTTATGGTGTTTCAAACACAGATTACCTCGCCTCCTTAAACCCGAATGACATTGAAAGTATCGATATCCTCAAAGATGCGTCAGCAGCAGCCATTTACGGATCAAGAGGTGCTAACGGTGTTATTATCATCAAAACAAAAAGAGGAGCAGCTTTAGAAAAACCTCAGTTTGATTTCACTACCAGCATAGGCTTCCAACCTATTCCTGAACTAGTCCCAATGCTGGCAGGTGCAGCAGAAAGAAGGGAAAAAATGGGCATGTTGGAAAAATGGTGGGACCATGATTTTTTACTGTCTAACAATGTACCAATCATGTTAACGGACAGTCTTAATCCCTCTTTTAACAATAATGTAGATTATCAGGGATTATTTTATCAAACTGGTGTGTCTCAAAGGTACAATTTGAGCATGAGAGGCGGTAGCGAAACTTCAAACTATCGTGTTTCCCTCGGATATAACGATGACAAAGGTGTTGTAAAGGCTACTGGGTTTACAAGGTATACGTTGAATGCCAACTTGAACATGAAGGCTGGAAAGAAATTCACCAACCAGTTCATTATCAACTCTTCCATGACTGAGAACAAAACTGGTCAAGGAAATCCTGGAGGAGGGTCATTTAACTTGGACAACAGTTTACCTACCAGTCCTAACAATTTGAACTCATCGCTTTTCTATCTACCTGAAGCAAAAATCCAATCGCTGCAAGGAGAACTTGAAAACAAGTTAAATACGGACGAGCAGTTTAAAGTGACCTTTTCAAACTTCGCTCAGTTGAAGATCATTGACGGATTAAAACTTAATTCTCAGTTGACTTTCCAATACGATGCCAACAAGAAAAACTTCTATGAGCCATCTAATATTAGACCTAATGGAGACGGCTACGCAGCATACTCCCTTTACACGAGAAAGAACAATGCTTCCGATTTATATTTTGACTATTTCAAAACATTTGGTAACCATGAAATCATCGCCATTGCTGGTAATCGTGTAGATTACAACAAGTACGAAGACATGGGAATCAACGCTGTTGGTTTTGGTAGTGATGCCATCCAAGTCATCAACGAAAGATATACAAAGGATAATATCGGCGGCTTCACAGACATCAGTGAAAATGCGCTACTTTCCTATTATGCCAGGTTCAATTATAAGTATAAGCAGAAGTACTTAATCAGTGTCAACTACAGTAGAGATGCTTCTTCCAGATTTGGTAAAGACTCCCGTTGGGCCAACTTCGGATCGGTATCACTAGGCTGGGTATTCTCCGATGAGCCATTTGTTCAAAAAATCGTAGGTGATTGGTTAGACTTTGGTAAACTTCGCGGTAGCTGGGGTATCAATGGTAAGCAGTTTAGCCAAAACTATTTAAGATTCGGTGCTTATGACTTAGGTTATGGAGGTTTATCCACAGGATATGCTTCTAACCAAATGAGCGTATCTTCTTATGGTGGTATCACCGGAGTAGTCCCTAACTATGACGCTATCGGCAATGATCAATTGTCATGGGAAGAATCCCGTCAGTGGAATTTAGGTTTTGACTTGGCCATGGTAAACCAACGTTTGAACATCACCTTTGATGCCTATAATAAAAGTACCGACCAATTGTTCTTTGACATTGCCTTCCCTTCCTATTCAGGGTATAACAATGCCAAGGCCAACGTAGCAGGTGTATTAAACTATGGTTATGAGGCTCAAGTCCGTTATGATTTCTTCCCAAGAGTAAGTGACTGGAAGCTGGAACTTACTGCAGGTGTGGCAAGAAACGAAAACTATGTGAGTGCATTACCAAATGGAGATAGAGACTACCTTATCGGTAGCTATGGTTACATCGTAGGAAGACCGCTTAATCTTTATCAAGTTTTCATCAATGATTATATCATTGACAACCTAGAACAACTTCCTGTCAACCCTTACACTGGAGAACCACTTACTGGAAAATCTGCATGGGCAGCCATCAGGCCAGGACTCCCTATCTGGGAAGACATCAATGGAGATTACCTATTGGATGAGGCCGGTGACCAGATCATGTCATTGGATTATTCCCCGGTTCCGGATATCCAAGGTAACTTCAACATCAACCTTCGCTACAAAGGTTGGTACTTCCAAGCATATAGTCAATTCTCCTTTGGCGCAGACATCAAGAACACAGTATTGAATAGTTATATGGATAGATATGACAGAGGCGGTACTGGTTGGGCAACTTCTGGTTTAGCAGATCTTAGTGAATATAGTTTCTGGGAACAACCAGGTGATGGTGCTGCCGGCGTACGATTCCCTGCTCTCTTCCCTGCGGGTGGAGGAGAAAGCCCCTTCTATGCTTTCAGAGGTAACCAAACCATGTGGATAGAAAACGGTGACTACTGGAAAGTAACTAACGCCTCTGTCGGATATGTATTTAATAAAAATTCCATAATCGACAAATGGGGACTTAGCAGATTGAGAGTTTATCTATCCGTTTTAAACCCATATCAATGGCAAAGATCGAAATCTATTGTGGATGCCTCCATGGTTGATGCTCGCGGACACGTATTGGGCAATGGCTATCCACAAGCCAAAACATTTTCCTTGGGTATAAATGCTAGATTCTAAAAACAACACCATGAAAAATTTAGGAAAAATAAACATAGCCATACTAACATTTATTTTAACGCTAACCTTTAGCTGTACCAGTATATTGGATCAGGAACCTGTAAGCATTACTCATCCTGATGTCTACTGGAGTTCACAGAGTGAAGCGGAACAGGCTTTGGCAGGCTCTTATGCCTTATTTAAGAATGCCATGACCTATCAAGCAAATTTTCTTCATTGGGGAGAATTTCCTGCAAAAACACTAATGGATAGTAAATTCTGGATCACAGACTACATTGAAGGAAGTGGAAACTATGTCTTACCATATCGGGAAAATACTCAGGAATGGAAGCTTTTTTATAGAGCTGCTAACTGGGCATTCACCATTGAACAATATGTTGAAGGAATGTCTGAAGAGTTATTCACTACTCCTCAAGAAAAAAATAGGATTATCGGAGAGGCAGCATTTGTCAGGGCCTTATCCTATTTCTACATGACCAGAATTTGGGGCGAGATTCCAATCGTACATGAGTCCTTAGAAACTTCAGATCAATTGATTACTCCTGATGGCTACATTGTGGAAGTTTCGAGATCTCCTGAAAATGAAGTTTTAGATTATATTCTAGAAGCCGTTGAAAAGTCTATTGGATTATTGGAATATGCTAGCCCTGGATCTAGAAATTGGGCAATTACTGCTAATAAAGCAAGTGCTGAAGCATTGAAGGCACATACTTTACTTTGGTATGCCAGCAGAAATAATAATGACAATGAATTAGTACAACAAAGTCTTGATGTTGCCACCTCAGTAATCAACAACAGTAACACCAGCCTTATTGACTATGTATCTGAAGGTCAAGAAGGTTTTGAAAAAATGATGAGAGGACAATCCAAAACAGGATTGTTTGAAATTAATATCAGCGCTGATGTTAACGAGTCTTTCAGAATGAATAATGGTAATGGTAACCATACCGGATTAACCTTAAACCAGCCAATTTTGAACGGAAACAACGGTACAGCTCCTACTGGAAACCCAGACTTCTATGGTTATGAATTTATGGCTGAACCAGAGAGAGATACCGATGTGAGAAAAGAGTTGTTTTTCAATGATTTTGAGGATATGGGAGCCAGCACCTTCCCTTTAAAATATTCCTTTAGTTCTGATGACCCAGCATCTGAAGACCCTTACGCCAGATTCTCAGAGTCTAATATCTTAATATTTAGATTAGCAGATATCTACTTACTTAGAGCTGAAGCCTATACAAAACTAGGACAATATTCAGCAGCTGTGCAAGACCTTGATTTGGTAAGGAGTCAGGCTGGTGTACCAGCTTATACAGGGGTTCAAGATAGAAGCAACTTGATCAAAGCTATTTTCGATGAAAGGGCAATTGAGTTGGTAGCCGAGGCGCATTCTGCATACGACCGCATCAGAATGGATTATTTTGAAGGTGTTTCTTGGATGAATAGTAACAGAAAAGCCAAAAATGGTTATTTCTGGCCTGTATCTAACGGCGTAATTATTAGAAATCCTTCAATCGTTCAAACTGAATATTGGCAAGGTCGCTTGTAATCACCTAAAACATTAAAATGATGAAAAAATATATTTATATCCTAGCTATATCATTTGGATTAATATCCTGTATAACTGATGACTATTTGGTAGATGGAGGCATAAGTAGTGGTGAAGTGGGATCCGACACCTTTACTTTCTTACAGTCTCACCCTCATCTGGATACATTAGCGCTTTTGATAGAAAGAGCTGGACTTATAGAAGAGGTTAATGGAGAAAATACATTATTTGCGCCAAATAACCTCTCCATCCAAAAATATGTGGATGAAGTACTTGCCGAAATGAGACAAGAAGATGCTGAAGCTGAATTTACGGTAAATGACATTCCTCTCGACACTCTTCAAAAATACATGGGAGGATATATTTTCCCAGGAAGAATCACAAGAGATGACATGAGTGCAGATGGTGATATTTTGACTGCTTTAAACGGTGAGCAAAGAAGGATTTCCTTAGAGCCAAGGGAAGAATACACAGACCAGTTAAGTAGTTTCCCGGAATATGTATTCTTCACGTATAAAAATGGTGACGTCTGGGATGATTGGGATAACATCCTTGATGATGATGTCATTATTGTAAGGACATCAAACTTGGTATCTACAAATGGTATGATCCATGTTTTACAAGGAGATCATATCCTGTTTAACTATGATAATTAATAATTATCAGCCCACTAAAACAATTCGAAAATGAAAAAATCCATATATCAATTATTAATAGTATCATTTTTGGGTGTAATATCTTGTACTCCACCTGAAATAGGCTACTTAAGTGAAAATGTTCACTCAACCCAAGACACTATATCCGTACCAAGGGGCACCTTTACAGTTTCGGCACGTCCAGCTATCGAAAATTCAACCGCTCCTTTGAACTGGGAAATTATTGGGTTTACGGACATGGACGGCAACCCGAACAATGAGCTTCTTGAGACACATGAAATCAGGATTTGGAAAGAAGCTTTTAATGGTGACACAGACACTACTATGGCCTTAGCAGAAGCCAAACTGGAATTGTCTGAAGAACCATCCATTATGATGAATGAAATCAGTGGGGAATTTGCTTTCACTCAAGCTACAAAATTTGTACAAAATAGTCTGTTCAAAGCTGATGTTCAAGTCTCCAATATCAAAGGAGAAAAACTTCTTCAGGATTTTACAGTTATAAAGCTAGAGCCTTTCAATGCAGTTGAGTTTCCTACTGAGATGAGGTCAAGATTACTTTTGGATAAGGACAATGGAAATACCATAGCCCACACTGGAGTGATCACTGGCCCGGATGATGAAAATATCCCAAGTGTTTTAGATGGAACTAATCCCTACTTCTCCATTCAAAAAATCAGCAATGAGCCAGCCAATTCTGTTCAAGTGGATATGATCATTCAAGATAGCTATGGGAATACAGTAGATACAGATGAGATCACATTTTACCCAAGCGGCTCATCTTATCTACAAAACTACCATGACAACTCTGTAGAGACCATTGAAGGTGAAAAATCAACTTCTTTCTTCTTGCCGGCTCCTCCATTTCCTCAATATGCGAGAAACTATAGTGGAAACAGCTCTTATTTAATGTATTATTTATCTAAGGGAAGTGCCTTTGTAGTGGACAAAGAAGCCTATGAAGCAGATAAAGGTCCCAAAACAGATGCAGAATGGGAAGAGTTTTGGGCTCCCTTTAGAGACCCTGAAACAGGCAAAATCAGGAACCATGCCTATATCAGATGGGGAATTAAGATCAATGATAGTGGAACTTGGGAGTTAAAAATGAAAATCCCTTACACAAAACTAGATGAGTAAATAACCTTAATTATAAGGTCACCAAGCCCGCTTAACTTTCTGTTAAGCGGGCTTTTTTTATTCAAATCAATTCACCAAACCTACTTTCTAGGGTGAAATTCTGTCAAAACCTGCCTCAAGTACTCCCGATCCAGGTGAGTATAGATTTCAGTAGTGGTAATACTCTCATGGCCCAACATCTCTTGGACGGCTCTTAAATCTGCCCCTCCCTCGATTAGGTGGGTAGCAAAACTATGTCGAAATGTATGCGGGCTAACCTTCTTTTTAATCCCCACTTCTTCTACAAGTTTTTTTATAAACAAAAAGACCATTACCCGGGTAAGCTTTTTCCCTCTTCTGTTCAAAAAAACAAATTCCTCATGGCCAGATTCTATTTTCTGGTGGCGCCTCTTTTCTTCCAGATAAATCTTTAAGTACTTCAAAGCATCCTTTCCAATAGGGACCAGTCGCTCTTTATTCCCCTTACCAACCACGCGAAGAAAGCCTATATCTGCATAAACCTGCCCAAGTTTCAGGTCTACCAATTCAGAAACCCTCAATCCACTGCTATACAAAATCTCCAGCATCGCCCGGTTCCTATGCCCTTCATTGTCTCCTAATTTTATCCCTTCAAGTAACCGTACTATCTCAGGATAACTTAAGGTATCCGGAAGTTTTCTTCCCAACTTTGGAGCTTCTAACAAAATGGCAGGATCTTCTTCTATCTTATCTTCATAGGTCAAAAACTTAAAGAAAGCCTTTATTCCTGAAATCACCCTGGCTTGGGTATATTCGGACACGCCCAAAGAGGCCAATTCATCCACAAAAGACCTCAAATGTGCTAACTCCACCTGAAGAGGGCTAAGTTCTGGAAAGTGGTCTCTAAGAAAAGCAGAAAGCTTATCCATATCTTGCCGATAAGCCAAAATAGAATTTTTGCTTAAAGAGCGTTCTATTTTCAAATAATGTTCAAATTGCTTGATATAGATTTCCCAAATGTCCCGCATGAACTCAATGTTTTATCCAAAGATAAAATTAAAGGGTAGCTTTTTTATTTAAATCACCTATCCAATGCTTAACTTTGGTCAAAATTTTGAACAAAACGCCACAAACCATCTATAATTTTGAAAATACTTATCATTAACGGCCCTAACCTAAACCTTTTGGGGAAAAGAGAGCCTGAAATTTATGGCAGTGACACCTTTGAGGATTACTTTGAAACGCTAAAAAAAACATTTTCTTCAATAGATTTATCCTACTATCAAAGCAATATTGAAGGAGAATTGGTAGATAAAATCCATGAAGTCGGTTTTAGCTATGATGCTATCCTGATGAATGCTGGCGCATATACTCATACTTCGATTGCCCTTTCTGATGCCATTGCCGGCGTCACCACACCCGTTATGGAAATCCATATTTCCAACATTTATAAAAGGGAAGAGTTCAGGCACAAAAGTATCATTTCCAAAGAATGCATTGGCATGATCTCTGGACTAGGGCTTAAAGGGTATGAACTAGGCCTTCGGTATTTTCTCTAAAATTTTAATTTAAAAACAATGATAACATTTGCACCAGGACCATCCAAGGTCTATGATCAATTATCTACCTATCTTCAAGATGCATTTGAGCAAGGCATTTTAAGTGCCAATCATAGAAGTGCTGTTTTTATGAACTTATACCAGGAAACAGAGACTTTGATCAAAGAGAAACTTCATGTCCCTGAGGATTATAAATTATTGTTCACCTCAAGTGCTACTGAAAACTGGGAAATCATTGCCCAATCAATTGTTGAAAATGCCAGTTTTCATATTTATTCAGGTTCCTTCGGCAAAAAATGGTTAAACTTTGCCCAACATTTAAATCCTGAGACAGCCTCGCTCAAACTGGATACTGAAACTGAAGTAGATGTCGCTTCTTTAGAAATAGATGAAAAATTTGATCTTATAGCCATCACCCAAAACGAAACTTCAAATGCGACAGAGGTACGCAATGAGCTGATAAGGGAAATAGGTGAAAAATATCCAAATAAAATGGTTGCAGTCGATACTACCTCCTCAATGGCTGGTATCGAGTTGGATTTTACAGCTGCTGACATTTGGTATGCTTCAGTCCAAAAATGCTTCGGCTTGCCCGCAGGTTTGGGCATCTTGATTGTATCTCCAAAGGCCATAGAAAAATGCCATAGCAAAGGTGAATCCGGAAAGTACAATAGTTTAAGTTTTATCATTGAAAATGCCGCCAATTACCAAACGCATTATACACCAAACGTGTTGGGAATTTACCTGCTCAACAGGAGCTTGAAAGACAGACCTGAAATTCAGGAAACAGATGGCATAATCAGGGAAAGGATGAAGGTACTGGAAAACACTATTGCCCAATCAGAAAAACTAACGATGTTAGTACAAAACCCAAATACAAGAAGTAAAACGGTAATGGGCATTGCTGGCAAAGAAGACTTTATCAGTGCCGTTAAAAAGGCGGCAGAAAAAGAAGGCATGCAAATGGGCAGTGGATATGGTCCTTTAAAGCCCACCAGCTTTAGAATTGCCAATTTCCCGGCCATCACTAATGATGAATTTGAAAAGCTTATAAAATTCTTAAAAGAATATTAATTTAAAAATTGATTTTATTCGAAATTTTAATTTTAATTTCGCGAAAAATTTTGAATAATGTTTGACTTCAAAGAAATCTTATCAGTTACATTGATCCTATTTTCGGTAATAGATATCTTGGGATCAATCCCTATAATCATCAACTTACGACGAAAAGCAGGGCATATTCAGTCTGAGAAAGCGACCATAGTGGCTGGAATCCTAATGGTTTTGTTTCTCCTTTTGGGAAAAAACATCCTCAACCTTTTTGGGATAGGAGTGGATGATTTCGCCATTGCTGGTGCGCTGATCATTTTTGCCCTAGGTGCTGAAATGATCTTGGGTATTGAAATATTCAAGCCTGACCCTGAAGCTGATGCTTCCAGCACATCCATCGTTCCCATTGCCTTCCCTTTGATTGCCGGAGCTGGGACGATGACTACCATTTTAACCCTAAAAGCAGAATTCTCCCAAGCCAATATTGCGGTGGGGATTCTGATCAACCTGGCAGTGGTTTATATCGTTTTGAAAAGCACCACATGGTTGGAGAAAAAATTAGGAAAAACTGGCCTTGATGTTTTGAGAAGAATATTTGGCATCATCTTGCTTTCCATAGCCATCAAAATATTTAAAACCAATTTGTTTGATGTGCTCTGATAATAGTATTTAAAATCCTATCATTTCAAATGTCGGCTAGAAATGGCTGACATTTTTTTTTACTTTTGAGCATGATTTTGATTTATACAGATGGCGCGGCCAAAGGTAACCCTGGCAACGGAGGTTATGGAACTATCCTGAAATACAAGCAACACGAAAAAGAACTGTCTGAAGGATTTAGACTTACCACCAATAACCGCATGGAGCTATTGGCTGTCATCAAAGGCCTTGAAGCCATCAAAGTAGACGGTATTCCTGTAAAAATATATTCGGACAGTAAATATGTAGTGGATGCCGTCACGAAAGGATGGATTTGGAGCTGGCAGAAAAAAGCATTTAAGGACAAAAAGAACGTGGACCTATGGAAACGTTACATTCCGCTGCATAACAAATACAAACCACAGTTCCAGTGGGTAAAGGGACATGCAGGGCATCCCGAGAATGAACGCTGCGATCAATTAGCTGTCGAAGCTGCTGAATCAGGGAAATTATTGGTAGATGAAATCTATGAAAAAGGATTAGCTTAAAGGCCTATATATGCCCAATTCCTACTTTCAATTCAAACAATTCACAGTGCATCAGGAAAACTGTGCCATGAAAGTCAGCACAGATGCTGTAATATTGGGAGCTTTAGTAAATGAAGCATTTCCTACCCGAATACTTGACATAGGCACTGGAACCGGGGTCATTTCCCTGATGCTTGCCCAAAGGTTTCAAGAAGCAAAAATATTAGGGTTAGAGATTGATCAACCCGCTTTTGAGCAGGCTAATGAGAATAAAAACAACAGCCCCTTCAAAGATCAAATTGAAATTCATCACCTTTCCTTTCAAGAATTCTCAAAAAAACACACAGAAAGTTTCCCCCTCATTGTCAGCAACCCTCCTTATTTCCCCCATCATAATAAATCCAAAAATGTTCAACGGAACAAAGCCTTGCACAATGATGAATTATCATTTGGAGACTTGATTAAAGGTGTTGTGAAATTACTCGATAAAAATTCGGGAGCCTTCTGGGTAATTTTACCACCAAGACAAATGGATGATTTAGAAAAGATAGCTGCTTTCTTCGGATTGCACCCCAAAGACTTTTTTGAATTAAGGGACAGGCCTTCTACAAAAGTCTTGAGGCATATAAAATCCTTTACCTTTACTGAAAGTCTCAAACCTACACCTTCTCTGATCACTATTAAAAACGATGATTCTTCATACAGCAAGGTGTATCAAGAACTTCTAAAAGATTTCCTTTTGATCTTCTAGTTTAGAGTAGTTTTTCTTTCTCCACAAAACAAATCCCTTTACTTTCCAACACATCAAGAACGGGTAAATAAATTTCTTTCAAAGTAGGTAAGCAAAGTCCTCTAACGTTGATTTTTCCATCCAAAAACAAATCCACAGCAGCAGCCAAAGGAAGTCCCACCGTTTTTGCCATTGCAGTGTAAACATTATTTTTCCCCTTTACTACTAAGCTAGAATGGATACTTTTCTCATTACCAAGGTAGTCTTTAACCAGAAATTGGTGTTGCATCACCACCATATCCTTATCATCTTTTTGCATACGCCATTTATCCTCTAGAATCTGTTGAAGAATGGTCGCTGGACTACCTTCAAAAAGGGGCAAAGGTTCTTCATCAAAAAGCCCCAACCATTCCAGCTTACCCATGATTTCATCATCGACCCATGGTAAAATCCGCTTCAATTTTTCTTCCACACCAAACATCATATCATAAGGTAAAAAAGCATTTACAAACATCCTCTTGGTAAAATCTCTTGGCAAATTCATAGAGAAAGAATCATCCGTTAAACCTAGCTGAACCAGCACATCCCAGCTCTTGCAAAAACCTGCCCTTCTTAATGTTCCGCGAATAATAGTTGGAATATCTTCAAGCCCATATACAGCCCGATAACTTAAGGAATCACGATTGGCATAGCCATCAAAATCTCCCACATCATCAAACTGGATCAAGTCTGTTCTTCTGAAAAGCATATGGTAAGGAATAAACTTATAGCGTCCATTTCGAATAAACCCGGAAACTCCCTGTCCTGCCAAAACCACATTCCTAGGGTTCCAAGTAAACTTATAACGCCAAGGGTTATCTCTTTCACTCTCTGGTGACAGTAGCCCACCACAGTATGATTTAAACAATTCAATCTTCCCCCCAGCCTCTTTTTCTCGATCAATTATCTGCATGGCTGACATATGATCAATCCCGGGATCTAATCCACATTCATTAAGAAATAACAAACCTTTCTCTTTTATGGCTGAACTCATTTCTTTCATCTGAGAAGACTCATAGGAAGCAGAAAAAAAGTGCTTTCCTAAATCCAAACAGTCCTTTGCAACTAAAGGATGTAAAAAAGCCGGGAGCATGGAAATAACTACATCAGACTTTGAAATCAAGGTTCTTCTGAATGCGACATCCTGGACATCAAGTCTCACGGCCTCTCCGTATGGGTGTCCCTCCAATTTATTGAATGCTTCTGCCAGGTCATTGTCTGCTAAAATTATAAAACGTCCTTTTGAATAGGCTTCTTCCAGCAAGTAATCCAACAACACTTTTGAGGATTTGCCCGCCCCTATTATTAAAATGGTCTTCATTCTAAATAGCATTTATGGGTTTATGGAAGATGGTGATTAATTTTTTGATGAAAAAATTAAAATTTAGAAATCAGTTTTCAATCCACTATATTATGAAATATTCGTTGATCAATCCGCCTAAAATATCCTATGGGTAAAAAAATCACTCAACATATAAGCTTAACCCTTCTAGACATTCATGAACTTGATGAAAAGGAAATTGAGCTGGTCAATAAGGCAAAAAATGCCATGAATAGTGCTTATGCCCCCTACTCTAATTTCAAAGTCGGTGCCGCTATCCTTCTCGAGAATGAGGAGATCCTTACGGCCAATAACCAAGAGAATGCTTCCTTCCCGGTCGGAATATGTGCAGAACGGCTATTGCTAGGTTATGCCCATGCAAACTTCCCTAAGCTAAAACCATTAAAGATTGCCATCATTGCCCAAAAAAAGGGAAGTGACAAATTTGCTACCGTTTCCCCGTGCGGCCTTTGCAGACAAACTATCAATGAGTATGAGCTAAAGTTTAAGACAGATATTCAAATATTAATGTACACGCCCAATGATCAAATATTAAAAGCGGATAACATTAGCCAGCTACTTCCTTTTAAGTTTAATGATCTAAATAGCTAAAAATGTACCATCAAGTCAAGTATCAAACGACTGGTTCCTACGTAACTTCTCAGCCGATAACAGGTTTAGAAAAAGAACTATGGATTGTGCTTCATGGCTATGGTCAATTAGCCAATTTTTTCCTTAATAAGTTTTCGTCCCATTTTAATTCGGATAGATTGTTTATTGCTCCTGAAGCTACAAACTATTCCTATTTAAAAAAATTTTCCGGAAGGGTAGGTGCAAACTGGATGACTAAACACCAGCGAGAGCTAGCAATAGCTAACAACCATCATTTCCTCAATGCAATACTAAACCAGTCCCTAAGCTACTTTTCTACACTGCCTTCTATTAACATATTAGGCTTCTCTCAAGGCAGCGCAACAGCCACTAGATGGGCTGCCCAATTGGAAGTTCAAGTTAATACACTTGTGCTATGGGGAGGAGGTTTTGCGCATGATATCGATCTAAACCATCTTGATCAAAGCCTTAAAAACACCAGAACTTTTATGGTTTTGGGAGATCAAGATCCATTTCTCACAGAGGAGAAAATGAAAGAACAAGAGGAAATCCTACAGAAAATTCCAATTCAAAAAGAAAAAATCTCCTATCAGGGAGGGCATGATATTTACCCTGAAACCTTGAAGGAGATCTTTGAAAAGGTCAATGAGAGCTATTCCAATGGGTAGCCTTTGGCTGCCCACCAAATTCCTCCATAGAGGTGATTCAAAAAATCAGGATCTTCATAAGCTGAATCCACATGACCTAAGCCTGTATAGAAAACCCTTCCTCCATCATATTCATGATACCATGCAATCGGGTGTACAGTTCCCATGCCCATTTTTTGGCCATTTCTTGAACCCACATCATAAGTACTTTCATCTAATTGCAATAGGATATGGACATCCTCATTAAAGTTTTGGTACTCATACAATTCATCAGTCCAAAGCCACTTATTGGCTAAATGATAAGTAGAAGGATGGTCTTGATCTACCACATCTATTTTCACGGTTTGTTGAGCAGGATGGTGTTTAAATTGTCCCCCTATCATTTTTGTATACCATTCCCATTCATACTCTGTATCCGTGGCACTGTGAATGCCCACAACACCTTTTCCACTCTGTACAAACTTCTTAAAAGCTTCTTTTTGTTCATCATTGAGAATATTCCCGGTTGTACTGGCCAGTATAATTAGGTCATACTTTTTGAGGCTTTCATCTGTGAAAACTGCAGCATCTTCTGTTGTATAAACACTAAAAACCCGGTCACTTGCCAGGTCTTTGATCGCTTTAACTGCATTTGGAATGGACTGATGTCTAAATCCTTGGGTTTTACTAAAAACTAGTGCTCGAAACTGACCTTGAGCATGAAGGCCAAAAGAAGCAGTCATGATAAAGCAGATCAATGCCAAACATTTAAAAAAAGACATTCGGTTAAATAGGTTCATGGTTAATATTAAAGTTTATTGAATAAATAATTGATTTCTTTACTTTACTATTTCATAGCGTTCTTTTGCCTTTTGTAGGCTAAAAGCATTAAAATGCCACCATTCAGAACCTATCCCAGTAAAGCCTGCGGAAGTCATAGCTTTCCTTAAAATTTCTCTGTTGGCGACATGTTCTCTGGTTATTTTTCCCTCTTTGAGCATTTGCTTTTCCCTGTCAGGATATGCTGGATATCCAAAATAATCGTAATGAGTACCCAAGTCTAATGGTATTCCTGTATTTCTTTCTGCCAATGTTAGATCTACAGCCACTCCATAATTGTGCAAACTTCCCTTTTTAGGATCAGCAACATACAGCGGCTTTATACTATCAGGTTTATCGAGACTGTCCCAAAGAATTTGCTGCACGGAATTGGGACGTACTCCATCATAAATTAAAAAAGTAAGCTCAGGATGCTGTTCATTGAGCTTCTTTAAAGCCTCTTTAAGTTTCACAACTACTTCAGGTTGCAAATAGCAATTCATTAAATCACCATAAACATCTTTTCCAAAAAAATTATCGTTAGTACTGTACTTTAACTCAATGAAAACCTCAGGCATGGCAACCTTTACATTGGTGAGTCCTGCTTGGATAAGTCCTTTTTCCAATTCGCTTATGGTGTCTGTTTCAAGATTATCTACCGACTCTTCCATTAAGGAAACATCATTGTTAACCTCCAAATCTGCCTTTGAACTTATAATACATTCCTTTGAACGATTTTGATTGCATCCAAAACATGCAAGGCCAACAATGAACCAATAAAAAAATCTCATTACTCTATGTTTTTATAAACGGTATTACTGTTGGCTTGCGAGCCTGCTAAAACCGTAATGTCAGTCATGGCTACATGAGAAGGCCTAGTAATTGAAAAATTAACAATATCAGCAATATCCTCCGGTTTTAAGGGTTCAAATCCCTCATAAACGGACTTAGCCTTATCTTCATCCCCTTTAAAACGAACAAGAGAAAACTCCGTTTCAACTAAACCAGGATGTATGCCTGTTACTTTAATACCGTACTTAGTTAAATCCAACCTCATACCTTTCGTTAGCGCATCTACAGCGTGCTTGGAGGCACAATAAACGTTCCCATTTGGGTACACCTCCTTGGCTGCAATAGAGCCTATATTTACAATATGTCCCTTCTTTCGCTCGATCATGATCGGCATGATCTTTTTGGATACATAGAGTAGGCCCTTCACATTTATGTCCATCATGGCATCCCAATCATCGGTATTTCCTGACTGAATAGGATCTAAGCCGTGGGCGTTGCCTGCATTATTGACTAAAACATCTATTTCATTCCAGTCAGATGATAACTTATCAATAGCAGTATCTACATCATTTTTATTTCTGACGTCAAAAACCAAATAAGTATATCTCGCTGAAGGATCAATCTCCTGTTTCAATTGTATCAACCTCTCCTCTCTTCTACCTGTAGCAATGATATCAAAACCAGATTTGGCTAATGATAAGGCACAGGCTTTTCCAATCCCTGAGGTAGCACCAGTTATAAATGCGATTTTTCGATTCATGCATTTAATTTAAAGGAAATAGCCAACAGATAAAAAAGAAAATGCAAGAACGGTCAAGAATATACTTAAAAAGGTAAAATAAAAATAAGCCACAAAAAAAGCCCCCTGTCCGTGTAGGACAGGGGGCGTATAGGTGAGGGCGGCGACCTACTCTCCCGGGTGTAACCCCAGTACCATCGGCGCGACAGGGCTTAACTTCTCTGTTCGGGATGGGAAGAGGTGGATCCCCTGCGCCGTACCGCCCAAAATCTTTTGGCTAGGTCGCCTGATTTCTTTTGTACCATACATACTACAGGTAGTATATTGGTATCCGATTCAATATCCTGGTTACAATGACAACTTAAAGATAATACAACATTTCCACAGGTAAGCTTTCGGGCAATTAGTACTGCTCAGCTATGCCGTCTCCGGCTTTACACCTGCAGCCTATCAACGTCATCGTCTATGACAACCCTATACGGAAACCTCATCTCGAGGTGGGTTTCGCACTTAGATGCTTTCAGCGCTTATCCCTTCCGGACGTAGCTACCCGGCAGTGCAGTTGGCACCACAACCGGTACACCAGCGGTCCGTCCAACCCGGTCCTCTCGTACTAAGGTCAGATCCTCTCAAGTTTCCCACGCCCGCAACAGATAGGGACCGAACTGTCTCACGACGTTCTGAACCCAGCTCGCGTGCCACTTTAATGGGCGAACAGCCCAACCCTTGGGACCTTCTCCAGCCCCAGGATGTGACGAGCCGACATCGAGGTGCCAAACCTCCCCGTCGATATGAGCTCTTGGGGGAGATCAGCCTGTTATCCCCAGAGTACCTTTTATCCTTTGAGCGACGGCCCTTCCATACGGTACCGCCGGATCACTATACCCGTGTTTCCACCCTGCTCGGCTTGTCGGCCTCGCAGTCAAGCTCCCTTATGCTATTGCACTCCGCGCACGGTTACCAAGCGTGCTGAGGGAACCTTTGGAAGCCTCCGTTACTCTTTTGGAGGCGACCACCCCAGTCAAACTACCCACCAAGCAATGTCCCCGACATAGCGGGTTAGACACCAAGCAAACAAAGGGCCGTATTTCAACAATGGCTCCACAACGCCTGGCGACGCCGCTTCATAGCCTCCGGCCTATCCTACACATCGTTTACCCAATGCCAATGCTAAGCTGCAGTAAAGGTTCATGGGGTCTTTCCGTCCCGTTGCGGGTACGCGGCATCTTCACCGCGACTACAATTTCACCGAGCTCATGGCCGAGACAGTGCCCAGATCGTTACACCATTCGTGCAGGTCGGAACTTACCCGACAAGGAATTTCGCTACCTTAGGACCGTTATAGTTACGGCCGCCGTTTACCGGGGCTTCAGTTCAGCGCTTCTCTTACGATAACGCCCCCCCTTAACCTTCCGGCACCGGGCAGGTGTCAGGCCTTATACTTTGTGTTTCCACTTCGCAAAGCCATGTGTTTTTGATAAACAGTCGCCTGGGCCTTTTCACTGCGGCCTCTCATCTTGCGATGAGTAGGCGCCCCTTCTCCCGAAGTTACAGGGCCATTTTGCCGAGTTCCTTAGCCATGATTCACTCGAGCACCTCAGGATTCTCTCCTTGACCACCTGTGTCGGTTTGCGGTACTGGCATATATACGCTTAACGCTAGAAGATTTTCTTGGAAGTTCTTAGGTCCGCTATCCGCGCTCCCGAAGGATTGCGGTACTATCAGGTTCGGCTAAAAGTGCGCATTTGACTACACTTCCAATACCTACACCCTTCAACCCGGTATTCCGTCACCGGGCGGAACTTTCATCACTCCGTCCCTCCATTGCCTGTATATACGGTACGGGAATATTAACCCGTTGTCCATCGACTACCCCCTTCGGGTTCGCCTTAGGTCCAGACTGACCCTGATCCGATTAGCGTTGATCAGGAAACCTTGGTCTATCGGTGGGCGGGTTTCTCGCCCGCCTTATCGTTACTTATGCCTACATTTGCTTTTCCAATATCTC